>JAIVEQ010000024.1 GCA_023838465.1 Candidatus Thiodiazotropha sp.
GCTAAATTTCGTACACTGTAAATGCCTACAAGGCTATACTATGCTGCACATAATTGAATATTATGTCGTTGCGAAATCCGGATATAGCCAATTTTTTTTGAAGGTTACTTTCTAGCTTTTCGATTTCAGTGTTATTTATAACAACTTCTTCATCAGCTTTACTTGCGGCTAATACAATCAACGGCAAATTACCCAATGATAATAGGGGTGGTGTTGTTGGGTTTAGGCCTTCCCTCATCACTAATGTTTCATTCAGGGCTGCCTGTACTATCTTAGTACTATTTTGAACAGCAGATTTCGCTTTCACTATATCAGGAGGCAAGAGAAATTCTTGTCTGTCCGCATCCAACTATCCCATTATTCGAAAATCCATAATTCAACATTCAAAATTATTATTTTACAGTGGGAAAAACCACAGGAGGAGGTTTCACTCCAGTGCCTGTTGTTTCGGCAAAGATTGTCTTGGCATATGATTGCCCAAGCTCGAAGGCCTGTTTCTGATCCATCTCGGCAGCAGCTTCTGATTCCGCTGTCTCTTGTTTCATGTAAAGGGTCTGGGTCGGAAAGGCAAACTCAACCCCCAGTTTTTGTGCCAAACGTAATATATCAAGCATAAAGCGATGGCGTTCGCGCAGTTCGGTATTCCACTCCGGTGTCTCCCAGAAGACATATAACAGCACATCGAGTGATGAAGCGGCGAACTCGTTGAGATAGACGTGATAGTAATCTTTTCTCATATAGGGGTGCTGACGTACCAACTCTCTGACACCCTCACAAAAGGCATCTATACGATCAGGGGGTGTGTCGTAAGTGAGTGACAATTTGCATGACAGGCGTCTATACCGACGCTCACCCATATTATCCACAGTAGCTGTAATAAACTTGGAATTCGGAACAGTGACGACTGAATTGTAGAATGTGCGAACACGCGTACTGCGGAAGCCTATTCTCTCGACACTGCCTTCTGCACCATCGACAATAATCCAGTCTCCTACTGAAAAAGTGCGGTCCATAAGCACGGTTACGGAGCCAAACAGGTTCTGCACCATATCCTTTGCGGCCAAGGCAAAGGCCAGGCCACCCAGGCCAAGACCTGCGAGCAGACTTGAAATGTCGATATTCAGGTTGTCGGCAATAAAGACGAAACCGATAACCGTTACAAATACCTTCAAGGTCCGGGGGATGAGGGGAACCAGGGCATCATCAAGCTTATTACTGGTTAGTTGCGCTTTTTTGTGAAGATAGGCAGAAATCAGATCAACCATACGGTATGCGGCCCACACACCTGAGATACTTGCCAGGAACTTGACGGCAATCAGCAGGACCAGCATGACACTTTCTGAAAGTCCCATCAGGTTGATGCTGACCCACCAGATGATGGCCATCGCCATCAAACCCAATGGGCGCAATATATCTTCCGATATCTCCTTGAACTCACCATGATCGGTACTGCCGCGCCAACGCCGTACACCACTTCTGAGGAAAAAAGAGACCAGTTTATCGATGATCAAACCCATCAGAATCATTAACAGCAAGCCAATCCACTGCCAATTCTGTAACTGAAAAGTGGACTCTTTCAGCGATGCGGGTATCTTTTGCCGAAAGCGAATGTGCCAGGGAACATAGGAGGCCTCATTGTCTTTGCCACTTACCCGCTCTGCGGTTGAGACTTCATCCAGGATGGCGGGTAACTTGGCTATCGTATCCCGGTCAAAAAGCCAGCGTCCGGATTCGGTACGGGAGATGGTTACATCACCGTTCTCATAATTATGAAAAAGATAGGATGAGCCTTCACTTCGAGTCGGTATCTTTTTTACATCGATGATCTTTGTATGATCAAGCACCTCTAGCAGCATCCAGGCCAGGTCTTCGCCTCTCTCCGCCCTGACCAGTGAGTTGATCTCTGAGATGTCGAGGGTTGATACTGCCGCCTCGATCCTTTCTGCGGAACCACGCTTAATATCATTCATGGCATGGAGAAAGGTCTCCATGGTGGCACGAGGTGATTTCAGGCCTTCCGGAATGATCTCTTTAATAGCATCGGTATTCTCCGACACATCCCGCACAGCCTCTTCCGCCCAGCTAACCGAGGCAGAAAAGAGCAAAACAACGATGGAAATGAAACGGAGCAAGATCGGTCTGATGGTCATCGCCTACACCCTATTGTTCAATGCAATGGGCGGCTATTCTAGGTCCCTGGCAAAAAATAATCATCTACTGTAGTGATTAAGTTCCTGAAGTGCAGGCCGATAATAGGGATGGAACTTCGGGTTTGAACGTACGTGGTTCATCGTAGGCTTGGAAAGGAAGTCGCACCGCTATGATGAATTGCCCTTAGGTTTGAACATCACCTGGCGAGCAGCCCGTAGCTTGTAGTTTCATCCATTTCCCATTTTATTTGCTGTCGTGCGACGGGCTGCAGCGAACCTAATTTTAGGCGGGATTGAAATGAGTGATTCAGGCTTCACGATGCAAACCTTTCTTATCGGCACCTTAGAGGTCTTCTCCTTTATCCTGATTGTATTGCTTGGCGGGTTGCTTATAGCGGTGATCGTCACCTATATCTATGACGTAACTCAGACCAAGACGGCAATTCGCAGAAACTATCCTGTGATAGGCCATTTTCGTTATTTCTTCGAACACTTAGGGGAGTTCTTCCGCCAGTATTTTTTCGCCATGGATCGGGAGGAGTTGCCGTTCAATCGTGCACAGCGGGCCTGGGTCTACCGGGCCGGTAAAGACCTACCCAATACAGTCGCTTTTGGTTCTACTCGGGATATCCGTCGACCGGGCTCGATTCTGTTTGTCAATTGTCCCTTTCCTACCCTTGGTGAGGATGCCGTTCCTCCTGGGTATATCACCATAGGTGAAAGCTGTCGTAACCCCTATACCACTGATTCGTTGTTCAATATCTCGGGTATGAGCTATGGGGCGTTATCTAAACCGGCTGTATTGGCACTCTCAATGGGTGCGCAAAAGGCAGGTTGTTGGATTAATACTGGTGAGGGTGGTGTTTCACCCTATCATCTTGAAGGGGGCGCTGCGATCGTTTTTCAGATTGGAACGGCAAAGAACGGCGTGCGTGACATGGCCGGAAATCTCAGTGATGAGAAGCTGCAAGAGGTTTCATCTCTCTCTCAGGTGAAGATGTTTGAAATCAAACTAAGCCAGGGTGCCAAGCCTGGTAAAGGGGGTATCCTGCCTGGTAAAAAGGTGACTCGGGAGATCGCTGCAATTAGAGGTATAGCTGTAGGTGAAGACGCTATCAGTCCTAATCGTCATACGGATGTTCGCTGTAACAATGACCTAATGGATATGATTAAGCGGGTGCGCGATGTTACGGGTAAACCGGTAGGCTTCAAAACCGTGATCGGTGGACCTCAATGGTTGGATGGTTTGTTTGCGGACATCAACAAGCGGGGATTGGATTATGCGCCGGATTTTATCACCTTGGATGGTAGCGATGGAGGTACCGGTGCCGCACCTATGCCACTGATCGATGCAGTTGGCCTGTCATTGAGAGAGAGTCTCTATGTACTGGTGGATAAGTTGAATGCCCATGGTTTGCGTGAAAGAGTCAAGGTTATCGCCTCCGGTAAGCTGATAACGCCTGCGGATATTGCCTGGGCACTCTGTGTGGGAGCAGACTTTGTCACCTTAGCACGGGGCTTTATGTTTGCCTTAGGTTGTATACAGGCATTGCAATGTAACAAAAACAGCTGTCCGACCGGCATCACAACCCATGATCCTAATCTGCAAAAAGGATTGGTACCTGAAGTGAAAGCAGAGCGGGTTGCCAACTATGTTGGTCATCTGGTGCACGAGGTTGGCGTGATAGCACACTCATGTGGTGCCAAATCACCTCGCGAACTACGTCGGCATCACGCCAGAATCGTAACGGCGGATGGTCCATCTGTTGGCTTGGATGAGCGATTTCCGCCAATACAGTCTATAAAGCCTGAAGTTACTATTTAGGCAACACCGTTTTGGGCCCCTTTTCTGTGCCAAGTATCAATACATCAGCACCACGCAGGGCAAAAATGCCTGTTGTGACAACCCCTGCAATGGCGTTAATGTTTTGTTCCATCTCCCTTGGCTTCATGATCTCCAGGTTGTGGACATCCAAGATAACGTTGCCGTTGTCAGTGACGAAGTTATCCCGCCATACTGGCGTACCGCCTAATTTGACCAGCTGTCTAGCTACATGACTGCGTGCCATGGGTATCACTTCAACAGGTAGCGGAAAGTTGCCAAGTATATCCACCAATTTACTCTCGTCGGCAATACAGACAAACTTTTTACTTGCTCCAGCGATGATTTTCTCCCGGGTCAAGGCGCCGCCACCACCTTTGATCAAGTTTAGGTAGTGATCAGATTCGTCAGCGCCATCAATATAGATTTCGAGTTCACCAGCCGAATTAAGCTCCAAAACAGGTATGCCATGACTTTTCAATCGCTCCGTTGACGCCTCTGAGCTAGAGACAGTACCGTCGATCTTACTTTTTATGGTGGCAAGGTAGTCGATGAAGTGGTTTACCGTGGAGCCTGTGCCGACGCCTATAACACCACCTTTGACATAGCTAAGAGCAGCCTCAGCGGCCTGTTTTTTGAGTTTGTCTGCATTCATTATATTTCTCCTACTACAGCTGTATTAAACAGCAGGTACGAATCGATGCCCATCAAATAAGCTTTTATCATGTTTCAGATCAGTATCTGAACAATGCGGTTTCCTGGTGCAGACCAAAGGGGAGGGTAAGACATTACCTCTTTGGAAGCCCTGTCAGGTGAGGCTGGTAAATAGTTACCATAGCTTTTCTTCAAGTGTGGGTAATAATACCCATCCAAGTGAAGAAAGTCAGGTTTACTAAGGTGTCAGGCTGGTTAGTCAACAATACCAAATAAGTGGCGCTGCTGATATGTGCTTTCTCTACCTGGTAACGTCATCCTTGCCGAGGACCTCTTCAATGGGTAATGTTGAGCAACCAACTATCCCGTTGGTAATAGTTATTGGACGAGTTCATGCCTCAACGTTATATCGAAAAAATCCTGCGAGCACGTGTCTATGATGTGGCAAAGGAGACGCCCCTTGATAAAGTCAATCTTCTCTCTGCGCGTCTGGATAACCAGATTTTCCTTAAGCGAGAAGATCTACAGCCTGTTTTCTCCTTCAAATTACGTGGTGCCTATAACAAGATGGTTAACCTGTCTGATGATGTCAAAAAACAGGGTGTTATAGCTGCATCAGCGGGTAATCATGCCCAAGGGGTCGCGCTAGCGGCACAAAAGTTAAAGATTCAAGCCCTGATAGTGATGCCCAAAACAACACCTCCTATTAAGGTGCAGTCGGTAAAGAATCTTGGTGCAAAAATTATCCTGGCCGGTGATTCCTATGATGAGGCATACACCCGCTCTCAACTCATTGCACAAGAGCGGAATCTGACATTTATTCATCCTTTCGATGATGCTGAGGTCATTGCAGGACAGGGAACCATAGGGATGGAGTTGTTGCGCCAACACCCATCTCCTCCGGAGGCGATATTTGTACCTGTTGGAGGAGGAGGGTTAATTGCCGGTATTGGTGCATACATAAAGTATGTTTACCCACAGGTGAAGATTATTGGCGTTGAGCCGGAAGATGCACCATCGCTTCATGCTGCATTAAATGCAAATCGTAGGGTGAAACTCAAGCAGGTGGGTATTTTTGCTGATGGGGTAGCGGTAAAACAGGTGGGTAAAGAGACTTTCCGTCTGGCGAGAAAGGTAGTGGATGAAGTGGTACTGGTAACTACCGATGAAATCTGTGCCGCAATTAAAGATATCTATGACGATACCAGGACAACCGCAGAACCTGCAGGTGCACTATCTGTGGCAGGCATGAAGCGATACATCAAACGGGAAGGTGTAACCGGTAAGCAATTGATTGCAATCAACAGTGGAGCCAATATCAATTTCGATCGTTTACGGCATGTGGCTGAACGCGCAGAGTTTGGTGAACGTAGAGAAGCTTTGTTTGCTGTTCAGATCCCAGAACGACCTGGAAGCTTCTTAAAATTCTGCAAACTGATAGGTAAGCGCAGCATCACAGAATTCAACTATCGCTATAGTGATGCCAGGCAGGCACAGATATTTGTCGGTATCGAATTGAGTAATGGAGATGAGGAGAAGAAGGTACTGTTTCAACGCTTTGTTGATAAAGGCTACTCCATTGTGGATATGACGGATAATGAAACAGCAAAATTACATATCCGATATATGGTTGGCGGTCATGCACAAGGTCTTGAACGTGAGAATCTGATACGTTTTGAGTTTCCTGAAAGACCCGGTGCACTGCTCTATTTTCTGGGTCATCTGGGCAAAGAGTGGAACATCAGCCTGTTCCACTATAGGAATCATGGTGCTGCTTACGGACGCGTATTAATGGGTATTCAGGTATCAAACGCTGATAGAAGTACCCTTCATAAACGATTGAAGAAACTGGATTACCCCTTTTGGGATGAAACAGAAAATCCAGCCTACCGCTTATTTGCAGGGATTGTCTAACTTGTTGAAATATTAGGTGTATTTAAGGATTAAATCGGTGGGCTAGCTATCAGTTTAGCCTCCCTGAAAACAACAAACCCCGCATCGCGGGGTTTGTTGTTTGTGCCTGCGATCAACAGTACTACTTAGCAGGCCTTTTCTTGCGAGGTGTCACTTTCCTTGGACGTGCCGGTGTTTTTCTCACGGCGGTCTTCTTCTTCGAAGCGGCCTTTTTCTTGGTAGCCTTCTTCTTCGTAGCTACCCGCTTTTTAGCAACCTTCTTCTTGGCTGCTTTTTTCTTTACTACCCTCTTCTTTGCAGAGGCCTTCTTCTTAGCGACCTTCTTCTTAGCAACTTTCTTCTTAGCAACCTTCTTCTTGGTAGCTCTTTTTTTTACTACCCTCTTCTTTGCAGAGGCCTTCTTCTTAGCAACTCTTTTCTTCGTTGCTACCTTCTTTTTTGAGACTCTTTTCTTTGCCACGACTCTCTTCTTAGCCGTTGCCTTTTTCTTAGCAACCTTCCTTCTTGCGGTTACTTTCTTGGTTGTGGTTGAACGTCTAACTGCTGCCTTCTTTTTGGCGGCCTTTTTCTTCGCCATGTAACTTCCCTCCCGAGAACACTGCTTGATAGATGAACTGAGTATAATTCAGCTTTTAAAAAAATCCAGAATAGATGTCAATCTTTTTTCAATTAATTCAAATCGTTGTTGTAGATTGATGTCAGCTAAGTGGTATTAATGGTGTTGTTTTGGTAAACAATGTCATCGCTATAATCACTTTCAAGCTGTTAAGAAGATGTAATCTTGTGAATAGATTCCTCAGTTATTACAGCATCAAGTGGAATATCCCAAGGATTAGTAGATAGCTTGGATACCAGTTGGAATTCATGTGCTAAACCAATCAGTTTGGGGCCTTGTAGTTGAGAACGCAGCTTACGATAAGCAAAGGTACGGTCATAATAACCACCTCCCATACCGACCCGATGACCCTTTCTGTCGAATGCAATCAGTGGAACAAACACCATATCCAAAGCCCATGGTTTGATCAGTTGTCGATGTTTGAAGCGGGGTTCCGGAATGCCAAAGCAGTTGATTGTGAATTTTTTGCTATGTGAGTAAGGGGCAAACCATAACCGGTTTGCAGGATAATGGCTTAATATCGGTAGATAGGTTGATTTACCGGCCTGTAGTGCAAGTTGTAATAAGGGTGTCGAATCCATCTCACCGCGCATGGCGTAGTAGAAGGCAATACGTTGACTCTGCCTGAATGGCTTGTAGTTAGAGGCTAGATGGAGAATTTTCTGGCTATGAAGCTTGAGAGTTTGTCGGCTTAGTTGTTGCCGTTGCGCTTTGATCTGCCGGCGTAGTCGCTGTGTTTCCATTGCATAGGATGAGGTTGGATAAGAGACATCCCCCACATGTGCCGTCGCGTACCTTTGTTCTTGAACCAATGGGTTCAAGTGGGAACAACAGAGGTGCTTCAGGCTTTCCGCATGGAAACGGACATGCACACCGACACTTTCGTTATGTTCCCAGGGTAGATATTAGGCTCAAGAAAATACCCGGGTTGCTTACGAACACCGCAGGGGATGCCATAACTCTAGGCTAAACCTATTTTGATCAAAGTTCCAGTTGATTGGTTGTATTCAGTGCAATCTCAATCTTTTCCTGCAGGCTTTTTATACGGCGTGTGATGTTTTGTGAGCCGTCTTCTTTGGTTTGCTGAATGAGGAGTAGATCGTTGGCGATATTGAGTGCAGCCATTACAGCCACCCGTTCTGTACCAATGACACGTCCGCCCTGGCGGATTTCACGCATCTGGCCGTCAACGTAGGCTGCTGCTTGTAAAAGGGATTCTCGTTCTTCTGCCAGGCAGGAGATATGGTACTCTTTGTCGAGAATATTGACAGTCACCGGCAGTTGATTGCTACTCACTGGGGTGCTTCCATCGACTTGAGTCGGGTAATCATGGCTTCAACACGGGTACGAGCCAGCTCTGTCTTCTCGATAAGGGCAGCTCGCTCGGTAACCAGATTGTCCTGTCTCACGCGCAGGGATTTATTTTCATCTTTGAGGTAGGAACAGGCACGTATCAGTTCTTCAACACGAATTTCAAGTGCGCGCAGGTCCATCTCTGCAGGGTTTTGTGTCTCTTTCTCAGTCATGGGCATCAATATAGTGGTCAGAATGTGGTGGGTCAATCTCTACAGCTGCATGTTATGATTTGTTCCTAATCATAGAGGAAAAAATGCATGATAGAGAATAGTCCGATGCCAGATTACTCGCGCCTTCAAGGCGCGATGAACTCAATCGGCCTCGATCTTGGTGTCAGTGAGATCCATGGCGTGATTTGCGGCTTGGTCTGTGCCGGTACCAGCCAGAGCCATGTAGACTGGATGGAAGCGCTTTTTGAGGATTGGCCCACGGAGGATCTGTTGGCACGTGAAGCCAGGGAGTTGATTGGCCAACTCTATTTCGCTACTCGGGACCAGATAGGCCATGATGACCTCTCATTTATGCCGTTTCTGCCGGATGATTCTCAACCTATCACTGATAGGGCTAAGGGGTTGCGGGATTGGTGTGAAGGCTATCTATTTGGACTAGGATTGGCTGGTGTCTCAGACCAACAGTTAGTTGGCGATGCCAAGGAGGCCTTGCAGGATATCACCCATTTTACACGGCTTGATTATGCGTCCCTTGATGATGGTGAGGCTACCGAACAAGCCTATTTGGAGTTGCAGGAGTTCCTTAAAGTTGTGACCTTGCTCATTTGGGGGGATTTGGCTGAAATCCGGGAGAATGTTCATGCTAGCGAGTGAATTCAAACGGCGTAGGCGTGAGTTAATGCGAATGATGGGTCCTGACAGTATTGCCATATTACCGACTGCACCACTGCTTATTCGCAATAGGGATGTGCACTACCCCTATCGACCAGACAGTGACTTTTACTACTTAACCGGCTTTCCAGAGCCTGAAGCGGTACTGGTGCTGATACCGGGGCGTAAGCATGCAGAGTACATCCTATTCAATAGAGAGCGTGACCCGATAAAGGAACAATGGGATGGTTCACGGGCGGGGCAGGAGGGTGCTTGTGTTGAATATGATGCCGATGACTCTTTTCCTATCGGTGATTTGGACGACATCCTTCCCCGCATGCTTGAACAGTGCGAACGGATCTTCTATGTGATGGGCTGCAATCCACAATTCGATAAACGTTTGTCGGAGTGGCTCAATGCCATTCGTTGCGAATCCCGTAATGGTATGCAGGGACCTGTTGAAATTATTGCTCTGGATCACTATCTACATGAAATGCGGTTATATAAAAGCCGCTCCGAATTGAAAGTGATGAGACAAGCTGCACGCATTTCAGCCAAGGCACACAAAAAGGTGATGCAAGCTTGTAAAGCGGGTATGTGGGAGTATCAGCTGGAAGCTGAATTTGTACGTGAATGTTCCCATCAAGGTGCTAAGGCTCAGGCATATCCCCCAATTGTGGGTGCTGGAGCGAATGGTTGTACGCTTCACTATATTGATAATAAGGATAAGGTAGAGGATCAACAGATGCTGCTGATCGATGCAGGTTGTGAGTGGGATTTTTATGCATCCGACATCACACGCACCTACCCTGTCAATGGATTATTCAGCACACCTCAGCGACAGTTGTACGAACTGGTGCTTGTTGCACAGGAAGCAGCTATTGCCAAGGTCAAACCCGGCAATCATTGGAATGATCCTCATGATGCCGCCGTACGTACCATCACAAGGGGATTGATCAAGTTGGGTATCCTCAAAGGATCATTGGCAAAATTGATTCGTGAAGAGAAATACAAGACCTTCTTTCCTCATCGGACCGGACATTGGATCGGAATGGATGTACATGATGTGGGTGACTATAAAGTGGATGGCACCTGGCGTTTATTTGAACCTGGTATGGCATTGACTATCGAACCAGGCCTCTATATTCCTGCAGGTTCCAGAGGTATAGCTAAGAAGTGGTGGAACATTGGTATTCGAGTTGAAGACGATGTGGTTGTGACCAAGGATGGATACGAAGTGTTGACCAAGGACATCGCAAAATCTGTAGCAGAGATAGAGTCTATTATGGCGGCATGAAATGTCAGATAATTTTGATATCTTGATTGTCGGAGGTGGTATGGTCGGTGCCAGTTTGGCCCGCTCGATCAGTGGACAGGGATTTAATATTGGTGTCATTGAAGCCTGGCCGCTGAGGTCTGTGACTCAGCCAAGCTTTGATGACAGAGTCATCGCACTCTCCTGGGGTAGTCGTGTCATCCTCCAGGCAATGGGTGTATGGGATAGAGTACTCCCCTCCGCGGAACCTATTCTCGATGTACATATCTCCGACCGTGGTCATTTCGGCTTTACCCGATTGAGTCATCAGCAGGAAGGTGTCGATGCATTGGGTTATGTGGTGGCTGCGAGGGCACTTGGTCAGGCCTTGTTAAAGGATCTGCAAGCTCAAGCGGATATTGAATTGATCTGCCCCGCACGATTGAAAAGCTTTGCTGTAACTGCAACAGAGATCGAAGTCAGGCTTGAACAGGATAATGCACAACGGCGTGTTAAAAGTCGTCTGTTGGTGGCTGCAGACGGTGGTAATTCTCAAGTTAGGGGGTTTCTATCGATTCCTCTGAAGGAAAAGCCTTACGGACAAACAGCGATCATTGCAAATCTGCGCTGTGAACGACCTCACCAAGGCGTCGCGTATGAGCGCTTTACCGATACCGGTCCTCTTGCGCTCCTGCCCATGACTGAGGATCGTCTGTCCATGGTATGGACTGCGAAGGATGCGCAAGTGGGGGAATTGATGACCCTTCAGGATGAGCAGTTTCTTGCCAGGTTGCAGGATCGATTCGGTTATCGTCTGGGAAGATTGCATGAGCTGGGCAAAAGAGTCGCTTATCCATTGTGTTTGCGTCAAGCCACCGAACAAGTGCGTCCCCGTGTAGCGTTGATCGGTAATGCAGCGCATGCTATTCATCCTGTAACAGGTCAGGGATTCAATCTCGGACTAAGGGATGTCGCGGTGCTTGCAGATTTATTGAGTGACGCTGCGCAGGCAGCGCAGGATCCAGGTGAACTTTCACTGTTGAAAAATTATGAAAAATGGCGCCAAAAAGATCAGAACGCAGTTGCATTGATTACTGATGGCCTGGCACGTCTGTTCGCCAATCCGTTTGGTCCATTGCGATTGGTGCGTAACCTGGGTTTGGTCAGTCTTGATGTGGCGCCCAGCCTAAAACACTTGGTGGCACGTCAATTCATGGGTATCAATGGCCGTTTACCACGGCTGGCACGGGGGGTCTCACTTGACCGATCCTGAAGTTGTTGATCAGTACGATCTACTCATCGTTGGCGGCGGCATGGTGGGGTGTGCACTGGCATGTGCAGTTGCCGATGCTGGATTGCAGGTTTGCCTGTTGGAGGTAAGGGAACCACAACGAAAGTGGCCATTGGATGAAGTTGATCTTCGGGTCTCTGCTCTGACACGGGCTTCGCAACGCATACTTGAAAACCTTCAGGCTTGGTCACGTATGGCTGAGTTGCGCATCAGCCCCTATACCGATATGGAAGTATGGGATGCAGGAGGTGATGGTCGCATCCATTTCAGTGCGGCGGAGATCGGTGAAGCCAATCTGGGGCATATTGTTGAAAATCGTGTTACCCAGTTGGCGTTATGGGAACGGTTGGAGTCGCTGTCCAATGTTAGCTTACACTATCCCGCGAAGGTCACAGATTTGCAGTTGGGGGATGAGCCTGCCGTTGTTTTACAAGGTGGAGATCGACTGACCGCAAAGCTTATCGTTGCCGCTGATGGACGGGATTCACAAATGCGTCAGATGGCAAACATCGACACCCGAGGTTGGGATTACGATCAACATGCCATCGTCGCCACGATCAGGCCTTCTCTGCATCATCAACACACTGCAAGGCAGCGATTTATGAAGCGTGGTCCATTGGCGTTATTACCCATTGATGACGGGCGTTGTTCCATTGTCTGGTCTACATCGCCAAGCCAAGCAGAAGAGTTGATGGCACTGAACGATGAAATGTTCTGCCATCAGCTGACCGGGGCTATTGAAGCAATACTGGGAGAGATTCTTGATGTCGGGCCACGAGGTGTATTTCCTTTACGACTTGGACATGCTGATACCTATATAGGGCCTGGACTGGCATTGGTTGGAGATGCCGCCCATGCGATCCATCCACTGGCGGGGCAGGGGGTCAATCTGGGTTTCATGGATGCGATGACCCTGGCCGAGGTGGTGATCGATGCCCATGCAACAGGTAAGAAGATAGGGTCAACAGCCTCTTTGCGGCGCTATGAACGGGCACGCAAGGGACCAAATATGGCCATGCTCGGGGCTATGGATGCCTTTAAGCGCATCTTCAGTAATGAGGTAGTGCCGCTCAAACTGATGCGAAACATTGGCCTGAATGTGGCAGATCGGTCAGGTTTTATTAAGCGGCAATTGGTGCGTCGGGCAATGGGGTTGAGTGGCGAGTTACCACGCTTAGCAAGATAAGCTGACCACGATAGGTTAAGTATATTAGGTAGAAAATGGGAATTCTGTCCCGATTACACAATTCATTCATTGGCCTCTGTTCGGGATTGATGTAGGTAATACCTGATAGATCCGTACTTTCAAGTGGGACAGAGGCACAAATGAAATCTCTACTATCCATTCAAACGCTCAATCGGCTTTCGGTTATCTTCGCATTCGCTCTTCTCGCTGCCTGTGGTGGCGGAGGTGGTGGTAGCAGCAGTGGTGACAATCCACCACAGACGACCGCCAACAGAACCGGGTCTGTCGGCATCATGCTGACCGATGCCCCGGCTGATCCGGCGCTATTCTCATCCATCAACGCGACCATTGAGCGCATAGAGTTGATCGGTGGAGATGCGGGGCGGGTGGAGATCTTTAACGGACCAGCTGAGACCGTCGATCTACTGAGTCTGCGCCATGAGTCAATGCCTTTCGCCTTCCAGGATGATGTGCCTGAGGGTACTTATTGTAAAATTCGTTTGACCCTTGCCAATCCTGATGGGCTGGAGTTGGTCCTCGCTGAAGATGGGACAAGCCACTATCCGAAACTCCCGGGTAATGGCAAGCTCGACCTACAGGCCCGTGGCTGTTTTACCCTGTCTGCAGGTGATTCGATTACCTTGCAGCTTGATCTTGATGCCGGCAATTCCATTCATATTGTGCGACGAGGCAATAGGGATAGCTTTAATTTTCGCCCGGTTGTCTTCGTCGATGTACTGGATGCCGAGTTCACTGGCCGGTTGGTGCGTTTGGACGGTGTGATAAGGGGGATACACAGCGACACCAACTCACTCTTGTTGTGCGATGCCCTACCCTCTGATCAGTCTCATGATCGGGACTGCATAACGATTTTTCTCGGTGCAGACTCAGCCTTCTTTGACAATGTCGACCCTGTTTATCAAGGTGATGCACGTCCTTTGAATGAGTTACTGACCGAACTCAATCTAGGTAATGTGGCCTCTGTGGTCGGACTCCACCGTTCGTTTGATTATCCCTATGAGGATCTCGATATTCCCTCTGATGCCTATCCCCCGTCTGGAGAGTGCCGTGTCTGGTTGGCGGGTGTTGAAGTGATTGATCAGCCTGATGCTGGACTCTGCAACGAATTGGAAGCATCCCTGCCAACCGATGCGGTATTGATTGATGATGAGGGAGCGATCGTACAGGATCATCGTCCGCGCATGGCTATTGATGGGCTTGCTGTGGAGATGGGTGAATTTTCACGGCATGAGGGAGTGGTCTCCTCCGATGCCGATATGCAAGGTTTTACAATGGAGGCAGAACCCGCCGATCTGTTGAGTATTGAGCTGCAAAGTCCGACAGGCTTTAACGGTACTCGGATTCTCGCCAAGAATGGAGCGTTACTCGACTACACTTCGATCATTGTGCCCCGTCTGCTCCAGGTCGATGGGGTAGAGTTGACTGCAACCGATTCGCTCAAGGCCGCGGTTATCATTGTGGATCTGTCAGACAGCAGCAGTATGGCTGTGGCAGAAGGGACTGTGGCCAGTGTTCAGACAGGCGGATTTATCCTCTCACCTGAGGCGGGCACAACCCCCTGTGGTGTGGTCGGTGATCTGGTGGTGAGTCTCACGGATGATGTCACAATAACAACAGTGTCTATTACCGATGATACGGCAGATGTTATGCCAGATGGTGTACTTGAGGCAGGACAGTCTGTGGCTCTGAATGGTGTCTGTGAAGCAGGGGGATTGACTGCGGATAAACTTGTGATCGTCGATGACCAACGATTGTGAGGTTATTCACGATTGGCAAGCACTAGGCAGCAGGGTATAGTCGTCTCCTCGATCCACCCCTGTGGGAGAGTCCGGTAACAACCGGCGCCGAAGGCGCAATTCCGCCCGGAATCGCTCAGGCAAAAGGACCGTGGGGGGAAGTCTGACAGGACTTAGGTCGACTCTGGAGAGCGGTGTGACAACACCCACCGACGGGGCAGGCGCTTGATTCACTATTGGGATTGTTAGGGAGTGCTCGCTTACTAACCTATACCAGAGTGAAGGCGCCAAACTCTCAGGTTTTGGACAGAGGGGCGGCGCAGGTGAGCAATCACCTGCGCCGCCCTTTTTGCGTTATGAATCGGGAGAAATGATGAGTAAGCAGACAGTTTTATATGAGAAGCATCAGGCTATGGGCGCTCGACTGGTACCCTTTGGTGGTTGGGATATGCCTTTGCATTATGGTTCACAGTTGGACGAGCATCATCAGGTCCGACGTGATGCGGGTATGTTCGATGTTTCACATATGACAGTGGTCGACCTAAAAGGCGGTGGGGCTAAGTCCTACTTGAGGTATCTGCTGGCCAATGATGTTGCACGATTAAAAGAGAGTGGCAAAGCACTCTATTCATGCATGCTCAACGAACAGGGTGGTGTAGTCGATGACCTGATCGTCTACTATCTGAACGATGAGTGGTATCGTATGGTGGTCAATGCCGGCACGACAGAGAAGGATCTGGCCTGGCTGGATCGAATGTCTACTGAATACGATGTCACTATCACACCCCGTCGCGATTTGGCGATGATTGCAGTGCAGGGCCCAAACGCACGAGCCAAAGTATTACCCCTATTATCCGCCAATTTGCAGCAGACAGGTGCTGAGTTAAAGCCCTTTAATGCCGTTGCTGATGGTGAATGGTTTGTTGCCCGTACCGGTTATACCGGAGAAGATGGTTTTGAGATCATGTTGCCGGGTGAAAAGGCTGCTCACTTTTGGCAGCAATTGAACGATGTGGGCGTAGCTCCCTGCGGGCTTGGTGCCAGGGATACGCTACGTCTTGAAGCGGGCATGAACCTGTATGGTTCTGATATGGATGAAGAGACCTCGCCATTGGAGGCGGGGCTTGGATGGACTGTCGCCTGGGAACCTGAAGCACGCAATTTTGTCGGCCGCCCTGTTTTGGAACGACAACGTAAAGATCCACATAAAAAGCGTTTCGTGGGTTTGGTCTTGACCGGACGTGGTGTGCTGCGTAACCATTTGAAACTGTTTGAGGGACAACAAGCGATCGGTGAGATTACCTCTGGTGGATTTGCCCCCACCTTGGAACGATCCATCGCCTTGGCCCGTGTCGAAGCAGATATTGGTGAGACCTGTGAGGTTGAGATTCGTGGTAAACGGGTAGCGGCACAAGTGGTCAAGCCCCCTTTTGCACGCAACGGTAAAGCCACTATCACCCTATAAAGTGAAAAACGCTTATCGATAGGTTTCAACCTGTAACTAATTTCCTAAAGGATAGAAAAATGAGTAATACACCGACTGACCGCCGTTATGCAAAATCTCACGAATGGTTAAAAGATGAAGGTGATGGCAACTTCACTATCGGGATTACTGATCATGCCCAGGGGCTGTTAGGTGACCTGGTGTTTGTCGACCTGCCTGAGGTCGGTACCGTGGTCGAAGCCGGCAATGACTGCGCTGTTGTGGAGTCGGTAAAGGCCGCCTCTGATGTCTACAGTCCAGTGACAGGTGAAGTTATCGCTGTCAATGAAGCACTGGATGGTGCGCCAGAAACTATCAATGATGATGCATTCGGCAATGGCTGGATGTTTAAGGTCAAGGTGGCAGATGCGGTTGAGTCGGATAGTCTTCTCGATGCTGCCGGATATGATGCCTTGATCGCCGAGGAAGAGTAAGGTACGCATTTTTTTCTGCCATCCATGACGAGACAGATATGCCATTTATCCCCCATACAGAAAATGATATCAAAGAGATGCTTGCTACCATCGGGGTAGATCATATCGATGCACTTTTTGATGAGATACCCAGTGAATTGCGTTGTGGTGAACTGGATGCAATTCCACCCGGGATGCCTGAAATGGAGGTCTCCCGACTGATGCAGATGCGTGCTCGTGCAGATGGTCAGCCACTCTGTTTCATCGGTGCAGGTGCTTATGATCATCATATTCCGGCTGCTGTGTGGGAGTTGACGACCCGTGGTGAATTCTACACCGCCTATACCCCTTACCAGGCGGAAGCGAGTCAGGGTACGCTGCAACTCTTATATGAGTACCAGTCAATGATGACCGCCTTGACCGGCATGGATGTCTCCAATGCCTCCCTCTACGATGGTGCGTCAGCTTTGGCCGAAGCGGTTTTGATGGCGGTTCGGGGGAATCGTAAATCGAAGTCAAAACGCATTCTTCTGCCTCGAAATTTGCACCCTACCTATCGTCGTGTGGTACACACAATAGTACGCAATCAGCAGATTGAGCTGGTCGAAGTCGGTTATGACCGTGTTACCGGCTCTATCGATCATGCAGAGCTGGAGCGCTATAGCGGCGAGGACTTTGCCGCATTGGTCATTCCGCAACCCAACTTTTTCGGCATCCTGGAAGCCGTTGACGAACTGACAAACTGGGCGCATGACAATGGTATGTTGGCCATTGCTGTGGTGAATCCTATGGCAATGGCTATCCTAAGACCTGCCGGTGAATGGGGAGACCTGGGGGCTGATATCTGCTGTGGTGAAGGACAACCTTTAGGTGCACCGGTGTCTTCTGGTGGTCCCTATTTTGGTTTTCTGTGCAGTACAGACAAGTTGGTCCGCCAGATGCCCGGTCGTATAATCGGCAAGACGGTGGATCTGGATGGTAAAATCGGTTATGCCCTCACTTTGCAGGCGAGAGAACAACATATTCGCCGCTCTAAGGCGACATCCAATATCTGTACTAACCAGGGTTTGATGGTCACCGCCGCTACCATTCATATGACCCTGATGGGTGGAGAAGGATTACAGCGTGTTGCGGCTGCCAGCCATGCCAATACAGGTAAGCTGACCCAAGCACTGACCTCGTTGCCGGGCGTAGAAACCGTTTTCAAAGGGGCTGTGTTCCATGAGCAGGTTTTACGTCTGCCGATTGAAGTAACAAAGGCACTGCGTGCTTTGGCTGCCCACAATGTTTTGGGTGGTTTTGATTTAAGCGACGACTATCCGGAGCTGGGCGATGCGGTTCTGGTTTGCGCCACTGA
Source organism: Candidatus Thiodiazotropha sp. (assembly GCA_023838465.1). Classification (GTDB taxonomy): domain Bacteria; phylum Pseudomonadota; class Gammaproteobacteria; order Chromatiales; family Chromatiaceae; genus Thiodiazotropha. Next base: position 18,076 of record JAIVEQ010000024.1, read on the forward strand.
GTTGCGTAATGAAGATGATATTGAAAACTACCGGGGTAAGCTGGAGCGAGTCATCCAGTCGCAAGTACAGACACCCTGCCAGTTGAAACCGGATTGGTGACAGGAATAACATGATTTACGAACACTCACGAGTTGGGCGCCGGGCAATGGCTCAGGCACCGTCGGAAAAGGTTGAAATGGCTGGTATTCCTGATGCTATGCTGCGTGCATCACAGCCGCCTCTTCCCGAGGTTTCAGAGATGCAGGCAGTGCGGCATTTTACCCGCTTGTCACAGAAAAACTTCTCCATTGATACCCAGTTCTATCCACTGGGTTCATGCACCATGAAATATAATCCACGGGCCTGCAATACTTTGGCAAGCCTGCCAGGGATGCTCTCACGCCACCCCCTGGCGCCGGATACTCACAGTCAAGGGTTTATGGCCTGTCTCTATGAGCTGCAGGATATTCTCAAGATCGTCACAGGTATGCATGCAGTCTCGCTGACGCCGGCTGCCGGTGCCCAGGGTGAGTTTGCAGGGGTAGCGATGATTCGTGCCTACCACGATGCCCGGGGTGACAAAGAACGCAGTGAGATTCTTGTGCCTGATGCTGCACACGGTACCAATCCCGCTTCGGCGGTGATGTGTGGCTATAAGGCAAGGGAAATTCCAACCGGCAGCGATGGCGATATTGATATCGAGGCCTTGAAGTCTGCTCTGGGGCCGCAAACAGCCGGTATTATGCTCACCAACCCGTCGACGGTTGGTGTCTTTGAACGACGTATCAAAGAGATTGCCGAGCTGGTGCATGCTGCTGGTGGCCTGCTTTATTATGATGGAGCCAACTTAAACGCGATTCTAGGTAAAGTTCGCCCAGGTGACATGGGCTTCGACGTCATTCATATGAACCTGCATAAAACCTTTTCCACACCGCATGGTGGTGGTGGTCCTGGTGCAGGTCCTGTTGGTGTCAGTAAGCGGCTAGAACCTTACCTGCCCATACCCATGGTCGATTTCGATGGTAATGATTATCGTTGGTTGACAGAGCAGGATCGACCCGACTCCATAGGGCGCCTCTCAGCCTTTGCCGGCAATGCCGGAGTGCTGATACGTGCCTATATCTATGCCCGCTTATTGGGTCGAGAAGGTATGCATCGTGTATCAGAATATTCCACACTGAATGCAAACTATCTGCTGAAGCGTTTGATGGAAGCAGGTTTCGACGCGGCCTATCCTGAACGCCGTGCCAGCCACGAATTTATTCTGACCTTGAAGAAACAGGCCAAGGAATTGGGCGTCAATACCATGGATTTCGCCAAACGGCTACTTGATTACGGCGTGCATGCGCCGACCACCTATTTTCCCTTGTTAGTGCCGGAGTGTCTGTTGGTGGAACCGACGGAGACAGAGGCAAAAGAGGATCTCGATCGGTTTGTCGAGATCATGCAGACCATTAAACAGGAGGCAGAGAGTCAACCTGAAATGGTCAAACAGGCACCGCATACGATGCCGGTGAGGCGCCTCGATGATGTGCGTGCAGCTCGTGAGCTCGATCTGGCCTGGAAGCCTGGTGCATAGTGAAAACTATCCGCCAATGAACGCAAATAAACGCAAATAGGATCTGCTTTGATCAACGGGTTGTTGGATTAATAATTACCTTGTTCATTCAGTGTGCATCCATAGATGGCCGCTAAGGGCAGGGAGCCCGACTAAAAGTCTGCGTTTCTGGATGGGTCCTGGCTGGGACTTACACACGCCTTAATCAATAGCTATTTTGAATAACTGAAATCGACAAGAGGTAACTATGTCGGCCTTAATCTGTGGCTCTTTCGCCTTCGATACCATCATGGTCTTCCATGACCATTTCAAGCATCACATCCTGCCGGAGCAGGTACATATTCTAAATGTCTCCTTCCTGGTACCCGATATGCGGCGAGAGTTTGGGGGGTGCGCTGGGAATATTGCCTATAACCTGAATATGCTGGGCGGTGAGGGAAAACCGGTGGGTACGGTGGGCGAGGATTTTGCTCCCTATGCCAAATGGATGGATGAGTGTGGCGTCAGTCGCGATCAGTTGCTGGAGATACCGGGTAGCTACACTGCCCAGGCCTACATCACAACTGACAAAGATGATAATCAGATTACCGCTTTCCATCCAGGGGCAATGAACCAGGCTCATCAGATCGATGTCACAAAGATTGATGGCTGCACATTGGGTATGGTTTCACCGGATGGACGGCAGGGGATGATCGATCATGCGGCTCAGTTTGCCAGTAGCGGGGTGCCGTTTATATTTGACCCCGGTCAAGGCATGCCTATGTTCGAGGGCGATAGTCTGCTGACATTTGCTGAGCAGGCAAGTTGGTTGGCTTTCAATGACTATGAAGCGATGTTGATGCAGGAGCGCACCGGTAAGAGTTTGAAGAAACTGGCGCAGATGGTGGAGGGTGTCATCGTTACCCGTGGTGGCGAAGGGTCTGAGATCATTACCCGTGAGAAAACCTATACTATTCCTACTGCACCGACAAAAGCTGTGGTCGATCCTACGGGGTGTGGCGATGCGTATCGCGCCGGGCTGTTATATGGCCTGATGAACGATATGGACTGGGAGACCACCGGCCGAATAGCGGCATTGATGGGCGCTATTAAGATTGAGCAGGCAGGTACACAGAATCACTTTGTATCTGCAGAGGAGCTGAGCCACCGCTTTGAAAAGGCATTTGACTATAAATTTTGAGTTTTGAATTGTGGTGTTCGCTTTGCTCACAAACTATTTTCGATTTGAGAAAGCTGCACACGTAGCATGCGCATAACACATACGCATAACTCACGTATGAATCCACCGAGAGAGAACCATGTCCGGACATTTTAAAGAGAGCGAATTTGTTCCCCTCAATCTAGCTGTGCTGACTGTTTCTGACAGCCGCACTGAAGAGACCGACAAGTCGGGTCTGACCCTCAAGGAACGGGCACTCGAGGCGGGACATCATGTGGTTGAGAAGTCTATCGTACCGGATGATATCTACCAGATGCGGGCTATCGTTTCGCGCTGGATAGCAGATACAGAAGTACACGTGATTGTCTCCACCGGTGGGACCGGTATAACAGGACGTGACAGCACCCCGGAAGCGCTGCTGCCACTGTTCGATAAATCAATTGAGGGATTCGGTGAACTCTATCGCACGATTTCTCTGGAAGAGATCGGCACCTCCTCGATCCAGTCCCGGGCTATCTCCGGGTTGGCCAATGGTACCTTGATATTCTGCCTGCCGGGTTCTACCGGTGCCTGCCGCACTGGTTGGGACAAGATACTCAAGTCACAACTCGATATGCGTACCCGACCCTGTAATTTCGCGCAGATGTTTCCCCGCTTGCTGGAGGTCTAAGATGGCTGATTGTGATTGCGATAGTCATCAACAAACGCTGAAACCGGTGGATGAGGCGCTGGCCTTTCTCCTTGATCAGGTTAAACCGATTGTACAGCGAGAGACGGTTCCTCTCAGTGAAGCATTGGGACGCGTGTTGGCTGATCCTGTCAGTAGCCAGGTCGATGTTCCCCCGTGGGACAATAGCGCCATGGACGGTTACGCCGTCAATACCCAGGATCTGCAAAATTCGACGACCCGATTGCAAGTGGGGCAGCGTATTCCTGCCGGATCAGCAGGCACAGAGCTCCTGCGTGGGACTGCAGCGCGGATCTTTACTGGCGCCCCGGTACCGGTCGGCGCCGATGCCGTGGTCATGCAGGAGGTCTGCAAAGCTGAAGACCAGGATGTCGTGGTAATGGAAAAGCCAATCTCAGGCGCCAACATCCGCAAGGCCGGCGAAGATATTCTGCAGGGAGAGGAGATACTGGCGGCAGGACTTCGGTTAGAGCCTCAACACCTGGGTCTGGCCGCATCGGTTGGTGTGGCTGAGCTATCGGTCTTTCGTCGATTGCGGGTTGCCGTCTTCTCCAGTGGTGATGAGCTGGTTATGCCCGGTGAGGAATTAGGGTCCGGACAGATCTATAATTCCAACCAGTTCACGCTGACCGGCCTGCTAGAGCGATTGGGTTGCGAGGTGGTGCAACTCGGGATTGTTGAAGATACCCTGGAGGCAACCTGTGAGGCCTTGTCCCAAAGTGCCGAAGAGGCCGATCTGGTGCTTGCGTCAGGCGGGGTCTCAGTTGGTGAGGAGGATCATGTCAAACCTGCTGTTGAGCAGCTTGGCTCTCTGGATCTATGGAAGATTGCCTGTCGCCCTGGCAAGCCGTTGGCGTTTGGTCACATCAACGGTACACCGTTTCTGGGTGCGCCGGGCAATCCTGTCTCCCTGTTCGTCACTTTTTCAATCTTTGCCAGGCCGTTCATCCTGCGTATGCAAGGTCTAACCCAGGGGATCCTGCCGACACCGATCAGTGTCATCGCCGGGTTTGATAAACCAGCCACAGATAAACGTCAGGAGTATGCACGAGGGCATCTTGAGCTGGATGACCAGGGGCAGGCGGTGGTTCATCTCTATCCCAATCGCTCATCGGGTGTCTTGAGCTCAGTGGTTTGGGCCAATGGGATTGCAGTATTACCACCACTTACGGCTATCTCTCCGGGTGATCACGTAGACTTTATTCCATTCAATGAGTTGATGTCATGATTCAAGTCCTTTTCTTTGCCCGTTTTCGTGAAGAGCTTGGTGTGGAGTCAGAACAGCTTGAGATTGAATCCCTGAGTTGTGTTGGAGACCTGCTTGATCGTTTACAGCATCGCGGAGACACCTGGGCACGTCTGTTTGCAGAGGATCAGCGGGTGATGATGGCGGTTAATCAGGCGGTGGCTGACAGAAAAACGCCGCTGGGAGAGGGTGACGAAGTGGCACTGTTTCCTCCCGTTACCGGAGGCTGACGGGTGAATAGCATACGTGTACAAGTCGAGCCGTTCGATCCGAATCACGAGGTTGATCTGTTACGTGACAACGACCCCTCAATCGGTGCCGTAGTCACCTTTATCGGCCTCATGCGTGATATCAATGAAGGTGACAAGGTCAGTCGGTTATTTCTTGAGCACTACCCTGGAATGACGGAGAGGGCTCTGCAGGAGATTGTTGATGAGGCAAATTCTCGCTGGGAGCTACAACACTGTCGGGTGGTCCACAGGGTAGGTGATTTGCGACCAACCGACCCCATCGTGCTGGTGGCTGTCGCCAGTCTTCATCGAAAGGAGGCCTTTATGGCCTGTGAGTTTATTATCGACTACCTGAAGACAAAGGCACCGTTTTGGAAAAAGGAATTAACTCCTGATGGGGAGCGCTGGGTCGATGCCAGAGAGAGCGATGATAAAGCGACACAGCATTGGCACCCCCAATAACTGAACCCAGCCTGAGATATTAGGTTGACGGAGTAATGGTCTAAGGGGGTACCGGGATGCGCGGGGGCATCCCGGCTGGAAGAGAGCTATTTCTTATTTGAGTTCAGTAAAACCTGTTCGAAGATATTCCTTTTGATGCGGCTTCGAATCGGCTCAGGCAGATTGTGCCAGGCTTTGGCAACTTCGATTGCCTCGTCGTCCATCACCGTGGGTGCGGTTTCACCGAACATCAACCACGCAGGATTGACATCCAGTACTTGGGCGATCTCATCGATCTTTCTGGGTCGGAGGCTTTTGCCGTTTTCAATCTTCTGAATAACAGCCTGATTGGTACCAGCACGAAGCGCCAGCTCTTCCTGGGTCCAGCCTCTTTCCCTTCGTTTCCTGCGTAATCGAGAGCCTAAAGTATCCATTTCCCGCGGTATGTATGTTTCAAATTTTTGTGCGTGTACGTAGCTCATGGTCCTTCCCGTTGGATGCGTAGTGGGTTTGCATCGTCTGTACGTGGTAGCGGCGCAGTAATCAAAAACTTGACACTCTGTAGAAGCCCGTCACGACGCTTGCGAAATAAATTCCAGATCCAACGGTAAATGTGACCTAGTTCACACTATACTATCACGCTGTAAGTGTCATGAAATTGTTGAGTTACATTTTTCTGTCACATTGGCGAATGCCATTCCTGTGATACCATCCTTTGCCATGATGACCTACCCGAACATAGACCCTGCCTTATTGACCCTGGGGCCTGTGACTATTTATTGGTATGGGATGACCTACCTGATCGGCTTTTTTGGAGGCTGGTGGTTAGGTCGTATACGGGTTGGAAAGCCGGGTATGGTATGGCGTGCCAATCAGGTAGACGATATCGTCTTCTATATCGTTCTCGGCGTCGTCCTGGGCGGGCGTGTCGGTTATATTCTGTTCTATGATTTAGACACTTTCCTTGTCAATCCACTCTCTTTTTTCAAGGTATGGGAAGGGGGGATGTCTTTTCACGGCGGCCTGTTAGGCGTGCTGCTGGCAATGTGGTATTTTGCGCATAAGGAGGGACGCACATTCTTTGACGCCACCGACTTTATCGCGCCGCTTGTCACCATTGGTCTAGGCGCTGGCCGTATTGGTAACTTCATCAATGCAGAGCTGTGGGGTAGGGTCACTGGCTTACCTTGGGGAATGCGTGTCCCCTGTCATGTGGCAGAGGGGTTGTGTGCAAGACTTGGCCTGCCTATGAATGCGCAGTACTCGCTTCCGGTACACCCAAACCAGCTGTATGAGGCTTTTCTCGAAGGGGTTGTGTTGTTTTTGATCTTATGGATCTACTCGGCCAAACCCAGACCAAAAATGGCGGTTTCGGGTCTGTTTTTGGTCTGTTATGGGCTTTTTCGTTTTGCGGTTGAGTTTGTGCGTTTACCAGATCAGCATATAGGATATATTGCCTTCGGCTGGGTCACCATGGGGCAGCTGCTGAGTGTGCCGATGATCCTGTTTGGTATCTTGCTCCTCTACCTGGCTTACATCCCCAAAAACAGTCACTGACCATTGTTTTCTAAGGTATTCAATGTATACAAACAAAAGTGTTTTGTTGTTCTTCCATGGCCATTTTTTGACTATTCACAAGGTAAAATGGAAGTGACAACATGAGACAGTATCTCGATCTAATGCGTCATGTGCGCGATCATGGTGTCGTCAAAGAGGACAGAACGAGGACCGGTACCCGGAGTGTCTTTGGCTATCAAATGCGTTTTGATCTCGGAGATGGTTTTCCCTTGCTGACAACCAAACGGTTGCATCTGCGCTCTATCATTCATGAGTTGCTCTGGTTTCTGAAAGGGGATACCAATATCCGCTATCTAAAGGAGAATGGGGTCAGTATTTGGGATGATTGGGCGGATGAAAAGGGTGACCTTGGACCTGTCTACGGTTATCAGTGGCGCTCTTGGCCAGCCCCGGACGGCGGGCAAATAGACCAAATCAGCCAGCTGGTGCAACAGATCCGGCAGAATCCCGATTCCAGGCGTCTGATCGTCTCTGCCTGGAATCCTGCTCAGGTTGAACATATGGCACTGCCGCCATGCCACTGTCTGTTTCAGTTCTATGTTGCTGAAGGCAGGCTCTCATGCCAGCTCTATCAACGCAGTGCCGATATTTTCCTCGGTGTGCCTTTTAACATAGCATCCTATGCGCTACTAACCATGATGATGGCTCAAGTAACAGGATTAGAACCCGGTGAGTTTATTCATACCTTCGGTGATGCCCATCTCTACAGCAATCATCTAGAGCAGGTTGATCTGCAGCTTGCACGCGACACCCGCATCTTACCCGCTATGCGTATCAATCCACAGGTCAAAGATATCTACGATTTTCGCTTCGAGGACTTTGAACTTATCGACTATGAACCGCATCCTCATATCAAAGCACCTGTCGCAGTCTAATGTAATGGTAGATGCTACGCCAATCATCTCTCTGATTGCGGCAATGGCTAAGAATGGTGTTATCGGGCGTGATAATCGTTTACCTTGGCATCTGCCAGCCGACTTGAAGCACTTCAAGACTTTGACACTGGGAAAGCCCATTATCATGGGGCGCCGCACCTGGGAATCGCTGCCGGGGATACTGCCGGGACGTCAACATATTGTTGTAACCCGTGATCAGGACTACCAGGCACAAGGCTGCATGGTTGTATATTCTGTGGATGAAGCAATGCAAGCCGTCGGTGAAGCGCCTGAAGTGATGATCGTGGGTGGCGGCGGCTTCTATGAAGCGATGATGCCTCGAGCAGACCGCCTCTATCTAACCCTGGTAGAGGCTGATATAGAAGGAGATACTTACTTTCCTGAAATCGACTGGGAAGTCTGGTATGAGGTCAGTTGCGAGCATCACCCGGCAGACGACAGGAATGCCTACCCCTATACATTTCTTGAACTGAAACGTTCATCGCCCGATTAGCGTTTAACTTAAAAAGAGCGGTTGGACAGGGTGAAGTGTGCGTTTGTGGTGGTGCAGGGCAAGGCGCAACGACGCGGAATAGCTAGCTATTCCAAGAAGTTGCAACACCGCCATGCGCCACCACAAGTGTGCAATTCACCCTGTAGCGTGACTCACCCAGTGGGTGACAATGCCTATCGAACTCTTTGTTATTAAAACCAGGAATTTAACAAAAGAATGGAGCGGTCAACTGCTTTTTTTAGGTTTAACCGGGCATGAGAGCTGAATTGGCTTGGGTAGTTTTTTCTTGCGCAGACGTAGAGCTGTCAGTTTTCCTCCCCAGAAACAGCCGCTGTCAAGGCAACAGACATTGCCTGTCTGCCGGTAACCCAAGGTCGACCAATGGCCAAACAGGATACGGTCTTTTTTGGTCAGTCGTCCGGGGGATTTAAACCAGGGTATAGAGCCGTTGGTTTGAGCATCAGGTGACCCCTTGTCCTGCATCGAAAGCCGTCCATTCCGGGTGCAATAGCGGAGACGTGTGAAGCAGTTGGTAATGAAGCGCATTCGATCCATGCCACTCAGGTCATCACGCCACAGGTCAGGTTTGTCTCCATACATCACTTTGCAGAACTTTTGGAACTTTGGGCCACGCAGTGTCTCCTCTAACTCCCGTGCACAGGCCATGGCAGTGTTGAGGTCCCATTGGGGTGGCAGCCCGGCATGCAGCATGCTGTACCCCTTTTTTTTGTGGTGTACCATCATCGGTCTGTGACGTAGCCAGTCAATAAGCTCATGACGGTCAGGCGCTTGCAGAATTTCTTTCAGGGTGCCGAATTTGTCGTGGCTTCGGTTGCCTTGGGATAGTGCAAGCAGGTGCAGATCGTGATTACCCAGCACGGTGACTGCCCGTGAACCAAGAGATTTTACGAAACGGAGCACCTTAAGGGAGTTGGGCCCCCGGTTGACCAGGTCCCCGGCAAACCAAAGCTTGTCCTTGGCAGGATCGAAATGGATTCGCTCGAGCAGTCGCTGCAGCTCGTTATAACACCCCTGTACGTCACCAATGGCATAAATGGGCATCAGGCCGTCTCAAGTTGGATCAGTTGACGGTCATGGGTTTTCGACAGTAACAGTAGCGCACTGATTGCGCCGATCAGGGCAAGAAACATGTCGGTTTGGGTATCCCAGGGATCCCCTTGGGTACCCAGGAAAGAATCAGCAGCCTCTTCGCTCAATAGGGCTACCCACCATTCAATCAACTCATAAAAGGCACTGAAAGCAAGACAGAAACAGACACACAGAAAAAACAGCCAGCGACCCTGCTGCAGTGGGGAACGTCTCAGCAGGATTTCACGCGCCAGCATGGCGGGTACGAAACCCTGAATGAAATGCCCCACCCTGTCGTAGTGGTTGCGGGAGAGTTCCAGGCTATCCCTGATCCAATTAAAAAGGGGGACTTCCGCATAAGTGTAGTAGCCACCGATAATCAGGATAACAGCATGAATTGCAAGCAATCGATAGACCAGGGTGGTCAAAGGAAAACCCTGCTTGGTGAAAAAAAGAAGTGGCAATCCAATCATCACGGGCAGTGTCTCGAGGAACCATGTGTAGCGATCTGCTACCGGATTGATGCCGCTGAGTACAAGCAGCATCACGACTCCGGCTCCGAGCCAAGGCAATTCAGCCTGACCTTGCGACGTTATCAATTGTTTTCTCCGCTATTGAGTCAGTAATTCACGTTCAATGCAGGCTGCCCGGACGGGCTAGCGAGAAGGGTGGGATCAAGGCATCAAAATGGTTTCCCTGGCCGTCAATCATATCGTAACTTCCCTGCATGCTGCCCACCGGTGTATCGAGGATAGTGCCGCTGGTATAGCGGAAGGTTTCACCTGGGTGTAGGTGGGGTTGCTCGCCGACTACACCTTCACCGCGTACCTCCTGGATCTTGCCATTGGCGTCCGTGATGATCCAGTGGCGATTCAGAAGGCGAGCGGAAGTGCCGCCATCGTTGCGGATGGTTACGGTATAGGAAAAGACAAAACGACGCTCGTTCGGCAGTGATTGAGACTCTACGTAGCGTGTCTCAACCTGAACATCAATATGGTTTAGTGATCCCTTATCCATTTTTTCGTAATAGCTCTAGTCATTATAAATAGCCCAACCTGGCGTAAAGGTTACTGAGGGGTTGCTATAAGTGCAATGGGTTCAGAATTAAAAGCCGTTGCCGCTAAGGAGTTAAACGCATCAGTTATGTCTATAGGCGAGTAATGAGAATTGGATTAACAGCCCTGTTGTTGTTGCTAATGAACCCAATCAGTTGGGCCGCTGACACTAACCAGCAGACCCAGGCCTTGGTCGCGGCGGCCATGTTGGGTGAGGTGATGCGGGTTAACGACCTTCTGGCTCAAGGCGTTGATGCCAATAGTACCAATCCATCCGGGCGAAGTGCACTACATATTGCGGCTTTCAACGGTAATCTGCAAACGGTAAAAGCCTTGTTAGCGGCTGGCGCAGACGCAGGGTTGGCTGACAGTAGAGGAAGTACGCCCATTATAGAGGCCTCAGCCTTCGGCCATCTTGAGGTCGTTCGTCTGTTGTTACAGCGTGGTGCTGATGTCAATGCAGCAGATCAGGCCGGAAATACACCACTTGCTTTATCAAACAGAGGAAAACATACCCTGGTTTCAGCATTGTTAAGTGAGATGGGCGCTGTCGAGGTTGCTGCAAAAGATGAGAAAAAGGAGTAGCGGGTGATTGTTGCCCGTTACCCATCAAGGTGAGGAAGGCAATTTAGCCATATCGACTGATTTCTGTACAACAACGTGAACGGCGTCAAAGATAAGCTAGAGAACTACACGAATAATCTTAAATAAGTCATTGAATGGGCTTGCAAGGCAAATGAACAGACATCACTCACATCGTAAACCTGACTTCTTTGCTGTGATCCTAGTGTTGGTCATGATCGGCTTTGGTCTGACATTAGCTGTTCAGGTCAGTGCCGTGGGTCATCATCAAGTTGTCGACAGCGAAGAGATAAAAGTAATGCCCAATGCGGGTTAGACCTTCTAGGCAGTATTACAGGTAATAGACCGACTTCGTCATGACTTTTGAGGTCAGTTTCATGGCCATTTTGATCGGTGTAGGTAGTGTTACACCCCCCGCCTCCAGCGCCACTGTAGCGTGGTGAACCTCATCCTCTTTCATCTGTGCAAGTATGGCGTGGCTCTTTTCGTCTTGACCAGGAATTCGCTTCATATGGTCATTCAGGTGAGCCTCGACCTGATGCTCAGTTTCTGCAACAAAGCCGAGACTCCACTTATCTCCCGCCAGTCCGGCAGCTGCGCCTATCATGAATGAGCTGGCATACCAGAAAGGATTCAGCAGGCTCTTACGATTATCCAACTCATTTAAGCGTGTTTCACACCATGCCAAATGATCGTTCTCTTCCTGGGCGGCACGCTCCATGCTGTTACGGATTTCAGGCAGTTTTGCGGTTAACGCCTGACCTTGGTATAGCGCCTGGGCACAGACCTCTCCGGTATGATTGATCCGCATTAAACGGGCCGTCAGATCCCGCTCCTGTTCGTTCATATCAGATTCAGTGAGATCGGAGGCAGGGTTGGAACGCTCAGTTATTTGCGGGCACCCAAACAGTGTGCGCAGTGCCTTATCAAAACCGATCATAATGCGGTCGGCTGAGTTGAATGTTCGTTCAGTCATAACCAAACCTTAGCGCCAATCGTGCCATTCATACAACTACTCATTCCAGGCCCTAAGAGTGTTTCGTTAACAAACGTATCACTTGATTTCCCGCTGCTGGTTAATGAGTTCCACAGGGTGCATGACCTGGATAGGCAGACCAGTCTCTTCAACAAGTTGACGAAATTGGATGGCGCATCCGGTATTGCTGGTTGCGAGAACATCAACTCGACAGGCCTTGAGTTGCTCGATCTTTGCACGTCCCAGCGCGATAGACAGGGTTGGTTGTGTGAGCATGTAGCTTCCCGCCGCGCCGCAGCATGTTTTGTTATCAGGCAATTCAATGATCTCAGCCTGGGGGATTTTGTGCAGTAGTTCGAAGCTGTGGTCGTTGCTGGCACTGCAGGGTGTGTGTAGCGCTACTCTTCCTGTAAACGGTTTCAAGGGGGGGAATTCGTTTGCTGGCAGTTTGAGCAGAAACTCGACCAAACTCACTACCGGCACGGAGCTGGCTTGGTGCTCAAGTAATTCAAGATGGCAGGCACTGGCCAGCGTAATCAAGGTTTGGGCAAGACTTTTGTCTGTTTGCGCTCGATTGACCATACAATAGTTTTCTGCGGCCGCTTCAAAGCCATTGTGGCGGTGCATAGCGCCACAGCAGACCTGTGTTGCGGGAATTTCAACTGCGTATCCCAAACTGCGTAGCAGGGTCAGGCTGGTTTGGATAAGAGGCTGCTCTACCTGGGTAGCAACACACCCAGTGAAAAGCTGCACCAATCTACCCTTGGGTAGATCTGCTGGATAGAGACCAGCCTCGGTTGGGGCCGTCCCGACTAACTGTTTGGCCAGTACTAACAGGCGTTTCAGCTTTGCGGATGGCAGTTTTGCAATGATTGTTAACAGCACCGTTCGTTGTAGGGTATGGTAAGTCTTATTTAAATAACCAAGCCGTTTAGGGTTTGACAGTTGGTTAAGTAGCCAATGGAAAAAGGGTTTTCCATTTCTGCGATAGGTGATGACTGTACGACTGGCATCCAATAGCGAACTGTATTTGACTCCGGAAGGACAAGCCGATTCACAGGCACGGCAACCTAAGCATCGATCCAGGTGTGTCTCGATCTGACTGCTGAGATCGAGCTCACCCTTTGCAAGGGCCTGCATTAAACTGATGCGGCCTCGAGGAGAGTCGGCCTCATTGCTGAGAACCTGATAGGTAGGACATTCAGGGAGGCAGAGACCGCATTTTACACAGCGGTCTGCTTCGTTAAGCAGCTGTTCGGGGGTCACAGTTTAGTTGAGCAGGAGTGGCTTTAATAAAACAGACTCTATAATAGCGGTTTATTGCCGAGGTTGTCTCGCTGGAGGTAAAACATGTCCTATTATCGCCACCACCTCTTTTTCTGTGTTAATCAGCGGGATGATGGACGTGCCTGTTGTGCTCAGCATGGTGTGAAGCTGATGCGAGACCATATAAAGGCCAGGGTTAAGGCCTTAGGTCTCAACGGGCCAGGTGGGGTAAGAGTCAATACGGCGGGCTGCCTGGATCGATGTGACAAGGGGCCGGTATTGGTCGTCTATCCTGAAGCTGTCTGGTACACATTCGTTGATCTCGAAGATCTGGATGAGATCCTGCAGAGCCATTTAATTGAAGGTAAAGTGGTTGGGCGCTTGTGTATCGACTGAGGATTATGTGATCCTCCCCCAAAGTTTTTTCATGATTTTCTAAAGCGGCCAGTATTGCTGCCGCTATTTTATTGACGCCGTGATCTCAGGGATCTCGGGCCGTTTTCAGCTCCTTGGCAAAAGCGTGAAGTGCGTTTGCAACGAGGAGAAAAAATAGCCGGGTGATTGCTTATAATCTCTTGCAATACCCGAGTGATTGTATACTATTAAGAAATTAGTCTAAGTTTCTGCCCTTAATGGACTGTTTCATATGGGATTTTGGAGTTTGCCATGTCAGGTTTAGCCCGGTTCTTGATTGCCTTTTCACTATTGTTCCTACTTGCTGCCTGTGGCGGTGGTGATGCCGATGCACCTTGGGATGGCACAACATCTACGGGTTCTGGACAGACCATTGATGACGTTGGTACAGGTCAGGCGGTCATACTCCTTGGCAGCGGTTCAGGAGCCACCTTCAATGCAGGTGTCTTAAGTATTGCTGTTACCTCCCTCTCGGCGGGTGGACAGACAACCATCACAACGACGCTGGCGGATGCAAGCGGGAATCTCTACCAAGAGTCAGCAACAGTTACCTTTGCGTCAGATTGTCTGGCTTCCGGATTGGCATCGATGGAAACAGCCATCGATGCAACGGGTGGCGTGGCAACCACCACCTATATCGCACAGGGGTGCTCTGGTGCGGACACTATCCGGGCAACAACTACTGTCAATGGCAGCACGACAACAGCATCAGGTACGATTAACGTGCAGCCTGCAGAAATCGGCTCGATGGAGTTTATTTCAGCAGCACCCACCCTCATCGGTTTACGAGGTGTTGGTTTAACCGAGGTCTCCAGGGTTACTTTCCAAGTGCTGGATAAAAATGGGAATCCAGTCACTCAACAAGCGGTCAGTTTCTCGTTGAACACCAATATTGGCGGTGCATCCATACCTGCAGGCGCTGAAACGGCTACCAGCGATATAAATGGCTTGGTCGGAACAGATGTCAAATCAGGTACCATCCCGACCACGGTTCGTGTAACTGCGTCTTTGAACTCCAATCCGCTGATCTCCACCCAGTCCGACGGGTTGGTTATATCCACGGGGATTTCTGATCAAAATAGCATGACAATTGGTGCCGATGTGCTGAACCCAGAGGCGTGGATAATAAATGGAGTGACGGTTGAAATAACGGTGCATGCGGCAGATCATTTTAATAACCCTGTTCCTAATGGCACCGCAGTCGCATTCACGACAGAAGGTGGGCAGATTCAGTCTCAATGTCAAATCGAGGATGGAGAATGTACAGTTACTTGGAAAAGTGCAAACCCAAGACCGCTGGATGACCTTTTACCGGGAGGGATGGGGCGTGTGACTATACTGGCTACCATGCTAGGCGAAGAGTCATTTATCGACGCGAATGGCAATGGTGCCTTAGATCTTGGTGATACCGCATTTTCTCAGATTCCAGAAGCATTTAGGGATGAAAATGAAGATGGAGTACGAGACCCAGTGCTTGAAGAATTTATGGATTTTGATGCTGATAGTATCTATGATGGCGCAAATATCGATCCCAATTATAATGGTGCACTCTGTTGTGACACTGCTGCTGTAACGAATGCTGAAGCAGCTGTTGCTGCTGGTGAGGACCCGGGTGTCTGCTTCGGGGTTACGCCTATTACAGTTGTCTCATGCAGTTCGGAAAAAAATATCCATGTCCGTGAAAGCGTTGTATTGGTTATGGGTGATACATGGGCGGAGATAACACCGACGAGTGGTGTAGCAGGAGGCGAGATTGATATTCCTTCAGAAGGCTTTACTACAGCTACCTTTAGAATTGTAGGAGCTTCGAATGAGCAAGTAATGCCAGTTGGAACCACGGTCTCATTTTCAACGACTAATGGAAAGGTTGACGGAAAATCTTCCTTTATTGTAGGGAATACTAATGTAAATGCTAGGCTCCCAAACCCTGGGGTTGGTAGTGGATCTATTGACTTTACTGTAGCATTAGAAGCTACTCCGGATGATGACAAGGATACTGGACGGTTGACTGTCGATGTTACATCGCCAAGCGGTGCGATCCGTAGCCTTTATATTGTTGTAAATGATTGAGTATTTCCATACCTATTAGTTTCTTCCTTGAGATTTGGTGATGGAGTTCTAGTTGTCGAGTAAGGCAGAGGGAGATATGTGTTTATTCATAGCACCTTGTATGTAATTCATCATAACCCCTCTGCAAATTATATTCCTGAGGTATTTTTTCAGTTTAGCCTTGCTAGCCATTGTGTTTGAAAAAATATTCATGGATAGTTGGATAATGTCAATTTGAAATGGATTGAATAACGGAATGTTACAGAACTATATATTGAGGTTCCTGTAGTCTCACCCCTAACCCTCCTGACATGCTACCCCTCTTTACATTCAGATATGGTTGGGCTTTGGTTAGCCAACTTTATGTTCCGTTACTTTAGTTTATCTTGACGCCCTGCCATCGCGCAGAGACAATGCGTTAACCGTTCTCTATGCGATAGGGGTTTTTTTAATCTAGAAAAAAGCGTGAACAGTAACGAACCACTGATAAAAATCCGCGATCTCCACTTTTCTCATGGAAACAGGAAGATATTCAATGGTGTGAATATCGATATTCCTAAGGGTAAGGTGACGGCCATTATGGGGCCCAGCGGGACAGGTAAAACGACGCTGCTGAAGCTGATCGGTGGTCAGTTGCGGCCGACCCACGGTTCGGTCGAAGTGGATGGCTTGAATGTTCACAAGCTCTCCCGAAAAGACCTCTATAAGCTGCGCATGAGGATGGGGATGTTGTTCCAGAGCGGTGCGCTGCTGACCGATCTCACCGTCTACGATAACGTGGCTTATCCTTTGCGCGAGCATACCAATCTCCCCGAGTCGATGATAAGACGCCTGGTTCTGATGAAACTGGAAGCCGTCGGATTGCGTGGTGCCCGCAAATTGATGCCGTCCGAACTCTCAGGCGGTATGGCCCGTCGGGTTGCACTGGCCAGGGCGATCGCACTCGATCCGATGATGGTCATGTACGATGAGCCCTTTACAGGACAGGACCCCATCTCGATGGGGGTACTGGCTCAATTGGTCAGGCGTCTGAATGATGCGGCAAGGCTGACCAGTATGCTGGTCTCCCATGATGTGGAGGAGACCGCCGGTATCGCCGATCTGATTTATGTGATTTCCGGAGGTAAGGTGATCGAATCCGGTACCCCAGAGGAACTTGGGGCCTCCGATTCGCCTGCTGTGAGACAGTTTATGGGGGGACTGCCTGATGGTCCGGTCGGCTTTCACTACAGTGCGCCGCCACTGACTGAAGATCTACTGAGTATGCGGGGTGCTAAATAGTGCTGGATGCCTTAGCCAAGTTTGGCCGTATGGGGCTGGAGGCCTTTGAACGTCTTGGACGCGGACATCTGCTTCTATTACAGATTCTGGCCGGTATCACCAATCTGCTGACCCGAATGGGTTTGTTGATTGCGCAGATCCACAGCATCGGTGTCAGAACCACCACCATCATTGTCGTCTCCGGTCTGTTTGTCGGTATGGTGCTGGGTCTGCAGGGCTACTACGTGCTTTCCCAGTTTGCCGCAGAAGACAGTCTGGGTGTGATGGTTGCGGCATCGCTGGTGCGTGAGCTCGGGCCCGTGGTCACGGCGCTGCTGTTTGCCGGACGTGCCGGTTCGGCCCTGACTGCGGAGATCGGTCTTATGAAGGCCACTGAGCAGTTATCGGGCCTGGAGATGATGGCCGTCGATCCCATTCGCCGTATTCTCTCGCCACGTTTTTACGCCGGTTTCCTCTCCATGCCATTGTTAGCCGCCCTGTTCAGTGCAGTGGGGATCATCGGTGGCTATTTTGTGAGTGTGGGGCTGCTTGGTGTGGATGAGGGGGCATTCTGGAGTCAGATGCAGGCCAAAATTGATTGGGACGAGGACGTCATCAATGGCGTGATCAAAAGTCTGGTGTTCGGTTTTGTCTGTTCCTGGATCGCCCTGTTTCAGGGGTATGATGCGATTCCTACTTCCGCCGGTGTGAGTCAAGCGACCACCCGGACCGTAGTCCACTCCGCCCTGGCGGTACTGGTGCTCGATTTCGTCCTTACTGCGCTGATGTTCGGAGAATAGTCATGAATACAAGAGGATTGGAAATAACCGTAGGCGCCTTCATGGCCGCAGGACTGGTGGCGCTTTTCTTTCTTGCGATGCAAGTCAGCAACCTGGCCAGCATCACAGGTGGGGAGGGCTACCTAGTGACAGCCCGCTTTGACAATATCGGTGGACTCAAGGTACGTTCGCCCGTATCAATGGCCGGGGTACGCATTGGTCGAGTGGTGGATATCAGCTATGATCAGAGCAGTTTCGAGGCAGTCGTTTCGCTATCCATCGATCCAGCCTATAGTCAGATACCGGATGACAGCATTGCCAAGATCTATACTTCAGGGCTGTTGGGCGAGCAGTATATCGGCCTTGATCCTGGCGGCAGTCTGGAGAGTCTACAGCAGGGCGGTGAAGTGATGATGACCCAGTCCGCATTGGTGCTGGAGGAGATTATTGGACAATTTTTGTTTAGCAAGGCAGAAGAGAACGCCATCTCTGAAGAGCCGATTGGGGAATAAAGGATTATGGGTATTACTAAAGTTGAACGGGATGGAACCTTCCGCTTTCATGTTCAAGGTGACATGACCTTTTCGAGTGTGAAGGAGTTGCTGCAGCGGTCAACGGCACTTTTCTCTTCAGAGCAGGAGTTGGAGATTGACCTGACGGAGGTCGATCACGCTGACAGTGCCGGACTTGCTCTGGTTTTGGAGTGGATGGCGCAAGCCGCCGAACGTAAAGCCAAGGTTGTTTTCACTGGAATGCCGGAATCGATTATCTCAATTGCACGCCTCTGCCAGGTTGAATCGTTGTTGGATGGGAGTGATCCCTCTACTCCTTGAATCCTGCTATGTAGCCTGACGCCCTTTCCTAAAACTGATATAAACTATTTGTAGTGGTATGTTTGACTAAAGCTGGTTCAGCTCAGCCCCTGTAAAATGGGTAAATGGCGAATAGATTCCAATTTATTTTCATTTAGGTCTTGAATTATGATCGTTTTTGGGCTTGAATGATCAATCCTATCCAGATGCCCCCCTCGATGTGTCTTAAAGCTTGTCTCACGGTGTCGTTCTGGATTTTTACTTGATGGTAAAATAAAAACGGATTGCATCCGTTTAGTAATCCCCAATCATGTAGTTGGAGATCCTCAATCAATGAGTGAGCAGATTGTTCATGTAACCGATGATTCATTTGAATCTGAAGTAATTCAGTCAAGTCAGCCGGTGCTGATCGACTATTGGGCCGAGTGGTGTGGTCCCTGTAAGATGATTGCACCCGTGCTCGATGATATTGCCAGTGATTACAACGGCAAACTAAAAGTGGTCAAGCTGAATATAGATGAGAATCCCAACACGCCACCCCGTTACGGCATACGTGGTATTCCCACGCTGATGCTGTTTAAAAATGGCGAAGTTGAGGCAACGAAAGTGGGCGCTGTCTCTAAATCACAACTTGTAGCATTTATTGATAGTAATCTATAAACAATCTCAGGCGCCGGACGTACCGTCGCTGTCTGCCAAAAACTGTTCTCTGTAGACTTCCTCGTATCGCCCTGGTCGAGCCTGAATAGCAATTCAACAAACAACCCCAAATCGCCTTGTATGGCTAATCTCCTTTCAAAACCATATTCCCAGAAAACAACAACCCTAGAATAACTATGAACCTGACTGAACTTAAGAAAATGCCAGTGCCTGCACTGGCAGATCTCGCCACCGAAATGAAAATCGAGGGCATGGCACGGACTCGTAAACAGGATCTGATTTTTGCCATTCTCAAGGGACATGCAAAAAAGGGTGAAAGTATCTTTGGTGATGGGGTGTTGGAGATCCTGCAGGATGGATTCGGTTTTCTCCGTTCAGCTGACAGCTCCTATCTTGCCGGACCTGATGATATCTACGTCTCGCCCAGCCAGATTCGCCGATTCAGTCTGCGAACCGGTGACACCATATCTGGGAAGATCCGTCCGCCCAAAGATGGTGAACGTTACTTTGCACTGCTCAAGGTCGATGAGATCAACTACGACAAACCGGAGAATGCGAAGAGTAAAATCCTGTTTGAGAATTTCACGCCTCTATTTGCCAATAAGCGCTTTCATTTGGAGATCGGTAATGGCAGCACAGAGGATATCACCGCGCGGACCATTGATCTCTGTGCCCCCATCGGCAAAGGTCAACGTGGTTTGATTGTCTCCCCGCCCAAGGCGGGTAAGACCATGATGCTGCAGAACATCGCTCAGTCGATCACCAATAATCATCCTGAGTGTTATGTGATGGTGCTGCTGATCGATGAACGGCCTGAAGAGGTTACTGAAATGGCTCGATCGGTCAGAGGTGAGGTCATCTCCAGTACATTTGACGAGCCTGCCACCCGGCATGTTCAAGTTGCCGAAATGGTTATCGAAAAGGCCAAGCGTCTGGTCGAACACAAGCGTGATGTAGTCATCCTGCTCGATTCTATTACCCGTCTTGCGCGAGCCTACAATACTGTCGTGCCGTCATCGGGCAAGGTATTGACGGGTGGTGTGGATGCCAATGCACTGCATCGTCCAAAACGATTTTTCGGTGCTGCCCGTAACGTTGAAGAGGGAGGTTCTTTAACTATCCTCGCTACCGCATTGGTAGATACCGGTTCACGTATGGACGATGTGATTTATGAGGAGTTCAAGGGTACCGGTAATATGGAGGTCCATCTGGACCGCCGTATCGCAGAAAAGCGAATTTTCCCAGCCATCAATATCAACCGTTCAGGCACCCGCCGTGAAGAGTTGTTGATGAAACCGGATGAACTGCAGAAGATGTGGATTCTACGCAAAATCCTCCATCCCATGGATGAACTCGCCGCAATGGAATTCCTGTTCGATAAGATGAAGGTGAGTAAGACCAATGATGAGTTCTTTGATTCGATGAAGGGTTAAAAAGCCGATATATTGCTATTCACTCGTTAAGGGGCCTTAGGCCCCTTTTCTTTTGTCCAGCATACTTTTTTGGAAGCTACAGTTGAACGGTCGAGTGCCATAGATGGAGGTGCCAAGGGTGCGTTTGGACTGATAACCGGTTACATTGTGTTCTTGATTTAACAGCCACTGAAAAGCAATGAAAGCCATGATTCTGGCCGCTGGCCGTGGTGAGCGTATGCGGCCATTGACAGACAAGCTCCCTAAACCGCTTCTCCCGGTAGCGGGTAAGCCTCTTATTGTTCACCATATCGAACGGCTTGCTGCTGCCGGTTTTTGCGAGTTGGTGATCAATCATGCACACATGGGTAAGATGATCGAAGCTCGGTTAGGAAAGGGATCGACCTGGGGTGTTGATATCCAATACTCACCAGAGGAGGTGGCACTGGAAACGGGTGGAGGCATCTATCGCGCGTTGCCTTTGCTGGGAGACGAACCTTTTCTAGTGGTTAACGGGGATGTCTGGTGTGAGATCGATTTCTCGAACCTTCACCTGTCTCATGGTGATTTAGCCCATCTGGTATTGGTACCCAATCCGTCGCACCATCAACAAGGTGATTTTCAGTTACAACAGGGCAGGGTCAAACAGGGAAATGATGACCTGCTGACCTTCAGTGGTGTCGGTATCTATCATCCACATTTGTTTGAATCTTGCGCACCCGTTGTGTTTCCTCTTGGGCCCCTGTTAAGGGATGCGATGGATAAGGGATTTGTCTCAGGGGTCTCTTTCACTGGTCTCTGGATGGATGTGGGTACACCACAACGACTGATGCTATTAGAAAGAATAATCCAACATAATCTGAGTGCTAATGGGTGAGCCATGGGACAGGAGATTGATTCGAGGGAGTTCACAACGGAAGATTTTGATGAGTTTCTGCGTCGTCTTAAGGCGGAGACTCAACTATTGGCAGACTGGTTTAAGGAGGGGGTGTTCGTCTCTGGAGAGACGATTGGAGGGCTGGAGCTTGAAGCCTGTCTACTTGATCAGAAAGCTGATCCGGCGCCCCTCAATCAAGCCTTGCTGGAGGGACTCGATGAGTCCCTTGTCGTTCCGGAGCTGGCTACCTTCAATGTAGAGATCAACAGTACCGCGAGACCCTTGCAGGGTGATGTATTTGAGAAGATGGCCAGTGAACTGCAGTGTGTCTGGGATAAATGTAACCGACTTGCTGAACCGCTGGGTGCCAGAATGGGCATGATTGGAATATTACCCACACTGCAGCAGCATGACCTCAGCCTGCAGAATATGTCACCCTTGAATCGCTATCAGGCACTCAATGATCAGGTATTCCGGTTACGCCAGGGCAAGCCCTTGGAGCTGCATATCGATGGCAGGGAGTCCCTTGATCTCTGCCATGATGATGTCATGCTTGAATCAGCGGCTACCTCGTTTCAGATTCATATGCAGGTTGATGGACAACGTGCTGCAACACTCTATAACCTGTCGAAAATTGCCTCTGCGCCAATGGTGGCGGTAAGTGCCAACTCGCCTTTTTTGTTTGAACATGATCTTTGGGATGAAACACGTATTCCCCTATTCGAACAGTCCATAGCAGTGGGTGCCTCAGACTTGACTAAAAGAGTCAGTTTCGGCATTCGTTATCTCTACGAGTCGATGATGGAGAACTTTCAGGCCAACCTGTTGCGCTATCCTGTACTGCTACCATTGCTGATGGATGAACCGATCGAAAAATTGGCTCACTTACGTCTCCATAACGGTACCGTGTGGCGTTGGAACAGACCACTGATCGGATTCAGCGAAAGTGGTAAACCGCATTTACGAATAGAACACCGGGTTGTACCTGCAGGTCCAACCGTGATCGACTCTATAGCCAATACAGCTTTTTATTTCGGTTTGGTTCTTGGTATGGCAGAAGCCTATGAAGAGCCTGAAACGCAAATGGGCTTTATTCGTGCTCGGAGCAATTTTTACAATGCGGCGAGGTTTGGCCTGAAGGCGGATCTGTTTTGGTTTGGCTGGGAGAGCCATAAGGCTGATGAATTGATCCGAGACCAGCTGCTTACTGTTGCCCGGCGAGGGCTCAACTATCTTGATATCGAACCAGCCTCCATCGATTATTGGCTGGGTATTATCGAACAGCGGGTAGTTCGTGGTATCAATGGTGCAATATGGCAAAGAGAGTGGGTGGCCCGCCATGGGCGAGACTTTCGTGCTATGACAGACGCCTATCTCGAGCAGCAGGAGAGTGGTAAACCTGTGCATGAGTGGCATCTCTCGTAAGCCCTGAATGCGACATATTTGGTTGCCGGGTAAATGCCTTGTTCGGGGTAGTATGATGGGGCACACCAGGATTCAGGTAAGATATGGGTATGTTGCAGGAAATCGATTATTTACCAGAGAATCTGCTGGGTCTGAAGGCAAGCCAACTAGCTGATCACCTGGCGGGCCCAACCTTGATTCATCTATCGGGTCGAAGAGTGGAACCACTGTTCGTCTCTGTACTGATGCATGGGAATGAAAATGTTGGTTGGGAGGCAATTCGAGCATTGCTTGCCGGTTATCAGGGGGGTAAGGATCTGCCCCGCTCATTGAGTCTTTTTATCGGCAACGTAAAGGCGGCTGCAAAAGGGTTGCGTTTGCTGCCAGGTCAACCTGACTTCAACAGAATCTGGTGTGGCAGCGAACTACCTGAAACAGCCGAGCATCAGATGATGGTCCAGGTGGTAGAACGCATGCGTCCTCGCAAACCGTTTGCAAGTGTTGATGTACACAATAATACCGGACTCAATCCCCATTATGCCTGCCTTAATCGATTGGATACCTCGTTTCTTCATCTTGCACTGCTGTTTTCCCGAACAGTGGTCTATTTTCTACGGCCAAAAGGGGTTCAATCGATGGCCTTCGCGGAACTCTGCCCTTCAGTGACACTGGAGTGTGGCAAGGTGGGAAGTACCTATGGCGTAGATCATGCCCGGGACTATCTGGATGCCTGTCTACATTTGGCAGAATATCCGCAGCATGCCCTTACTCACCTGGATATAGACCTTTTTCATACTGTGGCCCAGGTCAAGATCTCACCTAATGTCAGTTTTGGTTTTTCGCCGGGAGAGAGTGATATCGTTCTAGACCCTGACATTGACCACTTGAATTTCAGAGAGCTGCCCGCTGGGACTCCATTTGGCTGGATCAACGGCACAGGGCTGGAAGTCCTGGATGCCAGAGACGAACAGGGTCAGGAGGTGACGAGAGACTTTTTTGCCATCGAAGAGGGCCAGCTTTGCCTTCATCGCTCAGTGATGCCTTCCATGTTGACCAAGGATCTGGATGTCATACACCAGGATTGTCTCTGCTATTTAATGGAGCGCTATGAGTCGCACCTGTAAACAACACTAGGCCTCATCGCAACAGCGGGTTGGCCTGAAGGTCGGCATGGTAAGAGGAACGGACCATCGGGCCACTGGCAACGCTGGAAAAGCCCATCTCTTCTGCTATTGTTCCGAGTTGCTCGAACTCTTCCGGAGTAACGAAACGGGCCACCGGCAGATGGTCTATGGAGGGTTGCAGGTATTGACCTAGGGTCAGCATCTCGCAACCTTGTTGACGCAACGCCTGCAGGACTGATAAAACCTCGTCTTTGTTCTCCCCCAAGCCCAGCATCAGGCCTGATTTTGTGGGCACATCGGGTTGTAATGTTTTGAATCTTTGTAACAGCGCCAAAGAGCCCTGGTAGTCCGCACCAGGTCGGGCCTGACGATAGAGTCTCGGTACAGTTTCCAGGTTGTGATTAAAGACATCGGGAGGATTGTTGGCAAATGCTTCCAGCGCCCGATCCATACGACCCCGAAAGTCAGGTACTAGAATTTCGATCTTGGTTTGCGATCTTTGTTGGCGTACAGCTACGATGCACTGGGCGAAATGGCTGCCGCCTCCATCACGCAGATCATCCCGGTCCACCGAGGTGATGACCACATAGTTGAGACTCATCGCAGCAATGGCTTCGGCAAGTTGTATTGGCTCTTTTGGGTCGAGGGGTTGAGGCTTGCCGTGGGCCACATCACAGAAGGGACATCGGCGGGTGCAGATATCCCCCATGATCATAAAAGTTGCGGTCCCATGGTGGAAGCACTCACCCAGGTTGGGACAGGCCGCTTCTTCACAAACAGAGCTCAATCCTTTCTCTCGCAGGATACGACGGATGCGACTGACTTCCCGGCCAAGTGGTGCTTTAGCACGTATCCACTTCGGCTTACGCAGGGTTGTCTCCTGTTGCTCCACCTTTACCGGAATACGAGCCAGTTTTGATTTCCCGCGCTGATGGCTTTCGGGGGTGTTACGGGATGGTGGGAGGATCTCTTTACTGGAGCTCATAAGCCTGCTTTTGTATCGACGAAGGTCAGAGTGTAGCCCAAACTATGAGCTAAGTGGTGGGACAATTCCCGCCCGAGTGTGGGTATATCGGTTGTTACCTTCTGATCTGCCAACTGAGTAACCTTGAGTCCCGGGTAGCCACAGGGGTTGATGCGCTTGAAGGGATCAAGGTCCATATCCACATTCAGGCTCAGTCCATGAAAGCAGCAGCCTCGACGCACCCGTAGCCCCAGGGAGGCGACCTTGCACTCTTCAATATAGACGCCTGGTGCATCCCGGCGGGCAGATGCTGATATGGCATACTCAGCCAGAAGGGCGATAACAGCCTCCTCTAGATGGCTGACAAGGGTACGGATTCCAAGATGAGCACGACGTAAATCGAGTAGCAGGTAGGCAATCAGCTGTCCTGGACCATGGTAGGTGACTTGGCCGCCACGGTCTGTTTTCATGACTGGGATTGTGCCGGGATCAAGGAGATGTTCAGCTTTTCCAGCCTGTCCCTGAGTGAAGACAGGCGGGTGTTCGAGCAACCAGAGCTGGTCGGGACTGGATGAATCTCGTGCGTCGGTATAATCCTGCATGGCCTGCCATGTGGCGGCGTACGGCTGCAGACCCAGTTGTCTGACCAGAAGTTTGCCGGACAATATATAATTTCTCTAAAGCGCCATGACCACTTTTTCGTGGGCACTTAGATCGAGATAGATGGCATCAAGCTGATCCTTGCTTTCTGCACGCAAGTTGATGGTGATGGAGACCCACTTACCCCCTTTGCTGAGTCTACTGTTAACAGTCGTCTCGAGAACCTCGGACGTATGGTGACTGACCAGCTCCACGATCATTGCTTCAAATCCGGGTTCAGCCTTACCCATTACCTTGATTGGGAAATCACAGGGAAATTTCAGCAGTGTCTCTTGTTCTTGGTCCATGGAACTAGTGTAGTGCCTCATATATAGAGCAGTTATCAGCGTGACAAGGTGCCATTAGCCGCGCCAGGTCACTCCAGCCAGAGCAGGGCGCTGTCTTTAACCTGTTGCCAGATATTGCCATCAGCAATGCTCTTGAGAGCAACCAGTGAAGCTTCAGTGATCGGCTCACCATTCAATGTAACGCTGACATGGCCCAGCACCTTGCCCTGTTTGACCGGCGCCATGATTCTAGGCTCGATCTCCATGCGGGCATCGAGATTTTGATATTGGTGGCGAGGGATGGTGATATTCAGATCCTCAGTGAGCCCAAGCGGTAACTTCTCCCTTTCACCCTTCCAGATGCGGGCGCGATTGAGCACTTCGCCTGCACTGTAAAGCTGGTGGGTTTCATAAAACCGGAAGCCATAATTGAGAAGACTTTGACTGGACTGAGCCCTGGACTCTTCACTTTTGGTACCCATGATAACCGAGATAAGGCGCATGCTCTCTCTTTGTGCGGAAGCCACCAGGCAATATCCGGCGGCCTCTGTATGGCCGGTCTTCATGCCATCCACACTCTCGTCACGCCACAGCAGTTTGTTTCGGTTGTGCTGCTCGATACCGTTGAAAACGTAGGACTTGTCACTGTACCAAGGGTAGTACTCAGGGAATTCACCAATCGTGGCAGCGGCTACCTTGGCGATATCAGCAGGTGTGGTGTAGTGGTCATCGTGGGGAAGCCCGGTGCTGTTGGTGAAGTGAGTATCTGACATACCGAGACGTCTGGCATGGCTATTCATCAACTCTGCGAAGGTGCCTTCACTGCCGGCGATATGCTCAGCAAGTGCCACGCAAGCATCATTGCCTGACTGGATGATCATGCCTTTAATCAGATCGATCACCTTGATCTTTTTGCCAACCTCTATGAACATCCTTGACCCGGGTGTTCGCCAGGCCTTCTCACTGATGAGTACACTCTCCTCTAAATTAATATTGCCCTGCTTCAACTCACGAAAAACGGTGTAGGCGGTCATAATTTTAGTGAGACTTGCGGGTTCGAGTTTATTCCCCGCCCCTTTTTCTGCAAGTACCTTTCCGCTATGGAAATCGATCAGGAGATAGCCTGTCGCCGCAACTTCCGGTGGTGCGGGTAGGGGCGTGGCTGCCTGTAAAGAGAGCGAAAAGAGAACACTGAACCAGATCAGGTTGAATCTAAAAAGATGTGGGGATAAATGATGCATTGGTGTCCATTTTGTAGATATCTTAGTGGTGCGCTATTTTATTGATTCGCTAGCGGATAACAACATGCGGATCCGGAATACCAAGTTGATCCAGTCGCTGACTGAGATGGTCTGCCAACTCAACACTGGCGATGGGTCCTACCTGCACCCGATAGACTGGATGTGTCTTGTTATTGTTGTCTTCTATGATTACCGCGGCCTGTAATTGTTCCTCGAGTTGTTTCTTCAGACGATGAGCGTTCGTCGAATTTCCAAAAGCACCCACTTGTAAAAAGAGTTCAGGGAGGCTTTTATCTTTTTTAAGCTTGACCGGCTGGACTTCAGGCAGTGGGGGCGGCCTGTCAGGGTCGAGGCTTACTACCTCAACCAAACCTGTACCCTCTCCGATGATGCCAAGCTTCCAGGCCGCTGTGTAGGAGAGATCAATCAATCTATTGTCATGAAAGGGGCCTCGATCATTGACCTTTACAACAACACTGCGGTTACTTTTAAGATTCGTGACACGGACATAACTGGGGAGTGGAAGCGTTTTGTGTGCAGCGGTCATCGCATACATGTCGTAGGATTCACCACTGCTTGTCCGTTGACCGTGAAACTTGCTGCCATACCAGGAGGCGATTCCTCGTGAGCTGTAATCCCGGTTGTCAGGCAGGGTGTAGTAACGTTTACCAAAAACCACATAACTGGCCGGATTGCCGTATCGGCTTTTTGCTTCAACCTTCGGCACAGCATCTGGGATTGTATCCATATTGGGTGGAGGTGGGTGGTGACGGCTGACGCCATCCTGCTTGCCGGGGCGGCTGCTTTTACCTGTACTGCATCCGCCAGCCAGTAGCATAAGAGTGACTAATAGAGTGACAAATAATGCCCGCCAGTTGCTTACCAGTCTGCAAGGCTGTATCTGAATAGGCTCTAAATAGCGGGAGGGAAACATCGGTTATTGTACGGCCTCAGCCGATTGTTTGGCCTTCAGGATCTCTTGACTCAGTTGGTAAGCTGCCATGGCGTAGAGGTTGCTGTGGTTATAACGGGTAATGACATAGAAATTATGTAGACCCAACCAGTATTCGTCCTGTTCGCCGGCATCCAGTTTTACCAGACTGGTCAATGCCTGTGGATTTGGTGATTCAGCGTTGACAGAACGGACACCCCGGGCCAACAGTTTTTCAACCTTAATGCTCGGTTTCATGCCGGCATCCACGAATAGCTGCAACTCATCCCCTCCTTCAGTAAGCAGGGTGACAGGCTGATTTGGCTTCCAGCCATGTGTTTTGAAATAACTGGCCACACTGGCAATGATATCCGCATTACTGTCCCAAAGATCGCGTCGACCATCACCGTCGTGATCCACTGCGTATTGGCGATAGCTGCTTGAGATGAACTGAGGCTTGCCCATGGCGCCGGCATAGGAGCCTTTGGCACTCTCCAGGTCCACCTTCTCTTCCCGAGCGAGCAGTAGAAACTCCTCCAGCTCTCGGCGAAAGAAATCGGCTCGCTTCGGATAACCAAAAGCGAGTGTGGTCAGGGAATCGATGACCCGGTAGCGACCTGTGTGACGCCCATAGCGTGTCTCCACACCGATGATGGCGACAATAATCTCCGCTGGTACACCATACTTCTGACTAACGGCCTCCAGCAGGGCTTCGTTCTCCTGCCAGAATTTGACTCCGCCTGCGATCCTGTCTGGCTTGAGGAATATCGGGCGATACTCATGCCACGCCTTGGATTCTGCAGGACGGGTAATGGCAGCGATAATATCATCCCTGAACTGAGTGCTGGTCAGCAGGTTTTCAACCTGATCGGCTTCAAAGCCATGTTTTTGCTCCATTTCCACGGCAAACTCCCTGAACTCGCTGGTCTGTTTCTGCGTGTATGCGCAGGCGGCAGTAGTCAGGGTGAGGGCGGATAGGAGTACTATTTTAGTCGTTATTCGCATCATCATTATGTGGGCAGTAGTTTCTTGTGCGTGTGGATGGACATCAGCATACCGAAGCTGGCCAGAATGGTCACCAAAGATGTGCCACCGTAACTGATCAGTGGCAAGGGTACACCGACCACAGGTAACAGTCCGGTGACCATCCCGGCATTGACAAAAAGATAGACAAAAAATATCAAAGACAACGATCCGGCAAGGATTCTCCCGAAGGTATCCTGTGCCTGGGTGGCGATATAGAGCCCCCGCAGGATGATAAACAGATAGAGACTGAGCAGGGCCAGGATACCCACCAGGCCAAATTCTTCAGAAATCACGGCGAAAATGAAATCGGTGTGGCGTTCTGGCAGGAACTCTAAATGTGATTGAGTTCCGTTTAGCCACCCCTTGCCGCTAATGCCGCCTGAGCCAATCGCTATCTTCGATTGGATGATGTGGTAGCCGGTGCCCAGGGGGTCGCTTTCGGGATTGAGAAAGGTCAATACCCGTTGTCGTTGGTATTCATGCATGAAATACCAGGCCACAGGACCGAGCGCGGCCATGACCAGGCCGATTGAGGTGATCATTCGCCAACTGATACCTGCCAGGAAAAGGGCAAAGGCACCACCCGTACCTACCAGCAAGGCGGTGCCCAGGTCAGGTTGTTTCGCTATCAGTAATACGGGGACTAAGGTGAACAGGCCGGCCATTATCAGCCTGGTGGGATTTGGGGGCAGGCGATGATCAGCCAGATACCAGGCGATCAGCATGGGTAGGGTAAGCTTAAACATCTCTGAGGGCTGAAAGCGTAAAAAACCCAGGTCGAGCCAGCGCTGTGCACCCTTGCCCGATTCGCCAAACAGGATCACTGACAGCAGCATGACGATACCGACACTGTACAGCAAGGGAGACCAGCGACGGATATTGGCTGGGTGGATTTGAGCCAGTGCGAACATGGCAACAAATCCAAAGCCCAGCCTAAACAGTTGTTTCTGTAACAGTACCATCTCCCTATCCCCCGCACTGTATAGGATCAAGAGGCCAACCCCTGATAACAACACTAAACCGGTCAGCAGGGGGAGGTCGATATGCAACCAGGCCAGCAGGCCACTGGCCTGGGCTGGTTGCGACTCGTGAAAAGTGAGGTGAGCTTTAGCCCGCATCACTTACCACCGTTCGACTAGCGCCGGACAGATAGCGATCCATGACCTTGCGTGCGATAGGTGCGGCGACTGAACCACCATGGCCACCATTCTCTACAATGACAGCGATGGCGATACGTGGGTTTTCAACGGGTGCAAAGGCGATGAACAGTGCATGATCCCGCTTGCGTTTGGAAATCAGCTCTTCGTCATACTCCTCATCCTGTTTAACGCTAAAGACCTGTGCAGTACCCGTCTTGCCGGCAATACGATACTCATTGCTACGAATGGAACGGGCAGTACCACGGGTCCCTTCGACAACCAGCGACATAGCATCGATGATCTGGATCCAGTGATCAGGATTGATGGGTTGTAGATCATCAATAATCATCGGGCTCTCTCGCAGCGTGCCATCCGTCTGTTCAATGGCTGCGACCACCCGTGGACGAATGCGGTGTCCCAGATTCGCCAGGGTGGCTGTGGCTGAGGCGAGCTGCAGGGGGGTCGCCAGAAAATAGCCTTGGCCGATTCCGACAATCAAGGTTTCACCTGGATACCAGGGTTCACGCCGTTTTTGCTGTTTCCAGTGGCGGCTCGGCATCAGGCCGGACAGTTCACCGTCCAGATCGACCCGGGTGGGCTGTCCGAAACCAAAACCTGAAAGAAACTCATACAGTCTGTCAATCCCGAGGGTACGTGCCAATTCGTAATAGTAGACATCACAAGACTCTACGATTGCGCGTTCCAGATCGACCTTGCCATGTCCCCATTTTTTCCAGTCCCTGTATTTGTGCTCTTTCCCGGGCAGCTGGTAATAACCCGGGCAGTAGGTCTCTTGATGGTAGCCGACCACATCGTACTCGAGACCGGCCAGACCGATGAAAGGTTTGACCGTTGAGCCGGGTGGGTATTGGCCACGAATAGCGCGGTTGAAGAGGGGATTATCCAGGGAGTTTTCCAACGCTTCATAGGCCTTGGTACTGATACCCTCAACAAAGAGGTTGGGATCATAGCCTGGCTTACTGACCAGGGTCAGTATGCCACCGGTCTGGATATCGATAGCGGCCACAGCGCCGTTATATTCACCGAGGGCCTCGAGTGCTGTGGATTGCAGTTCCATATCCAGAAACAGACGCAGATTTTCACCTGGTCGTGGTGGCTGGTTTTCGAGCACCCGCAGTACCCTGCCTTTGGCGTTGACCTCCACCTGTTGCAGGCCGACTTTGCCATGTAACAGGCTCTCGTAGCTCTTCTCTACCCCGTTTTTACCGATGAAACTGGTACCACTGTAGTTGGAGGTGTCGATAACCTGGAGTTCCTGCTCATTGATACGACCGACATAACCGAGCAGGTGGGTGGTCTTCATATGTTGTGGATAATCACGCAGCAGGGCCGCCTTGACGTCAACGCCAGGGAAACGGTGCCGATTGACAGCGATTCGGGCAACTTCTTCATCTTTTAAGCGAACCCGGATCGGAATGCTGTCGAATCGCCGGCGCTGTTTTCGAAGCCGATGAAAACGACTGATGTCATCTTCACTAATGGCGATGATTTCACTCAGTTGCTGAATGGTGTCATCCAGGTCAGTACTCTTCTCCGGGATGATCTCCAGGCTGTATGCAGGTAAATTTTGCGCCAGTATGGTCCCGTGTCGGTCGTAGATCAGCCCCCGGGTTGGGGGTAGGGGCTCCAGTTTTACCCGGTTGTCCTGGGACAGGGTGGTGAAGTGATCATGGTTTTCCACCTGTAGGTAGAATAGACGTCCAACCAGTGCGACCAGGACCAGGATGACCAGGGTGCCAGAGACGACCACCCGACCCAGAAAAAGCTGGCTCTCATGCAGATAGTCCTTGATCGAGGATTGAAGCACCAATTTCTCCTATTCAGCTGAGATGAAAACGGCGTCTCATATCGCGCAGAATGATGTAGATCCAGGGCCACAGCAGGGTGCCGATCACGGGTGTGACCCAATACCAGAGTGAAGGTGTCGGGTAGCCGGCAGCCCCGGTCGACCAAAGTGCCAGCAGACGTTCGACTAGTAGCAGTACGAAGATGGTGAATACCTGCTGTCGCAGCGGCATGACCCGAACCCGAAGATGCAGTTTCAACATCATATAGGCGATCACTGATAATCCCAAGGCGTGTTGGCCGAGCAGTGTGCCGGTCAGGACGTCCAACAACAGACCGGTTGTCCAGCCAATGCCGACACCGATTCGCTCCGGGATGGCCATACACCAATAGATAAGGATCAGTGCTACCCATTGGGGACGGTAGGCTGCAGCCCACTCGGGAAGTGGCATGATGGTGAGGATAAATCCGACCAGTAGGGTCAAATAGACAATGTAACCGCGAGATTGAGGTTGGCTGATCATTCAGCGACCTCCGTGGTGGAATCCATTGTTACATCAGGCTCAGGATTTTCCTCATCGATCTGGGTATCGGGTCGAATGTCTGGATTTAGCGTCCAGACCAGGAGAACTTCGCGTATACGGTCCAGATGAGCGGTGGTTTGTGCAATGACAGACGCAAACGGCTGTCCCGGTTCGCGTCTCACTTCAATCACCTCGGCGACCGGATAGCCGGGTGGGAATCCCCCTCCAAGGCCTGAGGTGATCAGCAGGTCGCCCACTTTGATATCTGCATTGTTGGGAAGATGGGGTAGTTCCAGTCGATTGATCAGTCCGGTTCCCAAGGCGATGGTGCGCAGACCATTGCGATTGACCTGTACCGGTAGTGCATGAGCGGCGTCGGTAATCAGCAACACACTGGCGCTGAATGGGTTGATATGGGTAACCTGACCGACAACAGCATTGGCATCGAGGACAGGTTGTCCTTCGAATAATCCTGAAGTCTCCCCCTTACTGATCAACACTTGTTGGCGAAAGGGGTCCTGTTCGACGGCGATGAGTTCTGCAATCAATACCCGGTCACCGACTTTGAACGAGGAGTCGAGCAAGCCGCGCAGGCGCATATTTTCTGCTTCCAGGGCCTCAAATTTCTGCAGCCTGGCCCGCAATTGCAGGTTCTCATCATGGAGTTGGTCACGTTCAGACTCCAATTCACCGCGACTGGTGAGGGCCTTACTGGCCGACTCGCTCAACAACAGAGGTAGTCCGGCGAGGTACTGTACCGGATAGAGTAGGACTGAGAGGCCTGAGCGCAGAGACTCCAGATGGTTGTGGCGGTGGTCCAACACCATTACCGTGATTGAAAGGAGCATAGTCACCACCAGTCTGGTGGTGATCGACGGTCCCTGTGTGAAGATGAGTTTAATGGCTAATCAACCATAAAGAACTCGCCACCTCGTTCATCGATCAGCTCCAATGCTCGTCCGCCGCCGCGAGCGACGCAGGTGAGCGGATCCTCAGCTACAATCACGGGTAGACCTGTCTCTTCCTGAAGCAAACGGTCGATATCCTTCAACAAGGCGCCACCACCGGTCAGCACAATGCCACGCTCCGCCACATCGGCACCCAATTCAGGAGGGGTCTGCTCCAATGCGGTTTTTACTGCACCGACGATACCGGAAAGTGGCTCCTGTAAAGCCTCCAGGATCTCATTGCTATTGAGCGTAAAACTGCGTGGGATGCCTTCAGCCAGATTTCGGCCCTTGATATCAATCTCTTTAACTTCGTTACCCGGATAGGCAGAGCCAATCTCGTGCTTGACCCTTTCTGCTGTGGCTTCACCAATCAGTGTGCCGTAGTTACGGCGTACATAGTTGATGATGGCTTCATCAAACCGGTCGCCACCCACCCTGACGGAGTTGGCATAGACAATGCCGTTAAGTGAGATGATAGCAACCTCGGAGGTGCCTCCACCAACATCCAACACCATGGAGCCGCGTGCTTCATCCACTGGCAGACCGGCGCCTATGGCGGCAGACATCGGTTCTTCAATGAGATAGACCTCACGAGCGCCGGCACCGGCAGCCGATTCTTTGATCGCACGACGCTCCACCTGTGTAGAGCCGCAGGGCACACAGACCAGTACCCGAGGACTAGGGCGGATGATACGAGTCTCGTGGACCTTGTGTATGAAGTACTGCAACATCTTCTCTGTGACGGTGAAATCGGCGATAACACCCTCTTTCATAGGTCGGATGGCAGTAATATTGGCTGGTGTGCGGCCAAGCATTTTCTTGGCGTCTTCGCCTACGGCGACCACCGATTTAGCCCCTCCCCGTCCCCGGTCCTGGCGAATGGCGACCACAGAGGGTTCGTTGAGTACAATACCCTGGCCGCGGGCGTAGATCAGGGTGTTGGCGGTACCCAGGTCAATGGAGAGGTCATTGGAAAATATGCCACGTATGCGTCGGAACAGCATGGATCTCTTTGTCTTTATTAAAAAATGTTGAATAAAGGTTTACCGGAGACTCGGGACAGCAGTAGGTTGGAGGCTACGCTTGGTTCGAGGACTCAGATGAAACCGAAAGTAGGTTAATCTATCAATGGTACAGGAGTTGGGCAAGAAAAGGGATGGGATTTGCGCACAATTTCCTGTTTGCAGGCAGTGGTGAGTCTCTGATTTGGACGGGTCTGGCGTGGCATCGCGACAACTGCTCCTGCGTTGCTCTAGCTTCCTACATCCGTGTAGGTCGCATGCCGTTACTGCGAAAGACGACTGCCAGATGTTCCGTGTAAGGGTGATTCAGGCATAGGGTGCGGCCCTGCCGCACCGCATCGGCTATCTTTTAGTCATCCCTCTTAATACTATCGGCAATCAGCACGCCATCGACAAAGTTACCCTTTACCTCAATGCGCTGGGTGTCAAAGCTGTAGTCGTCGACAGAAGAGGTATCAACCGTGACACCGAATATCCGAATAGTCGACCCATCGACGAATTCGGGTGTGCCTTCAACTGTAGCGTTATGGTCGTTTGGTGGCAGATCCAGCTCCAGTTTGCTGGCCACTAACGTACCGTTGCTGTCCGGGTAGACCTTAGCCTCCAGGTAATCAGAGGAGATCAGCTGTGACAGGGTGAAGGTGGACTCGTCGTCCCGATCACTCTCCATGATGGTGGAGTTGTCTACACGAATAGTCCGTCCCAACAGCGTGACAGTACCGGCAGAGATATTCACATTGCCGATACCCAGGATACCGCCAATTTCGCCTCTCTCCGATGCAGTGGCCTGTAACTTAATCTCTTCCGCAAGAAGGACATCGCCATTCATGACCCCTTCTACCTCGGCGACACGTCCGACCGTGAGTTGGGAAGTGGCACCGCTCAAGGGGGTGGATGAGGCATCAACCACCTGTCCATTCAGTGTGAAGCGATCACTGGCATCGAGGGCTGCGGTTATCTGCCCTTCAATCTCTACCTCTTCACCGTCATCGGCTACGACACTGTTGCTGTCGCCTTCTATCTTGATGGAATCGGCTTCAAAAATCGTTCCTGAAAAGCTGTTGCCTTCCACCTCCACAAAGGTCCCCTCTGGTGGGATTGGCAGGGCATTGGATGCGTCAATAGTGAGGCTGCCAATGCGGAACTGATTCCCGGTGATCGCACTGACCACACCAGATACTTCCAGTTCGTCACCGGCCCAGGCAAGGGATTTGACTTCAATGCGGGTTGCCAGAATGGTGCCGTTTCCATCGGTAAAGCCACTCACCTCAACCTCGCTATCGACCGGGAGATCGGCCAACAGGGTTGCATCGAAAGGGTTCTCGTAGACCGTGTCTGCATCAATCGTGATGACCTGATCCATGATGGTGAGGGTATTGTTGGAGGCAGTATCGTTGTTTTGGATCAAGCCTTCTATCAGGCTGTCATACTCTACTGAATCCGCACTACCGGTAGCAGTGGTCTGATCGCTGCTGCCATTGATACGTACGACCATGCCAATGGCAATGTCACTCTGGGCGCCATTGACATCATTGACAGTAAAACTGGCGTTGTCTGTTTCAAACTCAATGCCATTGACAAAGATGGAACCAAAGCCGGTAACCCTGCCCATAGAGACGCCGGTACCGCCAATACCACCATCGGCCACTTGTGAGCCACCACCCCCTCCACAGCTGTAGAGTGTGGCGATCAAGGCAGCCGTGGTAGCCGATATCAGGAGTTTGCCTAATCTATCCATCCTGTTTTACATCCTGTTCAAAATAGTAGATACCGATACCGGCTTGCTTACACCCTGTGCCTTTAACATCAGGATTGATGTCACGATCGTGTTGAGACAGGTATTTGTCACACTCGACCAGTAGAGCCAGAGAATTTTCTGCGCTCATATTGCGAAATTCCGACAATGCCTCTTCCGGTAAGTTGTCGTAGGAGACCTTACGCTGAAAAAAGGGTGTTTGTGAACCGTACTGGAGATTATGATCGATGGTGGAGAGTAAAAGTTGCACGTCCGTACCCAAAATATGTAGCTTTCCGGTTTCGCCGGTACGCGGGACATAGCCATCACTAAGGAGGGTGATTTTACCGTTTTCATCCTTGGCGATAGTGCCAACCCTGAGTAGTTCGTCGTAGATGGCGCGTGGCGGGACATCGCCACTGTGCTCTTTCACCAGTTCGCTGAAACTCTCTTTGCCCTTGTCGAAATGGAGTGGCGCAGGAACGCCTTTCTTGGTCTGAAAACGGGAATCTCTGAGCCATCCGGATATGACCCTGGCGGCACGGTTGTACTGATGAGCAATAGCGGTGTTGTCCGGGGTATCGATCTTCTGTAGTCGGCTGACTTCTTTACGGGTCAAGCCTGTAATCACTGAGACTCTGGAAACTGTCTGTTTGCGGCCGGGAATGCCGAACTCCTTGGAGGCGACATCCATAAATGTCCATTTACTCAGGTCGGCAAAATCGCCATAGGTAAAACCGTTGCGGAGCAACAGCCTGACAAGTGGCCTGAGCAGTTTCAGGATTGAGGCAGTGAGTGTTTTACGGATTTCATCCATGCGCTTGTTTCTACTGGCTAAGCTGTAATTACGGGGTGTTCTCTGTCTACTCTATATCCCAGTCTTAGCTGGATGTCTTTGATATTTATCGATTCACAGTCTGGTCTTAAAAAAATGTGATCTGTTATTTTATCTGGCCAGGCCAATTATCTCCTGTAGAGAGATCATTGATCTATTTAGTCTCTTAATGTGGGAATTATATCCCAATGCGACACTAAGTTGAATTATAGACCCAATTTCAATAAGTAAAAATGAATTAGGATCACACTTTAGCTTGAGATATTAACTCGCTGTTTGTGGCCAAAAATTAGTCTACCCAATGGATAGGGGGGTAATTCGTAGAGTTACTGCAGACTGACAAGGATCCCAGGGGGAGATATCAGTGAGCTGATGGACATTTATCGAACCTGAAAATCAGTAAAATATTCTATAAATAACAAAGAGGTAGATTAACTCTTCTTGGTTTTTATCCAGCCATGAAGTGCCTTGGTCTGCAAATTCAGATTGTCAACACAACACCCTCAGCATGTATCGAGAAATCATAATATGGTAGATTCCCACCTTTTTTGGAGCAGGAGCTAGGCGGATGTCTCTAGATCATTCCGATGTTAAAAAGATTGCCCATCTGGCACGGATGGCCCTGGATGAGTCACAAGTAGACGCCTATGCCGAGGATCTCAGTAAAATTCTTGGTTTGGTCGAGCAGCTGGAGGCTGCTGAGACCCATGCTATCGAGCCGATGTCACATCCTCTTCATATGGCACAGCGTCTTCGTGTTGATGAGGTGACGGAAGAGGATTGCCGTGATGAAAATCAGGCAATAGCTCCAAGCGTCGTAAACGGCCTCTATTTAGTGCCCAAGGTCATCGAATGATGCATAGTAAATCCATTGTTGAGCTGGGCGCCGGACTTCAAACCGGTGAGTTTTCCAGTGTTGAGTTAACCCGCCATTTCCTTCAGCGTATCGAGCGGCTGGACAAGGATCTCAATGCCTTGATATCCACCACCCCGGAGCAGGCGCTGGCTGAGGCTGAATCTGCAGATCAGGCCATTAAAGCAGGTCAGGCGGGACCATTGACTGGCATTCCCATCGTGCAGAAAGATATCTTCTGTACCCGGGGAGTGAAGACCAGCTGTGGCTCAAAAATGCTGGATAACTTTATTTCACCCTACGATGCTACGGTGGTGGAGAAGCTCAAGCATGCCGGTGTAGTCTCCCTGGGTAAGGCCAATATGGATGAGTTTGCTATGGGATCATCCAATGAGACCAGTTTTTACGGACCTGTACACAATCCTTGGGATAAGGGGCGGGTGCCTGGCGGCTCCTCAGGAGGGTCTGCAACCGCCGTCGCTGCCAGACTGGCTGTCGCTGCCACCGGTACCGATACCGGCGGATCTATACGCCAACCTGCCGCGTTTTGCGGTATTACGGGATTGAAGCCAACCTATGGGCGGATATCCCGGTTTGGCATGATTGCCTTTGCATCCAGTCTCGACCAGGCTGGACCGATGACCCGTGATGCAGCAGATGCCGCTCTGATGTTGCAGGCAATGGCTGGGTTCGACCCCAAGGATTCGACCTGTGCCAATCAACCGGTACCCGACTATTCAGCGACGCTGAGTGACCCACTTGAGGGACTGAAAATCGGCCTGCCACGCGAGTATTTTGGTGAGGGTCTCGATCCGGCAGTAGCAGCCTCAGTTGAAGCAGCCATCGATCACTATAAGCGACTGGGTGCCGAGGTGATCGATATCAGTTTGCCCAATTCCGGCTTGGCAGTCCCAACCTACTATGTGGTTGCACCAGCGGAGTGCTCTTCAAACCTGTCTCGTTTCGATGGGGTACGTTTCGGTTATCGTTGCCAGCAACCAAAGGATCTGGAAGACCTCTATAAGCGTTCCCGTGGTGAAGGTTTCGGGGCAGAGGTAAAACGTCGCATCATGATTGGGACCTACGCCCTCTCCGCAGGTTATTACGATGCCTACTATCTGAAGGCGCAAAAGACCAGGCACCTGATATCCGATGATTTCAAGCAGGCCTTTAAAACGGTCGATGTCATCATGGGGCCGACGACCCCAACACCTGCATTTGGGCTGGGAGAGAAAGTGAATGATCCGGTGACGATGTATTTGAATGACATCTACACCATTGCTACCAATCTGGCGGGACTTCCCGGTGTCTCCATCCCTGTTGAGCCTGTCAATGGATTGCCGGTCGGGTTACAGATCATCGGTAACTACTTCACCGAAGCAAAACTATTGAATGTGGCTCATCGTTTCCAGCAGGAGACTGAGTGGCATAGGCTGACACCTGAACTTGAATCCGTAGCTTCAGACTGAACTAAGCAAACAGAGTTAGAGATATGCAGTGGGAAACCGTTATCGGGCTTGAGGTTCACACCCAACTGGCCACCAAATCGAAGATCTTCTCCGGCGCCTCCATCGCCTATGGAGCCGATCCCAATACCCAGGCTTGCATCATTGATCTGGGATTTCCCGGTGTCCTGCCTGTGTTGAATGAGGCCGTGGTCGATATGGCGCTTATATTTGGTCTTGCGATCAATGCAGAGATTGGCCCTCGATCAGTGTTTGCACGTAAAAACTATTTCTATCCCGATCTACCCAAAGGGTATCAGATCAGTCAGTTTGAGCTGCCTATCGTTGGTAAGGGATCACTGACCATTGATCTGGAGGATGGCAGTCAGAAAGTGATAGGGATAACCCGGGCACACCTGGAGGAGGATGCAGGAAAATCACTGCATGAAGATTTCCATGGTATGAGTGGTATCGATCTCAACCGTACCGGTACACCCTTGTTGGAGATCGTCTCTGAGCCGGATATGCGAAGTATAAAAGAGGCGGTGGCCTACGCGCGAAAAATCCATCAATTGGTCGTCTACCTGGGTATCTGTGATGGCAATATGCAGGAGGGGTCATTCCGGGTTGATGCCAACCTCTCTATTCGGCCGTTTGGTCAGGATGCATTCGGTACCCGTACCGAGTTGAAAAACCTCAACTCCTTTCGTTTCATGGAACGCGCACTCAACTTCGAACTGGAGCGCCAAATTGATCTGCTTGAGGGCGGGGGGAAGGTGGTTCAGGAGACCCGCTTGTACGATGCCGACCGGGATGAGACCCGCTCCATGCGTAGTAAGGAAGAGGCCAACGATTACCGCTATTTTCCCGACCCCGACCTGCTGCCGGTCGAGATCAATGATCAGCAGTTGCAGCGAGCCAGGCAGAATATGCCGGAACTGCCGGATCAAAAGCGACAACGTTTCGAGTCTGACTACAGTTTGAGTTCAGCCGATGCACTGATGTTGACACAGAGCCGTCACCAGGCCGATTTCTTTGAAAAGGTGGTCAGCAGCGGCGGGGATGCCAAGATGGCGGCCAACTGGGTCACTGTTGAGTTGACGGGTGCGCTTAACAAAGCGGGGATCGCGTTGTCACAATCACCTGTCACACCGGAGCAGGTCGGTGGGTTACTCGAACGTATTGCCGATAACACCCTTTCAGGCAAGCTTGCAAAGCAGGTATTTGAAGCGATGTGGAACGGTGAAGGTGATGCGGACAAGGTGATTGAGGCAAAAGGACTCAAACAGATTACAGACAGTGGACAGATCGAAACAATCATTGATGAGATCATCGCTAACAATCCCAAACAAGTTGAGCAGTTCAGAGCCGGCAAAGATAAACTGCTTGGTTTCTTTGTCGGACAGGTGATGAAGCAGACACAGGGTAAGGCCAATCCCGGTCAGGTCAATAAGATACTGCTTGGCAAGCTCAAAGGGTGAGCTCAAGTGTGCGTTAGCATCCCTGATAGGCAAGGGATTTTAATGTCTCGGAAATATTCATCTCTAGCCTAAAAAAAGAGGGAACAGCGATGCAGGCGTTATTAGTCAGATGCTTGAGGTGGACTCTTTCGGCACTGGCGATTGGACTACCCGCTATCTCTTCCGCGGGCGTATGGCATGATCTGAATGCCATTGGGGTTGCTGCAAAGGGGGGTAGTTCCAACCCTGTTTACTATCGATCACTCCAGGCAGATACCGTGTCGTTGGATCAGTTACTTTCTCAGGCGCCCCTGGAGTTCACCAGCAGTGAGGGTAGAGAGCTGGAGTTGCCCATGCCCTATGGGGCGATGCAACGCTTCCATGTTGAAGAGTCGCCGGTCATGGCTCAACCATTGGCGGCACGCTATCCCGAGATACGCACCTATAGGGTCAGGGGGGTTGATGAGCCTGCCAATAGTGGACGGATTGATCTGACGCCACATGGGTTCCATGCCATGCTCTCGACACCCTCTGGGACAGTATTCATCGATCCTGATGAAATGGGTCGATACCGCAGTTACTACAAGCGGGACTATGCGATATATAAACAGGGAACGCTCAATCCGCACGTCTGCAGACAGACTGATATCGAGCAGGTGAATAAGCAACTACACACGGAAGTTTCTCACCTGGCAGCAAGCCGCGCAGTTAGCGGTGATCAACGACGCATTTACCGACTGGCTGTGGCAGCAACAGGTGAATATACAGCCCGTTTTGGCGGCAATGTTGCCAGTGCACTAGCCCAAATAGTCACAGCGATTAATCGTGTCAACCAAATCTACGGTCGGGATCTGGCGATTCAGTTTCAGTTGGTAGGCAACAATGATCGTATTATCTATTCTCACCCTGAGTCTGACCCCTATACCCATACATCCAGCAGCATCGGTTTAATGCTGATTGAGAATCAGGAGAATCTGGATTTCACCCTGGGGGTGAATAGTTACGATATCGGCCATCTGTTCGGTACGGTTGGGGGTGGTTTAGCCAGCGTAAGTTCTGCATGCAGCAGTTTCAAAGCACAAGCCTACACAGGTACTCCGACACCTGATAATGATATTTTCTATATCGATTTTGTTGCCCATGAACTGGGCCACCAATTAAGCGCCACCCACTCTTTCAATGGAACCTCAGCAAGTTGTGGTGGGATTAATCGTGTTGCTTCAGCGGCCATGGAGCCAGGTAGCGGATCGACCATTATGAGTTATGCCGGAATCTGTGCCGAAGAGAATCTGCAAGCTAATTCAGATCCCACTTTCCATGCTATCAGTATTCA
Source organism: Candidatus Thiodiazotropha sp. (assembly GCA_023838465.1). Lineage (GTDB taxonomy): Bacteria > Pseudomonadota > Gammaproteobacteria > Chromatiales > Chromatiaceae > Thiodiazotropha. The sequence continues at coordinate 60,294 of JAIVEQ010000024.1, forward strand.
ACAGATACAAGCCTTCGTTTCATCAGGTGAAGGTAGTCAGTGTGGCAGTGTGGTGAACACTGGAAATAGTATACCTTCAGTGGATGTCGGCAGTGCAGGGGGGGATGCTATCCATACTATACCCATATCGACACCTTTCAGGTTGAGCGGTAGTGCCACCGATGCGGATGGGGATAGCCTCTCCTACCAATGGGATGAGATGGATGCCGGTGGTGTCAATGGAGCAACAGATGCATCGAGTATTGGTACGGATGTTCCCAATCAGAACAATCCACTGTTCCGATCCTACCTGCCAAAGAACACACCAAAACGCTATTTTCCCAAGCTCAGCCACTTAATCAGTAATCAGAGTGATATAGGAGAGACGCTACCTGAGACCAGCAGAACGCTTAATTTCAGATTGACAGTTCGGGATGGAGAGAGTGGTGTCGCCGACGATGACATCGTCATTCAAGTCGATAGCACACAAGGACCGTTTCAGATTAACGGTGGTGACCTGAATGCCTCGGGTATCTATGTGGGTGGTACATCTCATTCAATCGAATGGGCTACGGCTGGTACTGAAACAAGTTGCCCAACTGTGCAGATCAGTCTGCTGAGCCTAAGCGCGGGTGATACGCCTGCCACCTTTTGTGACTTGAACAATTCAGGTTTGGAATTCTTGGCACTGGGGAGTTTTCCTAATAATGGAGCTGCGATCGTAGAGCTGCCCAGTGTCGGTATAGAGCATGCACGAGTGATGATTGCCTGCACAGACAATATTTATTTCGATCTTTCTAATGCAGTGCTTCAAATCGATGGAGATGGCACTTTTGCTGCAAATGATTGCAACTCACTGGATGGTGAAGATCTGGAACATGGGGTGGTCTTCAACGATGCTGGTGGAGCAAAAAAGTTTGATAGCCCAGGAGGAGGGGGGCAACTACTATGGTTGGTTGGACTTCTGAGTCTTCTTGTCATATTTAATCTTCAGAGAAGTTCAGCATCACTGATAGCACCTTAAGTTGTTTTTTATCACCTACGCTCAGGTGAGTAACTTAAGGATGTTCTATACAGTGAATCTGAAGTTATCGTTTACTGGCATCCTGTTTTTGTATCCTATATTTATCCGCTAATCCCTCCTATAGCCAACCCCTATGGTGTCAATCAGAATTTGGTCTTGGACAAGACTATTTGCTTGGTAAATAGTTAGCGAATAGTGATGTCAGGGGTTACCGGTAGTTGAACATTGGGAAGTAGGTTTATGCTTCCGATGCGTCACGGGAGTCTGTAGTACGCTCCCTCCATAGCAATAATAAAAAAGGTGTCTATCCGGGTTTCGCAAAGAAATTAAGGTATTGATCGGCCACAGATTCTTCTCTATTTTTGATGTTGAAAAGGCATCAAAAAACAGAG
>JAIVEQ010000025.1 GCA_023838465.1 Candidatus Thiodiazotropha sp.
CAGACCAAGAAAATGTCTTGGCATGAAAACACCTAATCAGGTATTTTTAGGAATCAACCCACCGGTTGCACTTGCGAGTTGAATCCGCGGACTGTAATAACGGATTACTATAAAAATAGTGAACTTTCACTTGCCGCATATGCTGATCTGAATGCTGGTATGTCTTTTGACCCATATATTCGGGCCTTAGAGCAGGACGGCGACGGTATGTCCCCCACCCAAGCCAGAGACTTCGCAGATAACTGGCGTGTCCTAGATCAATACGATGGCCGAGTTGAAGAGACCTACACCGATGAGTTCGGCCAGGAGCACACCTATCTCAACCCTACCGGCTTATCAGTCACCGCCTTCGAAAATGTCAGCACCGGCGAACAGGTGGTTGCGATTCGTGGTACAACAATTACAGACATCAACGACATAGTTACAGATGTTATAGATCTCATTGCACTAGGCACATCTGAAAACCAGTCTCAATACACTGCGTTATCAGCAAAGGTACGGGACTGGCTGGATAACGGGACACTGCAATCTGGATTCTGTGTTACAGGCCATTCACTGGGTGGTTTCCTGGCGACCAACCTCACCTTTGATTATCCGACAGAGATTGCGCATACCTATATCTACAATTCGCCGGGGCTGACGGGTGTACAGGGTGATTTACGCCAAGCGATTGCTCTTGCACTTTCACCTGCAATTGAATTACCAACTGCATTTCCTGATGTACTACCCATCAGTAATATAGTAGCGACAGGCGATATTGCTTCGTCGCTCGGCCTTTATATCACGCCGCCGATCGTGATGGGCGTTGAACCGCGCACCCCACTAGCTGCGCACGCTATGGTTGCGGTTACCGATGCGCTTGCGATCTATAATCTTCTTGCCAGCATTGATCCGAATACCGACTTATCTGCTCTAACGCCGATACTGGATGCCACTTCAAATCAGGGTAATGAAACCCTGGAAAGCATCATACACTCACTCTCTGATTTACTGATCAATCCCATTGATGTGCCGATTGATGAACGCGAACCACTCTATCGAGCCATCCATGCCCTCGAAGCCGAACTCTTTGTCGATCGCACTGCAGCCCATCCGCAACTCAAACCGGCTTATAAAAATCTTGAAGTAGAATCATTAGCCAATCTCACCCAAGAGCAAATTATTGCAAATGCAAACAGCGACATTGCCTATCAGTTATGTACTGACCCATCTCAATCCCTTCGCCATCGTAGGGCGTGAATCACTCTATGACGACCACAACCAAAACGATGCATTGGAGCTTTACGATCTGGTCACACAAACGGGTGAACTCACTACGGCATACCTGCAAGATCGCACCCATTATCTGCGTGCGAGCATGCAAAGAAACGAATGGGATGTACAGCATCTGACTGCTGCCTCCGGTGATGGGGAACTGTATTGGGATGCCGAAGCGGGTCAGTTCATGTCCGAGCCGGCAGTGGGTACGACCTTCGGGGTGGATACGGACAATCTGGTTCACTATCGTTTTTCCTGGGAGACGGTGCTTGGTGGCGCGACAAGTATTTTTCAAGGTACCGATGGGAACGAGCCGATCACAGGTAATGAGCAAAACGATCAATTAAACGGCAGTAGAGGCGATGATATCATATCGGGTAATGACTGCTTGACTACCGACGCCGATGAAAACTATCTATCAGCTGAGATGATAGGGTGTAGGAATAAGATTACATATTTAGCAAATTGTTTTTGCTAAGATCAAGTCTCAACTCAAGGGAAACGAGTCAGTCACATCAGTCATCATGGAAGAGTATCACTGTCACTATTCATTCGCCAATGTAACCAATTTCATATTCCTCATTCTTGAAATGAAAAATTTACTGTGCTTGGTAAGTAGTCCACAACAACAATCACACTTCAATGCCAGGAGAATTATATGGTAGTCGGTTTTATCATCCTTGCCGGATTGATTGTTTATCTGATCATTTCGATTGTGATGATCATTTTTGGTGTCCGGCATGCTAGAAAAAAGGGTTTCCCAGGCTGGAAGGGTGGTGTGCTTGCAGCTGTAGTAATGTATCTGTTGATGTTTTGGGATTTTATACCCTTCCATATTGCACACAAATACTACTGTTCGACGGAAGGGGGTTTTACACTTAACAAGACGCTTGAGGATTGGAAGCAGGAGAATCCGGGAGTGGTGGAGACGCTGACACACAAAAAAGTGAGTGATCATACTAAAGAAGGCAACAAAGAAAGATACAGACTCAATCAACGCTTTGTCTGGGAAATTGTCACGACAAGGCATTTTCTTGGAATACGCAAAAGTGACAACCGTGTTATCGATATCGGGACAGGAGATATATTGACACAGTATGTTGATTTCAGTTCAGGACAAAGCTCATTAGAACCTGATGAGTTTCGGGATTTTAAGTTTTGGATTTATACAAACTCATGTGAACCTGACGGGAAAAAAATAGATAGAGGTCGATATTACGATTACAAGTATAGAATTAAGCATATTGAGGAAAGTACAAATGATTAGGGAGTATTTTGAGACGGCTTTATTATCAGAAGCAAGTTATGCAGATTTAGAGCGAATAAGAGATGCAGATGATTTAAAAACGGCACTTATCAACATTGGCGGGGTAGATGATGATGACAAAGGATTTTCCCCAATCCAAGCCGAAGACTTCGTCACCCACTGGCGAGTCGCCCACCATCAACCCAATACTCCCACTGGTTTTTCTGCCACCGTCTTCGAGAGCATCGACAATCCAGGTGAATTTGTATTCGCCATGCGAGGTACGGAAGCGACTGCACAATGGGGTACTGATATCACGTTGGCCGATATTGCCGATATAGGCGCAGATGGTATCGCACTTCACCAAGCGATCGATCTGATGAATTACTATCAACGTCTGACTACCCCTGTAGAAGAACTGGCCTATCAGTACGAACTCTACGAAGATACGGAGCCACCACCTGAAGTGGTGGAATACATTGAATACGAAGATGGCATACCCTTTACTGGTACGCACTACCGTTATCTGGTACCTGCCGAGCCGATGCAAGGGCTGGATATCATTCCTGACTCAGTAGCAACCATTGATGTGACCGGCCACTCCCTTGGCGGTCACCTGGCATTGATCATGTCACGCCTTGATCCCGGCCGGGTCGGCGAGGTCTATACTTACAATGCACCAGGGTTCGATACGGGGATGATCGGCAGCGATGACACCGAATGGTTTTTCCGGGCCATGGGAGAGATCGAGACCAACGAGACGGGTAGGACAACAGTGGGAAATTTTCCGGTTACCCGAATCGATAATCTTGTTGCACCCGGCGATGTAGTCTCTGAGATTGGAATGATACCGGGGAATATCACACCGCACTTTTCAGAAGGCAGCGGACCGGCTTCAGCGCATTCAATATCAAATGCTACTGATGCTCTAGCGATTTATAATTTGCTTTCAGCCATTGATCCCAATGCTGACTTATCCAATCTAACACCCATACTGGATGCCACTTCAAATCAGGGTAATGAAACCCTGGAAAGCATCATACACTCACTCTCTGATTTACTGATCAATCCCATTGATGTGCCGATTGATGAACGCGAACCACTCTATCGAGCCATCCATCGCTGAGCGCCAAGGAAGGCTGAAAGCCGAGGCGGTTAGTCCCCGGTAGGCGTGAGGCGAGACTGTAGACCCGTCGTGCCTTGCGCCAGAGGGGATGCAAAGCGAGCATCCGAACACGGCGTCCAGTCATTTGGGAACTGACGGCGGAGTGGTCACGAGCTTGCGATGTGATCACGTAGTGTCAGTGACCAGGACCGTCCGGGGCACTAATAGGTTGTCAAAGATCGAGTGTCTTTTAGGCCTGGGACGCCTAAAAGACATCACGAGATCGAAGACTCACTTGGCCCTCGAAGCTGAACTCTTTGTCGATCGCACTGCAGCCAACCCACAACTCAAACCGATCTATCAAAACCTCGAAGTTGAATCTTTGGCTGATCTCAGTCAGGCGCAAATGAGCGAACGTGCCAACAACGATATTGCTTATCGCTATGCACTCACCCATCTCAATCCCTTTGCCATCACTGGACGCGAATCACTCTACGACGACCACAACCAAAACGACGAGCTGGAGCTTTACAATCCAGCCACACAAACCGGCACTCTCACTGACAATTACTTGCAGGATCGTACCTACTATCTACGTGCAATCATGCATAGAAATGAGTTTGATATATCGAATCTAACCACTTCAGGAGATGGGGTGCTTTTTTGGGATGCAGATGCTGGACAGTTCGTTTCAGCATCAGATCCTGACGTTGTCACTAGGGTGGATTGGAACAGTCTAATTCACTATCGTTTTGGCGGCGATGGCGATGGCGATGGCGATGGCGATGGCGATGGCGATGGCGATGGCGATGGCGATGGCGATGGCGATGGCGATGAAAGGAACGGCGAACTGGCTGGTGGAACTAAAGATGACCTGATTTACGGCGGCGGTGGTGACGACATCCTGAATGGCAACGCGGGCGACGACTACCTGGAAGGCAATGCCGGAATTGACCATCTCTTAGGTGGTGACGGTAACGACGAACTACGCGGTGGATCGGGAGACGATGCGCGTATTCACAACTCCGGGCTCTTTGGTGGAATAGGTGATGATGCCCTGTATGGAGAAGCTGGACACGACACCCTCGACGGCGGCACCGGCCGCGACCTGCTGGTAGGTGGTCTTGGGCAAGATCACCTGATTGGCGGTGGTGGCATCGACAACCTTTACGGTGACAACCGCTATTTTGACGAAGCGAGCAATCAATATGTACTGGTCGACGATGGCGTATCCGATCGCCTGGAAGGCGGCTTGGGTGACGACCTCTACTTTGCCGGTAATGGCGATGTGATCAATGACACCGATGGTCTGGGTACGGTGTGCATGAACGTCACTGGTTCCAATGGGGATCAGGTCTATGTGATGCTGGGTCTTAACGGGCTCTACAGGACGGATAATCCAAATGTCTACGAGGAGCACAATGACTTCTACAACACCACCGTCCGTTACACCCTCAACGACACTACGCTGAGCGTCAGCGAATTGGGGAATACCGCCAACACGATAACCATCGAGAATTACAGCGAACATCGGCTTGGCCTTAATGTCGGTTACCCCGCTTGGCGGGACCCGGAACATATCAGTTATTGGTTCGACTGGTATTGGCAGACCGCCTACAGCGCCAGCGATCAATACAATGTCTGGTGGCCTGCATCAGTCAATCTTTTTCAGGATGCGATCGAAATGGTGCCGCGTTTTCTACCGATGTCATGGGAAACAGTATATAGCGATAGCACGGTCAACATCATAGAGGGAGACGATGGGGATAATGAGTTAACAGGCAGTCCAGAAGATGACCGAATGAATGGTGGTCGTGGCGACGATATCCTGACCGGTGACTGGGGCGACGATTGGTTGTTCGGATTTGATGACAACGATGATCTGTTTGGCGACACGGGTGATGACCAACTGCAAGGTGGTGATGGTGATGACACCCTGGATGGCGGTGACGGGGCCGATGTGCTTTTTGGAGAGACGGGTGACGATACCCTGGATGGCGGCGATGGTGCCGATCGTCTCTATGGCGGCGAAGGTAGCGATACCCTGCTCGGTGGTGAGGGCGATACGCTGACGGGTGATGAAGGCAACGACCGTTACGTTTATGCAAGAGGCAATGGGAATATCCTGATCAACAATCAGGATACCGATCAGCAGAGCCATGATGTCCTGCAAATCCAGCAAGACATCACCCCGGATGAGATTATAGTGAGTCGACTGACTGACGATCTGCTGCTGATCCTGGCCGATAGCGGCGAGAGCATCACGATACACAACTATTTTCTTGATGGAGGCACGAGTGAATATGCACTGGATCTGATCGAGTTCTCAGATGGTACCCAGTGGGATATCGACCAGGTCAAGGCTCAGGTAGAGCAGGGCACCGAGGGTGACGACCATCTCAATGGTTATGCCGACGCAGATATCTTGGAAGGTTTGGCGGGCAACGACACGCTCTATGGCGCGGGAGGTGACGACACATTGCGGGGTGGCATGGGTAGTGATGTCCTGTATGGCGGCGATGACAATGATCATCTGACGGGCAATGCAGGAGACGACCGCCTATATGGCAACGCGGGTAATGACAGTGTGTTCGGCGGCAGCGGAGTGGATGAGTTGTTCGGCGGTGAGGGAAACGACTGGCTACGTGGCAACACAGGCGATGGTGACATACTGAACGGTGGTGCGGGCAACGATACCTATGCGTTCGACGCCGGTGATGGCGACACGGTTATCAACAATCTTGATGTGGGCGAGGGTCGGCGGGATGTGCTGCGTTTTCTGGAAGGAGTCGATCCGGGGGATATCTCGATTAGTCGTACTGATTATGATCTGCACTTAGCACTTGCTGGTAGTGGCGAGGTCGTCACGGTGACGGGCTATTTTGTTGAGGAGGGTGGCGGGTGGCCCTATGCGCTCGATGCCATCCTGTTCACGGATGGGACGAGCTGGGATATCGAGACGGTTGTGGCGCGTACTCTGCTGGGCACTGCGGAAGACGATACGATTTTTGGTTATGTGGGTGCCGATGTCATCGATGGTCTGGCCGGTAATGACACCCTGGTCGGCGGAGAAGGTGATGACACCCTCCTGGGTGGCGAGGGGAATGACCTGCTTTACGGCGGTGACGGCGATGACCGTCTTGAGGGGAATGGCGGTAACCTCGACAGGCTCAGCGGTGAGGCGGGTAACGATTATCTGGTTGGCGGAGAAGGGAGCAACACCCTAAACGGTGGCGATGGTGATGACACATTGGTGTGTGGCAGAGGTTCCTGTATAGGCGAAGCGGGTAATGATACATACATCCATGCTGCGGGCAGTGGCGATATGGCGATATCCAATGACGACCCGGATGCCACCAGTGTCGATGAGCTGATTCTTGAAGGTATCGACCCCAGTAGTATTTTTGTAACACGCGGCCGACAAGATGAATTGGTGCTGAGATACAGTGTTAACTCATCAGCCGAAACGATTACCCTACGTGGCTACTTCAACCAGGAGGCTACAACCGGGCAAGCCATTGATCGTATCACCTTCAGTGATTATGAGATCACCTGGGACATCGATTATGTGAAGGCGGAAATGCAACGGGCCACGGAGGGTTCAGACACCCTCTACTGCTACGATGAAGGCAACACACTGCATGGTCTGGCAGGGAACGATAATCTTTTTGGTGCAGCCGGTGACGATCAACTATTCGGGGATGCCGGGCGTGATCATATCGAAGGTGCTGCCGGTAATGATTCATTGGATGGAGGTGCAGACAATGACAGTCTGGATGGAGGAGACGGCGCGGATACACTTGCCGGCGGGACCGGGGATGACTCGATGGTTGGGGGGAGGGGGGCCGACCGCTACCTGTTCAACCTGGGCGATGGTCACGACACGATCAGCGAGCATAACGTCACTGGTATGATGAGTGTGAACCGCCTTGTCTTCGGCGAGGGAATCTCAGGGGAGAGCCTGCGTTTTACCAATGCGAATAACGATGGCCTGTGTATCGTTCTGCCCGGCGGCAACGCAAGCGTTACTCTTAATTCTTATTTTTCAGCCCTTCCCTATCATGACGAGATTGAAGTGGTCTTGGCGGACGGTACAGTGATTTCACGGGAGGAGATCACTGCTCAAACGAGTCAATTCACCGACCTGGATGATGTCTATCACGGTACGGACAGCGCCGATAACGTGCATCTCCTGCAAGGTAATGACACAGCCTATGGCGGGAGTGGCGATGATGTGCTGTTTGGTGATGAGGGCGATGACGGCCTTTACGGCGAAACCGGCAATGACCAGCTGAATGGCGGACCCGGCAACGATAACCTGCACGGCGACGAAGGCGACGATCAGCTGTCGGGTGGTGATGGTGTTGATGTTGTTTTTGGTGGTGCGGGGAATGACACGCTGCGTGGCGGTACGGGAGTGGACGACGCACTGATCGATGGAGCAGGAAGTGATACCTACCTCTTTGGCCTCGGTGACGGCAACACCACCATCAATAACAATGATGCCGGTAGCGGTCGTGATGATAGGTTACGATTCCTTGCCGGCATTGAAGCGAATGATGTCTCGGTCAGCCGCAACAGTAATGATTTGTGGTTGACGCTGCAAAGCAGTGGAGAAGTCGTCACTGTGACAAATTATTTTTTGTCAGAGGATCGTGGTCTCAATACCGTTGAATTTGCTGATCTAGGATCCTGGACCAGGGAAGATATCCTGGCGATGGCGATTCAGGGTACTGAAGGTGATGATACGTTGATCGCTTATAGCGGGGGTAGTGTGATCGATGGCCGTGGTGGTAATGATACGATTGACGGAGCTGAAGGCGACGATCACCTGTCAGGTGGTGGTGGTAATGACCGAATAACCGGTGCCGATGGTAACGATATACTTGATGGTGGTGCAGGTGATGATGTTATTTTTAGTGATGGAGGAGATGATCAGGTAACGGGTGGTGAAGGCGACGATATTCTTTATGGCAGTGGCGGTGATGATGTACTGGATGGTGGTGCCGGTTCAAACAGACTGATCGGCATGGCGGGTAACGACACCTATCGGATCGGGTTGGATGCGGGCGAAAATCTGATTCGTAACATGGATTCGGTCGCTGAAAGCTACGAAAGGATTGTGTTTGAAGAGGGCGTTTCGCCACAAATGGTCCAGATCTTGCGATCGGGTAGCTCATTGGTGATCGAGATGTCCGGCTCGGTTACCACCGTCGAGGCATTTTTTCATTCCAGGGATACAACGATCGATGCCCTTGAGTTTCACGACGGTACGATCTGGAGTGCTGAGGATGTCAGATCGATGCTGTTTGATGGAAACGATTCTGACCAGGTGATCGTGGGTTATGAGACCGATGATTTGATTGACGGTGGAGGCGGCAACGATACCCTGAATGGATTGGAGGGAGACGATGAGTTACATGGAGGCATCGGCGATGACACCCTGAATGGGGGTGGCGATAACGATATTTTGGTTGGTGGTGTCGGTACTGACCGACTGGAAGGTGGCTTTGGTAACGATATCTACCGGTTCCATAGTGGCGATGGACAGGATTCGGTGTACAACGCCGATGGCGCTGATCAAATAACCTTTGTCGATGTGTCATCTACCGATGTCACGGCTCGGCGATTGGGTGATGACTTGCTTATCGCCAATATCAACAACAATGACTCAGTAACCGTTGTAGATCAGTTCAATGGTGGAGATCGTGCGCCCACGACCAACAGTATAAGTCAGATAGACTTTGCCGATGGTATTACATGGGATGTGGCTGATATGGCATCACAGGTGATTATTGGTACGACTGTCGGTGATGCCATACAGGGCTTCAACAATGCTGAGACAATTGAGGCCCAAGGTGGGAATGATGATGTTCTTGCCTATGGTGGCGATGACTTAGTTACAGGTGGTTTAGGCGACGATTTTCTACTCGGTGGTGAAGGTGATGATTTGCTTATCGGAGGGAGCGACAATGACTTCCTGTTTGGTCAGGAAGGAAGTGACCATCTGGAAGGTGGGGTCGGGAATGACTTTCTGTTTGGTTACCACCAATTTCCCTATTTCTACCAGATGACAGATCTAAGGGAACTTTTAGCTGAAGAAAATTATAGTTGGGAGACATGGAATCAACCCTATTGGACTGATGAAACACGGGCGGAGTACGATGTATTGCATGGTGGTGAAGGATCGGATGTGGTTGTTGGTGCGGGTGAACTTTATGGTGGTGCGGGTAACGACAGGCTTCTAGGCAGCGGAACATTGTATGGTGAAGTGGGTGATGACCTCATTATCACACAGGGGGTTAGTCACTTTACAAAAGATGATGACTGGACCACTAATAACCCTAACCAATTGTTTGCCTATGCCGCTTATGAAACTGTTTACAAGGAGAATATGGGGGATAACACTGTCGTTGGTGGTTTGGGCAATGATGTGCTTCAGGGCAGCGGAAGGACGACCTATATTTTTAATCTGGGTGACGGGCAGGACACGATTATCAATAACAATTTCAATGTTGGAGACAATCGGGTGTTGTTCAGTGAGGGTATTACCGCTTCATCGGTTTCTTTCGAACGCCATGGGACGGATCTGGTGGTGCTGTATGGAGGTGAAAACGACAGGATCACCATCAGTGGGTGGTTTGTGCCGGTCTACGATCCGGGCAGTACAGAACATAACACTTACAGAGGGAAGATCGACTATTTTGAGTTTGTCGATGGCAGTCGTATCACAGGCACACAAGCCGAGTCGGGCCTGGCGACGGATGATGGTCTACCTGGAGAGGATACACCCTCACAGCCAGAAGAAGGTGTCACTCTTGTTGGTGACGAATGGTACGATGAACTAAGAGGTGGTGCGGGCGATGATGACCTATATGGAGCCGGCAATCATGATGCTTTATTCGGTGAAGCGGGTGATGATACCTTGCGAGGCGGTACCGGCAACGATACGCTGATCGGTGGTGAAGGTAGCGATACCTACCTATTCGAGAGACGTGACGGAGTTACCTTCATTAATAACATAGACAAAGACGGTGGCAGGGATGTATTGCGCTTTCTCGAAGGCATTTCTCCGGCTGATATCAGGTTGGTTCGGGATAGAACTAACTTACAGTTAACCCGGCTGGGTAGCGGGGATGTCATTACCGTGATCAGCTACTTTCAGAACGAAGGCGTCAATGAGTTTGCACTACACGCAATCGAGTTCTCGGACGGTACAAGCTGGGCCTATGAAGATGTCCTTATTCACTTGACTCTTGGTACATCAGAGGCGGATGCACTTTACGGGGATTCAGGTGGGGATGTACTGGATGGTCTTGCTGGTAACGATACACTTTATGGCGCAGCTGGCGGTGACAATCTCACCGGTGGTGAGGGCAATGACAGTCTGTATGGACAGGACGGCAATGACGCCCTGATGGGCGGCACCGGTGATGACACCCTATACGGTGGTGCAGGTGATGACAGCCTGAACGGTGGGGATGGCAACGATACGCTCTTTGGCGGCCTGGGTAACGACAACCTGCTGGGCGGTGCCGGCGATGATGATTACGGCTACAGTATCGGTCACGGCATGGATGTCATCGACAATGCGGGGGGTGGCCTAGACACCCTCTCGTTTATGGATGTGAGCACGGAGCGCCTCAGCTTCAGCCAAGACGGCGATGATCTGGTGGTGCTGGTGGATGGCGACCTCGACCAGTCAGTTCGGGTGACGAATCACTTTCTTGGCGGGGATGCAGCGATAGATGCCATCCAACCGAGTGACGGAGCTGAAATCTTGGCCACCGATATCTCCACCCTGTTAACACCGCTGCTCGATGCCGATAACGGTTCCGACAATACCCCGCCGGTGGATAGTGATGACAGGGGCGATACTACTCCACCCGATACCGGCGGCGATACCGGCTCGGACACAACGATACCGGATACCGGTGGCGATACGACAGATACGGTGACGCCACCCCAGCCGGGTGGTGATGACTCACTCATCGGCACCGATGCCGACGAGACCCTGATTGCCGGCACGGGGAATGACACACTAAGCGGCGGTCTTGGCAACGATCGCCTCTTAGGCGGTGAGGGAGACGATACCTACATCTACACCGGCGGCCAGGACACCCTTGAAGAGACAGCGGGCACCGATCGGCTGTGTTTTGAAAACGGCATTACCTTCAATCAAGTCGCCTCCGGTCTGCTCAAGTCTGGCGATGACCTGGTGCTGAGGGTCGATGGCGGTCCGGATCAGATCACGTTGCGCAACTTCTTCCTGGGCGGCGAACATTTACTCGAGACCATCGAGTTCGCCACCGGAGGCTCATTGACTGTAGAGCAGATCTTTGGCGCCTTTGGCCTTTCCAAGCCGGCTGTAATGAGTGACTTTAACCAAACCATCGATGGGACATCAGCCAATGACGGTGCATTGACCGGTGGTGATCAGGCCGATTTGATCTTGGGCTACAATGGCGATGACGCTTTGCTTGGCGGTGCTGGGGGTGATCGGCTTGAAGGGGGTAACGGTGCCGATACGCTCACAGGCGGTACTGACAATGATCAGCTCATCGCTGGCCGGGGCAACGATACCTACATCTTCAACGCAGGCGATGGTCAGGACATCATCGATAACCGGGGAGGTGGTGTGGATACCTTGCGCTTCGAGGGTATCGATTTCAACCAGGTAGCCAGTGGTCTGATGCGATCAGGTGACGATCTGATTCTCCGTGTGAGTGGAGGCAGTGACCAAGTGACCCTGCGAGACTTTTTCAAAGGAGGGGATCATGCTGTCGATCAGATTGTATTTTCCAGCGGTGGGGATATCAGCACCGACCAGCTCTTCGGTGTGTTCGGGGTGACCGATCCCGATCCCACCGGCTCTCCCGATTACCCTGGATTGCCGGATGAACGGAACTACGGCACGTTGACCTTAGGCGATGGGGCCGATGCTTCCTATCTGGCCGGGTCCGACGCAGATTTTATCGATGCGGGAGCGGGGAACGATCTGCTGACTGGTGGTGTGGGTAACGACTACCTGATAGGTGGTTATGGCAGTGACACCTACTTGATCGGGAGTGCTTCAGGTCATGATATCATCAACAACTTCGATGCCGGTGATACAGGGAGTGATACGCTGCGTTTCGAATCGACCGCCATTGAGGATCTCTGGTTCAGCCGTAACGGCAATGACCTGGCGATCAACCTGGCTGATACGGATGATCAGGTCACTCTAGCCCATTGGTATGACGCGCCGTCCAATGAGGTGGATAGAATCGAAGCGGCAGGTTCCGTGCTGCTCAACAATCAAGTTGATCAGCTGGTGGCGGCCATGGCTTCCTATGATGTGCCTGCAGGGATTGGGAGTGTGATCCCGCAGGATGTGAGGGAGAGTCTTCAGCCGATTTTAGTTGTAAACTGGCAGGCCATTGCTTAGCCTTATCGAATGGAGGGAGTGATGATACGCGCTCCCTATTATCTGTGTGTCCGCAAATGAACACACATAAATGCACGTGTTGATCTGTACCGATATGAAGGGAGTATGGGTCAGGTCAGCAGAGCATCACCCTATCGAGGGTCGACTAAATAACATTTGCGTTTATTCGCGTTCATTTGCGGACCAAATAATCCATAGAAGGAGTGCTACTTGACCCGCATTCCCGGTAAAGCCCCCTCATCGGGATTGAGGATGAAAAGCTCCTTGCCGCCAGGCCCTGCCGCCAGTACCATGCCTTCTGAAACACCAAAACGCATTTTGCGTGGGGCCAGATTAGCCACCATTACAGTCAGTTTTCCCTCCAAATCTTCAGGCGCATAGGCCGATTTGATGCCGGCAAAGACGTTACGGGTTTCTCCATCCAGGTCGAGGGTCAGTTGCAGCAGCTTGTCTGCACCATCCACATGCTCGGCCTTGACGATACGTGCGATACGCAGGTCGAGTTTGGCAAAATCGTCAAACTGAATGGTCTCGCCGATTGGCTCCTTGGCCAAAGCGGAATCGGTGGCTGGTTTGGTTTCAGCAGCAGCTGACTGAGCAGCTAAATCTTCTTTGGAGTGTTCCAGCATCGACTCAACCTGTTTCGGTTCGACGCGGGTCATCAGTGGCTTGAATTTGCCAATGGTGTGTCTGTTGATTGGGGTTGCGAGAGCATCCCAAGTGAGCGGCTCTATCTGCAGAAATTTCTCTGCTGCATCGGCGGTAGCAGGGAGTATCGGTCGTAGGTAACCGATTAATACGCGAAACAGGTTAATCCCCATGGAGCAGATAGCCTGTAGTGCCTGTTCTTCACCCGCCTGTTTGGCGACCACCCAGGGCTTCATCTCATCGATGTACTGGTTGGCTCGGTCCGCCAGGGCCATGATCTCACGTACAGCGCGACTGAATTCGCGTTTCTCGTAGTGTTCAGCGATTCTGTCACCGGCCTGTGCAAAATCATCAAACAGCGCCTGCTCCAAAATGGCTTCGGAGAGTTTGCCGTCGAAACGTTTACTGATGAAACCGGCGCAACGGCTTGCGATATTGACCACTTTGCCAACTAGGTCGCTATTGACCCGCTGAGTGAAATCCTCCAGATTGAGGTCGATGTCATCCACGCCGGCACCCAGTTTGGCTGCGAAATAGTAGCGCAGGTATTCCGGATTCAGATGGTCCAGATAGGTGCGCGCCTTGATGAAGGTGCCGCGTGATTTGGACATCTTGGCGCCATCCACGGTGAGAAAACCATGAGTGAATATCGCATTTGGTGTGCGATAACCGGCACCATGCAGCATGGCAGGCCAGAACAGGGTGTGGAAGTAGATGATGTCTTTACCGATAAAATGATAGAGCTCGGCATCGGAATCGGGTGCCCAGAAGTGATCAAATTCCAATCCATCGGTGTTATCACAGAGGTGCTTGAAACTGGCCATGTAGCCAATAGGCGCATCAAGCCAGACATAGAAATATTTACCTGGGTGGTCAGGAATCTCAAAGCCGAAGTAGGGTGCATCGCGGGAGATATCCCACTCCTGTAGCCCTGTCTCGAACCATTCGTCGAGCTTGTTAGCGACTTCGGTTTGCAGGTGACCGCTACGGGTCCATGTTCGCAATAGGGTTTCGAAATCGGCCAGCTTGAAAAAATAGTGGTCTGACTCCCGCTGTTCCGGGGTTGCACCGGAGACGGCTGAGACCGGGTTTTTCAGTTCAGCCGGGGAATAGCTTGCACCGCAGACTTCGCAATTGTCGCCATACTGATCTTCAGCGCCACATTTGGGGCAGGTTCCTTTGATAAAACGATCCGGCAGGAACATCTGCTCAACTGGATCGTAGGCCTGGGTAATGGTGCGTTTGGCAATGTGCCCCGCGTCCCTGTTACGCTCATAAATGGTATTTGAGAACCACTGATTTTCAGCTGAATGGGTCGAATGGTAGTTGTCGAAACCGACCTGAAATGCTGCAAAATCAGCCCGGTGTTCCTTGGCCACGCGGGCAATCAGCTGTTCCGGTTCGATCCCTTCCTGGCGTGCACGCAACATGATTGGTGTGCCGTGAGCGTCGTCTGCACAGACATAGATACACTGGTGGCCGCGCATCTTCTGGAAGCGTACCCAAATGTCGGTTTGTATGTATTCGACCAGATGACCGATATGGATAGGGCCATTGGCGTAGGGGAGGGCGCTGGTGACGAGAATATTTCGCGGTTTGTTGTTCATGTCGTTTGCGATGCTGGTTAAGTCTTGTGTGCAGGCTTTATGGCCCGTAAAAAGGATCGATTATCGCATATCCGAGTGGGCAGGGGTAAGCCTAACCTAGGTTCGGGTTGGTATGTGTAAGCGAGTGCACTGAAATGATGCTGATGGGCAATTTTTCTTGTATGTGGTCCCTCCATAGGGACACAACCAAAACTGGATTTTATGGGTTTTAACTAGACTCAAAATGACTATTTTAGGATTTGCTCGACAATCTAACAGGTATTTCTGGATTCGCCATGGATAGCCATATTTTCCACATTCAGTCATTATTGGATTTACAAGCATAAGATCTCAATTCGGCCAGAAGCAGACACTTACTAGGCAGAACAACAACAGCTGGTGTGGGCCTATTCCAGAGACTTAATAAATTTCCTCTATCGGCAGGAATTGGGACAAACTCGTCATTAGGGTATGGGAAAAGATACCTTTATGTAGCAGATATTATTCATATACCCAATGTTCAGCATTTGATGTCTTTTCCTGTAGCTTGAAATCAAGGCCACTCGATTCCAGTTTGGAATGATCCAGCAGATCGTGCTTTTACGAGTAGTTCAAAAGAATCGTAATGGCTTGGAAATGGCAGAAAAAATGGGATGAAGCCTTTTTGACCTCATCCCATTTCTAATCCACCGACAAATTGACCACCAACTGCCGGGAATTCTAACGGGACTTACTTATGCTTTGCAGCATGTTCAACCCGCATCCTCTTCTCCTCTTCTAGGATGGTATTGACTGCGGTCTTCAGCGGTGCCCAACCATACCAGTGCATATAGTCGTTACTGACGTGGAAGGCGCCCTGGAAAGTGCGTTGCCTGTACTCGAGCATAATCAGATAGAGTTCTTGCTCGATCTTGGTTTTGGCATCGTAATACTGCAGTAGGTCGGGAGCATATTTCCAGCCTTCAGGTTTCTTAAGAATGCCGTCTTTGTAAAGCCCCTGTACAGCCTGAATTGCCTTGGCGAATTCATGGTCAGCTGCTTTGATGATCTCGTCAGAGGCCTTCATATGCATGTCCACAAAGCCTTTGGCGTGGCACTTGTTGCAATTCTCCTTCATCGCCTTGCGGATTTGGTTGAACTCATCCGGACCACGGGCTGCTTGGGCCTGGACAACGATCGCTGAGCGCCAAGGAAGGCTGAAAGCCGAGGCGGTTAGTCCCCGGTAGGCGTGAGGCGAGACTGTAGACCCGTCGTGCCTTGCGCCAGAGGGGATGCAAAGCGAGCATCCGAACACGGCGTCCAGTCATTTGGGAACTGACGGCGGAGTGGTCACGAGCTTGCGATGTGATCACGTAGTGTCAGTGACCAGGACCGTCCGGGGCACTAATAGGTTGTCAAAGATCGAGTGTCTTTTAGGCCTGGGACGCCTAAAAGACATCACGAGATCGAAGACTCACTTGCTCTACAAAACGCTCAGTCGGTTGTAGGCTGGCATCCAATACGCCCGCGGCCTGCAGGATAAGGGCGCGGTCGAAGGTCCATTGAGGGTCATCGTCCAGATCCATATAGTTGCCGGAAGGCAGAGCGGCAGCCAAATTGGTCAAGGGCTCCTTGAGTGAAGGTGCCACATCGATCAACGCCAATACATTCTCTTTGATCGGGATGCGCAGTCCAAGAAAACCCCAAGGTGTTCTAACCTCATGGTCACCCTCCATCAGGTGACAGGTCTGACAGGTCGGTGCCCGCTCACCCTCTTCGTGTCCCTCGATGCCCCAAACGATACCGTGCTTGGATGAAGTGTACATCTCCCATTGAGGATGATCGAAGCCCATGTGGCAATTCGAGCAGGCACGGGGATCAGCAGCCTCTGAAGCCTTGAAGCTGTGACGTGTGTGGCAGGCATCGCATTGAGCGTTGCCATAACGATACTTGGAGGCCTCTTTGCCGCCATCACTCTTGGGTGTCGCCTCCATGTTGCCATCAGTAACCCCCATTAAACCCTTTTCACCGATCTTGTGGCAGCCGGAGCAGCCACGGTAGCCTTGCTGTGTAATGGCACCTGGCTGGCCGTGCCAGGCAATCTGTGACTTCATCACCAGCCATCCTAAGTTGTGTTTGCCGTTCTTGTGCTGTTTCATCTGTTTTTTGTGGCATTCACCACAAGTCTCAGCGGTGGGCATTTCCGCCTTGGCATAGTCATCCATGGTCTTGTGATTAGTGCCGTGGCAGTCGTGACAGCGGACCTCGTCTTCCACCTTCTTGGGATTGGCATGTGGGCTGTCGAGATGTTGTTTCACAATTCCAGGATTGATAGTGACATGACAACCCGCACAATCTTTGTGTGCCATTTGTTCTTCGTCGAGCGTTTTCTTTGCCGAATCAGCGATGGAGCCTGTGTGCCATAACAGCATCAGGGCTGCGATAGTTGTGGATGCAAGCAGTTGATGAAGTTTCACTTCAATTTCCCCCTTTTCTAGGTGATACCTGACACACTACACAGGGAGGCACCGTTAAGAATCTTTACTCTTAATGTGCTGTCAAATCGTGGCAGCCAATGTACAGCAGAATAAAGGAGTTAGAAAAGAAACAGATATCAAATACAGCAGATATCACATGGTCTTTCTCTTATTGCTTTGTAAATGTACTTATTTTTGTGGGGTTAATGCCATGATGAAGATCAATTAAATATAAATGAAGACATCCGTGCTTCCTTATCCGTTGCACATCAGCTCAATGACCGCTTCGGTCACAATTCTGAGGAATAGAACGAATATTGTGAGTTTTTGGCTTTAATATTCACCTGAAGTGCTCAGACTGACTGGAGCGCTCACTATAGAGGTAGTAGAGTTTTCAATTTTAATAACGCCACGTCGATCACTCCTGTTTACTCCTGCAAAACCTCGATGCAGGTAGAGTTGTACGTGGGTCAAAATTCGATGCAAATTATACGGCTAGGTGGGTCAATTATGGGTGCAATTCAACAGGTGTCGCAGGCCTAACAAGAAAAGGCATCCTACAAAGCAGGACAAGCCTGGTTTTCGGCTGCTTTAAACGTTATGCATAAAAAAGGAAGATAAAGAGTATGAGCCAAGAAAAGGAGTACCAGAATGGAAAGAATCAATTTCAAGATCAGATAAACGATCCTGTTGGTTTGATTTCCAATTCTGTATGAAGGGGCATCGGCTTTATAGGAGTTAACGCACTTATTTGGGTTCCTGCAGTTTACTTTTATGAGTTGCTTCCTGAAGCAGTGCGCTTGGTGGCTACTCCGAATATGGTTGTGTTTTTTGGCTTTATTATTGGTGCGCTGGTATACGTTATTGTGAGCAAGTTTGTTAGACAGGTTAGTAAAAGAAAGGACTAGATTTAATATGCATAACAAGCAGGTAAAGTTCGCTCCCGTTGGTCGCTGTGACCTCCGCTTCGCTACGGCCACTTACCTAAAACGTTAAATGCAAAAATGATCATTTGGAGAAACCAAGAATCATGATTAAACCTCTTTTAATTGATCATATAGTGTTACGTACAGATCTCTACGAAGATCTTATAGAGTTTTACCAAAATGTACTCGGATGTGCTGTCGAACGTGAAACCGCAAAAGAATTTGGTCTTACTCAATTAAGAGCTGGTAGTTCATTAATCGATATTGTGGATGTAAATGGAGAAATAGGTAAAAATGGTGGGGCCGCACCGTCAGATACAGGAAAAAACGTTGATCATTTTTGTATTCAAATAGAACCTCTAGGAGAAGAAGAACTAGTTCTGTATTTAGAAGGCAAAGGTGTTGAGTGTGGGAAGTTTCAAGATAGATACGGGGCGACAGGCAAAGGGCGTTCAATCTACATTAAAGATTTAGCAGGCAATACTGTCGAGCTAAGGGCAATTGCAGATAAGGCATTTAACAAGTAGCTCCACCGGGCAAAATACTCGCTATGCTCGCATTTTTTCGGTGAGCTAGGCGTTGTCCGCTTTGGGGGCAGGCAGAAGATCGTCTTAATGACTGCTTTGGTCGCTTAGCGGAAGCGAGCGCGAGTCCTTATCTGAGGCAAATCTCGCCAACCGATGGCTACTTTCACCTCGGTGAATCCTGCTTTAACGGTGGACAGATGATATTGGCCCAGATATCGGCAAATCCTGAGATAGAGGATCGGATTTCTATCAAATCTGGCAATAGCCATCACCTCAATATGATTTCCTGTGTGCAATTCAGGCATAAGCTATTGATATTCAATAAAGACAAATATCGTTGATTATGTGAATTTATGCACTACTGCAGCCGAATAAGATGTTTCTCTGTATCACAGTCGTAGGTTGTACAGGCCTCAACGATGATGTAGGCGTCCATTGGCAGGCTGTCAACGACATCGTCTACATCGTGTTTAACATCTTCATCTTCATCGCCGCAATACATCACCAGATCATTCGTGAAGTAACAATTTTCATGGTTTCTTTTATCATGGTCGCAGGATGAAAAATCATCACAGAAAATGGAGGCGAATCTGATATCGTTGTCTTCTGAGAGATTGTTGTTGACGCTGAGATAGAATCTGGCGGTATAACTGATGGCATTGTCATCGTCTACCCGCCATGTGAGCCCGAACAGGCCGCTATTGATAGCTGGGTCGATTGGAGCGCGACCATCATCGAGATCATCTGAGGTTCCGGTAATATTGAACTCATCAATCTTTATATCATCACCACTACCGCCGCAGCTGCCGATGATCAAGCTTAGTAATGGTATGATTGTAAAATGTTTAATCATTTTGATACCTGCTTCCTTGGTTAGGTGATCGAATGGCTGAAGGCATATTGTTGGATTTTTCAGGACAAAGGCTGGATGTCATCGGCAATGTCCAGAACACATCCTATATGTCACTTCATTATAGTTGATTTGTGAGGTGTTCATTGACGCTCACCCAACACTGTACCCTGGGTCAGTACATGCCATTTGGGACGCTTCCAGCTATCTCGAAAGTTCTCTAGATTGCCTTCTGTTGCAACCTTAGATTTTTCCTGGCCATCAAGAAAATGTACCAGATCAAATTGTCGATCAGCTGTTTCATAATGCTGGTCAAACTGTTTTACGATCAGGTTGGCGGGTGTTGCAAGCCGTCCCAGGATATCCACGACAGGTAGTTTGATCCCGGCTTTCGTATCCGTCGTTTCATAAGCCTTGTAGATAAGCTCGGTACAAACAAGCCGACTGTCGGTTTGGAAATCAAAGTTGAAATCATAGGGTCTGCCAAAGTAGTGATAGGCCTGCAGGATCGCCTTTGCCTTGTCCAGCCTGCTTAGCTTGGGTCTTAGGACGGCCATCGAATCAGCCGATGCAGAGTGTTCCAGGCTGGTAAATACAACACCTTCACTGACGGCTTCGATGACTCTGGTTGAATGACCTTCTTCCTGATCAGATAGGCTGTTTGCATAGGCACCGGGATATTTTTTCAGCAACAGTGATTCGAAATTTCCATCTGAAATACCTTGTAGGCGTACCCATGCCTGAATATCGGAAGATTGAAAATAGTGCTGACGTTCCAGGCGTGTACCGATATAGAGTGCAGCATGGGGACAGAAACCCGGTAACCCTATATTTGAGAGGTACCATTCTCGCCGCTCGAGCAACACATCACCAGGTTCCATTCGGTGCCGCATCGATGCTATCTGCTCGGCTGTGATCAGTGATTGGTGAGGTCTGCGAACCTTAATATCACCCATCCATTCAGAGACGCCTTTTTGAATGGGGAAGAGGGCCTTGAAGCTGCTGTCCTTGATGATCTGAACCCCGTTTTTCATTGTCTGTGCAATACCTTCCCCCTTTCCATATTGCCAGATTTTGGCCTGATCATCGTTGATGCCCTGGTTCAGTTTCAGGCCGGGCTCTTCACCGTACAGTCGATAGTTGAGTGCGAGTTGGGCAAATTGGGTGGCGATACTGACATGCAGGTAACGATACTTGATGTCGGCGTAGGTCCCTTGGGTCAGGCCAAGTTCAGGGATTGCTTCATTCAATAGTGTGTGAAAGGCCGGTTCACGTTCAGTTATTTGCAGGAAGTCCAGAACATATCGATAACGTGCCAGGAAGGCGGCATAGGCGATTCGGAATGCAGCTTTACGAACGCGCTCATCTGAGTATTGGGCAGCGCGACCATAGGATTGGCTGATAGAATCAAGGATCAGTAGACGGTCGAGAAAGCTGACCCATGTAGACCAGATTTTGTGCCTTTGGTTTCTACTGACGAGGCGTTGTTTACGCTGTTTACTGGCTGGGAAAATGTCGTTGTTTGAAGCCATGTAGTGGAGCGTGTCAGCCAGGCCTTGGCGCTGGATCTGTACTACCTCTGTATCATTGTCCATTTGGCGTTTCAGAGCGGGTTCAATGGGCGGGGTATTGGCAAACAGTAGACTCGCTGTCAGAAATGTCATCAAGAATATTGCAGTTTTGATCAACTTTTTCATGGGTCACTTCCTTTAACTTTCTATTACCTTCTATTCCTTGATGAAGAGAATTAAATTAGAAACAGCAGAATCAGACTGCCCAGAATAATACGATAGATGACAAAGGGGAGCATGCCGATGTTTTCAATAAAACGTAAAAAATAGTGAATGCAAAGATAGGCGGTCATAAAGGCCAATCCGGCTCCCAGACCTAGTGAAATCCAATCAGCGGGAGCCTCACTCTGGATCAGATCCAGGGTCAATAATCCACCGGACATGAGAATGGTCGGAATAGAGATCAGGAATGAGAAACGTGACGCTGCCTTACGGCTCAGTCCGAGAAACAGTCCCGCAGTGATGGTAGATCCGGACCGGGAGGTGCCGGGAATAATGGCCAGTGCTTGAAACAGACCAATAATCAATGCGTCCAACCAGCGGATTGAATACTCATCCCGCTGGCGTTTACCGACTAAATCGGCAATCAATAGTAGAATGCCGAACCCAATAGTGGTGATGGCGATTACCATCGGTGAGCGCAGATCGGTCTCGACCAGGGACTTCATCAATAGTCCGAATAGGCCGACCGGCAGGGTGGCAATGATTATCATCCAGCCTAATCGCGACTCTTTGCTTCGGGCAGCAGGGTTGACCCATGAGCGAAAAAAGTCGCTGCTAATAGTGATCACTTCGTGGCGGAAATAACCGACCACTGCCGCCAGTGTGCCTACATGGACGGCAACATCGAAGGCCAACCCCTGGTCTGCATAGCCTGTAACGCGAGGCGCCAGAATCAAGTGTGCTGAGCTGGAGATCGGCAGGAATTCAGTCAGCCCCTGCAGTGCAGCGAGGATAAAGATTTGTAGCAGTTCCATTGCAGCTGTCTATTCCGTCATTCGTTTGACCATGGCGCGGTAAGTTGTTTTTTCTCCCAGGCGAGGGCCGAACTGGCGATGATCGATAAGTCATCATATTGGGGTATCCATCCCAGTACCTCACGTACTTTATCGGCGCCGGCCACCAGTTCCGGTGGGTCACCTGCGCGACGTTCTGCCTCAATAATGTTGAGTGGGGCGCCATTGGCGTTCTCTACCGATTTAAGGAGTTCACGAACAGAATAGCCATGGCCATAGCCACAATTCAGGATCGAAGAGTCACCACCCTGTCGTAAGTGGTCAAGTGCCTTGACATGGGCTCCGGCCAGATCCTCTACATGGATGTAGTCACGTACTCCAGTACCATCAGCGGTTGGGTAGTCGGTACCGAAGATGTAGACAGCTTCACGCTTGCCGACAGCCGCTTCGCAAGCCACCTTGGTCAAAAGGGTCGCCTTAGGTGTCGACTGGCCGATACGGCCTTCCAGGTCACAACCTGCGACATTGAAATAGCGTAAAGCGACATAGCGCATGTCGCTGGCACTGGCCTGGTCGTGCAACATCATCTCAGACATCAGCTTGGAAGTGCCGTAGGGATTGATTGGCTGGGTGGGTGCATCTTCATAGGCAACACTTGTTTCGGGAATCCCATACACAGCAGCAGTGGAGGAGAAGACGAAGTGTTTGACCCCGGCCTCGGCGCAGCAGGCAAGCAGATTTCGGGTATTGCAGGTGTTGTTGGCGTAGTACTTGAGCGGATTCTCAACCGACTCAGGGACAATGGTATGAGCTGCAAAATGCATCACTGTATCGATGTCGTGCTCTTTCAGAATACGACTCACCAGCGCTTGGTCGCCGGTATTGCCGACTATCAGTTCGCCATGTAGGACCGCTTGGCGAAAACCGGTACAGAGGTTGTCGAGGGTGACAAGCCGCTCTCCATTTTCGCCCAGCTGACGCGCTGTATGGCTACCGATATACCCCGCGCCACCGGTAATTAGAATCCCTTTCTGTGCCATTAAACACCCCTCTTTATGTCGGTTGGATGGTCTGTAGAATGCTGCACATGATAGCGGGCGTTGATTGCTGAGTCATGCCTTGTGGAGTCAGTAAAGGTGAATTTTAGGGTCTTTGGGGCAAGTGGTCAGCGGTCAGTAGTCGGCAAAGGAAGGCATCTGGTTTTTTTGGCCAGGATTTTGAAGCAGATGAGGCTGTCAGATACGAAACAGTTGACGGGTGTTGGATGATGTCTGCTCAGCTACTTGGCTTGGCTGGAGATTACGCAGTTGGCAGATCCTGTGGAGAACCTCAGACAGATAGGCCG
Organism: Candidatus Thiodiazotropha sp.; assembly: GCA_023838465.1. Classification (GTDB taxonomy): domain Bacteria; phylum Pseudomonadota; class Gammaproteobacteria; order Chromatiales; family Chromatiaceae; genus Thiodiazotropha. The sequence goes on from JAIVEQ010000025.1 coordinate 23,901, forward strand.
GTTCATTACGTTGTCCACGGCGGTTGCTGTTGGGTTGATCAGGTGAGTCTGTCTCCAACAAGATTGCCTCCAGAGGCAATGTCTTGATCAGGCGGTGAAGTCGATTGGCCCGGTGGTAGGTGATTGGGCCTCCGAAACTCAGATAGAAACCCATTTTGATCAGCTGAAGTGCTTGTTGTTCGCTACCTGAATAGCTATGTAGCATACCGCGCAGACCCGAATAACGACGTAGTGTGTTGATCACCTCTTCCACTGATCGCCTGGCATGGATGATCACGGGTAGTTCATAATCCCTGGCAATAGTCAGCTGTTGCTCGAAATAGTACTGTTGCAGTTCCGGCTGAGGGTCATCAATATAGAAATCAAGTCCACACTCACCAATGGCTACTGGCCGCTCTCTTTCTGCCCACTCCCGCAACATCATCAAGTGCTCTTCAAGGTGATCGGAGAGATACATCGGGTGTAGACCATAGCTTGGATAGAGCCCGGCTGTCTGTTGACAGAGCTGCTTAATTCTTGGCCACCAGTCAGCCTTGATGGCCGGGATTATCTGTTGGTAGACACCAGCCTCGTGGGCACGCTGCAAAGCTTGCTGACGGTCACCATCGAAACTGGCATCGTCGAAATGGCTGTGTGCGTCTATCAGCCGCGGCTGAATACCCATTGATCTTCCTTGGACAGTTGCTTGTTGAAGCGGTAGCCATCTGTCTTGAAACCCTTGATATCCTGTGGGTCCTGCAGGCGGTTTTCGATAATATAACGACTCATCAGTCCACGGGCTTTTTTCGCGAAGACACCGATCATACGGTAGCTGCCGTTCTTCTTTTCCTTGAATTGAGGGGTGATGATGCGACCCTCCACCAGCTTGGGTTTGATTGATTTAAAATATTCGTTGGAGGCCAGATTAATCAAGATATCATCCTCCTGTGCCTTAAGATCCTTATTAATTGCTTGTGTAATCGTATCCCCCCAGAAGGCATACAGATCCTTGCCCTTTTCATTGGGTAGCCTAGTCCCCATCTCCAGTCGGTAGGGTTGCATGAGATCGAGGGGTCTGAGCAGACCATACAGACCGGAGAGTATGCGTAGGTGCTGCTGGGTAAAGTTGAGCGCTTCTTCACTCAAGGACTCTGCGTCCAGTCCAGTATAGACATCGCCCTTCATAGCCAGTGCTGCCTGTTTGGCATTTTTCAGGGTGAATGGGGTCTTCCAGGCATGGTAGCGATCGAAGTTGAGTTCCGACAGTTTCATACTCAGTTTCATCAACTCGGCGAGATCCAGGGAGGAGTAGTTGCGTAGGTTATTGATCAGTATCCTCGATTGTTTCAAAAAGGCTGGTTTGGTGTGTGTATCAGTCACCGGTGCTGTTTCGTAATCGAGGGTCTTGGCGGGGGAAATCGCAATCAGCATCTAACTCTCTACCTGCATTATCCTGGGATTGTGGTGGCTTCCGTAAATGATCGCCAGATCGGTGATTAAATACAACCGTTCCACACAAAGGGGTAAAGCACTCGGGTTGGAGTGGTGTGACAGGAGCACACACTATATTATTTCACCGGTAGATAGGGTATCGGTTGAGTAAGCAGATATGAATCGAGTAATTGGAGAGGTACTTCAACGGCTTCTGCAGGTTGTGCAGGATCTCTATACAGAAACGGCGGTCCTATCCGAAGGCGAGAGCGAGCTGCAGCTCTGGTACAACCGGGGTTATGCTGATGGCATGATCAGTGCCATGAGAATATTGGGTTATGCACAACAAGTCGATACCGTTGGTGCAACTGGCGAAAGGTCATTGGTTGTCGGACAAGAGCTACTTCCCTGGGGGAAGGCCTACCGACACGGTTTTAATCAGGGTGAAAAAGAGACCGCTGAGGTCCTACAGGAAAAACAGTCATGAAGATCGTCTCCTTCAACACCAATGGTATTCGTGTACGCGAGCATCAACTGAGTAGGTTAAAGGCTGAGTACGACCCGGACATCATCGGTATACAGGAGAGCAAGGTACAGGATGCTGACTTTCCTGTTGATATGATCGATGCTATCGGTTACAAGGCCGAGTACCATGGTCAAAAGACCCACTATGGGGTGGCCCTGCTATCTAAGTCAGCGGCGATTGTGGTTGCCAAAGGATTCCCGCAGGATAGTGAAGATGCCCAGCGGCGATTGATTATCGGTCGCTATCTTTCACCTAAAGGGAGCCCTCTGACGGTGATCAATGGTTATTTCCCCCAGGGTGAGAGCCGTTCTCATGAAGTAAAGTTTCCTGCTAAACGTCAATTCTATGCCGACCTACTCAACTACCTGCAAAGTGAGCACGACCCATCAGAGGCTTTGCTGGTGATCGGGGATATGAATGTTGCCCCGCAGGACGCCGATATCGGTATCGGTGCCGATAACGCCAAACGCTGGCTGAAGAGTGGCAAATGCAGTTTTCTACCTGAGGAGCGTGAGTGGCTTGAGGCACTTCAGTCCTGGGGGCTACAGGATAGCTTCCGTACCCTCAGACCGGAGGTAACGGATCTCTTCAGCTGGTTCGACTACCGTAGCCGAGGATTTGAACGGGAACCCAAAAGGGGATTGCGCATTGACTTGGTTTTAGCCACCATGCCGTTGATTGAATGTTGTACCGATGTGGGCATAGCCTACGATGTCAGGGCTATGACAAAACCCTCGGATCACTGCCCCATCTGGGCAGAATTCGACTACTGATTCTTGAACCCAATGCCCCAGGTCAGCCTGCGTTTTTACGAAGAGCTGAATGATTTCCTGCCGGGGTCGTTGCGAAAGCGCACCTTTGAAAAAGAGTTCACGGGAACACAAAGCGTTAAACACCTGATCGAGAATCTTGGTGTACCTCACACTGAGGTGGAGATTATCCTGGTTAACGGTCAATCAGTGGATCTGAGCTATCCACTGCAGGAGGGTGATCGTATCAGTGTCTACCCCATGTTTGAGTTGCTGGATATTTCGCCACTGTTACATCTGCGTATCAAGCCGATGAGGGATCCTCGTTTTATTGCTGATGCACATTTGGGTAAGCTCTCCCGGTATCTGCGTCTACTCGGATTCGATTGCCTGTTTTTTAACGATGCCGGTGACAGTAACCTGGCCCGACTCTCAGTAGAGCAGGGGCGGGTGCTGTTGACCCGTGATCGGGGTTTGTTGATACGTCGCAATATCACCCATGGCTGCTTCATTCATGCGACTGAGCCCAGGCAGCAATTGATGGAGATAGTGCAACGGTTGCAACTGGAAGATATGTACAATCCCTTTACACGCTGCATGGAGTGCAATAGTCAGTTGACGACAGTGGAAAAAAAGCGGATCGAGGATGAGCTGCCAGACCCTGTTCGTCAACACTATAATGACTTTTGGCGCTGCAGTGAGTGTGGAAGAATCTACTGGAAGGGGAGTCACTACCGTGAGTTGCGTGCTTTCATCGACTCCTTGATCTTACCGGTTACAAAACAGTAGGGAGATGACGGTGATGCCGCAATGGATACTATTGATCGTACTCAGCCTCTCTTCCGTAATCCTTCCTGCTGAGGAGATAAGCAACGGGTGTCTGAAACGAGTCTTCATGCACTATTGTCTGGGGGGGAGCATGACCCAGCTGTTGCAGCAGCGTCCGGTCAATCTGGACCCCGTCGTTGATGGTGATCGTACAGGTGTCATCTATACAAAGGGCCGGGAAAGGATCTATGTGATGGCCTATCAGGGCCATATTTACAAGGTGCTGCAGACCTATGATTCTCCGAATCAGGTTACTCTGCAAAGGATTCAGCGCACGCTGCACAAGAAGTATGGCAATCATCAGGATATGAGTGTTTTTCCAAACTATGTGCGTAACATAGCGGGAAGGATCGGTGCTGTGCGCAGAGGTGAGGGCGAATTACGGTATCGCTGGCAGCTCCCCGGCTCTCCCTGGCGAGTCGAGTTGGCCTGGACCAGAAAATTGGGGATCTCCCTTGCCTACCTGGCGAACGCACTGGACCAGCAACAGCGTGAGGCCGGTGAACGTAATCTTTGAGTTGGTTTGACCATGATACAGTGCTTAAAAATAGAAATTCCTGTGTCCATAGTCAGGTCTTGAATCATGAAACCATCTATAATTTGCGGACCATCAAAGGTGAGGAATATAGGAAGTAACCCCATGAGATACCCATCAATTAGCTTATTCAGTCTTTTTTTGTCGGTAATGCTGCTGCAAGGGTGCGGTGGTGGCGGAGGTGGCGATAGCGACGGCACCAATACGTCGGTTGGTACAACCTATACGGGGTCTACTGCCGAAGCCACTATCGATGCATCGAATGCCAAGGAACTCTCTACCGGTGCTGCATCGGGTACTCAGCAGGCGGTAGCCTCAGACGCTGTGTCGGGTGTTGCGATGCGCCCACAAACCACTCCCACCACCAAGCTTTCAGAACTGGCCCCAAGGATTGCTCAATGGATAGATCAGCTGAGAAGTCCCAATGCCGCCAGAACAACCGACTTGACGGCTGAAATATGTGATGCGGGCGGCCGGGCTGTTGCAGATACCAACGAGGCTGAGACCGAAGGCAGCATAACCTTCACCGATTGCGCCATGAGTGATATGGAAGGTGGCACAGTGGTGATCAGTGGTACGGTGACATTCAATGCTAGTACCAGTGGCGATAGTCTAAATATGGTTTTCCGGGTGACTGTCACCTATATCGGCGAATCACAGGCGATCAACATGACGCTTGCCTGTAGCAATATCTCGACCTCTTCCGTTGCCTGCTCGATCACATCTGATTTCGCAGGTATCGACGGTAGGGTTTATCGCTTAGAGGACCTGTCGGTCAGCGGTAATGAGATTGCGGGGTTCTATGTCAGTATGACCTTCTATGACCCGGATCACGGACGGGTTGATGTGACAACCACCCAACCGCTCACGTACGACTGTCCGACTGCTGTCCCCGGTAGCGGCATGCTTAACATTAGCGGAAGCAGTGACACATTCGCAACGGCCAGTTTCGACAGTTGCAGCTCATATACCGTCACTGTCGATGGTGTGGGCACGACATATAACTGGTGAGTCTATCCGCAACAGGCTGAACGTGCCTTTGGGTACGCTCAGCCTGCTTTCTCATTAACTCGATTTTTAGGTTGAAACGGTGGTCAGGACTTTCCCCTGGAGCTGTTGCTCTACCTCATCGATACCGGATATCAATACCTCGACGATGCGGTTTTTCAATTCAGTACCGGCAGCTCCTTCTGCTGTAATACGCAGATAGTTGGGCGTATAGCCTCTCCAGCCATCCTCATCACCGCCTTCGATCAATACCGGCAGGGTACGGTTGAGATAGCGCCCCAACGTTTGCCGTTTCATTCGCTCAGTCAGTCGATGCAGTGTTTGGCTGCGTTGCCGTTTTATTTCCTGGCTGAGCGCCCCAGGCAGGCTGGCCGCCTTGGTACCCTGGCGGCACGAATAGGTAAAGATATGCAGATTGCCGAAGCCGATCTCTTCGACGAAGTCGAGGGTTTGCCGCCATTCGTCCTCAGTTTCACCGGGAAATCCAACAATGATATCGGTGGTGATATTGATATCCGGAACCCGCAGCCTCGCGGTCCCGACCAGTTGGCGATACTCGCTGCTGCGACAGCGGCGTGCCATACGTCGTAACACGCTGTCGGAACCACTTTGCAGCGGCAGGTGCAGGTGGGGCATGAAGCGGGAATTGTCAAACAGGGACCAGAAATTGTCAGGTAGATCCCAGGGTTCTATAGAGCCGATGCGCAGGCGAGGAATATCGGTTTTGTTCAGCACCTGGAGGATCAGTTCAGCAATACTTGAACCGATATCACTGCCGTAGCCGCCAATGTGTACACCGGTCAGCACCACCTCCTGGATACCCTCACGGTGGAGGCGATTGATTTCAGCAATCACATCTTCGGTTGAGCGGCTACGTTCCTCGCCACGGGCCAGGGTGACAATACAGAAGGTGCAGCGGTAGCGGCAACCGTCCTGGACCTTGATGAAGGCACGTTGACGACCGCGTTCCAACAGGCCGGTGGCATCGGGCTCCGTAGCCGCTGCCGGCATGACCTTGAGATCGAGTTTTTGGCTGACAAGTTCAACCAGCCGCTCTTTATCCTGGTTGTTGACGACCAGGTCGACCCCTTCCATCTCAAGGGTGGCCGTGGGATCCAATGAAGCGTAACAGCCACTGACAACCAGGCGGGCATTAGGATTTTGCCGGTTGCTACGACCCAATAGCTTACGAGACTTGCGTACCGCCTCCGCAGTGACAGCACAGGTGTTGACTACCAGCAGATCGGCCTCTTCGGCACTATCGGTCATAGCATGCCCCTGGGCCTGAAAGTCACGGCTCCAGGTCTCCATCTCTGCCTCGTTGAGACGACAGCCCAGTGTCTTTAAATGGATGCGCATTCGTTTGGTCGATAGATGTAAAGAGGCCCACTTAGGCATATGTTGGTCGGCAAAGGTAATGATTGCCGCAGCAGGATGCAAGTTTGGACTCAAGTTTTGAGTCACTGGATAGGATATAGTTTTGGCATGGAATGGATTACTACAATGCCATCGCCCCTACAGCTCATATTCGTTTTGAGTCTGGTTGGTTTGGTACTCCTGGGTTGGGTGCTCTATTGGCTTGCCCGTCTACTCGATACCCAGCAGCGTGAGCAACTGACCAGGGTTCAGCATCAACAGACACTACAAGAACTGTTGCATGATCAGGAACGCCGCTATGCCAGGGAGCAGAGCGAATTGCGCGACCTGATGACCGAGCGAATAGCTCGGGGTACTCTGGCACAACAGCGCCTGTTGCACAGTATGCAACAGACCCAGATGGAGCGCTCCGATAAGCTCTATAATGGCATGGAACGGCGTTTTGGGGAGATGCATCAGAATCTCTCGGGCGATACGGGTCGCTTGCGCCTCGAACTGCTGGAGCAGTTCGAGGGGTTGAAAAAAGCGGTTACCGAAAGCCTGGGAGATGGACGGCTACAGTTACAGGAGAAGATGGGAGAGCTGCGTGAGTCGATGGCTCAGTCACTGGTGCGTCACCGGGAGGCTTTCGATGAACGCCAACTGGAAACCATGCGGCAACAGCATGAGACACTGCAGTCCGGGATGACGGAGGTGCGTAAGCAGGTGGCAGAGGCCCTGGTTCAGCACGCGGACAATCTGGGTAAACAGGTAACGGGATTGACTGAAACGACCGACCAGCGTCTCAAGGAGATTAGCGGGCAGGTTGAGAAACGCCTCAGTGAGGGCTTCGAAAAAACCACCGAGACCTTCAATCAGGTACTCACTCACCTGACCCGTATCGACGAGGCACAGAAAAAGATCACCGAGCTTTCCACCAATGTCGTCAGTCTACAAGAGGTGCTTTCAGACAAACGATCCCGTGGTGCTTTTGGCGAGGTGCAGCTGACAGCCCTGGTGCGGAATGTGATGCCGGAGTCGGGATTCGCCCTGCAACACACACTAAGCAATGGTCGACGCGTAGATTGTGTCTTGTTCCTGCCGGATCCCACCGGAAACGTGGCCATCGATTCCAAGTTTCCATTAGAGTCCTATCAGCGCATGTTGGATGATCAACTTCCGGAATCGGAACGCACTCAGGCGCAGCGACAATTCCGGGTCGATATCAAGAAACATATGGATGATATTGCTACCCGCTATATCGTTCCTGGCGAGACCTCTGACGGTGCTGTGATGTTCATCCCGGCGGAGGCGGTATTCGCTGAAATCCATGCCCATTTTCCCGATCTGGTGGAAGCGGCGTTTCGTAAGCGAGTCTGGTTGGTTTCACCGACCACCATGATGGCTATTCTTACGACGGCAAGGGCGGTGCTAAAGGATGCAGCCACAAGGGAACAGGTACATATTATCCAGGAGCACCTGAGTGCCTTGTCGAAAGATTTCGGACGCTTTCAAAATCGCATGGATAACCTGGCGAGACACATTGGACAGGCTCATCAGGATGTCAGCGATGTGAACGTTTCCGCCCGTAAAATCAGCAGTCGTTTCGAAAAGATCGAAAAGGTCGAGCTGGACGAGGAGCAGGGGCCTGATCTGCCTGTCTTTCGCAAGGCCTCGTTGCAGGATGGAGAAGATCAGTAATTCGATGGCTCCTCTTTTGGTGGCATGTCCGGGTAACGGTTGGATTAGATAGGCTGCTTACATCCGTCACTATCAAGATTCACGTAGGTGATGGTGGTAGTGAATACGTTTTCCTCAGTGCCACTGTTGGGATCATCCGCATAGACTTTTGCCTGGTATCTCACCGAAGTATCGCCTTTTCTGAGCTGCTGTACATCAAAACGGAGAATGGTCCCTTCTCTGACACTGCGATGAAACTCCACTCTATCCATGCCAATGGTTACAAAATGACATCCGGGGAAGTCATGTACTGCAGCAATCCAGGCATATTCATCCACCCATTTAAGTAAATTACCACCAAACAGATACCCGTACTGATTCAAGTGCTGTGGCAGCACCAGTTTATGATTTTCCATTACATTTCCATGTCCGGTACATGCAGGCTGGGAGGGGGTGGTGTGGGTGAGTTCTGATGCATCAGCAGTTGCCAGCCCTGGTCACTTTTGCGATAGACGTTAGTCGCATAGACAGGTGTGGGTGGTTGCCCCGATGAACTGACTTTCTCCTCAACCAGGTGGATGGCCAGTTTGTCGGTTTCAATCCAGTGCATATGCCTGATCTCTATTTCAAGGGTGATATCCCCTTTGAATAGTGGTTCCCAGAGTGTGCGGATACCATCCGCTCCACGCTGGACCGGCATCATAGGCAGCAGGCAGAGAATGTCTTCGCTTCTCTCCCAGACTGACATCAAAGCCTCCAGATCTTTCTCTTCTATAGCGTCGTAGTAGGCATCTTCCGCATCTTGGGGTGTGACGTGATTGTTTGGCATGAATGGCTATCCAAGTTGATAAGGTATGGGTGAAGCGCCATTCTATAAGCTTTAGCCGATAGATCGAAATAGCTGATCGTCGTCCAATGATTTTGTCGAATGTCGTTGATGTGTGCCTGTTTCAGTTTTTTGTGAGAGTAAGTGGTGCTACGCATATTCACTAACTGATCCTCTTTCCGTATCATCTGGCCACCTCATTCAACCAAGTCGCACCCGAATAGATGACTGACAACATTGATCAAAGCTTTGAAGGGATAGAGCAGGTCCCGCTCAGCCAGTTTACAGAGAAGGCCTACCTGAACTACTCCATGTATGTCATTCTCGACCGGGCCTTGCCGAATATTGGTGATGGCCTGAAACCGGTCCAGCGCCGCATCGTCTATGCGATGTCGGAGCTGGGGCTCAGTGCTAGCGCCAAATTCAAGAAATCTGCCCGCACCGTCGGTGACGTGCTTGGTAAATTCCATCCCCATGGCGATTCAGCCTGTTATGAGGCTATGGTGTTGATGGCGCAGAGTTTCTCATACCGCTACCCACTGGTGGACGGACAGGGCAACTGGGGCTCGCCGGATGACCCTAAATCCTTTGCGGCAATGCGCTATACCGAGTCGAAGCTGACTGCCTATGCACAGCTGTTGCTCTCGGAACTGGGTCAGGGGACAGTGGATTGGGTGCCAAATTTCGACGGTACCCTGCGCGAGCCTACTATCCTGCCTGCCAGACTCCCGAATGTGTTATTGAACGGTACGTCGGGTATCGCAGTAGGCATGGCAACCGATATCCCGCCCCACAACCTGCGGGAAGTGACAAATGCCTGCATCCACCTGCTGGAGTCCCCAAAGGCTACCCTGGCCGATTTAATGATCTATGTGCAGGGGCCGGATTATCCGACTGAAGCAGAGATCATTACCCCGCCAGAAGAGCTGGTCAAACTTTATCAAACGGGTCATGGCTCAATCCGTATGCGTGCCTGCTATGAGCGGGAGAATGGCGACATTATTGTCACCGCACTACCGCATCAGGTATCGGGTGCAAAGGTGTTGGAGCAGATTGCCGCACAGATGCAGAGCAAAAAACTGCCGATGGTCGAGGACTTACGGGATGAGTCGGATCATGAAAATCCGACCCGGCTGGTCATTGTGCCTCGCTCCAATCGGGTCGATGTGGAGCGGGTCATGTCCCATCTTTTCGCTACCACTGATCTGGAGCGAACCTACCGGGTCAATATCAACTTGATCGGTATTGATGGCCGGCCAGCGGTGAAGGATCTGCTGACACTGCTTAAGGAGTGGCTCAGTTTCCGTACCGAAACTGTTCGCAAGCGTCTTCAGTATCGCTTGGATCAGGTGCTTGATCGGTTGCATATCCTGCAGGGCCTGATGATCGCTTACCTCAACATTGATGAAGTGATTGCCATCATTCGCTATGAGGAGGATCCCAAAGCAGAGCTAATGGAACGATTTTCGCTCTCAGAGATGCAGGCTGAGGCGATCCTCAATCTGCGTCTGCGTCATCTGGCCAAGCTGGAAGAGATGAAGATACGTGGTGAACAGGATGAGCTGGAGAAGGAGCGTAAGTCACTACAACTGATTCTTGGTTCCAACCAGCGCCTGCGTACGCTGATTCGTAAGGAGCTCAAGGCCGATGCCGAACAGTATGGGGATGATCGTCGTTCCCCTATTGTTGAACGATCATCCGCAGAGGCACTGGCAGAAACTGACTTGACCCCCAGTGAGGCCGTTACTGTGGTGCTTTCTGAAAAGGGTTGGGCGCGTGCTGCCAAAGGGCACGATATTGATCCTACGACGCTCAACTACCGGGCTGGTGATGGCTTTCATGCTGCAGCACGTCTGCGCAGTAATCAGCAAGCGGTTTTTATCGACTCCAATGGCCGCAGCTATTCCTTACTGGCGCATACACTACCCTCTGCACGCAGTCAGGGTGAGCCTCTGACGGGTCGCTTGTCACCCGCAGCAGGTGCAACTTTCTGTGCAGCGGTCGGAGGCGACCCGGGCGGTGAATATCTGCTTGCCTCCGATGCAGGTTATGGTTTTCGTGTCAGGTTGGCGGATATGCTGGCTAAAAACAAATCGGGTAAGGCGTTGCTCTCCCTACCCAAAGGGGGCCAGGTTCTAACCCCGGTTTCGATCATCGATATTAACCACGATCGGGTTGTAGCGATCTCCAATGAGGGGCGTATGCTGGTCTTTCCTGTCACCGAGTTGCCGCAATTGGCGCGTGGCAAAGGCAATAAGATCATCAGCATTCCGCCTAAAAGAGTGGCTTCCAGAGAAGAATTCGTTGTTGCACTGGCTGTTGTACCACAGGGGGGGAGTTTGATTGCCCATGCTGGCAAGCGTTATATCGTGCTCAAACCCTCGGATCTAGACAATTACCAGGGTGAGCGGGGACGACGTGGCGGCAAACTTCCACGGGGTTTTCAGCGGGTCGATCGGGTTGAGGTGAATTGATTGTGTGATTCTTAGGCTCATCCAGTGGTCCTTGACGGCCCTGGATATTTTCGCGGATTGGTGCACAATTAGAAACACCTACATAAAAATAACTGATTGGCTTCGTTATCGATCCGCATAATAGTTCAAATGCCTGACAAAGCAGATCATCAGACTTTTTTTAATACATCGGATAACCGCTTCCTGATCTTTTTCACAAGCTTATTCAATGCCTTGCCTAGTTTTTTCGGCTTATTGCCATGCTTCTCTGTGATCTCTGTAAAGCGTTTTTCGTATTTCCTGGCTTTTGAACGTTCTTTCTTGTCGGCGTTATCGAGCTGTTTACGGAGCTTTTTCTTGTGCAGCGCTTCAATCAGTTCACGATCACGCTTTGCGAAATAGAGATCCTCTTCAGCCTGCCCTTTGAGCCACAGCTTTTTGAGCGAGTCAGCCATCTATTTTCTCCGGTTGTTATCTGATTAGACCTGAATTTATACGTTTGGTTAATGTGATCTCCAGATGGCCACATTACCCAGGCCAGGCAGTGACCACAAGGTATTGATGTTAGCTCCCTACTTATGCTGCTGGAGAAGGCATTTGAGCTCATCATGGTGGCAATACCTGCCCTTAACACGGGGCATTAACCGAGAAATGACAACTCGTCCGAGGCTCCCTTTATTTCATTTGCTGATAAAAACTGACTATTCAGGTGCCTATAGTGGCATTTTGAAGCGTTGTTGATAGATCTATAGATGTCGGCTGGCCATGGCCTGAATGAGGTGTCTGATTATAGTATGGGTTTCATTTAGGCTCATTTCACGATTAAGTCACAATTGACGTAGAGACTTGATCCATTCATCGTTATAATGGTGAGTTCACAGCTAGGCAATGGCGATTTTTTCGCCACCAGGCTGATATGCGAAAGTGGCGGAATTGGTAGACGCGCTGGATTTAGGTTCCTGTGGGGGAACCCGTGAGAGTTCGAGTCTCTCCTTTCGCACCATTTTTCCCTGGTGATTGCCAACCGCAATTTTCAGGATAATTCCAGTCTTTTTACATTGAGCTAATGGCAGAACGGGCTGTCAGGAGAAGAATAATGCAAGTTTCGGTGGAATCGGGAGAAGGGCTTGAGCGACGTCTTACCGTCGAATTGCCAGCTGAGCAGGTCGAAGTGGAAGTCACCAAGCGTCTGAAGAAAATTGGCCGAACCGCCAAACTGGATGGCTTCCGTCCTGGCAAAGTGCCAATGAACATGTTGCGCCGCAACTATGGTGGGCAGGTTCTGCAAGAGGTCTATGGCCATATGATCGAGACCAGCTATCAGGAGGCGATTCAGCAAGAGAAGCTGCATCCCGCCGGGATGCCGAAGATCGAGCCGAAAGAGGCGACTGAAGAGGGACTATTCAGCTATGTGGCCACCTTGGAGATTATGCCTGAAGTCGAGTTGGCCAAGCTCGAGGGCGAGATAAAGCGTCCTGTCGCCGAAGTCGGTGATCAGGATATTGAAGCCATGATCGATAAACTGCGCAAACAAAAGGCAACCTGGAACAGTGTGGAGCGCGCCGCCGAAGAGGGTGATCAGGTCAAAATCAACTTCAGTGGAATGGTAGACGGTGAGGCCTTTGAAGGCGGCAGTGCCGAAGGTGTTGACCTTGTGCTCGGTTCAAAACGCATGATCGATGGCTTTGAGAGCGGCCTGGTTGGTATGGTCAAAGAGGAAAAACGCAGCATCGATCTGAAATTCCCTGACGATTACCAGGTAGAAGAGCTGGCGGGTAAGCCTGTAACGTTTGAAGTAGAGGTCAACGAGGTCTCTGAAGAGATACTGCCCTCACTAGATGACAATTTTGCCAAGGATTTTGGTGCAGAGGGTGGAGTGGACAAGCTGAAGACGGATATTCGTGAAAACATGGAAAGGGAACTCGACCAACGTATCAAGTCCAAGATCAAGAGCCAGGCGATGGATCTGATCTATCAATTGAACCCAATTGATCTTCCTAATGCCTTGATTGAAGAGGAGATTGAGGCGCTGCGCAAGCAGACACGGGAACAGATGGGGCAGGGTGCCGGTAGTTTCGAGTTACCCCGTGAAATGTTCGAGGAGCAGGCAAAACGACGTGTGACCTTGGGCTTGGTTATCGGAGAAATCATTAAACAAAACGATATTCAGGTCGATAATGATCGTGTAAGTAAGACAATCGAAGAGTTTGCAGCCAGTTATGAGCAGCCTGAAGAAGTAGTCAAATACTATTATGGCAATCAGCAACAGCTGGCATCGGTGCAGAATGTTGTACTGGAAGATCAGATCGTCGATTGGGTAATGGATCAGGCCACTGTATCAGACGAGCAGACCACTTTTGCAGCATTAACAGAGCAGAGTTGATTTCTGAGGTAATGAAACTAATGAACGAAAGATTCCAATCAGGCATGCCGGATGCAAATAATCTTGGCCTGGTTCCTATCGTCATAGAGCAGACCGCCAGGGGCGAACGCTCTTTCGATATCTACTCAAGACTGCTCAAGGAGCGGGTCATCTTTCTGGTTGGGCCGGTGGAAGACCATATGGCCAACCTGGTAGTTGCACAGTTGTTGTTTCTCGAGTCAGAGAACCCGGACAAGGATATCCACCTCTACATCAATTCGCCGGGTGGATCGGTTACGGCAGGTCTCTCAATCTACGACACCATGCAGTTCGTACGCCCGGACGTTAGCACCATGTGCATAGGTCAGGCAGCCAGTATGGGTGCGTTGTTACTGACCGGCGGTGCGAAGGGTAAGCGCTATTGTGTACCTAACTCACGGATGATGATTCATCAGCCATTGGGTGGTTTTCAAGGGCAGGCCTCAGATATCGAGATTCATGCAAAAGAGATTCTACTGATACGTGAGCGCCTGAATACCATTCTGGCCCTGCATACGGGTCAGACCCTGGAGAAGATCGCTGAAGATACCGAACGAGATAACTTTATGAGTGGTGAAGACTCGGTGGCTTATGGTTTGATTGACACTGTTTTGACCAATCGTGAGGGTGTTGAGAAGTAAATAACCAGTTTCAGGAAGCGGTTGAAGCATGCGGAGGATGGCCTGATACTCATGTCAGAGTTTTATGACTCTATCCTTGCCATCTATGCGCAGTTGGATATGATTGGGTTAAAGCAGGTTGATTACGGCTTGGAGGAGTGAGATATGGGCAGTGACAAGAGCGGGAAAGGTGATGACGGCAAGCTGCTGTATTGCTCCTTTTGCGGCAAGAGTCAGCACGAGGTACGTAAACTAATTGCCGGTCCCTCCGTCTTTATCTGTGATGAATGTGTCGAGCTCTGCAATGATATTATCCGCGAGGAGATGCAGGACCCCGGGGAAGAGAATATCAATAAGCTTCCCAAGCCACATGAGATTAAAAAGACGCTTGATCAGTATGTTATAGGTCAACAGAGAGCAAAAAAGGTACTCTCTGTCGCGGTATATAATCACTACAAGCGGCTCGATGCCATCGGCAAAGAGAGTGAGGTCGAGCTGGCAAAATCGAATATCCTCCTGATCGGTCCCACCGGTTCAGGTAAGACCCTGCTGGCTGAGACCCTTGCACGACTTCTGAATGTACCTTTCACCATCGCTGACGCCACTACCCTCACCGAGGCGGGCTATGTTGGTGAAGATGTAGAGAACATCATTCAAAAGTTACTGCAGAAATGTGACTATGATGTGGAAAAGGCCCAAACAGGCATAGTCTACATCGATGAAATCGATAAAATTTCCAGAAAATCTGATAATCCCTCCATTACTCGCGATGTTTCAGGTGAGGGTGTACAGCAGGCCTTGCTGAAGTTGATTGAGGGAACAGTGGCCTCGGTTCCTCCCCAGGGTGGTCGTAAACATCCTCAACAGGAGTTTCTGCAGGTTAATACCTCGAATATCCTGTTTATCGTAGGTGGTGCCTTCGCCGGGCTTGAAAAAGTCATCAAGGATCGATCTGAAAAGGGCGGCATCGGCTTTTCGGCCGAGGTGAAGAGTAAGGATGATGCGCGCTCAATCGGCGACATTATTGTTGATGTTGAACCCGAGGATCTTATCAAATACGGGCTGATTCCCGAATTTGTGGGGCGCCTGCCTGTGGTTGCAACACTGCAGGAGCTGGATGAGGATTCGCTGGTCAAGATCCTTACTGAGCCGAAGAACGCCCTGACCAAGCAGTATGGTCGTCTCTTCGAGATGGAGGGTTGTGAGTTGGAGATCCGCGAAGATGCACTCCGGTCCATTGCCCGCAAGGCCATGTTGCGTAAGACCGGTGCACGAGGGCTGCGAACAATTCTGGAGCAAGTGTTGCTGGACACCATGTATGACCTTCCCTCTATGGATGAGGTGGCGAAAGTCGTAGTGGATGAGGCTGTGATCGCTGGAGAGTCAGATCCGTTGATGATCTATGAAAACAGCGATAAGCAAATTGCTGCATCCGACTAGTTATTGCGTGTGTCCATTCAGTTGGCCCGGTAGCAGGTACATACAGTATACGATTTTTACCTGAAGTTCCGGGTATCTCATTGAATGGATAGTAAAACTGT
The DNA here is from genome assembly GCA_023838465.1 of Candidatus Thiodiazotropha sp. Taxonomy (GTDB): domain Bacteria; phylum Pseudomonadota; class Gammaproteobacteria; order Chromatiales; family Chromatiaceae; genus Thiodiazotropha. The sequence continues at coordinate 39,834 of JAIVEQ010000025.1, forward strand.
CATTGGTGCGCTAAATACCCGTTGCATATTGGGCTTGAAAGATCTAGCCTCCGTCCTTATATAGAGGATCTATATGGTTAAGCAGATCCGGATTGAACATACCTACCCACACTAAAATCAAATCCCTGTACTGACTCTGTCATACCTGCGGTTGAAGTTTTTTGAGCAGTGACGCTGCCAAACGAGGATAATTTTATGGGCCAAGAGTACTCAGAATCCACAAAGATGATTCCCCAGAACAACGTTGTGCCTGTTCTACCTCTACGTGACGTGGTTGTCTATCCACATATGGTCATTCCTCTGTTTGTTGGGCGTGACAAGTCTATCCAGGCCCTCGACTCGGCAATGCAGAGTAATAAGCAGATCCTGCTTGCTGCGCAGAAAAGTGCCGATGTGGATGATCCGGACGTCAGTGACATGTATGCAATCGGTACCCTGGCCAATATCCTGCAACTGCTTAAGTTGCCTGATGGTACTGTCAAAGTGCTGGTAGAGGGTGGTGAGAGGGCGCGTATCACCGAGTTCATCGATACCGATGAGTTTTTTACCGCCAGGCTTGAAACCCTGACTGATTCACTTGACGTGGCCGGACGTGAAAGTGAAGTGTTGATGCGTTCTGCAACTAACCTATTTGATCAGTATGTGAAACTGAACAAAAAAGTACCGCCAGAAGTACTGACTTCGCTCTCCAGTATCGATGACCCAAGCCGTCTAGCAGATACCATTGCTGCACACATGTCTCTGAAATTGGAAGAGAAGCAGCAAGTCCTCGAGATGCCCAATGTGCGTGAACGTCTGGAGCACCTGATGGGGCTGATGGAAGGGGAAAACGATATCCTGCAGATGGAGAAGCGCATTCGAGGTCGTGTTAAACGCCAGATGGAGAAAAATCAGCGCGAGTACTACTTGAATGAACAGATGAAGGCGATCCAGAAAGAGTTGGGTGAGATGGACGATGCGCCGAATGAAATAGAGGATCTGGCGAAAAAGATTGAAACAGTCGGTATGACCAAAGAGGCCAAGGATAAGGCAGTTAATGAGTTGAATAAGCTTAAGTTGATGTCGCCCATGTCTGCAGAGGCGACGGTGGTGCGCAACTATATTGATACACTGGTGGGATTACCCTGGAAGAAACGTTCTAAAATTCGCAACGATATCGGTGCTGCAGAAGCCGTATTGGATGAAGATCACTACGGTCTTGAGAAGGTCAAGGAACGCATTCTTGAATACCTCGCGGTCCAGCAACGGGTGCGCAAGCTAAAAGGGCCTATTCTCTGCCTGGTGGGCCCTCCTGGTGTGGGCAAGACCTCGTTGGGCCAGTCGATTGCACGTGCTACCAACCGCAAGTTTACTCGTATGGCCTTAGGTGGAGTGCGTGATGAAGCTGAAATTCGGGGACATAGACGTACCTATATCGGTGCACTACCCGGAAAGATCATCAATAACCTGAGCAAGGTGAAGACCCGAAATCCCCTGTTTCTGTTGGACGAGATCGATAAGATGGCGATGGATTTCCGTGGCGATCCGGCATCAGCCTTGTTGGAGGTGCTCGATCCTGAGCAGAATCATACATTCAACGATCATTACCTTGAAGTCGATTTTGATCTCTCAGAAGTGATGTTCGTAGCGACCGCCAATACATTGAATATTCCTGCCGCACTGCTTGATCGTATGGAGGTGATCAGGCTATCCGGCTATACCGAAGATGAGAAGGTCAACATAGCCGAACGGTACCTGGTACGTAAACAGATGGAGAACAATGGCCTGAAGCCGGATGAACTGATTATTCGTGAAGCTGCGATTCGTGACATGGTCCGCTACTACACCCGAGAAGCGGGTGTGCGCAATCTGGAACGGGAGATCGCGAAGGTCAGCCGCAAAGTAGTGAAAGAGATTCTTTTAAAGAAACCTAAAGGTAAGATCACTATCACACCAAAGCGTCTGGAAGACTACTTAGGTGTACAACGCTTCCGCTATGGACGTGCCGATGAACATGATCAGGTCGGGCAAGTAACCGGTTTGGCCTGGACAGAGGTGGGTGGTGAACTGCTTCATATTGAAGCGGCGCTGATGCCGGGCAAAGGACGGCTTAGCCATACTGGTCAACTGGGTGAGGTTATGCAGGAGTCTATCCAGGCAGCCATGACCGTTGTCAGAAGTCGTGCGGATTCACTGGCATTGGAGGAGGATTTCCACCAAAAATGTGATGTACATATCCATGTGCCGGAGGGAGCGACGCCAAAAGATGGCCCAAGTGCCGGCGTCGGTATGTGTACAAGTCTGGTTTCTGCCCTGACAAAAATTCCTGTCAGAGCTGATGTGGCGATGACCGGTGAAATCACACTTCGCGGTGAGATATTGCCCATCGGTGGACTTAAAGAGAAACTACTCGCTGCCCATCGTGGGGGTATAGCTATAGTCATCATTCCGGAAGAAAATGAGCGTGATCTGGTTGATATCCCTAAAAATATTAAACAGAATCTTGATATTAGACCTGTTCGCTGGATCGACGAAGTGTTGCAGATTGCCCTCAAAGAGGTGCCACATCCGAAAGACGCTAAGCCGGCTACTGCTACTCCGAGGAAGCGTAGCGAGAAAAGCGACACCGAAGAAACCAAGAAACGAGGGGCTCCTACGAAGCATTAACATCACAAGCTACGGTTATTGTTTGAAAACAACAGTGGCCGTAGCTTGACAGGGTTTCTGGCACCCGGTATAAATTCTGGCGTTTCACGCTCCAATTGAGTTATAACACAACACTTCTCGTGGCGGTTATTCCGCCAAGATCATCAAAGGGGATCATTATTAATGAATAAGGCCGAACTAATTGAGGCAATGGCGGAATCTGCAGACATTTCCAAGGCTGCCGCTGGGCGTGCGCTTGACGGAATGGTTGACGCAGTAACCGAAGCTATGAAAGCGGGTGACACCCTTTCTCTGGTGGGTTTTGGAACCTTCTCTGTGAAAGAACGTGCTGCTCGTGATGGCCGCAATCCACAGACTGGTGAGACAATCAAGATCAAAGCCTCGAAAATCCCGTCATTCAAGGCTGGTAAAGCATTAAAGGATGCAATAAACTAGCGCGCCTTCGAGTGTGGTATCTCTAACTAATCGACGATATACCTCACTAGCGGGGTGCTTAGCTCAGCTGGGAGAGCATCGCCCTTACAAGGCGAGGGTCGCAGGTTCGATCCCTGCAGCACCCACCAATTCGGAGCGGTAGTTCAGTTGGTTAGAATACCGGCCTGTCACGCCGGGGGTCGCGGGTTCGAGTCCCGTCCGCTCCGCCAACTTAGACCATCAACGGGGTATCTACCAGATACCCCGTTTTTGTTTATGATGCATTACACTTGAATTCAACATTTCAGGTAATAATAACGAGTCACTGATCATGCTTCAGGTTATCAGAGATAAAGCTCAGGGATGGATCGCATGGGCGATCGTCATACTGATCTCGATTCCATTTGCCCTTTGGGGTATTCAATCCTATCTGGGTATAGGTTCAGAGCCGGTTGCCGCTACTGTGAATGGTACAGAAATCACAGAACGGACACTGGATAGTCAATTTCAGCGTTTCCGCCAGCAACTCCGTGAACAGCTAGGTTCAGCCTATCGTCCTGAAATGTTTGATGATGTCAGGATGCGCAAAGAGGTCCTCCATCGTCTGGTGCGTGATGAACTGCTGCAACAGACCTCGCAGGATATTGGATTACGTGCCGGCAGCGCGATGATACAAGCCACTATTCTCAGTATGCCAACCTTTCAAAAGGATGGGCAATTCGATCAACAGACCTATGAGCGAGCCTTGCGTTTACAGGGACTCTCACCGGCTGGTTTTGAGGATCGCGTTCGTCGTGCACTGGTTGCTGAACAGTTGTCACAGGCGGTACAGGTAGGCTCGTTTATTACCAAAAGTGAGCTTGCGGAATCTCAAAGACTGTTAAATCAAACCCGTGAATTGTCATACTTTCTGATACCCACAAGCGAGTTCACGGTGGATGGTGGACTTTCTGATGATGAGATCAGTGCCTACTACCAAGCCAACGAAAATGCTTTCCTTTCGCCTGAAAAGGTCAAGGTCGACTATATTCTGCTGGATGCCGAGACGGCCGGCAGTACCGTCAGCTCGGACGAGGATATTCTGCGTGGATACTATGATAAAAATCAGGATGAGTTCGGTCTGCCGGAACAGCGTCAGGCCAGTCATATCCTGATACAAGTTACCGAGGATGCTGACCAGACGAGCGTCGATGAAGCAATGTCAAAAATCGAGGCATTGGCTGAGCGTGTGCGCGGTGGTGAATCTTTTGCGGATCTTGCCAAAGAGCATTCTCAGGACCCGGGTTCTGCATCCGTTGGTGGTGATTTGGGCTACTTCGGAATGGGTATCATGGCCCCGGCTTTCGAGACGGCTGCGTTTGCTCTCCAGGATGGTGAAGTGAGCGAACCGGTACGTACCAGCTTCGGGTTTCATCTGATCAAGCTGACCGGTATCAAGGCGGGTGATGTAAAGCCATTTGACGAGGCTCGCAGTGAAGTGGAAGCCGCCTACCGCAAGATTGAAGGAGAACGGCTTTATTTTGAGATGGCTGAACAGCTTGCGGACCTCAGTTATGAGGATCCAAACAGTCTTGAGCCGGCATCCAGTGTTCTGGGACTTTCTGTACAACAGAGCGACTGGTTCTCACGCGACCAGGCAACCGGCTTATTCTCCAAGCCGAAAGTCGTGGCGAGTGCATACAGCGATGATGTACTGCGTGAGCGTAACAACAGTGAGCTGATCGAAATCGATGGTACGAGTTCAATAGTGTTGAGGATTCTGGACCATCAGGAGGCTTCAATACTACCGCTTAATGAGGTGAAGGATCAGATTATTGAGACCCTGCAAAAACAGAAAGGGGAGCAGCAGGCAGCCGCTGAAGCAGAAAAACGCTTGGCTGAAATTGGTTCAGGAAGCCCATTGACGCAAGTGGCCGGTAGTTATGCTGTTATGGGTCCGTTGACAGTAGGGCGTAACGACACAAAACTCCCGATGGGCTTGTCGAGTGTGTTGTTTCGTACTGAAAAACCAGTGGTCAACGGGTTTTCGTCGGGTAGCGCCAGGCTTGCCAGTGGTGACATTGCTGTGTATGTATTGACTGGCGTAAAAGAGGGTAGTGTTGAGGAAGCTTCCAGTCAGCAGCAGACCGAGAGTTTACGCCGGATGCGTGGCAGAGATTACTATGAGATGGTGTTGGCGGATCTGGAATCCCGGGCTGATGTTGAGATTTTATTGAAATCAGATAGTGAATGAATTGCGATTCGACTGTCAGAAGCTGCGGACTTGGGTGCCAGTCCTCTCATCGGATGAGAGGACTGGAGATTCGGAGTAGGTCGTCATCCTGTAGACTATGGATATCAGGCCTTTCCAAGGATGTGATAACCCGAATCGACGTAGATGATGTCCCCGGTAATGCCGGAGGCCAGGTCTGAACAGAGGAATGCAGTGGTGTTACCCACTTCCTCAATGGTGACATTTCGGCGCAGTGGATTCATCTTCTCCACCTCATCGAGCATACCTTTGAAATTTTTAATACCCGAAGCGGCTAAGGTCCTGATTGGGCCTGCAGAGATACCGTTAACCCGGATACCTTCCGGGCCCAGAGACTCCGCCAAATAGCGAACACTCGCTTCCAGGCTGGCTTTAGCCACTCCCATCACATTGTAATTGGGAACGGTGCGTACTGCGCCCAGATAGCTCATGGTCACCAGTGAGGCGTTTCTGCCTTGCATAAGTGAACGTCCAGCCTTGGCAAGTGCAGCAAAGCTGTATGAGCTGATATCATGAGCCATGGCAAAACCATCGCGAGTGAGATTGTCCAGGTACCCACCTTCAAGGTGGTCACGGGGAGCAAAGCCGACAGCGTGGATGATTCCGTCCAGATGCCCCCACTCTTTTTCAATAACAGCAAACAGGTCAGTAATCTGCTCATCACTGGTGACATCCAAGGGCATCACAATGTTGGCACCAAATTTCTCAGCAGCATCATCGACACGTTTTTTCAGTTTTTCTGTCTGGTAGGTGAGTGCCAGCTCGGCCCCCTCACGATGCATGGCTTCGGCAACACCCCAGGCTATGGAACGATTGCTGGCAATACCGACAATAAGAATGCGTTTGTTTTGTAAAAAGCCCATGGAACAATTCCTTGCTGGAGTCATCGAACAGAAACACGGATAATGGACGCTTTAATGCGTACTCCGGTCCGCAATAATAACAGACTAAGTTACCGGAATTTCTAACTAACGAAAAGCGCGGGATCACTCTGATAGTGTTAGGCCTTTTTACAAAACCATTGTATTTATCGGCGATTGCCACAGTTTGCCTGTTATTCACTGGTTGCGACGGCTCACCATGGAATAGCCCTTACTCGGTTGCAGATGCTCAAAGACCCGTGCTTTACAGCTCTTTTAGTGAGCGTCCCAATCACCTTGATCCTGCCCGGTCCTACAGTTCCAATGAATATGCGTTCATTGCGCAGATCTATGAACCTCCTTTGCAGTACCATTTTCTCAAACGTCCTTATACCCTGGTGCCATTGGCTGCGGAGGCAATGCCGGAGGTCAGCTATATCGATAAGCGAGGACAACAGCTCCCAACTGATGCCCCGGTAGAAAAAATCGCTTTCAGTGAATATCTGGTACGCATACAGCCAGGCATAAAGTATCAACCCCATCCGATGTTCGCCAGGTTGGAAGATGGGACATTGCGATATCATGATCTTACCGAGAAACAACTTGATAGGGTGCATACGCTCACTGATCTGAGTGAAACAGGTAGCCGCGAATTGACAGCGGCAGACTATCTCTATCAGATCAAGCGACTTGCTTTTCCCCGATTCCACTGTCCCATTGCCGGTGTCATGGGGGAGTATATTGTTGGGTTCAAGGCTTATTCTGATCAGCTCAAGCAGGTTGAACAACAGTTACAGAATGAATTAGGTGAAGAGCGGCCCTATGTCGATTTACGCGACTATGAGATGGAAGGGTTAGAGCTGGTTGATAATTACAGTTACAAAATTCGATTGAAAGGGAAATACCCGCAATTTCTCTACTGGATGGCTATGCCTTTTTTTGCGCCCATGCCTTGGGAAGCAGATCATTTTTATGCACAACCGGGTCTTCGGGTACGTAACATCAAGCTGGATTGGTTTCCGGTAGGCACAGGCCCCTTCATGCTATCGGAAAACAATCCCAACTTGCGAATGGTTCTGGAGCGTAATCCCAATTTTCATGGTGAGCGCTACCCATACGACGGTGAACCCGAGGACTATGTGGCCGGCTTATTAGATGATGCCGACAGGGTGATGCCCTTTATCGAGAAGGCCATCTACAGTTTGGAGAAAGAGACTATTCCGTATTGGAACAAGTTTTTACAGGGTTACTATGATACTTCAGGCATTTCATCTGACAGCTTTGATCAGGCTGTACTGTTCGATGCCCAGGGGGAGGTGGGACTTGCTGACGCAATGAAGGAGAAGGGAATTCATCTGACGACAGCAGTACAAACCTCGATTGGCTATTTTGGTTTCAATATGCGCGATCCGGTAGTGGGGGGTGGTTCAGAGTCGGCTAGATTACTGCGGCGGGCGATCTCCATTGCCGTCGATTATGAAGAGTTCATTTCTATTTTTGCAAATGGTCGCGGTGTGGTAGCACAGGGTCCTATACCGCTTGGCATCTTTGGTGCGAAGAGTGGAAAAGAGGGTATTAACAGATACGTTTACGAACAGGTGAATGGCAAAATAAAACGACGTTCTCTCAATGAAGCAAAACAGTTAATGGTTCAGGCCGGCTACCCAGAGGGCAGGGATCAAAAAACCGGTAAATCGCTGGTGCTCTATTATGATGCTGTGGCAACAGGGCCGGATGACAAAGCGCGTATGAACTGGTGGCGAAAACAGTTCACTAAACTGGGAATCCAATTGGTAGTACGCAATACCGACTACAACCGCTTTCAGGAAAAAATGCGTAAAGGTACAGGTCAGCTTTTCAGTTGGGGCTGGAATGCAGACTATCCTGACCCGGAAAATTTCCTGTTTCTGCTATATGGTCCCAACGCCAAAGCAGATGGTGAAGGTGAAAATGCAGCCAACTACACCAATCCTGAGTTCGATGAGTTATTCATGCGTATGAAAAATATGGACAACAGTCCGCAAAGGTTGCGCATTATCGATCGAATGGTGGAGATACTGCGTAGCGATGCACCTTGGCTGTGGGGTTATTATCCCAAGGCGTTTTCTCTGCATCATCACTGGTACCACAATGTAAAACCCAATCTCATGGCCAACAATACGCTAAAGTACAAACGTATTGAACCTGAGGCCAGAACAATGCAGCAGTCTCAATGGAATCGACCGGTTCTCTGGCCGGTTATTACTTTGGCCGTTCTTTTTCTACTCTCATTAATTCCTGCATGGATATTGTTTCGTCGCCGTGAAAGGAGTCGTCTCCAATGATGGCTTATATTATTCGGCGGATTTTATATGCGATACCGATTCTTATTGGTGTGAATATCATTACATTCATGCTTTTTTTTGTGGTCAATTCACCTGAGGACATGGCAAGGATGAATTTGGGCATGAAACGGATTACGCCAGAAGCGATACAACAGTGGAAAGAGGAACGGGGTTATGACAAACCAACCCTCTATAACGAAGCAAAGGAGGGTATTGAACGGGTTACCGATACGATCTTTTTTCAAAAATCCTTGAAACTTTTTCAATTTGATTTTGGCTCATCGGATAGTGGACGCGATATCGGTTACGACATTTCCCAACGCATGTGGCCGAGTCTGGCCATCGCATTGCCGGTGTTGATCGTGGGGCTGGCACTGAATATCACCTTCGCCCTATTAATTGCCTTTTTCCGGGCAACCTACATCGACTTCTGGGGTGTTGTGACCTGTGTCATCATGATGTCGATATCATCCCTCTTTTATATCATCGGTGGTCAATACCTGGTTGGAAAGTTGTTGCACCTGGTGCCGATTTCTGGTTATGACACCGGTTTGGCTTCACTGAAATTTCTCATTCTGCCGGTCATTATTGGCATCATTGGTGGGATTGGTGCAGGTACCCGTTGGTATCGTACGCTGTTTTTAGAAGAGATTAATCGTGACTATGTGCGTACTGCTCGAGCCAAGGGATTGAGTGAGCAGTGGGTGCTTTTCGGTCATGTTTTTAAAAATGCCTTAATTCCGATATTGACGGGCGTGGTGGCAGTGTTGCCATTACTTTTTATGGGTAGCCTGATTACCGAATCTTTTTTTGGTATTCCGGGATTGGGTAGCTATACCATTGATGCTATCAATAATCAGGACTTCGCTATTGTGCGATCGATGGTTTTTTTAGGGTCAGTACTTTACATAATAGGACTGATAATGACGGATATCTCTTATACCATTGTCGATCCGAGGGTACGGCTGCAATGAGTGAGTCAACTCTGCTGCGAGCTGAACAAGGTGAAGATCAGCGGATAGGGCTTAACCCTGCTAGTAACAGAGTGTACAGTTATCTGGGGGTTGGAAGACTATGCCAGAGTTGGTGATTCTCTCAACTGATGCATTGATATTTTTACTTGTAATCTTGGCCTCAGGGTTCACACGCTATGCGAGCAAGCGGGAGCATCTACGGGCGCCCTGGCGTGAGGTGGCGCGTAGTAAAGTGGGTATGGGGGCACTGTTGGTGCTGAGCTGTTTCGTTACTATCGGATTGTTGGATTCCATACATTTCCGCCCAGAGGCCAATGGCAACACCAAAGAGTCAGCCGAGGTATTGAGCTTGTTCGATAAGCTGGTGACTCCATTGCGGATGTATCAGGAAAAGACCTACTCAGCGCCACTGGCCGCCTACCAATATACAAAAGAGAATGCAGAGCTGGCCAATGGGACCACCAGGCGAGACTATCCACGTCTTGAATATGGCGGTTCACATCTGCAGAACGTAGAGCAAGAATGGGGTTCTGACATTGTCAGTAAAAGCCTTTTAGGAATGTCCAAAGGTCTACTCTTCTGGTTATTGAGCACATTGCTATTTTTGTTTTGGCGTAGCCAACGTCATAGAGCAACTATCGGCAATACACTGAATGAACTCTGGGCCTTTCAGACTGAGATACCCTGGCGCACGCTATTGATTACAGCGGGTGTAATATGTCTACTAGGTTTCTGGGCCGCTGAACTTTCAACTTACTACCATTTGTTGGGTACGGATAAGGTAGGAGAGGATGTCTTCTACCAGGCATTGAAGAGCATTCGTACCGGGTTGTTGATAGGAACTCTGACAACCCTGGTGATGCTACCGGCAGCGATACTGTTGGGCATTATGGCAGGTTACTTTCGTGGTTGGGTGGATGACTTGATTCAGTATGCCTACACCACCCTTAATTCGATTCCAGGTGTGTTGCTAATTGCGGCTGCAATTCTCATGATGCAGATCTATATGAGCAATCATGAAGAGCAGTTTGCAAGCCTCACCCAACGGGCTGATCTGCGTTTACTGTTTCTGTGTATGATCCTTGGTGTCACCAGTTGGACTGGCCTATGCCGCATGTTACGCGGTGAAACCTTTAAAATGAGAGAGATGGAGTATGTGCAGGCCGCTCAGGCATTTGGCGTTGGTAACTTCACAATCATCGGACGGCATATTCTGCCCAATGTCCTGCATATCGTCTTGATTACACTGGTGCTCGATTTCAGTGGTTTGGTATTGGCGGAGGCGGTGCTCTCTTATGTCAATATCGGCGTCGACCCGACCATGAACAGTTGGGGTAATATGATCAATAGTGCTCGACTCGAGATGGCAAGGGAGCCTATCGTCTGGTGGTCTCTGGCTGCTGCGCTGATATTTATGTTTACCCTGGTGCTCTCTGCCAACCTCTTTTCTGATGTAGTGCGTGACGCCTTCGACCCAAGACTGAGGTCTAGCCGTTAAGCGACATTACCATGAGTGAAACCCTATTAACCATTGCCAACCTCAAGACCCGTCTGGGAGATGCACAACATCCGATAAGGGTGGTGGATGGTGTTGATATTACTATCAACAAAGGTGAGACCTTTGCTCTGTTAGGTGAATCGGGTTGTGGCAAGTCGATGACTGCCCTGTCCATGATGCGCCTTTTACCGCCTTCAGGACGTGTTATCAAGGGTCGAGTTGAGTTTGCCGGGATCAATCTGCTGAGCCTCTCCGAACGGGAGATGCGAGGTGTTCGTGGCGGCAGTATGGGCATGATTTTTCAGGAGCCGATGACATCCCTTAATCCGGTGCTCAGGATTGGTGAGCAGATCGCTGAGTCTGTTCGTCTGCATGACAAGCAATTAAGAGGGGCTGTTGATGATCGGGTAGTGGCGTTACTGGATGCAGTGGGTATACCTGATCCGACAAGACGAGCAAGGGAGTATCCACACCAACTCTCTGGTGGCATGAAACAGCGCGTGATGATTGCGATGGCATTGGCTGGTCGTCCTAAATTATTAATCGCAGATGAACCGACAACAGCACTGGATGTCACTATTCAGGCCCAGGTACTGAAGCTGTTAAAAGGATTACAGCAGGAGACCGACATGGCCATCCTGTTGATCACTCACGATCTTGGTGTTGTGGCGGAAACGGCTGATCGTCTGGCGGTGATGTATGCAGGTCAGATTGTTGAGACAGCTGAAGTAGATGGATTTTTTAAGGGCCCTAAACACCCCTATAGCCGGAAACTTTTTGATTCACTGCCGGATAGTCGGAAGCGCGATGAGAAATTAGCTGTTATTGAGGGCTCGGTACCTTCATTGGACAGTTATTTTAAGGGTTGTCGATTTACCGGACGATGCGATGTAAGTAGTGACCGTTGTCATCGTGAAATACCTAAGTGGCGTCAATTGGATGAGCAAACCGGTGTGCGTTGCCTGCTTTATGCTTACGATGCCATGCTACCAGGAGAGAAAAAAGAGCAGGATACCGTGCTGCATTCACCACGTCGATTGACGCAAGAAAATCTCTTGAATGTGCAGAATTTGAAGGTTCATTTTCCGATTCAAAAAGGTATTTTTAAGCGAGTAGTGGGCTATGTGCGTGCTGTTGATGGTATTGATTTATCTATACCCAAAGGCACTACTTTGGCTTTGGTAGGAGAGTCGGGTTGTGGAAAAACCACTGTTGGTAAGGGAATCCTGCAGCTGATACGGCCTACTGATGGTAGGGTACAACTCGAAGAAGATGAGCTCACTCTACTCAAGGGAGAGGCATTGCGTCGCCGAAGGGCTGATATGCAGATCATCTTTCAGGATCCTATGTCTTCCATGAATCCTCGTATGTTGGTAGGTAACATCATTGCTGAGGGTATGCAGGCACAAAGGATGTATAACCGCCAACAGCGAGAGAACCGTGTTAGTGAACTGCTCCAGCAGGTGGGACTGTCAGCCGATGCAGCAAAGCGTTATCCCCATGAATTTTCCGGTGGCCAACGTCAACGTATCTGTGTAGCGCGGGCATTGGCAGTCGAACCTCGCCTGATAGTCTGCGATGAACCTACCAGTGCATTGGATGTGTCTGTTCAAGCACAAATACTCAACCTTTTGAAACAGTTGCAAAACGAACTCGATCTCTCCTATCTCTTTATCACTCACAATATCTCAGTGGTATCCTATTTGGCCGACCAGGTAGCAGTCATGTACCTTGGTCGGATTGTTGAGAAGGGCAATGTGGATGAGGTTTTAAAAAATCCAGCACACCCTTACACCCAAGCACTACTCTCTGCTGTACCTGTCCCCGATCCAAATCATCAAAGCAGTATCATACAATTGGAAGGGGATATGCCCTCGCCTGCCAATCCGCCCAGTGGTTGTCATTTTCATCCTCGCTGCCCTGCAGCCAAGAAAAACTGTGCAACCGAATATCCCCATGAGACGCAGTTAAGTGACTCACATCATGTGAACTGCTGGCTGGTTACATAGTCTCGCTTTATTGAAATAATTTGTTAGTAGTTTTTATTCAATAAAGTTTCGTTGTCATTGTGACGATGAGTGCTTTGAAGGAGAGTCGCATTCTTACACAGTTCCAAGGGGTTAGATCATGAGAAAATTCAATATCCTTTTATCATTTTTAATGATAATGCTTATTATTACGGGTGATGTTCTGGCTGTTACTGCCAGTGAGTACGCCATCGTAATTAATCTTTCAGGGCGGCAAAGGATGCTGACTCAAAAGATGTCGAAGGAGATGCTGTTAATCGCAAATAAGGTTGATGTAGCAGGCAACAGAGCGAACCTGGAAAAAACAGCTAAGCTATTTGATTCGACATTGAAGGGGTTACGTGATGGCAATGCCGAAATGGGCTTGCCTGCAACAGAGGGAAAACTGCTTCTGAAGCAGTTAGCCAAGGTTTCAAAGCTGTGGGATGAATTTCATGGCTTAGTGTCACCGGTGATTTCTGGAGGCGATGTTGATATTACAAAAGTAGCAGAACTCAATCTTCCATTGCTTAAGAATATGAATACAGCTGTTCGCCTTTATGAGAAAGAGGCAAAGAAAGCAACCGGTAAAAGTGCTGGTGTTGTGATTAATTTGGCTGGAAAGCAACGCATGCTGACTCAGAAGATGTCAAAAGAGATGTCGCTTGTCGCACTTGATCATCAAGCAGACAATAATAAATCCAATCTTCGTAGTACCGCCTCATTGTTTGACCGTACCCTGAAAGGATTACTTGATGGCGATACAGACCTGGAACTCCCTGGTACAAAGGATGCGGCAATACGTACTCAATTAGATGTGGTTGGACAGCTTTGGAAGAGTTTCAAGCCACTCGTAGAGAGGGCGTCAGGTATTGATGCAAAAGGCGTTACAAAAGACGACCTTGTACAAATGTCGAAGCAAAATCTTCCACTGCTTAAAGAGATGAATAAAGCAGTCAAAATGTATGAACAACTCGAACAGTAGTTGTCACAGTCTCGCATAGAGGTGACTTAATTATGTCAGTCTCATCCTGGTATGTTGCAACCGTTAGTCTTTTTTTCGAACGGTTTAAAATTCGCACGTTAGTGTTTATGGGCATGGCATTTTTCATTGCCCTGATGCTATTCACTACACTATTTGCCCTTTTTCAACTGGGGCATACCATGGATGATCTCTCTAAAGCAGCAGGACAGGCCGCAGATATACGCACTGTCGTTAAGGAGGTTGAGCAAGGTTCCAAGCAAGCTTCTTCATCAGCTTCCAAACTCAGCGAAGAGATGAATCAGAAGCTCGTTAAAATGCTTAAAACCAATGTCTCTGACATGGGTATGATTCAGTCGGCATTTGAAAAGATGGTTAAAAATCTCAATACTTTGATTGAAAGTGAGGAGGAAGATCCCACCACGCTGATGTTGGAAATTGAAGATATTTATGAGCAGTTAAGGAAAGAATCCCTACCCCGTGTTCGTAGTATTGTCAGTGAGTTTGAGAAGGCCGCAGTAGAGGGAGAGCGTGAGGCAAAGGTAACGAAAGAATTGCAGTCATTTGCAGAAACATTTAAGGAGAAATCTGTCAAGGCAGCAGGGGCATCGGCTGTTATCGAGCAAGATTCTGCTTTATCGGTACAGAGAGCAGAAGAGAGTATGCAGCTGTTACTGATCATTATTGTCGTATCAGTTATTTTTGTTTTTATTACTTCATTCAATACCTATTTGGTCATCAATCGCCCGATCTCATTGATGCGTGAGAGAATAAAAGATATTGCTGAAGGGGAGGGGGATTTAACCAAGCGACTCAATGAAGATGCAAGTAATGAATTGGGCGAACTCTCTCACTGGTTTAATGTGTTTATGGATAAATTGCAGTCATTGGTTGGAAATGTCAAAGATTCAACCGGAAAAATGACGAATGCAGCTTCTCAGATGCTTGAGATGACCCAACAATCCAGCTCTGGTGTGCTTCACCAAAAAACGAAGACGGAAGAGATTGTACACGCCATGCAGAATCTATCCGTCACGGTTGATGGTGTGGCAGATAGTGCTGCAGAAGCGGACCAGGCTACGGAATCTGCAGAAAAAGAGTCTGTTAAGGGTAGTGAGGATCTGCGTAAGACCATCAGCAGTATTACTTCTCTGGCGGAGGAGATCGATACTGCTGCAAGTATTATCAATGGTTTCCAAAAGGATAGCGAAGATATCGGTGGCGTATTGGATGTCATTAAAGGCATCGCTGAGCAGACCAATCTGCTGGCACTCAATGCAGCCATTGAAGCCGCACGGGCAGGTGAGCAGGGCAGGGGATTTGCTGTTGTAGCTGATGAAGTGAGAACGCTTGCTACACGTACCCAGGAATCGACCCAGGAGATTCAAGCAATAATCACCCGATTACAATCGGGGGCCGAGCAAGCTGTCAATGCCATGAATACAGGTCGAACGCGTGGTCACGAGACAGCAGAACAGGCAAAGCAGGCCGGTGTGTCGTTGGAGTCGATCACACAAGCTGTGGATGAAATATCAGCAATAAACTCCAAAATTACGGATGCAACAGGTGACCAGCGAAAGGTTGCCTCTGATGTCAATGAAGGGATAAATACCATCAGTCAGGTTTCAGAGCAGACTGCAGCCAGGGCGGAACAGACCTCCCAACAAGGAAAGGTTGTATCCCAGTTGGCACATGAACTACACGACTCTGTGAAGCAGTTCAAGGTCTGAGGCTGTTGTTGATTTCCTACCAAAGACCAAGGCGATAATCATATCGCCTTGGTTTAAACTATCTGAGCATGGACGAATACCCCTTGGTATCTTTTATATGGGTCTATCCGTCTATTACAATTCCCCGATATCTGTGACTATGCGACAGATTGCTATACTTTCCTCTATATTGTTATTGAAGCGTGCTTTGTTTGCTGTCTAAGTCAAAATAGTAGAAAATCCCTGCTGTGACCCGCTTTTTCGGATTTGTTATACCCCTGCCAAGGTAGGCAACACTATAGAACTATCTCTCTTTATCGTTTTGTAAAGGTTGTGGTCTGAGCCCGTATTGAAACGAATCGATACCTTCCTATCCTAATTCTTATTGCAGAGGCCATTTTTTAGACAAGCATTGGCACTAAGCAATGACAACTCGTCTGGAACAGGTGGTATCACAAACAGGGCGTGGAGCGAATAGCTTCTGCACCATCCTGCTGGATACTGACCATTTCAAGATGGTCAATGACAATTATGGACCACGATGTGGGTGACCAGGTGTTGAGGCATTGTGTTGAGCCGTTGCGAAAGTGTATTCGAGAATCGGATGAGCTAGGTCGTTGGGGTGGGGAGGAGTTCCTGATTCTATCCCTTGACACAGAACTTGCAGAAGCTGTAAAGCTGTCACAATGATTATGTGATGAGCTATCTGTTACTTCTGTGGTCCAACAAAATCATGAGATTAGTGTAACGGCCAGTTTTGGTGTCGCCCAATATCAATCCGGAGGCCCTTGCCTATTGTCTAAAGCGTGCTGATGACGCCCTCTATGCAGCCAAAGCAAAAGGCCGTAACTGTGTGGTTGTTGCTGAACAGGATTGATTGGTCTGAAAATATCTTTTTTAGACCAGCCTGAAAGTTATAGAATTAAGCCAATAACACAGAAAAAGGAAAATAAATGAATCTTTCCTGGAACAGAGTCTTCAGTAGGTTGCTACAAGGATCGGTCATGGTCCTACTGATTGTACCTTGCAGATTAGTAGCCGCAGAGGGGTTCTCATTGCCGGTTGAAACTGCCAAGGTTGTTCGGGATACCCTGGTCAATAGTGTACAGGCTGTAGGGACATTACGTGCCAATGAGTCGGTTGTGATCAGACCTGAAATCGAGGGGCGTATCACTAAAATCAACTTTTCTGAGGGTGGTGCAATCAAACAGGGAGAACTGCTGATCGCCCTCGATGATTCGATCTATGCGGCAGAACTCAGACAATCAGAAGCACGCTTGGCTTTAGGTCGTTCAAACTACAAACGGGCGACAACCCTGAAGAAACAGGGTTATGGCAGTGAGCAGGATCGCGATCAAACAGCTTCTGAACTCCAGGTCAATCAAGCTGAGGTGGTACTGGCAAAAGCAAGACTTGAGAAGACCCGCATCATGGCTCCCTTTGACGGACTATTGGGTCTGCGTCTGGTGAGTGTCGGTGATTATCTGAAGACCGGACAGGATATCGTAACATTGCTTGATCTGAGTCTTCTAAAAGTTGATTTTCGTCTTCCTGAAACCATCTTGGCTGATGTAAAGGTGGGGCAGGAGATTGAAGTGATGCTGGATGCCTTTCCAGGTCAGGGTTTTAATGGCAAAGTCTATGCTATCGATCCACAGATCGATCTGAATGGTCGTAGTCTGCTGGTGCGTGCCAAGATTCCGAATCGGAACAACAAGCTATATGCCGGACAGTTTGCCCGTGTAATGCTGATCCTTTCCCGTCAGGAAAATAGTCTGTTTATACCTGAAGCCGCTTTGATGCCACAGGGAGATCAGCAATTTGTCTATAAGCTGGTAGATGGCAAGGTTGTCTGGACAGAAGTTTGGGCCGGTAAGCGTCAGGGTAGACGGGTACAGATCGTGAAGGGTCTGAGTGAACAAGATGAGGTCGTTACTGCCGGACATCTGAAACTGCAGGATGGCATGGGTGTAGCACCCGTACCAGTCAAGGAATAAGCATGGTCATCACCGATACCAGTATTCGTCGTCCTGTTTTGGCGACGGTGATGAATCTGTTGCTGATACTCATCGGTGTTATCTCCTACGACCGACTCACGGTGCGGGAGTATCCCAATATCGATCTGCCTGTGGTGACGGTTGAGACTACCTATCCAGGTGCCAGTGCCAGCATTATGGAGAGTCAGGTTACCAGTACTCTGGAGGACTCTCTGGCCGGCATTGAGGGGATCGACTTCATGACCTCTATCAGCCGTTCTGAAGTCAGCCAGATTACCATCACTTTTAAGCTAGATCGGGATGCCGACAATGCAGCGAATGATGTCCGTGATCGGGTAGGTCGGGTACGGGGTGCGCTACCGGATGATGTGGAGGAGCCGGTAGTAGCGAAAGTGGAAGCCGATGCCCAGCCGATTATCTGGTTGGCAATGTCCAGCGATCGCCATAACAAGCTGGAGATCTCCGAAGTGGCCGATCAGATCGTACGTGATCGCCTGCAAACCATCAATGGCGTTGCCAGTGTTGAGATCTTTGGTGAACGACGCTATGCAATGCGCATCTGGCTCGATCCTGTGCGTCTGGCAGCCATCAATCTGACAACACAGGATGTGGAAAACGCCTTGCGTGGACAGAACCTCGAGGTACCATCCGGTCGTATCGAGAGTGTGGATCGTGAGTTCACTGTCTTGGCACAGACCGATCTGCAGACTCCACAGGAGTTCGGTGACATTATCCTGCGTGATATAGATGGCTACCTGGTACGGCTGCGGGATGTTGCGCGAATTGAATTGGGGCCAGAGGATGAGCGCGTGGTCACCCGCTACAAAGGTGAGACAGCGGTAGCCTTGGGTGTGGTCAAACAATCTGTTGCCAATCCATTGGAGATCTCCCAGGGAATCAGTGATCTGTTGCCAACACTGATCGAAGCGATTCCGAATGGTATGACCATTGAAGTCGCGTATGACTCGTCGATCTTCATTGAACGCTCCATTGAGGGTGTATTCACGACCATCTTCGAAGCGGTAGCACTGGTTATCCTGGTTATCTTCCTGTTCTTGCGCTCAGTGCGTGCGACGCTTATTCCAATGGTGACTATTCCGGTCTCCCTGATTGGTGTGTTTGCCATGATGTATGCCTTGGGGTACTCCATCAATGTCTTGACACTGCTGGCCATGGTATTGGCGGTAGGCTTGGTGGTCGACGATGCAATCGTTGTGCTGGAAAACATTCATCGCTATATCGAGAAAGGATTGGATCCGATCAAAGCAGCCATCAAGGGGAGTAGTGAAATCGCCTTTGCGGTCATTGCCATGACGCTGACACTGGTTGCGGTATTTGCGCCGATCTCATTCTCCCTGGGTCGGACCGGCAAACTGTTTACCGAGTTCGCCTTGACACTTGCCGGTGCAGTGCTGGTTTCCGGTTTCACTGCCTTGACGCTTTCTACCATGATGTCGTCAAGGCTGCTCCGACATCAACAGCAACACAACTGGTTTTACGATGTGGGTGAACGGGTGCTTTCTGGGATGATCAGTGGCTACCAGGGGGTGCTTGGATTTACCCTTAAACTACGCTGGTTGATCCTGTTCTTAGCGGTTGGTGTCGGTGCCGGTTGCTACCTGCTCTATAGCGGATTGCAGCAGGAGCTGGCCCCCATCGAGGATAGGAGTTTTTTTATGACCTGGGGCATGGCGCCGCAGGGTTCTACCGTTGATTACACCAATCACTACTCACGCCAGATGGAGGCGATCACTGCCACTGTGCCAGAGGTAAACACGACCTTTACAGTGGTAGGTTTTCCTGTGGTAACCGAGACGCTGGCCTTCAGTAACATGAAGTTCTGGGAGGAGAGGGATCGTCCTGCAAAAGATATTACCAGTGAGCTGACCCCCAAGCTTTATGGGGGTGTGACCGGCCTGATGGGCGTAGCGATAAATCCTCCACCATTAGGTCAAAGTCCGATCAATAAAAACCTGGAAGTGGTTATCCAAACCACCGGCAGTTATAAGGAACTGGACGGCCTGGTACAGAAGGTGATGGCTCGCGCCCGAGAGAACCAGGCGCTGGTATTCCTTGATAATGACCTGAAACTCAATAAACCTGAGTTAAAGGTAAACGTTAATCGTGACAAAGCAGCTGCCACGGATGTGAGCATTGACACCGTTGGCAGGACCCTGGAAACCATGCTGGGTGGTCGGAAAGTAACGCGCTTCAAGCGAGGTGCCGAGCAGTACGATGTGATTGTCCAGATGGAGGATGAAGACCGACGTGATCCCAATGATCTAAATAATATCTATGTACGCGGTCGTGGTGGCGAGATGATTCAGCTGGCCAATCTGGTTTCGATGGAGGAAGGCGTAGCACCCAAAGAGTTAAACCATTTCGATAAACTGCGAGCCGCAGTTATCTCTGCTAACCTAGCCCCTGGCTACAGCCTGGGTGAAGCCATCAGTTTTATGGAACAACAGGTGGAAGAGGTGGAAGAGGTGGCAGAGGGCAAGGTACAGCTGCGATATAAAGGTGAGACTCGGGAATTCAAAGAGAGCGGCGACACCATGATGTTCGCTTTTATCCTGGCGCTTGGTTTTATCTATCTGGTATTAGCGGCGCAGTTCGAAAGTTTTATCGATCCATTTATTAGGCTACGTGAATTCAACTTGTAAGTGCAACTCTAGTTTGACGAATAGAGGGTAAGCTGCGGTAGCATCAAAGCTTTCTCTATCCGGCAAGAAAG
>JAIVEQ010000026.1 GCA_023838465.1 Candidatus Thiodiazotropha sp.
ACCTGCGGACTCCGGTTACAAAGGAAAGAATCACTGTCTGCTGTCATCCGTGGGTAGACAACCAATTGTCAACAAAGCGACTTGCTGATACGGTACTACGACAAAGTCGCTTGGTAATTAGTCCGCCAGTTTCCCTTGGTAATGACACTAATACATCTAGGTCATGGTGCTCAATCTACATTAAGCACCTGTTCGAGATTTTCTTTAAATCGTCTTCTAAGCAGCATTAACAACTCCTCTGTTGGCGAGTCTAATGAATAATCTTTAAGTTCCCCTTTAACCCACATGCTCATTGCCTCCTCGATTGTCGAATGAGGCTCATTGCTCAATAACCGAATCAAGTATGTTGCAGAGGGGTTAATCTTCATGCTAACCATGAGTAATCCAGCAAGTTCCCTTGCTCGTTTATGCTCCTGCTTCTGCCTCAGATATAAGTCTAAATTGGTATCATCCCTCTTGCGCATGCTACTTCCCTCCCCTACACCGTTTATTCAGTATTGTTTTTCTGTCCGATGAATGGGATTCAAACCCTGGCCCAAAATCAAACTCCAACTGTTGAAAGCGATGACTGCGATTGCGCTGGCTTTTCTTTTTCAACCACTGATCAAATTCGAAGTGATTACTCTGTGACATGATGTGTGCCCCCTGCGGTGAGATTAGCGGTGAGTAGACGTTCGAAAGCAGATCCGTCCTGGCGCGTGAGATTGGGAACAAAACGGGAATAGACCCGAAATAACATCTCGGTCGATGTATGCCCCATTTGACAAGCAATCCACTCTGGATTTTCGCCGGCGGCTAGCCAAAGAGTGGCCGCTGTATGCCTGCTCTGATAGGGACGCCGTTTCATCAGTCCCAAATGACTCAGCAAAGGGTACCAAACACGCTTGGTTACATTATTGTGATCCAGCGGTTCTCCATTTTTGGTACAGAAAACAAACTTCGAAAGTTCGCAGGTAGCCTGTTCTTGCGCCTTCAAGGCATCGAACACTACTTGAGACATTTGGATCTCTCGCTGAGAGCCATCAGTCTTTGTGTAATCTTCTTCACCCAAGACGATCGTTTCACGTATCAATATCAATCGCTTGTCAAAGTCGATGTACTGCCACTTGAGCCCATCAATTTCACCCGTACGCATACCGGTGAAAAATCTGACTGTGTAGTAATTACAGAAATCAGCTCTGACTGTAGCGAGGAGTCGACTTACCTCTTCCAGCGTAAAAGGCTCTACATCGCTTTTTGGCACTTTGAGTGGTTTGATATTCCGATACGGCGTGTTAAATTCATATCGGTCAGCTGCTTCATTAAGGATCTGACGCAACGGTCCCATAATGGCATTGATGCGTTTTGGTGATAGTCCATTACCTTTCCGTCCGGGTACTTTGGCGAGTGACGCACGGAAGGCCAGTATCTCCGCCTTAGTGATTCGGCTGACCGCCTTATCACCAAACACAGGCTTCAGATGGCCACTGATAATGTCCATTTGAGTCTTGTGATGACTCCGTCTCCATCCGATCTCGTTCTCCGATACCCAGGTATCAGAGAAATCATTGAATGAGGGTGAATCGCTAGCAAATGAGTTTGGGGTAACTCCTTGACTAAAGGACTTTCCAGAATTGATTTGTTCAGGAGAGTATTCTAAAAAGTGTTTCAGATTCTTGCTATTAGGAAAATACTTACGGTATTCGAAAGAGCTATCTGCGATTTCTTTTTCGATGTCACTTAGCACTTTTTCTAGCCTTTTACGATTCGTGCTATTGTCCTTCAACATGGTTTGTTCCCTGCACCTTCTTCCTTGATATCTAAAGTCAAAAAAAAGCAATCCTGTATCTGTCCGTATCCTGATGCTACCCATTGCAGACACCTCCATTTGCCATCGGAATAACAAAGCCATGATCTCTTGTTGCCGTAACCATATCGACTTCAATCTGTTCCCATAGATATAAAATTTTTCTGCCACCGAATGGACGGATATAGTGAACACCTTCAATCAGAACACTATCCTTCAAACGCTCGCGAATTGTGCGTTGGTCATATTTAATCTTTTCTGAGAGTTCTTCAGTTGTCAGATATGTAATACTCATTTATGCACCTCGTAATGTATGTTATACGTACAATATGTACGTATTATGGTAATAATGACGCATAAATGTACTTTTGTCAAACAATTTGTAGGTTTTTTCTACATTATTTACAATAAAGGAAATTTATTTAAAGGAAATTTGAATGATCAGATGCAACTTATCCAGGCTCATGGGTGAGCGAAAACTTAAAATCTCAGATGTGGAGCGCGCTACCGGATTGCATAGGCATAAGATCAGTGCCCTATACAAGGAAACGGCTGTCAAAATTGACTTGGATACCATTGATAAGCTGTGTGAATATTTCCGCTGCGATGTGGGTGATTTGTTTGTGAGAGTATCAAGAGAATAATCTCAATGAACAATGAAATACTCACTTTGATACTAATGACTGAAGGTCGTTTAAACTACAGATTTACTACTTTTTGAAGACTATTCAGTTCCATCAGTGCCCATTATCTTTGGATATTTTTTACAAAGACCTAATCTCTCAAGGAATACAAACCCTTGTAAGACCGAAGGTCAAAAGTTTCCAATGACCTTCAGTCTTCTTTTGACCTATCCCGAAGGTCAAAATGAGAGTTAGTCGATGGGTAACATTTCTCGGCTGGGCACGAAAAGGGCACAACTTGGGCACAGGATGGGCACAGATGTTTTTTGCTGGTAGCAACAAAAAAGCCAACCACCGCTAAGTGATTGGCTTTATTGTTTTTTGATTGGTAGCGGGGGCTGGATTTGAACCAACGACCTTCGGGTTATGAGCCCGACGAGCTACCAGACTGCTCCACCCCGCATCAAGGAGGGGGCATACTACCTGTCTGGTAACCGGATGACAAGGCCCATATGTAAAAAAGCTCAGTTACCGATGGCGTTACTGCAAAGTGAGAGCAAACCTGCTGGAAACAGGCCAAGAAACAGCATCGCCAGCCCGTTCAACGACAGCACTACTTGGGTATCCATGCCGACTGTTATGGGTGACTCATCTGTGGGCTTGTCGAAATACATGATTTTGATGACACGTATGTAGTAAAAGGCACCGATAATTGAGAAGAAAACGCCGACCAAGGCCAGCCAGGTCAGATCCACAGAGACAACGGCATCAAGGACAAACAACTTAGCGAAGAAGCCGACCGTGGGCGGCACACCGGCCATGGAGAACATCAACAGCAGCATCATACCGGCAAACCAGGGATTACGTTGATTTAGTCCCTTGAAGTCATCCAGGTTCTCCGCTTCGAAGCCCTTTCTACTTAGTGCGATGACCACACCGAAGCCACCGGCCGACATCAAAGCATAGACCAGGGTGTAGAACATAGCGGCGGTATAGCCCTCTTTGGTACCTGCCAGGATACCCAGCAGGATAAAACCTACATGAGAGATGGTTGAGTAGGCCAGCATACGTTTGATGTTGGTCTGGGCAATGGCGATCAGGTTACCGATGCCCATGGAGAGCACGGCGAGTATGATCAACATACCCTGCCATCCCTCCCAGCCACCGTGAAGATCGGCTAGGCCATCCACCAACAACCGCATGGCCAAGGCAAAGGCGGCTATCTTGGGTGCGCTGCCGATAAACAGGGTCACTGCGGTTGGGGCGCCATGATAGACATCCGGTACCCACATATGGAATGGGACAGCACCCAGCTTGAAGGCCAAGCCGATGACCAGGAAGACGACACCAAAGATCATCACCAACTGGTTCATGTCACCCTTATCCACGACCTGGGCCAGCTCGTCGAAACGCAGCGTGCCGGTGGCGCCGTAGATCATGGAGATACCATACAACAGCATGCCGGAAGCAAGGGCTCCCAGGACGAAGTATTTCATCGCCGCCTCGGCACCCTGAGGTGAATTCCTGTTGAACGCCACCAAAGCATAGAGACAGAGTGCCAGCAGTTCCAATCCCAGATAGATGGTGAGGAAGCTGTTGGCGGAGGTCATGATCATCATACCCAGAACGGCAAACAGCCCAAGGGTATAGAACTCACCCTTAAACAGACCCCGGTCACGCAGGTAGTCCTTGGCATAGAGGAAAGCAAGGAAGGTGATAAGCAGGATTCCAACCTTCAATAGATCACTCATCGGATCTCGGATATAGCTGCCGTCAAACAGGATTTGGGTCGTAGGCTGAGAGACAAGAATGGTGATCAGCAGGGTCAGGATCAGGCCCACCTGGCTGATGCCATAGCTGATGATACGCTGCTCCTCACGGATGAACAGATCGACCACCAAGACCACACAGGCCAGGGTCAGGAGGGAGATTTCCGGCAGTACCGGGATCAATTGTGTTGAATCGAATTGCATTTGTACGCTACCGAATCGGCTCCGTCAGTTAAAGCTTCGACACAGAAATGTGCTGCAGCAGGTTATTGACGGAGGCATCCATCACCTCAACCAGGGGTGCTGGCCACAGGCCCAGTAGCAGAACGGCTGCTGCCAGGGTGCCCAGCACAATAAATTCACGATTATTCATGTCCTTCAGGGTTGCCACACCCTCGTTGGTGACTTCACCAAAAATAACCCGCTTAACCATCCACAGGGTGTAGGCAGCACCAATAATCAGGGTGGTGGCAGCCAGGAATGCGTACCAGAAATCGGCACGGAAACTAGCCAGGATGACCATGAACTCACCGACAAAACCAGAGGTGCCGGGCAGGCCTGCATTGGCCATGGCAAAAAAGACCATGAATGCTGCAAAGATCGGCATGGTATTTACCACCCCGCCGTAATCATTGATCTGACGACTGTGCAGTCGATCGTAGAGCACGCCGACACAGAGGAACAGGGCTGCAGAGATAAAACCATGAGAGACCATCTGCACCATGCCGCCCTGCACACCCAGCGCCGCACCACTGCCAGCATTGTTCTGGTTGATGATGAAGATAATAAAGAAGCCCAGGGTAACAAAGCCCATATGAGCGATCGAAGAATAGGCGATCAGCTTCTTCATATCCTGTTGGATCAGGGCCACAAAACCGATGTAGACCACAGCAATCAGGGACATGCCGATGATCAGCCAGTCCAGGGTATGGCTGGCGTCTGGCGTGATGGGCAGACTGAAACGCAGGAATCCGTATCCACCGATCTTCAACATGATGGCTGCCAGGATGACCGAACCGCCGGTGGGTGCCTCTACGTGAGCATCAGGCAACCAGGTATGTACCGGCCACATCGGTACCTTGACCGCAAATGCCATGAGGAAGGCGATAAAAATCAGAATCTGCTCGGTCAGTCCCAGCTTGAGGGTATGAAAACCGAGGATATCGAAACTGCCCGACTGGAAATACATGTAGATCAGTGCAACCAACATGAACACCGAGCCGAAGAAAGTATAGAGGAAGAACTTGATTGTCGCGTAGACCCGGTTTTCCCCGCCCCAGACACCGATGATAAGAAACATCGGAATCAACATTGCTTCCCAGAAGACATAGAAGAGCATCGCATCGAGTGCTGAGAAGACACCCACCATCACCCCTTCCATGATGAGGAACGCCGCCATGTATTGAGAGGGGCGAAACTTGATCACCTCCCAACCGGCTATCACCACCAGGGGTGTGATAAAGGTGGTCAAGATAATCAGTGGCATGGAGATGCCGTCAATCCCCATGTAGTACTCAACGTTGAAGGCAGGCACCCAAGGCACACGCTCAACAAACTGCATCTGTGCCGTGGTGCTGTCAAAGGCAAACCAGAGCGGCAGGCTGACAATGAAGGTCAGGACTGCAATGGTTAGAGCGGTCCATTTGGTTGCGTTCGCCTCACGGTCTCCACTGGCGAGCACCATGAAACCACCGATGATCGGTAGCCAGACCGTAAGACTTAGGATGGGCCAATCGGCAATCATGCTAGTGTACCTCGTCGTAGATTCTGTGCCATTCAGCGAGCCAGGAAGGGGCTAGCTGTAAGGCATGCCTCGCAGGCAATGGCCGATTCCTTGTCAAGAGGCATAACGCTGCAGATGGCCCCTTCCTGGCTCGCCCAAAGGGAGCTGCCCCAGAGCGCCAGTTCTGTGTTGTGGCCCTTGGAAAGGGCTTGCCATTCCCTGCGAGCCACGCCTTGAACTGGCGCTCTGGGGTGGCTCTGAATGGTACAGAATCTATGACGAGGTACACTGGAGCTCCTTTAAACAAACACAAACCAGGTCAGCAACAACAGCAGACCCAGGATCATGGCAATAGCGTAGTGATAGAGATAGCCGGTCTGTACGTGGCGTACCACGGAGGCCAACCAACCGACGGAGTGAGCAGAGCCGTTGACCAGCAGGCCATCGATCAGCCCCCGGTCTCCCGCCAGCCAGAGGAATTTACCCAAGCCACGACTACCGGTTGCGAAAACAGCCTGGTAGACCTCATCAAACCAATATTTCTTGTCCAGCAGATTGTAGACCGGTGAGAGGGTGCTCTTGATCTTGTCTGCAATGGCTGGGTTCTTCATATAGATAAACCAGGCAACGAACAGTCCACCCATTGCCAGGTAAAAAGGCAGCCCCATCATGCCATGCAGGATAAAGCCGCCTGCGCCATCGAAGTGCTCTCCGACAATGCCCAAGGTGTCATGCTCGGGCAGAACGTGAAGCACGCCTTTGAACCAATCACCAAACAACATCGGGCCAATGGTGAGATAGCCGAGGAATACAGAAGGAATGGCCAACAGTATCAGTGGCACGGTCACCACCTTGGGTGTTTCATGTAGATGTGCCTTGGCGTGTTCATCCCGTGGCCCCTCCCCGTGGAAGACCAGGAAGAACATACGAAAGCTATACAGTGCTGTGACAAAGACACCGGCCACTACCAACACATAGGCATAACCGGAACCGGTAATCGAGGAGTGATGCACCGCCTCGATGATGGCGTCCTTGGAGAAGAAACCTGAAAAGCCGGGAAAACCGATCAGTGCCAGGGAACCAACCAATGAGGTCCAATAGGTGATAGGCATGTACTTGCGAATACCACCCATGTTGCGAATATCCTGATCGTGATGCATGCCGATAATGACCGAACCGGCGGCCAGGAATAGCAACGCCTTGAAAAAGGCATGGGTCATCAGATGGAAGATACCGGCGGCATAGGCGGAGGCACCCAGGGCGACCATCATGTAGCCCAGCTGAGAGAGGGTGGAATAGGCGACTACCCGTTTGATGTCATTCTGCACGATACCGATCAGGCCGGTAAAAAAGGCAGTGGTGGCACCGATGATCAACACAAAGCTGAGGGCGGTCTCCGACAGCTCATAGAGGGGTGACATGCGCGCCACCATGAAGATACCGGCTGTGACCATGGTCGCAGCATGGATCAGGGCCGAAATAGGCGTCGGGCCTTCCATCGAATCCGGCAGCCACACATGCAACGGTACCTGCGCCGACTTGCCCATCGCACCGATGAACAGCAGGATGCCGATCACCGACATCAGCGACCAACTACTGTCGCCCCAGATCTGGATCTGGGTATCGGCCAACCCAGGTGCCCTGGCGAACACTTCGGCATAGTCGAGACTGTTGGTGTACATGGCAATAGCTGCTATACCAAGGATAAAACCGAAGTCACCCACCCGGTTGACCAGAAAGGCCTTCAGATTGGCGAAGATCGCTGTCGGACGTACCGACCAGAATCCGATCAACAGGTAGGAGACCAGACCAACCGCCTCCCAACCGAAAAACAGCTGCATGAAATTGTTGGCCATCACCAACATCAGCATCGAGAAGGTGAATAGCGAAATGTAACTGAAGAAGCGTTGATAGCTGTTGCGTCCTGCCAGACTGGTCTTGGGCCAGTTGTGCTCATCATCAGCCATGTAACCGATGGTATAGATATGCACGCAGAAAGAGACAAAGGTGACCACGCTAATCATCACAGCGGTCAACTGATCGACCAGAAAACCCACTTCCATATGGAGACCATCACTCACCATCCAAGTGTAGACCGGACCGTTGAAGACCGTCTCGCCATCGAACATGAAACGCTTCAGAACGAATAGTGAGAGCAAGGTCGAAATACCCACACCGCCGCTAGCCACCCAATGGGCGCCTTTGCGTCCGATAGTGCTACCGAAGAAACCGGCAATAATGGCACCGATCAGAGGTACCAGTACGATTGTCAGATAGATATTTTCCATATCTCTCGCTACTTAGATTATCAGTCCGCTAATGAACGCGAATGAACGCAAATATTGGCTATTCTTGTTCTGCGCCATCTGCATGTTTTAAACCCCATCCATACCTGCCCGCACCTACCTCGTACAACAACGAATAAAATTTGTGTTTATTCGCGTTCATTTGCGGACAAAAAACTAACCCTTCAACGCATCCATATCCTCGACATTGATGCTCTGCTTGCTGCGGAACAGCACCACCAGTATGGCCAATCCGATAGCGGCTTCTGCAGCAGCTACTGTGAGGATAAAGAACACAAAGACCTGCCCTGCGCTATCTCCCAGAAAATGGGAAAATGCGACAAAATTGATATTCACAGCCAGCAGCATCAACTCCACGCACATCAGCAACACGATTACATTCTTTCGGTTGATGAAGATGCCAGCAATGCTGATAGCGAAAAGTATGGCACCGAGAATGAGATAATCTGAGAGTGCAATCATATCTGTGTCATCCTTTCTCAGCGTCCATGGAGACCATGCGTACACGGTCGTCACGTTTCACCAACACTTGGCTGGCCGGATCGAGATACTTGGTATCGGGACGCTTACGCATAGTCAGACCGATTGCCGCGATGATGGCAACCAGCAGTATCACTGCTGCAATCTCAAATGGGTACATATAGACGGTATAGAGGACACTACCGATCTCCTCTGTGTTGCTATAATCAGCGGCATGTCTTACCGGTGCTGCGTACTGTTCCAAACCGAAATTGCCTGGGCCTACAATCAGTATCAACTCAGCCGCCATGGCGATGGCCATAATCACACCAAGCGGCAGCATCTTGATGAAACCTGCCCTCAACACGGCGATATCGATATCCAACATCATCAACACAAACAGGAACAGCACCATCACTGCACCTACGTAGACCAACACCAGCACAATGGCTAAAAATTCTGCCTCTGCGAGCATCCAAACACCACTGCAGGCAACAAAAGCGAGGATCAGAAACAGAGCTGAGTGAACAGGATTGCGACGAGTCACAACCATCATCGCCGCAGCAATAATCACAGCAGCCAGCACGTAGAAAATCAGCTTTTCAAGTGTCATCTATGGATTCCAGTTGTCTCTTCCAAGGGCTAGTGATCAACGATAATTCGCCTGGGCTTCAATATCGGCAGCAAGTTGCGCCTCATGCTTATCACCGACGGCCAGTAGCTTCTCTTTAGTCATAATGTTTTCGCCGCGATTTTCGAAGTGGTATTCGTAAATGCGGGTCTCCACAATTGCATCTACCGGACAGGCCTCTTGGCAATAGCCGCAATAGATACATTTAAATAAATCGATGTCGTAACGGGTGGTTCGACGCGAACCGTCATCCCGTGGCTCAGCCTCGATAGTAATCGCCAGTGCCGGACAGGTGGCCTCACAGAGTTTGCAGGCAATGCAGCGTTCCTCACCACTTGGATAGCGACGCAGGGCATGCAAACCACGAAATCGGGGAGAGACCGGAGCCTTCTCTTCGGGATACATGACCGTAAACTTTTTACGGAACAGGTAACGACCGGTCACACTCAGCCCACGAAACAGCTCAAGTAGGAAGAGGCTCTTAAAATAATTTGTAAGCACTTTCATAAGAGATCTCCTCAGTCGAACCACCAGGGTACTTGATAGACCACTGCGAGACCTACGACAGCAATCCAGACGATTGTTATCGGAATAAACACCTTCCAGCCAAGCCGCATGATCTGGTCATAACGGTAGCGGGGAAAAGTGGCACGCAACCAGAGAAAGAGAAACATGAAAAAGCCTGTCTTGATCACCAACCAGACAAAACCCGGTACCCAGTCAAATAGGGCCCCCAGCACTGGCCAGCCTTGAAAGGGTGACAGCCAACCACCCATGAACATGACTGCGGTCAGGGCTGAGATCAGAATGATGTTGGCGTATTCAGCCAGGAAGAAGACGGCGAAAGTCATACCCGAATATTCCACATGGAAACCGGCTACAATCTCCGACTCGCCCTCTGCCACATCAAACGGTGCACGATTGGTCTCCGCTACGCCGGAAATGACATACACGCCGAACAGCGGCAATAAGGGCAGCCAAAACCAGGAGAAGAATCCACCTTGCTGCGCCTTGATGATCTCACCAAGATTAAGACTGCCGGCAGCCACCAGCACACCGACCAGAGCAAAACCCATGGCGATTTCATAGGAGACGATCTGGGCCGCTGAACGCATGGCGCCGAGGAAGGCGTATTTTGAGTTCGAAGCCCAACCGGCAATGATGACACCGTACACACCGATAGAGGTCAAGGCGAGGATGTAGAGTAATCCCGCATTGATATCTGCCAGTACCAATTTTTCATCAAAGGGAAAGACAGCCCAGGCCGCCAAAGCAGGTCCCAGGGTTATTGCCGGTGCGATGAGAAACAGCAGTTTGTTGGCATTGGCCGGGATGACGATCTCTTTGAACATCAGCTTGAGGGCATCCGCGATCGGCTGTAACCAGCCCTTCGGCCCGACTCGATTGGGACCTATACGCACCTGCATATAGCCGATAATCTTGCGTTCGGCATAGGTAAAGTAGGCAACTGCAAGCATCATCGGCGCAACGATCACCACAATCTTGATCAAAGTCCAGATCAGATATTGCAGTTCGGAGGGAAGGGCTTCCCAGAGGCTGATAAAAAATTCCATTGGTTACGCCTTCTCCACTGTCACTTCACCAAAGGGCTGACCGAGCATTGAGGTATCTCTCAAGCCCGTGGATATCCACACACAACCCTCTGGTATGGATTCATCCAGCGCTAGAGGTAGATTGGCCTGATAGCCGTTCTGCTTGATCAATGCATTCTGAGCAGACTCCAAGCCCTGACGTATCGCTTCTTGTGGATGCAATCGTATCGCGGCATTGCCAGCATCCTTGGTCAGCTGTAGTGCCTTGGCACGACGAACCAATGGATCGGTTGCATACAAGGGCGTATCACCGGCGCGTTGCAGACCATCAGCACTCAATGTTGGCTCTAAAGATGTCGGTTCAGTGATGTTGTTGTACAATGATGCACCATCACAAAGGGTACGTAACTCGTCGTTTATCTGCTGTGGATCAGTATACTCAAAGCCTTGCTGATTCATCAGATTACCCAGCACACGCAGTACCTTCCATGCCGGACGTACTTCACCCTGAGGCTTAACTGCCCCCCTGCATTGCTGCCAATTGCCTTCTGCATTGACATAAGTACCAGATGTCTCGGTGTAGAGTGCTATCGGAAGCAGTATATCGGTACAAGCCTCTAGCTCCGGACTGCGGTAGGCACTCAAAGCAACCACAGTATCTGCGCTTTGTAATGCGCTTTGGGACAGGGCACCATTCCAGAAATCCATACCAGGCTCGACACCCAGCAGTAGATAGCCTTTACGAGGCAACTTGAGCATGCTCAAGGCATCAAGCCCATTACGATCAGCTGTTTTACCACCCGCCTGTAAATGAGGTACGGCACCGGCCAGTTGAGCCCCAACCGTATTTGCAGCAGAGGGTACGATTGAGAGTCGAGCACCTGAAACGTCTGCCAAACCAGAGGCGAGCGCGTAAAGGAGCGAATAATCTGGGTGAGATTGAGCCAGAGCGCCTAACATCACAACAGATGAATCTGAACGCTTAAGGGCTTCAGCGGTGTTTTTTGCAAATTCGTCAATGGCTGCTGAATTAACAATGTTTGCAACAGAACCACTCGCTTTTACACCCGCTGCTTTGGCTACAGCGGCCAACCGCTCAACCATCTCAGCCGGCGTACACAACGATTGCTGAGACTTATAATTCAATTCAAGCTGCAAGGGAGAGATCGTGTGGACACTGGCGCCAGCCAATGCAGCCTTGCGTAAACGGTGTGCCAGAATCGGTTGTTCCTTGCGCAGATTGCCACCCACTACCAATGCGGCATTCAGGGTATCGACCTCACTGATCTTCATACCTAGCCAGTTTGCATGGGTCTGATTGGCATCCGTTCGGAAATCACCCTGACGTAAGCGACTGTCAATATTGTCGCAACCCAGGCCACGCATCAGTTTCTGTGCCAGATAGAGCTCTTCCAAAGTAGCTGTAGGTGACAGCAATGCACCTAATTGATCGGGCTCCTTGATCTCACTGAAACTTGCAGCGGCCATCTCCAAGGCCATCTCCCAGCTGACCTCTTTCCACTCACCGCTCTTTTTTATCATCGGTACGGTCAGGCGATCACTGCTGTAGAGTCCTTCATAACTAAAGCGGTCACGATCAGAGATCCAGCTTTCGTTGATTGACTCATTGTCTCTGGGATGAACACGCATCACTTTGTTGTTGCGCAGATGCAAATTAACATTAGAGCCAAGACTGTCGTGTGGAGCCACCGCCTCTACCTGCGTCAACTCCCAGGCACGCGCATTGAAACGAAACGGTTTTGATGTCAAAGCACCGACTGGGCAAAGGTCAATGATATTCCCGGAGAGCTCGGAATCGATACTCTTCTCGATATAGGTGCCTATCACGGTATGTTCACCACGACCAGTGGATCCCATCTCACGGATGCCGGCAATCTCATCACCAAAACGCACACAACGCGTACAGTGGATACAGCGGGTCATATCGGTGGCAATCAATGGGCCGATATTCTTGTCGGCCACGACACGCTTGCCTTCGTTATAACGGGAGACATCCTGGCCATATCCTATTGCCACATCCTGAAGTTCGCACTCACCACCTTGATCACAAATTGGGCAATCCAGCGG
Organism: Candidatus Thiodiazotropha sp.; assembly: GCA_023838465.1. GTDB lineage: Bacteria > Pseudomonadota > Gammaproteobacteria > Chromatiales > Chromatiaceae > Thiodiazotropha. The sequence continues at coordinate 12,939 of JAIVEQ010000026.1, forward strand.
ATGGTTGATGAGAAGAAACTCCATGGTCCCCTTCTGCGCTGCCAGCGCCCTGGGGGAATGGGTATAGACTTTCATACCTTCGTTGACCGGTGTGGCGCAAGCCGGCAAGGGTTTCGGCACCTTCTCCACCTCGACCAGGCACATTCGGCAGTTAGCTGAGATGGAGAGTTTTTTATGGTAGCAAAATCGAGGAATACGAATACCTGCCGCATCAGTAACTTCGATCAGCATCGCCCCTGCTTTCGCCTGCAGTTCGCGACCATCCACTTCTATGGTGACTGTAGAATCTGTCATCTTTGTATACTATCTCTCATGACCTCAGCCGACCCCGATCATGCAACGTTTATGGTCGATATGATACTGAAATTCATCGCGGTAATGGCGCAACATACCCTGCACCGGCATGGCAGCTGCGTCTCCCAAGGCACAAATTGTCTTGCCACTGATCTTGCTTGCCACGTCATCCAGCAGATCAAGGTCCTCCTGACGGCCTTGACCCGTTTCTATTCGATGTACTACCCGATAGAGCCAACCTGTACCTTCTCGGCAAGGCGTGCATTGTCCACATGACTCTTCATGATAGAAGTAGGACATGCGTTCCAGGATCTTGACCATACAGTTGCTCTCGTCCAGAACGATGACTGCGCCGGAACCCAGCATCGAGCCTGCACCGGCGATCGAGTCGTAATCCATGTTGAGCTCCATCATCTGTTCCCCGGGGATGATTGGAGCAGAGGAACCACCTGGTATCACGGCTTTTATCTTATGCCCCTCCTTCATACCACCGGCCATCGCCAACAGTTCAGAGAATGGGGTTCCCATCGGGATTTCGAAAACACCTGGATTATTGATATTGCCTGAAATGGAGAACAACTTTGATCCACCGCTGTTCTTAACACCGATATCGGCAAACCACTCACCCCCCTTTTCCATAATCATCGGGATCGAGGCGAGACTCTCTGTGTTATTGATAATCGTGGGACGTCCATATAGACCAAAGTGGGCTGGAAAAGGGGGTTTATATCGAGGCTGACCCTTCTTCCCCTCGATGGATTCCAGCAGAGCCGTCTCTTCACCACAGATATAGGCGCCAGCTCCAAGGTGGGCATGCAGTTCGAAATCGAAGCCGGAACCCAACAGATTCTCACCCAGATATCCGGCGCTTCGCGCATCTTCCAAAGCCTGTTCGAAACGTTCGTAGGGTTCCCAGAACTCACCCCTGATATAGTTATACCCACGGGTTGCACCGATTGCATACCCGGCAATAATCATCCCCTCTATCAACTGGTGTGGGTTGTAACGCAGTATATCCCGATCCTTGAAGGTACCTGGTTCGCCCTCATCGGAATTGCATACCACATACTTCTGACCGGGTGCATTACGAGAGATGAAACTCCATTTCAAACCCGTCGGAAAACCTGCGCCGCCCCGTCCCCTCAGCCCTGACTTCTTGACCTCTTCAACGATCGCTTCAGGCGCCATCTTTTCCGTGAGGATCTTTTTCAACATCTCATAACCACCACGACTCTGATACTGCTCAAGCAGCCAGGGGCGTTCAAGATCCAGGGTTCGTAAGCAGACTTCGTTGGCCATCCGTTTTTTACTCCAGGCCTTCCAGGATCGCATCGACGATCTCTGGAGTCAGGTTTTCGTAATATTGTTTTCCGATCTGCATCATCGGTGCCCCACCGCAGGCCCCCAGACACTCAACTTCCTTGAGAGAGAAACGACCATCTTCAGTCACCTGGCCAAAGCCAATGCCGAGCTTCTTCTCAAGATGTTCAACGATCACATCGGATTTATTAGTCATACAGGAGACATTTGTACAGACACAGATTTTATGTTTGCCGACCGGTTTCAACTCATACATCGAGTAGAAGGTCGCAACTTCATAGACCGCGATGGATGGCATATCCAGATAGGCTGCAACCTGATCCATCAACTGATTGGTCAGCCAGCCACCATTCTCATCCTGCACAATCATCAATGCACCCATCACAGCGGACTGTTTCCATTCTGCGGGGTACTTGGCAATCCAACGATCTATCTCCGCCCTGACTTCAGGCGTGAAGTGTTCCGTTTTATCTTTTACTGTTGTTGTTGTCATCTAAATATTGTCTTAACGGTCTATCTCACCAAACACCACGTCCATGGAACCGATTACCGCTACCACGTCGGCCAGCATATGTCCCTTGACCATCTCATCCATGGCGGCAAGGTGGGGGAATCCCGGGGCACGTATCTTCAAACGGTAGGGCTTGTTGGCTCCATCGGAGATGATATAGCAACCAAACTCCCCTTTTGGGGCCTCAACAGCGGCATAGGCCTCACCCACGGGGGGACAATAACCCTCTGTAAAGAGCTTGAAGTGATGAATCAAGCTCTCCATGTCATCTTTCATCTCATTACGGCTTGGTACAGCGATCTTGTAGTCGTCCAACATCACTGGACCCGGATTCTTGCGCAGCCAATCGATACACTGTTGGATGATACGGTTGGATTGGCGCAACTCTTCGACACGCACCAAGTAGCGATCATAACAGTCGCCTTCCTTACCGACTGGGATATCGAAATCCACCTTATCGTAAGCTGCATAAGACTGCTTTTTGCGTAGATCCCAGGCAATCCCTGAACCACGAAGCATGGGACCGGTAAAGCCCAGCTGCATGGCCCGTTCAGGAGAGACGACAGCAACGCCAACTGTGCGCTGCTTCCAGATACGATTGTCAGTCAACAGGGTTTCGTACTCATCCACCAAACCAGGGAAACGATTACAAAAATCCTCAATAAAATCGAGTAAGGAACCTTGTCGGGCCTGATTACGGACTTCGACATCCCGTCCAGTGACCCATTGGCTGGCCTGATACTGAGGCATCTGCTCAGGCAGATCCCGATAGACGCCACCTGGACGATAGTAGGCAGCATGCATACGGGCACCAGAGACCGCTTCATAGCAGTCCATCAGATCCTCACGCTCCCGAAAGGCGTACAGAAATACCGTCATTGCACCCACGTCGAGGGCATGGGTGCCCAACCACATCAGATGGTTGAGGATACGGGTAATCTCATCGAACATCGTGCGAATGTATTGAGCTCGTATCGGCGCCTCGATCCCCAGCAGCTTTTCAATTGCCCGCACATAGCCATGCTCGCTGCACATCATCGACACATAGTCGAGACGATCCATGTAGGGAATGCTCTGATTATAGGGCTTACTCTCTGCCAGCTTCTCGGTTCCACGATGCAGCAGACCGATATGTGGATCAGCGCGTTCTATAACCTCACCATCCATCTCAAGCACCAGGCGTAATACACCATGGGCAGCTGGATGCTGAGGTCCGAAGTTTAGGGTGAAGTTACGAATTTCAGGCATCGCTGGCATCCTGCGTTGCATTATCTTCATTCAGATAACGATTATCATCACGGGTCACACGTGGTACCAATGTACGCGGGTCGATGCTCACCGGTTCGTAGATCACTCGGGCCAAGTGTGGGTCGTATCGCATCTCCACCTGACCGATGAGTGGGAAGTCCTTGCGGAAGGGGTGACCGATGAAACCATAATCGGTGAGGATACGTCGCAGATCGGGATGACCGTCAAAGAGGATGCCATAAAGATCAAAGGCCTCCCGTTCAAACCAATTTGCGCCCTGCCAAACCGATACAACCGAGGCAACAATTGGATGTTCGGTATCGACGAAGACTCTTAGCCGTAACCGACAATTATTGCTGATTGAGAGCAGGTGATAGACCGCGGCAAAACGGTTCGATTGCATCGATTCCAATTGACCGATGGGTAGCACACCACGTCCAAAACCGGTGTTTGGAGCGCTGTCTGTCTGCCATTCGGATTGACCGTATGTTGAATAATCGACACCACAAACATCGATCAATTCCTGAAAGCCAAAGCTTTCTTCCTCCCGGAGGCGCATCGCAACATCGCTGAGATGTTCAACGGGTACGACTAGTGTGACCTCGCCATTGCTGCGTTCGACCTGACAGCCAATGTCGTTAAATACCTGGGTAAGATTTTCTGCCAGCCGATCGAGGCGATCATGCATCCCGTTCTGCGCACCGCTGCTCATGATCTCTCCACCTTAGCGAGCTATTGTACTGGTTCGACGGATCTTATCCTGCAACTGCAGTACGCCATAAAGAAGCGCTTCAGCAGTAGGAGGACACCCGGGAACATAGATATCCACCGGTACCACACGATCACAACCCCTGACCACTGCATAGGAGTAGTGGTAGTAACCACCACCATTGGCACAAGAGCCCATTGAGATGACCCAGCGTGGTTCTGCCATCTGATCATAGACTTTACGCAGGGCCGGTGCCATTTTGTTGACCAGCGTGCCCGCCACAATCATCACATCCGATTGACGTGGGCTCGGCCGGAATATGATACCGAAACGATCCATATCGTAACGTGCTGCCGCAGCATGCATCATCTCTACCGCACAGCACGCCAAGCCAAAGGTCATTGGCCACATGGATCCTGTTCGTGCCCAGTTGATCAATTTATCTGCAGAGGTGGTAATAACACCCTTCTCCAGAATGCCTTCAATGCCCACAATCGACCTCCAGAAGCACTAAGATCCTGTACTCTGCACGCATAGTCACTCCCATTCCAGCGCTCCCTTCTTCCATTCATAGATAAAGCCAATCACAAGAATACCGAGAAAGACCATCATGGCTATGTACCCGACCATGCCGATCTGATCCAGTACCACTGCCCAAGGAAAAAGAAAGGCGATTTCGAGATCGAAGATAATGAAGAGGATAGCAACCAGATAGTAGCGCACATCGAATTTCATGCGCGAATTCTCGAATGCTTCAAAGCCACATTCATAGGGGGAAAGTTTTTCATCGTCAGGCTTTCGGGTGCCCAACAGAAAACCCAGTCCGATAACAACGCCACCCAACACAAAGGCTATAGCGAGAAAGATCAGAATGGGTAAATAATTTTCGAGCATTAGTATGCTGCCCCCTTGCGTCGTTCAATCATTATCGTTTTAAGCGAATCTTCAGGGAAGGCCAGCAGTCTATCCTTTGCTGCGTTATCGTGTCAAGTAGGAGCTAAAGTCATAATACCAAGAATTTCAATAGGTTATAATACTTTTGCGGACATAAAAAAACGGTATTAGGTAGAAAGTACCTAATACCGTTTTTAATGTTGGTACCGATGGCCGGATTTGAACCGGCACGGCTTACGCCACTACCCCCTCAAGATAGCGTGTCTACCAATTCCACCACATCGGCAAAAAAACAAGCGCTTGCTTCTTACTCCTTAGCCTGCTCAGCAGAGGCAGCACCCTCTGTCTCCGAAGAACTATCGGCAGGTGGTACAGGCTGCTCTGACGCTACCTCTGGAATCGCGTCTGTGGATTCAGTAGCGGGTACAGCATCAGGCATATCACTATTCATGGGTATAGGTGGTATATCGCTCTGTGGAGCCTCTTCAACCTGAACAGCAGGGGATTGTTCGAAAGCCTCCATCACACCCGCCGGCTCAGTACCCTGGGTTGCGAAATAGGCCATGACCATGCTGGTGACAAAAAACAGAGTAGCCAACGCGGCTGTTGCTCTAGTCAGAAAAGAGCCGGAGCCTTTTGCGCCGAACACCGTGCCCGATGCACCACTGCCAAAGGCCGCCCCCATATCAGCGCCTTTTCCGTGTTGTATCAGGATCAACCCGACCAGACCAATGGCCAGAAAGAGATGAAACACGGTCAATATTGTTTGCATTTGTTCAGTTACCTGTTAATTCAGTCGGCAGCGGTACAGATACCCAGGAAATCCTCGGCTTTGAGGGATGCACCCCCGATCAGACCGCCATCAATATCCGGTTTCCCAATCAACTCCCTGGCATTGTCAGGCTTCATGGAACCGCCGTAGAGTATACGCAGACCTTGCGCAACAGAACCGCTCTTTGCCGCTACCCGGCCACGTATGAAGGCATGTACCTCTTGTGCTTGCTCGGGTGTGGCCGTCATTCCGGTTCCTATCGCCCAGACCGGCTCGTAGGCAATAACGCCATTTGCCAGTGCATCAATCCCTTCCAGGTCAATCACTGCATCCAACTGTCGGGCTACGATCTCATTGGTAGTCCCTGCTTCACGCTCTTCAAGGGTCTCACCAATGCAGAGGATAGGTATCAGTCCAGCAGCGCGTGCTACCGCATATTTAGAGGCAACCTGCTGATCACTCTCTGCATGGTAACTACGGCGCTCCGAGTGCCCGACAATGACATACTTGCAAGCAAAATCATTGAGCATCGAGGCCGAAATCTCACCGGTAAAGGCTCCTGACGACTCCGTCGACAGATCTTGGCCACCCCAGGCGATGTCACTGCCCGAAAGCAGTTTCTGGACCTCTGGAATGAAGACACAAGGAGGACAAACCGCTAATTCTGCGCTTTTAACATCCCCGATACCACGTTTAATACCATCCAGTAAGCTGCGGACGCTCTCAAGCGAACCATTCATCTTCCAGTTTCCGGCTACCAATGGTCTACGCATGCCTTCACTCCTGCGATTTAAAAGAAAGCGCGCTAGCTTAACGGCCAATGGGTTTGAAATCAATCTTCATTGAAAATCCTGTGTCGGCAATCCCACCCAGAATCATTGAACTCAGGTTATCTCACTCACTTGATACCAGTTCTTGAACCTTCGCTGCAATATGGCCAGACAAATCCTCAACCTGGGCACCATCAACTCCTTCCACCATGACCCTTATCAAGGGTTCGGTTCCTGATGGCCTTAATAAAACACGTCCTGAACTCCCCATCTCGACCTCAGCCTCCCTGACCGATTTTTTTACCGAGTCAGCATTCATGATTTCTTGTGGAGTCCTGCTGCCGAGGTGAATATTGGTCAGCTTTTGGGGATATTTGCTCATGCCGGCACTCAATTCCCGTAGACTTCTGCCTGTTGCATGCATCTCAGAAAGAACCTGAAGGGCAGCGATGATACCGTCACCTGTGGTTGTTCGATCCAGGCAGATAATATGTCCAGACTGTTCGCCGCCGAGTACCCAGCCTTTTTTCGACAGACGTTCCATAATATAACGATCGCCCACCTGGGTCCGTTCAAACACCACGCCATGTTCCCGCATCGCATGTTCAAGCCCTAGATTGCTCATCAGGGTCCCGACAACAGCCCCCTTGAGTTCACCCAGCCTCATCCTGGAACAGGCAATGATATAGAGGATTTCGTCACCATCCACTTCATTACCTTGATCGTCGACCATGATGAGGCGATCGCCATCACCATCCAGGGCTATACCCAGGTCTGCATCATGCTCCAGCACGGCCGCCTTTAAATGTTCTGGATAGGTTGAACCGACACCATCATTGATGTTAAACCCATTCGGTTGGTTACCAATCGCGATCACATCTGCGCCCATCTCATCAAATACATAGGGTGCAATGTTATAAGTTGCACCATTTGCGCAATCGACCACGATCTTCATGCCTTTAAAGCGTGTTTTGAGTGGAATAGTACTTTTACAGAACTCGATATATCTGCCTTCCGCCTCCATTTTCTCCGCTCTGCCAAGGTTGGATGAATCAACCGTAATCAACGGCTTCTCCATCTCAGCCTCGATGGCGATCTCCACCCCATCTGGAAGCTTAAGACCCTCAGCTGAAAAGAACTTGATACCGTTATCCTGATAGGGGTTATGAGAGGCACTGATCACTATACCTGCCTGGGCATGCAGGGTACGTGTCAAATAGGCGACACTCGGGGTTGGCATGGGACCTAACAGGGTGATATTGACGCCGGCCGCCGTCAGCCCAGCCTCTAGGGCTGACTCCAGAAGATAGCCGGATATGCGTGTATCCTTACCGATCAGGATGCGGCTTTTTGCTTCAGTGCCTAGCACCCGGCCGATTGCCCAGCCCAACTTTAGGACAAATTCCGGTGTGATTGGCCCTTCACCAAAGCGGCCACGTACCCCATCTGTTCCGAAATATTTACGACTCACTAAACTGTCCTCGCTGTTTATGAGATGGCTCTGACTGCCGATGCCACCTTAAGGGCTTCAACTGTTTCACGCACATCGTGCACCCTGATAATAGTAGCGCCTCCAATAACGGCAACTACTGCAGCAGCAACACTGCCAAAGATGCGTTGATCAACAGATACATCCCCAAGTAGCGACCCGATCATCGATTTTCTTGAAATACCAACCAGCAAAGGTGTATTGAGTGAACTTAGCGTGTGCAGCTCTTTAAGCAGCTTCAGGTTGTGCTGCAGGCTTTTACCAAATCCAAATCCTGGATCAATAACTATCTTGTGGCGAGCAATACCTGCCGATTCGCAAGCGTCCATGCGCTGCTGTAGAAACGTTTTGACCTCTTCCACAACATTGTCATAGTGTGGCGCATTTTGCATGGTTCGCGGCTTGCCCTGCATGTGCATAAGACAAACAGGAACGGCTGTTTCGGCAGCGGCTTGTAACGCTCCTTGTTCACTCAACGCCAAAACATCATTGATCATTCCAGCACCGGCAGAAACCGCTTCACGCATGACCAATGGTTTGCTGGTATCGATTGAGATGGGTACGGGGATGTTCTCTGCTAGCGTTTCAATCACCGGTATGACACGCTCCAGTTCCTCTTCAGCTGTAACCGGTTGAGCGCCGGGACGAGTGGACTCGCCGCCAATATCGATGATTGCCGCCCCCTCATCCACCATCTTTACGGCATGTCTCAAGGCAGTTTCTGGGCGATAATAACGCCCACCGTCAGAAAAGGAGTCGGGTGTTAGGTTGAGAATACCCATGACCTGGGGCGAACCCAGGTCAAGGGATTTTCCAGCACAGTCAAGAATCAATGAGTTTCTAGGCCCTAACTTGTCAGTGCTGACCGGCAGGTCCACCGATAGTGCCGGAAACATCATCTGAAGAGGGAGACTCACCGGAAGGTCGGGTGTCATCGTCAGAATCGATATCACTATCCACCCAATCCTTTGGTGGGCGAGGCGGTTTGTTATTCATGATGTCGTTGATCTGATGAGTATCAATGGTTTCGTACTTCATCAATGCATCGGCCATGATGTGAAGTTTCTCGAGATTGTCGTTAAGTATCTTCTCTGCACGCTCATAATTTCGATCGATAAAGTTTCTGATCTCCTCATCAATGGTATGGGCTGTGTCATCAGAGACATTCTTGTGCTGAGTCACTGAACGACCGAGAAAGACCTCCTCTTCCTCCTCGCTGTACATGAGAGGTCCCAGACGCTCTGAAAGCCCCCATTTGGTAACCATATTGCGGGCGAGTTCCGTGGCACGCTTGATATCGTTGGAGGCGCCTGTTGTCACCTTATCGATGCCGAAAACTAGCTCCTCGGCGATGCGTCCACCAAACAGGCTTGAGATCTGGCTTTCCAGATGCTCTTTGCTGTAACTGTACCGATCTGCTTCAGGCAGAAACATTGTGACACCCAGGGCTCGTCCACGGGGAATGATACTGACCTTGTAAACCGGATCATGAGAAGGCACCAGTCGCCCTACAATTGCGTGTCCGGACTCGTGATAGGCAGTCAGTTTTTTCTCATCCTCACTCATCACCATGGTACGACGTTCAGTACCCATCATGATCTTGTCCTTGGCCTTCTCCATCTCCTCCATACTGACCAGAGTCTTGTTGGCGCGTGCGGCAAACAGAGCCGCTTCATTCACCAAATTGGCCAGATCAGCACCAGAGAAACCGGGTGTACCACGGGCAATGATACCGGGCTTAACATCTTCAGATGCTGCCACTTTGCGTAGATGGACCTTGAGAATCTGCTCGCGGCCACGTACATCGGGTAACGGCACGACGACCTGACGGTCAAAGCGGCCCGGGCGTAATAACGCTGGGTCCAATACATCCGGACGGTTCGTGGCAGCGATAACGATAACGCCCTCATTACCCTCGAAACCATCCATCTCTACCAGCAGTTGATTAAGGGTTTGCTCACGCTCGTCATGACCACCGCCAAGCCCTGCGCCACGATGACGACCTACCGCATCGATCTCATCAATAAAGATGATACAGGGAGCATGCTTCTTCGCCTGCTCGAACATATCGCGCACACGGGAAGCGCCGACACCCACGAACATTTCAACAAAATCAGATCCTGAGATCGTAAAGAAAGGCACTTTGGCCTCACCGGCGATAGCCTTGGCGAGCAGGGTTTTACCGGTGCCTGGTGACCCGACCATCAATACACCCTTGGGTATCTTGCCACCCAGTTTCTGGAACTTGGATGGATCCCGTAGAAAGTCAACCATTTCGGAGACTTCCTCCTTGGCCTCTTCCACACCGGCAACATCATTGAATGTCACCTTGACCTGATCCTCACTGAGCATTCTGGCTTTGCTTTTGCCGAATGACATGGCGCCACGGCCTGCTCCACCACCCTGCATCTGGCGCATGAAGAATATCCACAAACCAATCAATACAAACAAAGGAAACCAGTTGATCAGAATATTCATCAACAGGGATGGTTTTTCAGGTGGGGTTGCCTTGATCTCTACATTGCTATTAAGCAGGTCACTCACCAGCATATCGTCACCCGGGCTATAGGTGGAAAAATGCTGACCCGAGGCCAAGGTACCATTGATGTCGCGGCCATTACCGCTGAACTCAACATCCTTAACCTGCCCTGACTTAACATTGATGATGAACTCGGAATAGCTCATCGGTTGGGCCTTTGGCTGGGTAGTGGAAAAATTGTTAAAGACCGTCATCAATACGATGGCGATCACCACCCAGAGAATTAAATTTTTTGCCATGTCGTTCAAAACGTAAAAACCTCTTAATATGAGTCCCGGTAGTAACCGGAATCTACTTTCCGCTTTGGCATCTGCGTGTTGGGCTTTAATCCGTGACCCGGTACACCAGACCATGGAATTCACCCATACCCCGAAAAAACCCAATATTATAGTGCAAATATCTGATTTATAGGATTTACTGGTTGGTACGGTACACTATCTTAAAGTTCCCCGCTACCAGATAGACCTCGCGGCTTTTTGCCCTGGAGGAGCTGGGTTTCCGGCTCACTACACGCCGAAAATCGCCTCGAAGCGCCTTCAAATAGGCATCAAACCCCTCACCCTGAAATACCTTAGCGACAAAATGGCCTCCTGGCTTGAGTACTTCTCGTGCAAATTCGAGTGCCAGTTCGCAAAGATAGATGGCGCGAGGCTGATCAACGCTAGCCATACCTGTAACATTGGGCGCCATATCGGAAATTACAAGGTCAACAGGCTCTCCAGCCAGCCATTTTCTCATCTCCTCCAATGGCTGAGGTTCTCGAAAATCCCCCTGAATGAAATCCACACCAGCAATAGGGTCCATTGGCAGAATATCCAGCGCCAACACCTGCCCCTTTTCCCCCACTAAATCCCTGGCAATCTGACTCCATCCTCCGGGTGCGGCACCGAGGTCCACAACCCTCATACCAGGCTTGATAATTCTATCCTTTTCCTGGATTTCCAATAACTTGAAGGCTGCACGTGAACGATAGCCTGCTTTTTTGGCCTTCTTGACATACTCGTCATTAAAATGGCGGTCCAGCCATTGTCGACTACTTTTACTTCGTTTCATGACACTGCAGAGCCTTTATTAGTCAATAGTCTATCCCGGATGTTTCGCCCAGTAAGGAAACGGGATAGAATCCGCCTCCCTAATTCAAACAAGGCGACTGACATGCCGCTCACTACCGCACAAAACCGGGCGCTGAAAAAGCTTGCCCATCACCTCAAACCTGTTGTCATCATCGGTCAGCATGGTCTGAGTGACAGTGTTCTCAATGAAATAGATATCACCCTCAATACCCATGAGCTGATTAAGATAAAACTTGCTGGAGCAGATAAAAGCGACCGTGAACAGCTCAGTAATAAAATTGTAGAGCATCTATCCGCTGAGTTGGTCCAGATCATAGGACGGGTGGCAATCTTCTATCGAGCCAATCCGAAGAAAAAGAAAAACCGAATCGTTATTTAATTTTGAATGATGAATTGTGAATTTTGAATTGATGAGTGCGCTATGCGCACAGTCTACTTTAAAAAAGCGGTGAGCATAGCGAACACCGAAATTAATAATTCACAATTCAACATTCAAAATTAATTGTTATTCGTACCTTACTTCGAGGATCTCAAACTCTCTCGCACCACCTGGGGTGTTAAGGAAGACATCATCCCCTTCCTGTTTACCAATCAAGGCACGAGCAATAGGCGAGCTGACTGAAATCAGTCCACTCTTGATGTCCGCCTCATCTTCGCCAACGATCTGGTAAGTGAACTCCTCGTCATTATCCAATTCCAATACCACCACTGTTGCACCGAAGACGACCCTTCCTCCCGCATTCAGCGTGGTGACATCGATAATCTGAGCATGTGATAGTTTGCCTTCGATATCCTTGATACGACCTTCGATAAAGCTCTGCTGCTCTCGCGCCGCATGGTATTCCGCATTCTCCTTTAGATCCCCATGCTCCCTGGCTTCTGCGATGGCCTTAATGACTTTCGGGCGTTCGGTACTTTTCAACTGCTTGAGTTCCTCTTGCAGCTTGGCAGCACCTCTCGCTGTCAGTGGTACCTTACTCATCTCGTGATTCCTCTAAATCCTGTCATTATTGATGTAGATCCTGTAGTCGGTTTACGCTGAGGTCATCCAGTTGCTTCAGTGCCAGACAGGTCGCTTCAGCACCCGATATAGTGGTGGTGTAGTTGACCTTGTGTTGCAGTGTAGCGCGACGTATCTCTGCAGAGTCTGCAATTGCTTGCGCTCCCTCCGTGGTGTTGATGATGAAATTGACTTCATTGTTCTTGATTGAGTCGACGATATGCGGCCGTCCTTCCATAACCTTGTTAACCCGGGTGCACTCGAGACCCGCATCCTGAATCGCTTTGCAGGTACCTCCCGTGGCGCTGATTGTAAAACCAAGCTCCAGCAGATCCTGAGCCACTAGAACCGCTCTTACCTTGTCCTCATTACGCACGCTCAGCAAGGCTCGTCCACCCTGTGGCAATTCGTATCCCGCTCCCAATATCGACTTGTTGTAGGCCTCGCCAAAGGTCCTGCCGACACCCATCACCTCACCTGTGGATTTCATCTCTGGTCCCAACACGGTATCCACACCAGGAAATTTCACAAATGGGAAGACAGCTTCCTTGACGAAATAGTTCTCCGGGATCACCTCTTTGGTAACACCCTGCTGCTGCAGACTGATGCCAGCCATACAGCGTGCAGCCACTTTGGCCAGCTGTACCCCAGTCGCTTTGGAGACAAAGGGTACGGTTCTTGAGGCGCGGGGATTGACCTCCAACAGGTAGATTTGGTTGTCCTTGATGGCGAACTGGGCATTCATCAGTCCAACCACTTTCAGCTCCAGGGCCATTTTCCGCATCTGTTCACGCATCCGATCCTGAACCGTAGCCGAGAGGGTATAAGGCGGGAGCGAACAGGCAGAATCGCCTGAATGGACACCGGCTTGTTCGATATGCTCCATAATGCCGCCGATGAGCACATCCTTCCCATCGCAGATGGCATCTACATCAACCTCAATGGCATCATCCAGGAAGCGATCGAGCAATACCGGTGAGTCGTTGGAGACACTGACCGCTTCACGCATGTAACGGCGCAGTTCACTCTCATGATAGACAATCTCCATGGCACGGCCACCCAAAACGTAAGAGGGACGCACGACCAGGGGGTATCCAATCTCCTCGGCAAGGAGCACCGCACCCTCGGGATCTCTTGCGGTCCTGTTCGGTGGTTGCTTGAGCTTGAGTTTTTCGACAAGTTGCTGGAAACGCTCGCGATCCTCGGCGAGATCGATGGAGTCAGGACTGGTGCCTATGATGGGCGCACCCGCTGCCTCAAGGTCATTTGCCAGTTTAAGTGGTGTCTGACCGCCATATTGAACAATCACCCCGACAGGTTGCTCTTTGTGTATCACTTCCAACACATCTTCCAGTGTCAGGGGTTCAAAATAGAGCCGGTCCGAGGTGTCGTAATCAGTGGAAACGGTCTCTGGATTACAGTTGACCATGATCGTCTCGTAGCCATCCTCGCGCAAGGCGAAGGCAGCATGGACGCAGCAGTAGTCGAATTCGATACCCTGACCGATTCGGTTAGGACCGCCACCCAATACCATAATCTTTTTACGATCACTTGGTTGTGCTTCGCACTCCTCTTCATAAGTGGAGTACATATAGGCCGTACTGGTAGCAAACTCAGCCGCACAGGTATCAACACGTTTGAAGACCGGCCTAATCCCGGCCGCGTAACGCTGTTTGCGGATTTCCGCTTCACTGCTATCAACCAACTCGGCAATACGTCTGTCTGCAAAGCCCTTGCGTTTCAGAGATAGCAGGCGTTCCCGGTCCAGTCCTTCCAGACCCTGCCCGGAGATCTCTCGCTCAATATTGATCAGCTCCTCGATCTGCACCAGGAACCAGGGATCGATGGCACATATATCAAAAATCTCTTCCAGACTCATGCCATAGCGAAAGCACTCCGCCACATACCAGAGTCGCTCAGGTCCAGGCAGTCGGATCTCCCGTACCAGAGTATCCCGCACATCCTGTTCACTGAGATCCAGAATCTCATTAAGACCGTATTTTCCGATTTCCAGTCCACGCAATGCCTTCTGCAGTGATTCCTGGAAGGTTCGGCCAATCGCCATCACCTCCCCTACCGACTTCATCTGGGTCGTCAGGCGGTCATCGGCCTGGGGGAATTTTTCAAAGGCGAAACGCGGTACCTTGGTTACCACGTAATCGATACTGGGTTCGAAGGAGGCTGGTGTGGCACCGCCTGTTATCTCGTTCTGCAGCTCATCCAGGGTATAGCCAACAGCCAGCTTGGCCGCCACTTTTGCGATCGGAAAACCGGTCGCCTTAGAGGCCAGCGCAGAGGAACGGGAGACACGGGGATTCATCTCAATGATGATCATCCGCCCATTTTCCGGATTGATGGCGAACTGCACGTTCGAGCCACCGGTCTCAACACCGATCTCGCGCAGCACCGCCAGGGAGGCGTTGCGCATGATCTGATACTCCTTGTCGGTCAGGGTCTGTGCCGGCGCAACCGTGATGGAGTCACCGGTATGGACACCCATGGGATCAAGGTTTTCTATAGAGCAGATAATGATGCAGTTATCCTTTTTGTCACGCACCACTTCCATCTCATACTCTTTCCAGCCGAGGATTGACTCTTCGATCAACAGCTCACTGGTTGGAGACAGGTCCAGTCCGCGCTCACAGATCTCCACAAACTCTTCCGAGTTATAAGCGATACCGCCACCGCTTCCCCCCATGGTAAATGAGGGTCGGATAATCGCAGGAAATCCAATCTGCACCTGTACCTGAAGTGCCTCTTCCAGACTATGGGCAATCACGGAACGGGGCATGTCGAGTCCGATCTTACGCATCGCCTGACGAAACAGATCTCGATCCTCGGCCTTGTCGATCGCCTCCCGGGAGGCGCCAACCATCTCTACGCCGTATTTCTCAAGTACCCCTTCACGCACCAGATCGAGGGCTGAGTTGAGGGCGGTCTGTCCTCCCATGGTCGGCAGCAGGGCTTGCGGACGCTCCTTCTCGATAATCCTTTCCAGGGTTCGCCAGGTGATCGGCTCGATGTAGATGGCATCCGCCATGTCCGGATCGGTCATGATGGTAGCGGGATTGGAGTTAACCAGAATGACCCGGTACCCCTCCTCTCTCAACGCCTTACACGCCTGAGCGCCGGAGTAATCGAATTCACACGCCTGACCGATAACAATTGGACCAGCGCCAATGATCATGATGCTTTGTATGTCTGTACGTTTTGGCATTTACTTATATCAACTCAATGCTGACCTCAAATCCACACCCAATGACTCGCTTGAAAATGGCCTCCCTATGCCTGAACTTAACAAAACCATTTGCGTTTATTCGCGTTCATTTGCGGACTTAATCAATTCAATAAAATGATCAAAGACCGGAGCGACATCGTGAGGTCCCGGACTCGCCTCTGGGTGTCCCTGAAAGCTGAAGGCTGGCTTGTCTGTACGGTGAATGCCCTGCAGTGTACCGTCGAAGAGAGATCGATGGATGGCCGTCAGTTGGTCAGGCAAGCTCGCTTCATCAACCGCAAATCCATGATTCTGACTACTGATCATGACGGTTCCATTGGCCAGGTCCTGTACAGGATGGTTCGCCCCGTGATGACCAAATTTCATCTTTACCGTCTTGGCGCCAGAGGCTAAGGCCAGCAACTGATGGCCCAGACAGATACCGAATACCGGCAGACCGGTATCAACAATTTGGGCAATCGATTCAATCGCGTAATTGCAGGGTTCAGGGTCACCCGGACCGTTGGAGAGAAACACTCCATCCGGTTGCATGGCTAAAACCTCATCGGCACACATCTGTGCCGGTACCACGGTGATCCGACAGCCCCGATCCGTCAACATACGCAGGATGTTACGTTTGACACCGTAATCGTAGGCCACCACATGGTAGGGAAGCTTCTCATCAACAGGATGCTCCGCTTCGGGCAGTCCGCCTTCCAGTGACCAGCTTCCCTGTGCCCACTCATAGGGTATTGATGTGGTCACCTCTTTGGCCAGGTCCATGCCCTTAAGCCCAGGAAAGCCTTGTGCCATTTTCAGCGCTGCCTGCTCATCGAGTCCATCGCCTGCAAGGATGCAACCATTCTGCGCACCCTTTTCACGCAGGATACGGGTCAATTTACGGGTATCGATACCCGCAATTGCGATGATACCGTTTCGTTGCAGATAGCTTTCAAGGGACTCTTCCGAGCGCCAATTGCTGGTAATGAGCGGGAGATCCCGAATCACCAAACCTGCTGCATGGATATGCCCCGATTCCTCATCCTCCTGATTGATACCGGTATTGCCGATATGAGGATAGGTCAGGGTAACGATCTGCTGGCGATAGGAGGGATCGGTGAGTATCTCCTGATAACCGGTCATGGCGGTATTAAAAACCACCTCACCGACGGTTTGTCCCTCAGCACCGATGGCCTCACCCCTGAATTGGCTACCATCCTCCAGGACCAAAACTGCTGGTTTTCTCAAGAATCTCTCCGTTACAGGCGTGCAAAAAGGGGCAGGACGTAAAGTGCCTGCCCCCGAGATTGTGAAACTAGTTGACTTCGGGAGATGATAAACAGATGCCCCCGAGTTGATGGCTGGTTATTGTACTGATGAGGGACGAAGCTGTCTATCTGGGAGGATAAAATTTAATCACAAACCAACCAACTGCTGCCGGGTCCATTGCATAATGCCAGCTTGGTCCATTGCCCCTGCCTGGCGGGCGATCTCCCGTCCCCCCTGCATCAACATCAAGGTAGGAATGCTGCGTATGCCGTAACGCGCTCCCAGCTGTTGCGCCTCTTCGGTATTCACCTTGATCAACCGGACTGAAGGCTCCAACTGAACAGCCGCCTGTTCGAAGGCTGGCGCCATCATTTGGCAGGGTCCGCACCACGGTGCCCAGAAATCGATGAGCAGTGGAATATCGCTCTTTTGTGAATGGCGTGAAAAACGTCTTTCATCCAGTGCCAAAGGATTGCCTGAAAACAGGGGTTGGTGGCATTTACCACAATTTGCTCCATCCCTCAGTCTGGCGCCAGGTACCCGGTTGATACCGTCACAGTGAGGACAGACGATATGTAATGCTTCATTCATAGCTCAATTTCCATCTCTGTTATTTGTCCTTAAATGGGGAGACACCCGGTCAATTTCAAGTCCTTTATTTAACCGCGAATTCAGTATAATAGCGCCCGACAACATGACACACAGGAGCATCCACAAGATGTCGGACTCACCAAATATCTTTGAAGTCACTGTAGAGAATTTTCAGCAGGTGGTCCTGGATAATTCTATGAAATGTCCGGTATTGGTCGATTTCTGGGCCGAATGGTGTAATCCCTGCAAGACATTGATGCCACTGCTGGCGAAGCTGGCTGATGACTACCAGGGTCAGTTTATCCTGGCTAAGGTCAACACCGAGCAACAGCAGCAATTGGCCACCCATTTCCAGATCCGCAGCATCCCCAGTGTCAAGCTGTTCCATAACGGCGAGGTGGTGGATGAATTCATGGGCGCCCTTCCGGAAGCGGAGATACGCCAATTCCTGAACAAACATATTCCTCGAGAATCAGATGCACTGATAGATCAAGCAGATGCCCTGCTGATGCAGGGAGATACGGAGTCTGCTGGCGTGTTTCTCAAACAAGCAAGTGATAATGATCCTGAAAATCCCCGCATCAGATTATCCTATGCCCGCTACATGGCCACCCTCGGTAAGTTGGAAGAGGCCGAGAAATTACTACAAGCCCTGCCGGATGATGAAAAGAACAAAGCCGAAGTAGTCTCCATGTTGGCGCGGATTCAGTTCGATCGAGCAACGGCTGACAACCCACCCGCTGAAGTGTTGGAGGCACGACTCCAGGACAATCCAGCTGACTGTGAAGCCCTGCATCAACTGGCGTCTCATAAGATCATGGAGAATGATTATGAAAATGCACTGGAGCTGCTGCTAACCCTACTGCAGAAGGATCGCAACTATGGCGACAACGCAGCACAGAGGGAGATGTTACGTATTTTCGATATGCTGGGGGGACAGGGTGAACTGGTGAAGCGTTACCGCAACAGGATGTTTAACTTTCTTCACTAATTCAAATAAGAAGAGGCCACAAATAGACACTACTCAGCTCATAATCAGGTTCATGGTGTGGCAGGCCGCACCCTACCACTCGAAAAACCAGACTTGCGATTTAAACTACTGTCATCCCGAATTAATGGGTGTTTCCCAGCGCACTTGAATGGCTTTCTCACCGGGATGGGCCATAAACGGCTGGCAATTGATCCGCCCTGGAATCGCAGCCAGGACCCCATTCAAATAGATCAGGGGGAGCCGGTTTCTCTCCCAGGGTGGCACACACCACTCCTGTAAGAGCTTTTTCAACGGGCGATGATGTGCTTGGCCTGCCGGTTGACAACGTTCTCCTCCACGACGAAAACGTACTTCCACCTCACCTTGCCGCCAACATGCCGCATCAATACCCACAGCAGAGGACTCCACAATCAGTCGGCCCAATCCATCAGGCAATTCCAGTAACCGTTTATCGGACCATGGGATTACGCCAATTGGGTTAGTGGCAGGACGGGCACGATCCAAAAACAGCTGATCGCGATAACGTCGCACTTCCCACCCGCCCCAGGTAATCAGTGGCACTGCATCAATGCGTCCATGAACCGACTCCAGCTCAATACGTGCCAGCTTTTTTGAGTTGGGCATGGTTGCACCAGAAGCAGCAAACCAGTGTCTCAGCAAATTCCTCAAGCGAACAGAATGAAGCTGCTTTAATGCAGTTATGGAGAGGGTGTCTGAATCACCATAACGGGCTTTGACCAGGTCCTCTTCAGCTTCCTCTTTCACTAAGGTTAATAATTCGCCGCTGAATCTAGCGGCACGGGATAGGGTCATCGAAGCCGCTGGCCAGCGCGATCTCAGCAGAGGCATAACCTGATGGCGGATAAAGTTACGATCAAAGCGCAGATTCTGATTAGAGGGGTCATCATGCCAGGTCAGGGCATGTTGCTGTGCATAGGCTTCTAGTGTTAACCGGGAAACCTGTAACAGGGGCCTGGCAAGCCAACCCGGTTCAAAACGGGCAAGTAGCGGCATCGCTGCCAGACCTGCCGGGCCACTACCACGCAGGAGTTGCAGTAGAAGTGTCTCCGCCTGATCATCCTGATGCTGGGCAGTCAGTAGCAGGTCCCCCTCTCCCATACACTCGGCAAAGGCCTGATAGCGCGCCTCTCTGGCAACCGCCTCGATACTCTCTCCAGCGATTGGCGTTAGGGTCAACTGCACATTGTCCAGCGGGATATCATAAGACTCACAGATATTTTCACAATGACGTTGCCACTCTCCGGCCTCTGCCTGCAAGCCATGATGTACATGGATCGCCCGCAGCTCATAAGGTAGTTGCAGTCTGAGCTCGGCTAGTAGATGGAGCAGTACACAGGAATCGAGCCCGCCACTGAAGGCAAGATGACAGCAGGACGCCTGTGGCAGTTGCTTGAGGGATTCAAGTAGTCGGGTAGCTGTGAGGGTCACAGAGGTTCCCGGTAATCAGAGACCGGTCAATCCCCGGAGAATTGACCATACTGCATAAGCCGTTGATAGCGGGTATCAAGCAGCTTGTCGATGGCCATACTGGTGATATTGTCCAGCCCCTCAATCAGGGCATGTTTTAGGTTCTTGGCCATGATCTCGATATCACGATGAGCACCACCCAGTGGTTCCGGCACGATTTCATCAATCAGGTCCAACTCCTTTAATTTGTCGGAGGTGATTCCCATCGCCTCGGCCGCCAGCGATGCCTTCTCCGCACTCTTCCAGAGGATCGACGCACAACCTTCGGGAGAGATCACCGAGTAGGTACTGTACTGCAACATGACGATACGATCACCAACACCAATCGCCAATGCACCACCTGAGCCTCCCTCGCCGATTACCGTACAGAGTATCGGGGTACGCAAGCCAGACATGATTTTGAGATTGCGGGCAATGGCCTCACTCTGGCCCCGCTCTTCTGCACCCACACCAGGATAGGCGCCAGGGGTATCAATGAAGGTCAATATCGGCAGTTTGAATCGTTCCGCCATTTCCATCAAACGCAAGGCCTTACGATACCCCTCCGGACGAGGCATGCCGAAATTTCGGTAAAGTTTATCTTTGGTATCTCTGCCCTTCTGATGGCCGATCACCATCACCGGCCGACCCTCGAGGCGCGCAACACCACCCACGATTGCGTGATCGTCAGCAAAGGCCCGGTCACCATGCAGCTCATGAAACTCATCGAATATCCGGTCGATATAGTCGAGCACATAGGGTCGCTGAGGATGTCGCGAAAGCTGTGAGATGTCCCAGGGTTTGAGATTGGAGAAGATCGATTCGGTTAAAGTCTGGCACTTATTCTCCAGACGCGCGATCTCATCCTGAATATTGATCTCATTGTCGCTGCCGACCAGGCGAAGCTCTTCAATCTTCGCATCGAGCTCTGCAATGGGTTGTTCGAATTCTAGAAAGTTCAGATCCATGGGCGGAATATACCGGATTCAAAAACGTTAGGATAGTCAATGAGCGGCTTTCTGGTTACTCACTCGACCCAACTGTGTTGCGGAATTACGATAACCGACGTGCACTGAGCCAGGACCGAAAAACTGCTCCAGTCGACGCAATAGTTCATCGGTTGGATTGATCTGCCACTCCTTGCCAAACTGTATATCACCACAAGCCACTGCAGTCTGATAATGCAGCCGTATACCGGTGGTACCACCACGAAAGGGAGTGAGTATCTGTTGAAGTTTCTCACTCAATACAGCTGCGTCGAGGTCATTTAGCGTTAGGTTGACATTTAACAGTCCCGCATAGTGTGAGCGGGCTTGTTCAAAAGTCAGTAAGTTATCGGCACGGATGCTCAGTCCACCACGAAATTCATCGTAGTTAAGACTACCTGAAACCACAAGGATATTGTCAGCTGCGATCAGTTCGCGGTGTTGCTCATAAGCCTCACTGAACAGTGTGCACTCAATACGTCCACTGCGATCGTCCAATACCAGGGTACCCATTCGCCCTCGTTGTGTTTGGCGATGGCTGGCGCTGACAACCAACCCAGTCACCACCACAGGCACACCCCGACGCCGTTGACCCGGTACGGGTGAAGCATCAAGACTGAGATCGCCAATACGACTGCTGCTGATGTGACATAACTCTTCAGCATAGCGGTCGATGGGGTGACCGGTCAGATAGAGCCCGAGGGTCTCTTTCTCACCCTGCAGGCGCTGCTCTTCCTCCCATTCGTCCACATCGTTCGGAATCACCTGGGCATGACTCGCCTCGGCTGGCTGTGGATCACCCATACCGAACAGGTCATTCTGCCCGACTGCCTGCATGGCATGGTGTTGCTCCGAGAGCTTGAGCGCCAGGGGCAGTTGCAACATCAGGGTTGCTCGATTGGCACCCAGACCGTCGAGTGCCCCGGCGCGAATCAATGACTCCAGTACTCGCCGGTTGACCTTACGTAGATCGATGCGCCGACAGAAACCGAAGATATCCTGGTATGGACCGTTGGATTTGCGTTCATGGATAACCGACTCGATAGCAGACTCACCCACCCCTTTTATAGCACCAAGGCCATAGACAACAGTCTGATCATCGGCAGCAATGAATTTGTATTCAGAAAGATTGACCTGTGGAGCCTCCACCTTGAGCTGCATGCGACGACACTCCTCAATCAAAGGCACTACCTTGTCGGTGTTGTCCATATCAGCTGAACAGACTGCAGCCATGAAGGCCGCCGGGTAGTGGGCTTTGAGCCACATGGTCTGATAGGAGACTAACGCATAAGCAGCGGAGTGGGATTTATTAAAACCGTAGCCGGCAAATTTCTCCATCAGGTCAAATATATAGGTGGCGGTCTCCTCCTCCACGCCCCGCTCCACGGCTCCCTTGCGAAATATCTCACCCTGTTTAGCCATCTCCTCCGGCTTTTTCTTGCCCATTGCTCGGCGTAGCAGGTCAGCGCCACCCAATGAGTAACCTGCCAGGACCTGGGCGATCTGCATCACCTGTTCCTGATAGAGGATAACGCCATAGGTAGGTTTAAGGATCGGTTCCAGATCAGGGTGTGGGTAGGCCACCTCAGCCCGTCCGTGTTTACGGTTGATGAAGTCATCTACCATGCCCGACTGCAGCGGCCCGGGACGAAACAGCGCCACCAATGCAGTAATGTCATCGAAACTGTCAGGTTGAAGTTTTTTGATTAACTCTTTCATACCACGGGATTCCAACTGGAACACCGCCGTGGTCCCTGCACTTTTGAGTAATCGGAAGGAGGCCTCATCATCCATCGGGATGGTATTGATATCGACCGGTTCCTGACCCAGTTTTGCACGCTCTGCATTGACTGCCTTGAGTGCCCAGTCGACGATGGTCAAGGTACGTAAACCGAGAAAGTCGAACTTCACCAGCCCAACCTTCTCCACATCGTCCTTATCAAACTGGGTCACCAGCCCCTCACCATTCTCTTCGCAATAGAGTGGTGTGAAATCAGTCAGCAGACCTGGAGAGATGACCACGCCACCGGCATGTTTACCGGCATTCCGGGCACAACCTTCCAGTTTTTTGGCCATATCGATCAGTTCCCCCACCTCCTCATCGGTCCCATAGGCCTGTTTCAGGTCGTCGCTCTCCACTAGCGCCTTGTCGAGGGTCATGCCGATCTCGAAGGGAATCATCTTCGCCACCCGGTCAGTGAAACCGTAGGGGTGACCCAGCACTCGACCTACATCGCGCACCACGGCCTTCGCTGCCATCGATCCGTAGGTAATGATCTGCGAAACCGAATCACGCCCATAACGCTGAGCAACGTAATCGATCACCTGATCACGTTTGTCCATGCAGAAATCAACATCGAAATCGGGCATGGAGACACGTTCCGGATTGAGGAATCGCTCGAACAGCAACTCATGTTCGATGGGATCGAGATCGGTGATCTTCAGTACATAGGCCACCAATGAACCGGCACCGGACCCACGTCCCGGGCCGACCGGAATATCATTATCCTTGGCCCACTGGATAAAGTCGGCAACGATAAGAAAATAACCGGGAAAACCCATACTATTGATAACGTCCAGCTCAACCTGCAGACGTTCATCGTAGACCTTTCGCTGCTCAACAAAGTCGGTGGATTGGGTATCGAAGATACGCTGCAACCGCCACTCTAGTCCTGTGCGCGATTCAGCAGCCAGAAACTGATCAATTGTCATCCCCTCTGGGATAGGGAAATCAGGGAGAAAGTTTTTACCCAGGGTCAGCTCGATAGTACAGCGTTTAGCGATCTCGACTGTATTCTCCAATGCCTCAGGGATGTCGGCAAACAGCTCACACATCTCCTCAGGAGTGCGTAGATATTGCTGCTCACTATAGTTCCTGGGGCGTCTGGGATCATCGAGGGTACGACCTTCATGAATACAGACCCGGACTTCATGAGCATCAAAGTCCTCAGCATGCAGAAAGTGCACATCATTGGTAGCCACTACCGGTACACCGTAGTCAGCTGCCAATGCGACGCTATCGTGGAGGCAACGCTCCTCTTCAGCACGCCCCGTGCGATGCAACTCCAGATAGTATCGGTCCCCGAACAGCTCCAACCAATGGTTGAGCAATCGCTCGGCCTCAGCCTGATTACCTGCTAACAAAGCCCGACCTACATCACCCTGACGGCCGGCTGAGAGAGCGATCAGGCCTTCGCTGTTACCGGATAGCCATTCACGCTCCATGAGAGGACGACCGAGATGTTGTCCCTCCCGGTAGCTGCGTGATACCAATCGGGTCAGATTTTGATAGCCGGCCTGGTTCTGGACCAACAGCACCAGACGATAGGGCGTATTCACATCCTCCGGGTTTCGAATCCAGGCATCCACGCCGGCAATCGGTTTGACACCAGCCGCCAACGCTGCCTGATAGAAACGCACCAGGGCAAACAGGTTGGACTGATCGGTCAGTGCCACCGCCGGGATACCACCCTCTGCCACCTGCTTCACCAGGGGTTTGACACGCACCAACCCGTCGACGAGGGAATACTCAGAATGAACGCGAAGATGAATGAAGGGAGCTTCCATGGGTGCCTATTCTACCCTGAATCGGTCTCAGATCATGAGCCTTTAAAGTGCCAAATTTCAATTCCCTGAAACTCGGGACTCAGGACTGGTCAAGGAGTCGCTTAACAGGGCCGAAGGAACGACGGTGAATCGGTGAGACACCCAATGATTGCAGTCCCAGCAGATGTTGTTTGGTGGGATAACCTTTGTGCTTCGCAAGGCCATAACCGGGATAGTGGGCATCCAATTCAACCATTTCATGATCCCTGGCCACTTTAGCAATTATCGAGGCGGCACTGATCGCCTCAACATGACTATCCCCACCGATGATGGCGTCTACTTTACAAGCAAGATTCGGTGCATGTTTTCCATCCACCTGGGCCAGGTGAGGCAGGAATGGCAAGCCTTCTACAGCTCTTTGCATGGCCAGCAGACTCGCTTGCAGGATATTAATCCGGTCGATCTCTTCCACTTCAGCCCGCCCCAAACACCAGCTGTGAGCTCGCTCTCTAATCAACAGTGCAAGTTCTTCACGGCGCTTCTCGCTCAATTTTTTTGAATCAGCCAGTCCTTCAATAGGTCTTTCAGGATTTAGTATCACTGCAGCGGCCACGACCGGCCCGGCCAGCGGTCCCCGTCCGACTTCATCTACACCCGCAACAAACAATGTTTCTATTGACATAAAGCTCTACGTATCAGCGTATCAAATGGACAATAATTCAGAATTAATCTAAAAAAACGGGGTCATTGATGACTAAAAGACTCTACCATTTCCAGGGCCAACTGTTTTCTATCAACCTTGCCATTTGGGTTAGATGGCATGCTGGTACGAAATACAATTTCAGTAGGCATCATATAACTGGCAAGTCGCTTCTTACAGACATTGATCAAGTTATCCTCAGTCACTTCTATACCAGGTTTAGGTATCACTACCAGAGCTATTGATTGCCCTAATGTACTATGTGGAACACCAAATGCGACTACCTCAGATACCAGACCTGTACCAAAAAAAATCTCTTCAATCTCATTCGGGCTGACCCGATAACCCGATGTCTTTATCAGATCATCGTTTCTACCCAAGAAATAGAGATAGCCTTCTCTATCCATCTTGACAATATCGCCAGACCAGACCGCAATTTCTTTGTTGGGAATCGCATCCAATCTAGCGGGGATTGGACGAAACCGTTCCTGGGTGGCGCTTGTATCATTCCAGTAGCCCATGGCTACCAACGATCCACGGTGCACTAACTCACCGGGTTCGTCCACAGCACAGGGGGCACCGTCGCTGTCAAGTACTAACACCTCGACATTAGGAATGGCCTTGCCGATTGAGGTGGGTCTTTTTTCAACCTGGTCAGGCGGCAGATAGGTCGAGCGAAAGGCCTCGGTAAGGCCATACATAAGGAAGATCTCAGTTTTTGGTAGAACCTGTCTTAATAGCTCAGTGGTCTCTACCGGCACTACCCCACCGGAACTGGTGATATAACGCAAATTCTCCACGGCCTCGCTGGGCCAGGGCAACTCCACCAATAGATTCCAAAGTGGCGGCACTGCTGCCAATCCAGTTATCTTTTCTTGAGTGAGGGTATTGATAACTTCCATCGGCAACAGGTAGTTGATCAACACGACACTGGCGCCGACTGAAAAGGCTGTCGTCAACTGGCTCACACCGTAATCAAAACTGAGAGGAAGTACCGCCAAGAGTCTGTCAGAGGACGTATTCCCAAGATACTGGGCAACACTTTTGGCCCCAGTCACCATATTTCTATGAGACAGGACCACTCCCTTCGGGTCTCCCGTGCTGCCGGAAGTATAGATCAGTGAAGCAATATCCGAATCGATCACTCTATGCGTGCTGATCGAAAATGGGTCTGTGAACAGGTCATCCCAGGAGATCAACCCCTGCGCATGTTCGTCTGCATTTTGATTTTCACAACCATCTATCAAGATGATGTATTGCAGGTCTACACAGTAAGCGAGAGCAGCATGCAGCGCCCTGAACTTTCCTTGTGTCGTTACCAGTATCTTGGCATCGCAATCCAGCAGGATGTGAGACACCTGATGCGGTTTCAGTACAGGATTGATCGGCACAAAGACAGCACCAGCGGCTGAGGAACCAAAGATGGCGACCACATTCTCCAGGCACTTGGGAAGATAGATCGCAACCCGATCCTGCTTTTCAATCCCGATCGAGATCAGTGCCTGTGAAAATCGATCGACCAGCTCCGACAATTCGGCATAGGTTAATGACGTCTCCTTGTATTTGATGGATATATTGGAAGAAAAGCGTTTGGCTGAATCGAAAAGCAAATCATGGAGTAGTGCCGTCATCGCTTGTTTGAATTTTTCCTGCTGTAGGGTGATTTACGCACTTAATGCGCAACCGGTAAGATAATAAGAGCAAAAAAAAATGTCCCTGTCTAATAAAGACAACACAGTTTTAAATGATATATGTGCTCTATGCTTCTTTATCGAATATCCAGCATCCCCAATATCTCTTCAGCAGCACTATTTGCTGCGTTTCGACGTAGTCTTTGATGGATTGCCAGATAGACCTGCTCGATCTCCTCACGTTGCGGCCTGTTATCGAGAAAGTTTAGTAACGCTCTACCCATTGCCTCGGGCTCACAAGCCTCCTGGAGAAATTCAGGGGCATAGGGTCTATCGGCCAGCAGATTTGCAATAGCGACATAACGGGTCTTCAGCATATTGAAAGTGCGGATCAGCCACATCGTCACGGTGGAGAGTCGGTAGGCTACAACCATAGGCCGTTTAAATAACAGGGTCTCGAGGGTTGCTGTACCTGAAGCGGTCAATACCACATCGGCTGCACTGATTGCCTGTCTGGATTGACCGTCCAGTAACAACAGGGACAGGTTTGGTGCAACAGTGTGTAACTGAGCCTGAAAAGCCATTTTGATCTTCTCATTCACCATCGGTGCCACAAACTGTAATCCAGGCTTTTGTTGGCCAAGCCACAATGCTGTCTGGAGGAAAATGAGGCCAAGCCGGCTTACTTCGCTCATGCGACTACCCGGTAAAAGCGCTATCACCGGTCTATCTGGATCCAGGCCTAACTGGGTTTTGACTCTTCTGGCATCAACCGACTCAAGTGGGATTTGATCTGCCATGGGATGACCAACATAGACCGCTGGTACCTTATGTTGACGCAGGAAATCGACTTCAAAGTCAAAAATGCAGAGCATCAGGTCAACGGCCTGCTGCAGTTTTTTAACCCGTCCCTGTCGCCATGCCCAGACCGTAGGACTCACAAAATGCGCGGTGGGTATCCCTGCTGCTTTGAATCGCTTTTCCAGTGCAAGATTGAAATCGGGGGCATCCACACCAAGTACAAGATCTGGAGGTGAATTGAGAAAATGGTCCGCCAGTTTTCGACGAGTTTTCAATAAACCTGGCAGATGGCGAATTACTTCGACAATTCCCATCACCGGATCCATCCTTGCAAGTGAGCGACAACCGGCAGCTTCCATCAATGGACCCGTCATCCCCTCAAACCGAATATCTGGCTGTTTGGAACGGAGTGCCTCAATCAGCGCTGCTGCCAATTGATCGCCGGAAACCTCATTGGCTAGAATGCCAATCCTAATTGGTCCCTGTGAAATCGTGTTCTGCATTTTAAGGAGACCTGGAAAGTCAGCTAGAGATTAGCGCAAGATACCGCGACCTTTCTGGTGAAGAAACTTACCCAGGATCTCAAGCTCCGGGTTCTCCTCCTGCATTGTATCAATCATATCCCTGGCCTCTTCCAAGCGCTGTTTTGAGAGATAGATCAGCTTGTAGGCCCGCTTGATCTGCTGAATCGCCTCACTACTGAACCCACGCCGGCTCAGCCCTTCACGGTTGATACCATAGGGTTTGGCTGGATGTCCTGAAACCATGAAGTAGGGTGGCAAATCCATATTAATAGACGATCCCATACCAGAAAAACTATGTGCTCCCACACGACAAAACTGATGTACCCTGGTGAATCCTCCCAAGATAGCGTAGTCACCTACCTCTACATGACCACCAAGGGATGCAGCATTCGCCATAATAATGTGGTCCCCAAGTTGACAATCGTGGGCTACGTGAATGTAGGCCATCAGAAGATTATCGTTGCCAATCCGCGTCACTCCCTGATCCTGTATGGTGCCACGATGCAGTGTTGCAAATTCACGGATAACATTACGATCACCGATCTCGAGGGTGGTAGGTTCACCCGCGTATTTCATGTCCTGAGGATCTTCGCCTACAGAAGCGAACTGATAGAAGCGATTGTCCTTGCCAATGTGGGTTGGTCCATTGATGACCACATGAGGCCCAATCACGGTTCCCGCTGCGATCCTAACACCGGCGCCGATGATTGAGAAAGGCCCCACACGCACCCCTTCTTCAAGTTCAGCATCTGGATCGATGACTGCGCGTGGGTCGATCAGCGGCCTATCTCCCTTGCAGTACACATTATTTCAGCCGTTGCCACAGTTCTATCATCAACATGTGCAGAACAGGTAAAAAAACCAATACCACGCTTCATTTTATTCTGAACAACCTCGATCATCAGTTGATCGCCGGGCTCAACCTGCTGCTTAAATCGGGCTTTATCAATACCCACAAAAAGATAGATGGTTGTCTCGTTGATAGTCTCCGGATTTGACTCCATCGCCAACAGACCGGTTGCCTGTGCCATCGCTTCTACGATCAATACCCCGGGCATCACCGGTTGTATGGGGAAATGACCATTGAAAAAGGGTTCATTGTAGGTGACGTTTTTCAGTGCCAGCAAACGTGCGTCTTTCTCATATTCGACAACCCGGTCTATTAGCAGAAAGGGGTAACGGTGCGGCAACAGACTCAGCACCTTATTGATGTCCATCGCGATCAAACTACCCTCCAGTGACACAATCTTCTCATATCAATCCTTCTCCCCTGAACGTCTTGATATTTTTTTTAGGAATTTCATATCCTTGGCCAACTCTTCAAGGTGCCTCAGTCTTGCGATCATTTTCTTCCATGCTCCATTTTCCATGGCGGGAAGATTGCCGCTGTAGTAGCCCGCCTTTGTGAAGGATCGGGTCACCAGTGTAGCGGCCGAAAAATGTACATTATCGCCAATCGTCAAGTGCCCTACCAGACCCGTCTGGCCACCGACAGTACAGTGACTGCCGATCTTTGTCGAGCCGGCAACTGCAGAGCAACCTGCCATTGCCGTATGCTCTCCAATCTCTACGTTGTGTGCTATCTGAATCAAGTTATCCAACTTGACCCCATTGTGTAGGATGGTGTCCTCCAACGCCCCACGATCGATGGTGGTATTGGCTCCGATTTCTACATCGTCACCCACCCACACTCGACCTAACTGGGGGACTTTAACCCAATGTCCTTGGTCATTGGCCAACCCAAAACCATCTGCACCCAGTACTGCGCCTGGATGGATAATGCAGCGCTGACCTATCCGGGTCTCATGACAGAGAGTCACCCGCGCCACCAACCTCGTATCGCTTCCAATATAACAATCATCTTCAACCACACAGCCTGGACCGAGATAAACACCGGATTCGATCTTCACTCCATTGCCGATGACCGAGCAGGGTCCGACCCAGGCAGACTCATCAATCATTGACGATTTGGCAACAACAGCTGTTGGATCTATCCCAGGTGCGAATGACTGATGTGGGAAAAGCAACGCCGCGGCATTAGCATAAGCTAGATAAGGATTGTTTGAGACTACAGCAGCAGCTGGGCAATCAGCTGCATCCTGTTCCGAAACGATAACCGCCGAGGCCTGTGTGTCCTTGAGATAGTGTCGATAGGAGGCATTGCTGAGAAAGCTCAACTGACCAGTGATTCCCATCTGGAGTGTGCCAACCCCTGTAATCACTATTTCAGGATCGCCACGAAGCTCTGCTCCGACGGCCTCTGCCAGATCTCCGAGCCGGATACCTGATTCCCTCAATCCCACGCTTACTCGGCTTTCAGTTGGCGAAGCTTTTCCAGGACTAATTCTGAAATATCTATATTTTTACTGAAATAGACCACACCATCAGAGACAATAAGGTCTATCTTTTCTTTCTTACCCACTTCCTGAATCACTTCACGTACCTGCTGTCGAAGTTTTTTAAACTCTTCATTCTGGCGTAAATTCAGATCCTCACGAAATTCGGTCTGGGCATTTTTCAATTTACGACTTCGATTCAGAATATCTCTCTCCAGACGCTTGACTTCAGATTCACTCATCACAGAGCCATCTCTCTGAAGTTTCTCCTCAAGCTGTTTAAGTTGCTTCTGGGATGCAAGTAAGTCTTTCTCTCGACGGGAAAATTCAGTATGCAACCGCTCTCGTGCTTTTTTATACTGTGGCGACTCTTCGAAGACTTTTGTAGCATTTACAAAAGCAATGCGATACTCCTCGGCCAGCACACTGCCAGTCACACAAAAAACCAAAGTTAAAGCAAATAATATATGTCGTAGTGAATTCACCCATTGACTCCCTAATTGATTAGAAACCACCGCCAATTCTGAATTGAAGGTTCTTTATATCATCACCCTCTTCCTCTTTGAGCGGATACCCCCAGCTGAAGGAGAGTGCGCCCACTGGAGAGAACCAGGATAGCATCAGACCTGTAGAAGCCCTAAATCCCTCCCACTCGATCTTCTCATCCCCTGCCAAGTCGAACACATTACCAACGTCCACAAACAGGCCAGCACGTACAGTGTCCTTAAAATCGTCACCAAAAGCTGGGAACAGTAATTCCATCTGACCCACAATTCTAGCATTTGCTCCCAAAGCATCGTCCTGGGAATCCTGTGATCCCAGGGTATTCTCTTCGAATCCCCTTACCGAGCCGATACCGCCCGCATAGAAATTGCGGAAGAATGGTAATTCATCATTATCCCCATAGCCATCGCCGTAACCCATCTCTCCATTCAACTTCAGGGTGAATGAATTGGTGAGCTGGAAGTAATAAGCATTGGAGTAATTGATGC
Organism: Candidatus Thiodiazotropha sp.; assembly: GCA_023838465.1. Classification (GTDB taxonomy): domain Bacteria; phylum Pseudomonadota; class Gammaproteobacteria; order Chromatiales; family Chromatiaceae; genus Thiodiazotropha. The sequence goes on from JAIVEQ010000026.1 coordinate 44,609, forward strand.
GATAGTACTGAAGGTCGCTGCCGGGGATATTGGCCTCCACGGAGAACACTTGTCGTCCACCCCGGTTGGGAAATATGGCTCGATCTCGCGTATCGTGGATCCAGCTACCTACCATTTCGAAATCACTGAACTCGTCACCATTCATTTCGACAAATTCATTGATCTCATCTGAGGGGGATGAACCTAGGAAAAATGAGGTATTCTCGTAAGCCAGGCTGAATCGCAAGCGATCAAACTCTGTCACAGGTATACCGAAGTTGATACCTAATCGCCCTACATCAGTCGAGTAGCTGGAGACATTGAGTTCCGAGAAATCTGTCTTTCGATAGCTCATTTCATAGCCCTGACTTACCCCGTCAATAGTGTAATATGGGTCGGTATATGAGAGTGAAAGTTTCTTGGTCGCATCACTGGTATCGAAGCCTGCACTGACCCTTTTACCGGTGCCAAGGAAATTATTCTCACTAATACTGGCATTGAGGATGACTCCCTGGGTCTGGGAAAAACCGACACCGGCGCTGAGACTCCCGGATGCTGCTTCGGATACCCCCAGATTCACGTCCACCAGGTCTGTAGAACCAGGGACCGCTGGTGTCTCCATATTTACATCACTGAAGTAGCCTAGTCGCTGTAGTCGCTCGCGGGAAAGGCGGGTTTTCTCGCCGGAAAACCATGCCGACTCCATCTGACGCAACTCACGGCGCAACACCTCATCACGGGTATTGGTATTCCCAGAGACATTGATATAACGGACGTAGACCCGTTTTCCCGGATCGACGAAGAAGGTAATCGCTACCTTAAGATTCTCGCGATCAATATCCGGGATACTGTTTACGTTGGCAAAAGCATATCCTGCGTCGGAATAGTGCCTGCTGAGTCTGTCGGCGCTGGCAGTCAGTTTTTTGCGCGAAAAGACCTCACCACGCCTGAGATGAATGAGGGGGAAGAGATCATCCTGAGGCAATTCCAATTCACCCGCTAGCTTGATATCACTGAGTGAAAATACATCTCCCTCGTTGACCACAACGGTAATGTAGATATCTTTCTTGTCAGGGGTGATCGAGACCTGGGTGGACTCAATCTTGAAATCGATATAGCCACGATCAAGATAAAAGGAACGCAATGTTTCAAGATCGCCAGAAAGCGCCTGCTTTGAATATTTATCCTTACTGGAGAAGAAGGCGTACCAGGATGGGACGCCAAGCTCAAACAGATCCAATAGTTCATCATCATCATACGCCTGATTGCCGATGACATTGACTTTCTTGATCCTGGCAGTCAATCCTTCAGAGATTTTGATATCCAATCCAACCCGGTTTCGTTCCAGCGGGGTGACGGTAGATTTAATTCTTACACCATATTTTCCGCGAGCGAAATATTGACGATTGAGTTCCTGCTCCACCTGCTCAAGCAGTGCTCTTTTAAAAACTCGACCTTCCGCCAAACCGATATCCTTCAGGCCTTCCATCAACCTATCCGTATCCAAATCCTTGTTTCCAGAGATATTGATCTCTGCAACAGCTGGTCGCTCCCGGACAAAGACAATCAGAACATCGCCTTCATGTTCCAATCGCACATCTTTGAAAAAACCTGTTTTATAGAGGGTGCGTATGATCTGTGAGGTATTACCTGCATTCACCTCATCCCCTGTCTTGACTGGCAGGTAGTTGAATACTGTTCCAGCTGAAATACGCTGTAGACCCTCGACGCGAATATCCTCGACAACAAAGGCAGCTGCCAGCTGACCAAACAGCAGCCCACTGATAAGGAAAATGAGGGATAGAATCCGGAGCAATGAAGGCATTATCTCTTGTTACAACTAAGTTTATTCATATTATTTGCTCTGAGGCTAATATCCTCTGAACAACTTCGGTGGCAAACAGCGCGTAAGTATAAGTGATCTTTTTAGATCAGGATACCGATGCCTTCAGCCACAACCAGGCTTCAATCAGCTCTACACTTGAATCCGTGGATTCAGGATACGGAATGAACCCATCACTATCCCAGAAAACGGTTTAGGTCGATATAAAAGGCAAGACCCATCACCCCCAGCAGTATGAGCAAGCCAATCTTCTGGCCCTGCTCCATGAACCGTTCCGACAAAGGCTTGCCCTGAATCGCCTCAATCAGGAAAAAAAACAGGTGCCCACCATCCAGAACGGGAATAGGTAACAGGTTCAACACACCCAAACTGACACTCACTACGGCGAGAAATTTGAGGAAATAGCTGACCCCATAACTTGCTGATTTACCTGCAGAATCTGCGATTGATATTGGACCACTGAGGTTCTTTACCGAGACCTCGCCAATCACCATTTTTCCCAGCATCCGCAGCATCAGCAGAGACAGATCCCAAGTTTTGGTGACGGATTGGCCGATGGCCTCAACAGGTCCATACTTGATGACAGCCCGATAGTCGTCCATCAGGTTATCAGGAACCGTTACGCTCGCGCCGATTCGCCCAATGGTTTCACCTTCACTCTCAATAGTTGCGGGTGTGATCACCATCGGAATGGTCTCTCCATCTCGATCCACCTCGAGATTGAGGGCCACTGATGGACGCTCGCGAACATAGCTTACCCAATCATTCCAGTTGTCTACAGCACTGCCGTCCACACTGATGATGCGGTCACCTGGCCTGAGCCCAGCCTCTTCAGCTGGTTCGCCCACTAGCACATCGCCAATTACCGGTGGCAAAATTGGACGATCAGGTGTCAACCCGAGGTTCTGCAGTAACCGACCATCTTCTGATAAATCTGACAGTCCAAGGCTCTGCAGCTGATAGTGCTGTTCATCACCCGCCTTGTCGCGCACCTGTATGGATAGGCTGGTACTGTCCAGCGCTTCAGACAAGAGTATGTAGACAACACTCTCCCAGGTTGGTGTTGACTGATTGGCGACCGAAAGTATCTCGTCCCCGGGAATGAATCCTGCCTGCTCTGCAATAGATCCGCTCTCAACCTTACCCACCAGTGGCTTGAGACCCGTATCACCGGTCACGAATATGAGCCAAAAGGCAAGGATAGCGAATAGAAAGTTAAACAGGGGACCCGCCACAACGATGGCGCTACGCACCCCTAATGGCTGGCGATTAAACGCACGCTGCTGTTCTTCGGGGTCTACCGGCGCCTCCCGCTCATCCAGCATCTTGACATAGCCACCCAAGGGGATGGCAGCAATCACATACTCGGTGCCATCCACTTCGCTGGTGCGCTTCCATAAAGCACGGCCAAAGCCGATGGAGAAACGTAACACTTTCACGCCCAGTTTCCGCGCCACCCAAAAATGGCCGTACTCATGCACGGTAATGAGAATCGCCAATGCGACAATGAACGAAAGGATGGTGAAAAGTAGTGAGCCCATGAAGTTATTCTCAGCTGATACCGCTGCTTGAGACCCTATTTTGCATTACTTGTTCCGCAACCACTCTGGCCTGCCTGTCTGTGTCGAGAAGGGTTTCCAGATCCTCTGCTGGTTGAACTGGTATCCGTTGTAGCGTCTCTTCAACCACCGCTGCAATGCCAATGAAAGCCAGACGCTCTGACAGAAAGGCGTCCACGGCCACTTCATTGGCTGCATTGAGTATGGCACAGGCTGTACCTCCAGCCTGAATCGCTTGATAGGCAAGCCTGAGACAGGGAAATCGTTGTAAGTCAGGTTGGTCAAAGTCAAGCCTGGCCACCTCAAATAGATCAAGACTACCGACACCTGATTCAATGCGGTGGGGCCAAGCCAACGCATGGGCAATCGGTGTGCGCATGTCAGGATTACCGAGTTGGGCTAATACCGAACCATCGACATACTCAACCATGGAGTGAATGATGCTTTGTGGATGCAACACCACCCGAATCTTTTCCGGTTCTGCATGAAACAGCCAATGTGCCTCGATGACCTCCAACCCCTTATTCATCATAGTGGCGGAGTCAACTGAGATTTTACGTCCCATCTCCCAATTCGGATGGGCACAGGCTTGTGAGGGCGTAACGGTTGCCAACGCCTCAAGTGGTAGGGTGCGAAACGGTCCGCCGGAGGCGGTTAACAGAATGCGTTTTACACCACAATGCTTCAGACCTTCACGGGTATCATCAGGCATGCATTGAAAAACTGCATTGTGCTCACTATCGATAGGCAGAATCTCCGCCCCATGGGCCTCCACTTCGCCCATGAACAGATGACCTGCCACTACCAAGGCTTCCTTGTTTGCCAGTAAAAGACGCTTACCTGCTCTAACGGCTGCCAATGTTGGCAGCAGGCCTGCAGCACCCACAATGGCCGCCATTACTATCTCGGCACTCGGTATGGAGGCTGCTATTTCCAACCCCCTCAAACCAGACAGCACCTCTGTTGCAATGCTCCGCTGACTCAAACCTTTTGCCAGTCGACTGGCAGAATCCGTGTCCGCCATCACTGCTATTTCAGGTGTAAAGCGTTCACACTGAACCAGCATGCCATCCACATCCCTATTGGCGGTCAATGCAACAATCCGATACTTATCTCTATGACGAGCCACAACATCCAATGTACTCATACCAATTGAGCCTGTTGAGCCCAGTATGGTTAAGCCTTTCATTGCACAACTCCGAGTAGGATCAGGCCAAACAGAAATACCGGTGCTGCCGCGGTAAGACTATCAATACGATCCAACATGCCACCATGACCGGGTAGCAGTGTGCCACTGTCCTTCAATCCCTGCTGGCGTTTGAGCAGGCTTTCGAAGAGGTCCCCAACAACGGAGAAGAGCATAGTGACAAGACAGAGAAGCAATATCAATGGTAGCTGGGGCATACCAACATCCAGCCACCAGGCAAGAATGAGGCCGCATATCAAGGCAGCAACAGTGGCGCCATATACCCCTTCACGGGTTTTTCCAGGACTGACCTGAGGTGCCAGTTTATGTCTTCCCCAACGATGTCCTGCAAAATAAGCACCCACATCTGCACTCCAGATCAGGATCAATACAAACAATAATAATCCCGGTCCGGTAGAAAGAATACGATGGATGGATACCAATGCGAGCCAGGCAGGCACCAGTACAACCAATCCTTGCAAGGCTCTGATCGGTGTACTGACTGCGCTATCCTGATCGGTTCGGTATCGTGTCAGACTAAATAGTGCATATAGCCACCAGGTAACAGAGGCCGCCATTACACCAGGCAGCCATGTCTCAGGCAGATAATAATAAACGCCAGCCAGACAGATCAGCAGAAACAATGCATAGACTAGCTGCATTGAGCGATTATCAATTCCACTCAATTTTGCCCACTCCCTACCACCAATGGCAACTGCCAAACCTAATACTATGGCCAAGTAGCCCGTAGGCAGCAACAATACCGCCGCAATAAGCAAAGGGGCCAGAATCAGGGCAGTAATGACGCGCTGTTTCAGCATTGAGTGACTCAGGAGGCCTCAGCAGTCTGATCCTGAACCTGTTCCCCGGTGCGGCCAAATCGCCGCTGACGATGGGTAAAGTCCAGAAGTGCTGCCTCCATGGCCTGACGATTAAAATCCGGCCAAAGCAAATCGGTAAAATAAAGTTCAGTATAGGCACACTGCCAAAGCAAAAAGTTGCTGATACGCTGCTCGCCACCGGTACGGATGAATAGATCAGGCTCTGGTACACCGGCAAATGAGAGGTGTTGCGAGATGGCCTCTTCATCAATCATATCCAGTGTCAGCTCGCCACTCTGCACACGCTCAGCAACACATTTAGCTGCTTGGGTGATATCCCATCGACCACCATAGTTGGCAGCCACCTGTAGTAGCAGTCCCTTATTGGTCTCTGTCTGGTGCTCTGCCTCTTCGATCTGCTTCTGCAGTCTCTTTGAGAAGGCACTACGATCACCAATAATTCTGAGTTTGACCTGATTACGATTCAGGCGACGAACCTCCTTCTTCAGAGACCTCACAAACAGGTCCATGATGAGGTTGACCTCCTTTTGAGGTCGCCGCCAATTCTCGCTACTGAACGCAAACAAGGTTAGGGTGGGGATTTGTAACTCTACACAGACTTCAACTACCCTGCGTACCGCCTCTACACCTGCAGGATGCCCGGCATAGCGGGGTAGTCCCCGCTTCTTAGCCCATCGGCCGTTACCATCCATGATAATTGCGATATGCTTGGGCAACCGCTTACCGACAGGTACAGACTCCTTTGTCTTGCCGCTGTTCATCTAGGATAACCGCTTCATTTCATGAGAAAAAAGGAGATACTCAGATCTCCATTAGATCCTTCTCTTTCTCTCCCAGAAACTCATCGATCTGCTTGGTATGCTGATCAGTCAAGCCCTGGATGATCTCCTGACCTCGCCGCTCATCATCCTCTGAAATGAGCTTCTCTTTCACCATATCCTTAAGATCGTGGTTGGCGTCACGGCGAATATTGCGAACAGCTACTTTTGCACCTTCAGCCTCATGGCGCACAACCCGAATCAACTCCTTGCGCCGCTCTTCGGTCAAAGGCGGCATTGGGACCCGGATGACACTACCGGCACTCATCGGATTGAGCCCCAAGTCTGAAGTCATGATTGCCTTCTCAACCACCGCCGCCATGTTTTTTTCCCATGGTATGACGGTTAAGGTACGTGCATCCTCGACATTGATATTGGCCACTTGACTGATCGGAACTTCTGAACCGTAATAATCCACCCGAATATGATCCAACAAGCTGGGGTGGGCTCTACCTGTACGTACTTTGGCCAATTCATGGACCAATGACTCAACACTCTTGCCCATCCGGGTATTAGCATCACGCTTAATATCGTCAATCATAGTCAATCGCCCTTTTCCACTAGGGAACCGATATCCTCACCGCGCATCAAGCGCATAAGGGCACCAGGATCATTAATATTCATGATACGTATTGGCATCTCATTGTCCCGACAGAGGACAATCGCCGTTGCATCCATCACCTGCAGATTTTCCGCCAATGCACGATCATAGGTCAATTTTGGGTAAAAGACAGCTTGAGGATCTTTCACTGGATCGGCTGAATAGACACCATTGACCTTAGTCGCTTTGATCAACAGATCAGCCTTAATCTCAACAGCGCGAAGACTGGCAGCTGAATCAGTCGTAAAATAGGGATTACCCGTTCCTGCAGCGAGAATAGCCACCTTGTTAGCAGCCAAACAGCATCTCGCCTCTCTGGCAGTAAAGCTTTCACACACATCGGGCATGCGCAGTGCCGAAAATACGATGGCTTCAATACCGATCCGTGACAGAGCATCCTGCATCGCCAACGAATTCATGACAGTTGCCAGCATACCCATGTGATCACCGCGTACACGATCAAAACCACCTTGGGCCAGTCCCGCACCGCGAAAAATATTCCCACCACCGATGACTAATCCGATCTGGACACCTGATTCGACCAACTCCTTGATCTCCTCAGAAACCCGCTGAAGAACCAGCGGGTCAATACCGAACGACCCTCCACCCATGAGGGCTTCACCACTGAGCTTAAGCAGTATGCGTTGGCTTATTAGATCAGTCATCTACAACCATGTCCTGGTTACATTTTTGCCTGGGCCATAACCTCTTCAGCAAAATTCTCCTGCTTCTTCTCGATACCCTCACCCACCTCAAAACGTGCGTACTGGATTATTGATGCACCTTTACTTTTCAGCAGTTTTTCAACTGTTGTATCAGGATCCTTTACAAAGGCCTGGCCAAGTAGTGTGTTCTCTGACAGGTACTTACGCATCCGACCATCAACCATTTTGGCAACGATCTCGTCCGGCTTGCCACTCTCTTTGGCTTGGGCCGCGACAATTTCACGCTCTTTGTCGAGCAAATCCTGAGGCATCTGGTCAGCAGATAAACAGACCGGATTGGTCGCGGCTATATGCATTGCCAGATCCTTACCCAGTTCACCACCACCACCCTCGAGCTCAAGCACGACGCCAATTCTTACACCATGACGGTAGCTGACAAGCTTACCACTACTGGCTTGGAATCGAGAGAAACGACGTACATTCATATTTTCACCCAGTTTCGACACTAGGGCTTCGCGAGCTTGATTGACGGTTGTCTCTTCACCTTCGTGCAACGGTTGCTCCATCAGGGTATTAACCTCATCGGCTCCACCGGCGAGTACACGCTCAGCCACCGCCTTGGCAAAAGAGGTAAAGTTGTCATCCTTACCGACAAAATCGGTTTCACAGTTAACCTCCACCATAGAGGCCTGCGTGCTGTCTTCGTTGAAGCTAAGTACAATCACACCTTCAGCAGCAATGCGCCCAGCCTTTTTGGCAGCCTTTGCCTGTCCGGATTTCCGCATCTGCTCAATCGCAGCATCAATATCGCCATCGGTCTCAACCAGTGCTCTTTTGCACTCCATCATGCCTGCGCCAGTACGTTCACGCAGCTCCTTAACCAGAGAGGCTGTAATCGCCATAGTCTGTCTACCTTTAACTTAAAGCTGAAAATCGTTTCAATGAAAAATGGCCGGATTCCGAGGAAACCATAGGCCGACCATCAGGCTTGAAGTGTTCTGCCAATTCAGGAACTACTCTCTGATACCTCGACAAACTCTTCATTGCCATTACCACCAACCATGTTGGCCGCACTCGTACGACCCTCTAGAATGGCGGCTGACGCTCCCTGCACATAGAGTTGAATGGCACGAATTGCATCATCATTGCCCGGGATCACGTAGTCGATACCGTCAGGATCATTATTGGTATCAACCACTCCGATGACTGGGATTCCCAATTTACGGGCTTCAGCCACTGCGTTCTTTTCATGCCCGACATCGACGATGTAGAGCGCATCTGGCAGACCATTCATATTTTTAATACCACCCAGACTTCGCACCAGCTTCTCCAGCTCACGGCTCAGTCCAAGGGCTTCCTTCTTATTGAAACGCTGTTCAACACTACCGTCCTCAAACATCGCCTCCAACTCCTTGAGACGCTTAATAGACTGTTTTATGGTCTTAAAATTAGTCAGCATTCCGCCTAACCAGCGATGATTGACGAAAGGCATACCGCAACGTTCAGCCTCTTCGCAAACCACGCTCTGGGCTGCACGCTTAGTACCAACGAAGAGAATCTTTCCACCATTTGCTGAGAGAGATCCGATGAAGTTCATCGCATCCTTGAACAGTGGCATGGTCTTTTCAAGATTGACAATGTGAATCTTGTTGCGATGACCAAAGATATAAGAACCCATTTTTGGGTTCCAGTAGCGGGTCTGATGCCCGAAGTGTACGCCTGCCTCAAGCATTTGGCGCATTGATACTTCACTCATGAGTGACTCCTGATTGTATCGGGTTGTGCTTCCACATATCCCATGGCCTAACCTTAAGAGTCTGATTCATAAGTGATATCACCAATGAAATGACATCCTGCGGCACCCAGGCTCACGTGTCGATATGTGTGTGTTTTTTACCCACCGAAAAAACCTTAATGCTACGGCGGGTTTGAATTGACGAACCGTTTGCGATTCGGCGGGGCGTTTTATACCATAACCAGCTTGTTGCGACAATCGCGCCGCACCCCCCTAACTTCATCAATTCCCCGGATTTTCAAACAATTTCACATGGGCGTCACAATAAAAACAGCAGCTGAGATCGAAAAGATGCGTGTGGCAGGAACACTGGCCGCGCAGGTGTTGGAGATGATCGCACCCCATGTCCAGCCTGGCATTACCACCCAGGAACTGGATCGCATCTGCCACAATTACATTATCAACGTGCAAAATGCTATACCTGCACCTCTAAATTATCGAGGGTTTCCCAAATCGATCTGTACATCAGTCAATCAGGTTGTCTGCCACGGCATTCCCAGCGAAAAAAAGCTAAAAAAAGGAGATATTGTCAATCTTGACATCACTGTCATTAAGGATGGCTATCATGGGGATACCAGTAGGATGTTCTCTGTCGGCGAACCGTCAATACTGGCCAAACGGCTAATAGACGTGGCTCAGCAGGCGCTGTGGATTGGTGTAAAACAGGTCAAACCTGGATGCCGCATAGGCGATATTGGTCATGCTATTCAATCATTCGTCGAAAAACATAACTACTCAGTGGTTCGAGAGTACTGCGGACATGGCATAGGCCGTGAATTTCACGAGGATCCGCAAATCTTGCATTATGGCCACCCTGATACAGGTATAGAACTACTCCCAGGTATGTGCTTCACCATTGAACCCATGGTCAATGCTGGTAAACAACAGGTAAAACTCAAACCCGATGGTTGGACAGTGGTTACCAAGGACCGAAGTCTCTCTGCACAGTTCGAACATACCCTGCTGGTTACAGAAACTGGTTATGAAATCCTCACTTTACGCAGCGAAGAACGTGGGTGAAATTCCTAAACCGAGTCGAGCAATTCATAAATGATCGACCACGCTGCACTCAATATTGCTTTTGCTAAAGATAGTTCGCCTATCCTGCCCTGCAAAGCACTGTTAAAAGACTACTCAGAGGGCGTCAAAGAGCGCTTTTCCACAGGCCAGACACCCACAAGTGACTTGGTTGCTGAGCGCGCTTATCTGGTTGATGAAATATTAACCCGTGCCTGGAAACGCTATTTTGACACGACCACTAGAACCGCATTGGTAGCAGTTGGCGGCTATGGGCGCGGGGAACTCCACCCTGCTTCCGATATCGACCTCATGATTTTACTCGATGATGAAAAGCAGTTTGAATCATTCAAAGAGCTTCTTGAGCAATTTCTAACCCTACTCTGGGATATCGGTCTTGAAGTCGGTCACAGTGTTCGCACTATTGAAGACTGTATCCGTGAGGCAGATCAGGATATCACCGTCATGACCAACCTGATTGAATCTCGCTGCATCACGGGTTCAAAACAGTTATTTATCGAGATGCTGCAGGCCACAGGACCGGATCGCATGTGGAATAGTCTCGATTTTTTTGAGGCAAAATGGAATGAACAGAGAAATCGACATGCCAAGCAGGATTGCAGCATCAGCAACCTCGAGCCAAACGTTAAAGAGAGTCCTGGGGGCCTTCGAGATATACAAATGATCGGCTGGGTGGCAAAACGTCACTTTCAAATCGAAGGCCTGCATGAATTAGTTGAGCATAAATTTCTTACAGAAGCCGAGTATCAGACCCTGATACAGGGACAAGACCATCTTTGGAGAGTACGCTTTGCATTACACTTGCTAACAGGCCGCCATGACGACCGCCTGTTGTTTGACCATCAACGAACACTTGCTTCGTATCTAGGTTACGATGCTGACCATGCTAATCTGGCGGTCGAGTGTTTTATGCGCGACTACTACCGCACGGTCATGGAATTGAGCAGGCTTAATGAAATGCTGCTGCAACACTTCCAGGAAAACATCCTGTTCAAGAATGAACTGGGTGATCCAGTCAGCATCAATCAGCGATTTCAAAAACGTGGCTACTTCCTTGAAGTGTCAAACGATAATGTCTTCAAATATAACTCTACAGCTCTACTCGAACTCTTTCTAATCCTTCAGGAAAACCCTGACTTGAGAGGTGTCAGGGCCAGTACTATCCGGTTGATACGAAACCACACATATCTAATCGATGAGAAATTTCGTCAAGATATTAGCGCGCAAAGCCTATTCATGGAAATTATGCGCCAACCTTATGGCATCACCAGCGCTTTGCGTCGAATGAATATCTATGGCGTGCTCGCAGCCTACATACCAATGTTCGAGAGTATTGTTGGACGCATGCAGTATGACCTTTTTCATGTCTATACAGTGGATGAGCACACGCTGATGGTGATTCGAAATCTACGTCGTTTGACAGTTAGAAAGTATGCTGATGAGCATCCACTCTGCACACACCTGATGCGTACTCTACCTAAAGAAGAGCTTATCTATTTAGCCGCCCTATTTCATGATATTGCCAAGGGCCGAGGTGGCAATCATTCTGAACTTGGGGCAATTGATGCACTCGATTTCTGCCGACTCCATCATTTGAGTCAATATGACAGCCACCTAGTCAGCTGGCTTGTTCGACACCACCTAGTGATGTCAATGACAGCTCAACGAAAAGATATCACAGATCCTGAGGTCGTCCAGGAATTCGCTGCCCTGGTTGGTGATCTAAACCGCCTTACCTATCTCTATCTGCTTACATTCGCTGATAGCAGGGCCACCAACCCTGCTGCTTGGAACTCCTGGAAGGACTCTCTACTACGTGATCTGTTTAACGCCACCCGTCGTGCACTCATACGCGGTCTGGAAAACCCCCTTGCTCAAGAGGAGTTGATTCAGGAAAAACAGTTGGCAGCAATGCAACAGCTTCTGCAGCAGCAAATCCATGAGCAGGCAATCAGGAATCTATGGTCGACCTTTACAAACGAATATTTTCTCACCCACTCACCCAATGCAATACAGCGTCACACCAAGGCTATTCTGGATACTCCCAAAGAGTCCCTTCCTCTAATAAAGATGCGCCAAACGGCCAAGCGTGGAGGGACCGAAGTGCTACTCTATTGCCTAGATCGAGATAACTTATTTGCTGTCACAACCACCCTCCTCGACCAATTGGCTTTATTGATTGTCAACGCTCGAGTAATGAGTACTACTGACGGCAATTCACTTAACTCATATTTGGTACTTGAACAGGATGGTAATCCCATCGAAATCGGTCATCGAAGCGACGAAATCATTAGAGTGCTCCATAATGGTTTATGCCAGGAAGGTGATAAACCGCTAAGTGTCAGCATACGAATCCCTAGAAAAAACAAACATTTTGACACAAAAACACACATCTACTTCACACAGGAGCCTACCTTGCAACGCACAGCCATGCGCCTGGTAACATTAGACAGACCTGGACTTCTTTCTGACGTGGGGCAGGCATTTGCAAGTTGTAATATTCGCCTACAGCACGCAAAGATAACTACGCTTGGAGCTCAAGTCGAAGACATATTTTTTATTACCGACCGAGATAACAAGCCAATTTTGGATGAAAGCATACTTAAGTGTTTGAATAATGAAGTTGTAGCAAAAATGGAAAAATAGAAGCTATAAAGATACACAATAACAATTAGGCCTAATTTGCTTATAAATTCAGGCTGTTACATCTATTTCTCACTATCTCTATTGAAATTGGAGTAAGCGATCAATAAACAGCATCTACTCTGCACAGTACCCCCAGTCTATTCTGTTCCCATCGAATTCAACAGGAGTAACAGATGGCCAGAG
>JAIVEQ010000027.1 GCA_023838465.1 Candidatus Thiodiazotropha sp.
CCTTTCTAGCGGACACAATAATTAATTAGTTGGATTTGTTTCCCATTAATTAACTTTAAAGCCCCTTTATAAGGGGCTTTTTGCGTTTTGCTACTGATTTAACTGGTTGGTAAAGCGATGTGAAGTCTTGATCAAGAAAATAGATTAGACCCAAAATGCACAAAGGCGGACAAAATGTCCGCCTTTGTGTCTTTGGTCCACGTAGGTGGACCTGCTAAGCAATCACTAGATGATGATTACTTGGCAGCAGGAGCTGGAGCCTGAGGGGCAACAGGAGCGCCGTAAGGAGCTGGGCCACCGTAAGGAGCACCATAAGGAGCGCCACCATAAGGAGCACCACCATAAGGTGCGCCATAACCGTAGTAAGGACGGTTGTAGTAGTCATTGTAGCCGCGGCCATAACCATTGCCGGCGCCACGACCACTGCCGCTCATGTTGAAAGAGAAGTCACCGGAACCGTCACCGTTACCGAAGAAGTCATTGCTGTTGTTGTTGCCCCAACCGTTGTTCCAAGGGTTGCCCCACCATGCAGAAGCAGAAGCAGAAGCGGCGATCAGAGCAGCAGCAGCTGCGATTTTTACAATTTTAGACATGAGTTATTCCTCAGATTGTGTTTGATAAAATGTAAAGTAGTTACTGCGTTACTTATGGAGCAAAAGAATATTAGTAATTACTAAAGTATTCAATAACTAATTATCAATCGGATCGATGATGATCATAGTGTGAGGCTAATTGCATGTCGCTTTATGTCAACAAAAAGGTATCTATCCTGGTCTTCCATCAATTCGTGGACGCATCAGGATAGGCAGGTAGGTCAGAACAAAGATTAAAAAGCATACTACCCAAAGCGATCCAGCCAGTCCGATGCATGTCTGATAACTGAGCAGATCCGTTAGTGGCAGGAATACCCGAATCACAACAGCGAGATTGATCAGGATAAAAGCTAAGCCCATATAACTGTTCGGTTCGATCTCTCTACCGGTATGTCCGAGGGTGACCCTGGCCATCATGCCAAGCGTGAAGACACCAATCGCCCCTGCAGTCAGTGCGTGGGTAGAGAGGTTCTGGGGAAATAGATCAAGCAGGGCTAAGCCTTTTAGCAGGAAACCGATAATGAGCCATAAGAGTCCGGTAAACAGTACCCAAAGAATCGGTTTTTTCCATATTCCCGGGTGATACCAATCGATAAAACGCCATGCTTGAGTGGCGGCAACACCTGCTGCTGCAGGGAGCAACAGCCATGACTGAGGCAGCAACAGCTCGCTCAAAGTCCAGATGATGAAGGTAAAATAGATCCACTGCTCACGTCGTTTGCTGAATTTGGGCGTTGAGCCTTTGACGGCCTTCTCTGTGAAGAAGGGTAGTACTCTGCCGCCGACGAAGATCAGTAGCAATAGTACTAAATTGAGCATTAACTCCACCCCCCGTTGTGCTGTAGATGTCAGTCCCAATCCCTGTAAGTGGTAGAGCAGGTTCGCAAACGCCATCCCTGCCAGTAATGGGAGAAAGAGACGGTTAATGCGATTTTCTGCCTTTATCAGGGGAGGATAGAGAGCAACAATCAGGGCAGGTAGAAATAGCCAGTCTGTCAGTGCTATCAGCCAGAGTGGTACTGAAGGAGTAAAGGGTAGCAGCCTGCCAATCAGCCAGAGCAGGGCAAGCAAGGCCAGCGGTTTCCCAGTAAGCGTGTCAATGCCGGTCCAGTTACGAACGGCAGTCAGAAGGAAACCGGCGATAATGGCGGTGGTGAAACCAAACAGCATTTCATGGCTATGCCATTCGATCGTAGCAAAATAGCGCGTAGGGGCTACACCGGTATACCAGAAACTAACCCACAGGATCATTAATAACAGGCCAGAGAGTGCGGCAAGCGCGAAAAATGGCCGAAATCCCAAAGCGAATGGAGCCCACCCTTTTGGGGGACTGGATGGAGCAGGGCGTTCTCCGAGTGGGATAACTCCCATGATGTGGTACCTCGAAAGTGCTAATCAGGTGGTTACACTTCAGGTCAACACCCGAAAATGTGATTGTAGGGTGAAGCCAATGGGGAGAGTAAGACTTCTTTCCCCCTTAGGAAACCCCAAAATTTAAGGGCGTAACCTTATTTAAACGTTGGGGTTCCCACCTTGATATGCGTCAATGATGATGTGACTCATCATTATGGGATTTGATACTCTGTTGCCCTCTATTTCTTATTGCGAAACAGTAAGGGCAATACATCTTCGAAGACTGAAGCGAAGTGGACTTTGATGCCTTTACGGATATGTTCAGGCACTTCCTCGTAGTCGGTACGGTTGTCTTCCGGCAGGATCAACTCACGCATGCCAGCACGACGGGCAGCGATGACCTTCTCTCTGATGCCGCCGACCGGGAAAACCTGTCCAGTCAGTGTCAGTTCGCCTGTCATGGCAATATTTCGCACCGGTTGTTTCCTTGCCAGGGAGAGCAGCGCCGAAGCCATGGTGATGCCGGCGGAAGGCCCGTCTTTGGGGGTTGCCCCCGCTGGGACATGTAGATGAATAAAGGCCTTTTCGAAGAAGTCCTTATTTACCCCGAACTCCTCTGCATGGCTGACGATATAGCCATAGGCGATTTCGGCCGATTCCCGCATCACATCACCCAACTGGCCGGTCAGTTTTAAACCACGATTGAACTCGTGGGTGGCAACGGCCTCGATATTCAGTGTTGCACCCCCCATGGTGGTCCAAGCGAGTCCGGTCACGACACCGGCTCCACTCATACTACGCTCATCCTTAAAAACAGCACCACCCAGGTAACGCTTGAGATCGTCGACAGTTACCTCAATCGGCTTTTTTGCCCCTTCGAGGATCTTTACGACGGCCTTACGTACAATTTTACCGATCTGTTTTTCCAATCGTCGGACCCCAGCATCCCGGGCATAGCCTTCAATTATGGCACGCAGGGCTTTGCTGTTGAGTTTGAGTTCACTACGTTTCAGCCCGGCTCGTTTAAGTTGACGGGGCAGCAAGTATTTACGAGCGATCTGCAGCTTCTCGCTGGCGATATAGCCCGATAATGAGATGGTTTCCATTCGGTCAAGCAGGGGTCTTGGGATGGTATCGAGCTGGTTTGCCGTACAGATGAATAATGTTTTCGATAGATCAAAGCGCAGATCGAGATAGTGGTCGAGAAAGTCGCTGTTTTGCTCGGGATCTAACACTTCCAGCAGTGCAGAAGCGGGATCGCCATGATAGGAGGCACCGATCTTGTCGATTTCATCGAGCATGATGACAGGGTTTTGGGTGCCCGCATCCTTCATCGCCTGTAGGAACTTACCCGGCATAGCGCCGATGTAGGTGCGACGGTGTCCTTTGATCTCTGCCTCGTCGCGGATGCCTCCAACTGAGAAGCGGTAGAATTTACGCCCCATTGCTTCAGCGATCGAATGGCCTATGGATGTTTTGCCGACACCGGGAGGGCCAACCAGCAGTATGATGGAGCCGGCTATCTGACCTTTCATGATGCCAAGCGCAAGAAACTCAAGAATGCGCTCCTTTACATCCTCCAGTCCGTAGTGGTCCTTATCTAATGTCTTGCGGGCAAACTGTAGGTCGAGTTTGTCTTCAGAGTCGATTCCCCAGGGCAGCAGGGTGATCCAATCAAGGTAGTTGCGGGTGACCGAGTATTCTGGGGAGCCGGGTTCCAGCACTGCCAGTTTGTCCATCTCTTCATCGACCCGTACCTGAGCCTGTTCGGTCAGTGTCAGCTTCTCCAGTCGTTCTCTAAACTTGTCCAGCTCGGCTGTACGATCGTCCTTTTCTATACCCAGTTCCTGCTGAATCGCTTTTAGCTGTTCGCGTAACAGAAACTCACGCTGCTGTTTCTCCATACGCTGCTCAACGGTCTTACGGATTGATGCTTGAGCCTTGACGACTTCAAGCTCGCGATGCAACAGCTCAAGCACCTTCTCCATTCGGGGTAACAGCTCAACGCTCTCCAGCACTGCCTGCAGTTGGAATTTATCAGACGTTGTGAGGCTGGCGGCAAAATCGGTCAGATGGGAAGGGTCGTCAGGTCCGAAACGGTCGAGAAACATCCGAAGCTCTTCCGCATAGAGAGGGTTGAGTGGCAACAGCTCTTTGATCGTGTTGATGATCGCAACGGCATAGGGTTTGATCTCCTTACTATCACTGGCGGGTTCTGGCAGGTATTCGATACGGGCGGTGAACGGGGTCTCAGTATGTACGATCTTCTCGGTACGAAAGCGCTGCAGGCACTCTACCAGCACTTGTAGCCGACCTTCGGATCGTTGCACCCGATGGACCCGGCAGACAGTACCAATAGCCTTGAATGTATCAGGGGTGGCGCGCTCTGCAGACTCTGCATCTGATAGCACCACACCGAGCAGACTATGGGGGGAGTTGGTCACTGCCTCCATGGTGCTCTCCCAATGCTCCTGTTCCATCAGTAGAGGAACTGCCTGGCCGGGGAAGAACGGTCGTGCCGAGACAGGTAACAGATGGATAAGATTAGGCAGCACCTCATTAGCGCGTGCCAGGTCTTGGCCACTGATGACCTCGATAATCTCTTCTCGGATGTTCTCTTCTTCTGCCTGCATCCTTCTACCTTTCCCGTTATGTTATTAATGGTTAAACCGATAGGCCTTGGTTAGCCAGAGTGGCGAAATCCTCTACAGAAAGCTGCTCTGCCCTGCATCCCGGATCTATGCCGGCCGCCTCTATCATAGCAGTGGATAGGGTCTTTCTCAGGCTGTTACGCAAGGTCTTGCGCCTTTGCGAAAAGGCCTCCCTGACCAATCTGCTGAAGAGTCCCCAATCGTCAATCCGATATGGGGGCGGATTGCTGGGTTGCAAGCGTACGAATGCAGAATCGACCTTGGGTGGTGGATTGAATGCACCAGGTCCGATGTGAAACAGTGGGTTGACGCGGGCTCTGGCCTGCAACATAACAGAGAGTCTGCCGTAGATTTTGTTACCAGGTTCGGCAGCCATGCGATCCACTACCTCTTTCTGTAGCATGAAGTGCATATCGAGCAGGTGCTCGGATTGATCGAGCAGATGAAACAGTAGTGGCGTGGATATATTGTAAGGCAGGTTCCCTACCACCCGCAGGGGGCGACCGGCTTCCACCAGGGATGAGAAATCAAACTTTAGGGCATCCGCGTTATGGATCTCCAATTCACCGAGTGAGGCACAGCGTTGCGCCAACGGCTCGATCAGGTCACGGTCGAGTTCAACGACCTGCAACCGACCCACCAGCGGTAATAGCTCAGTGGTAATGGCCCCCTGTCCCGGACCAATCTCAATGAGCTGCTCACCCGGTTGCGGATCGATGGCTTGTACGATGCGCTGGATGATATTGGGGTCGTGGAGGAAGTTTTGGCCGAACCTTTTTCTGGGACGGTGATTCAAGGAGTTACCCTACTATTATATTGAATATTCATTGGCTTACACCGTCTCATAAAACTATATCCACTTAAAACACCCAGTTAGAACCCTATAGGGTGCGATTACAACGCTCATCGATATTTGCATCAGTGCTTTTGTTAAGGAATCTATGGCTCGCTAGATCATACCATTTGTATACATTGGCTTGATCAGATGTCTATCGTTTCTAAACAGTCTGCACACGCCACAATTCATGGTCGCTTTTTAGTCAACTCCTGAAGGAGAAGCTGCACTAATTTGTACCAAATGCTCTGAAGGCAGGGGGCAACCTGGACATAAATGTCAGCTGGACTTGACTGATTTCAGCAGACGGGAGACGTCAAAAGCAAATAAGTCCTTGAGAAATCAAATTCTTCCATTATTAAAATCATGCTTCATTTTTAAGCTTCGGTGATATATTTGTAGAGACATATCAATGTTTCCCCGGTCAAGACCTTATGGGTATCTCTCGAGAAAATCGGTGCCAGGTGTGTCTCATGTTTTTGAGACGATTCTTAGTGTTAATGGCATTCATTTGCGGGAACGTAGCGTTTGGTCAGCAGAGCGGTCCAATGGTTCTGGTGGACTTAGCCGAAGAGGTCACTTTAATCGAGGAGGTTTCAGTAACCGGCAGCGTAATCTCGACACGTATCGCTAAACTATCGACTGAGGTGAGCGGTATTGTTAAGAGCATGGCAATCGAGATGGGCGATCAGGTGCGGGCCGGTGATGAAATCCTGCAGCTCAATTCGGAGCTGGACAGGCTTTCCCTGGCGGCAGCTCGTGCCGCAACGGAAAAAGCGATCCAGGAACTGGAGGATGCCAAGCGCCGCCTGGACGATGCCAAGACGCTGGCCAAGCGCCACAGCGTGTCGGCCAACGAAATCGAGTCACTGGCGGCGGAGGTTCGCATTGACGGTGCTGGGGTAAAGCGTTTCCGGGCGGAGCAACAACGCCAGGCGGCGCAACTAAAGCGCCATAAGCTCATGGCTCCATTCGCTGGTGTTATCAGTCGCAGACTCGTTGAGCAGGGTGAGTGGATTCAGCCGGGTGACACCGTTGTCGAATTAATCGCTACTGAGGGACTGCGCATCGACTTCCGGGTTCCGCAGTCCGTTTACGCCAAACTGGATAAGGCCACCAAGATCCTTATCAGCTTGGATGCACTGCCTGGGCAAACATTCGATGGCGTGATCGAATCCATTATCCCGGTAACCGATCCGGGCACTCGCACCTTTCTGATTCGTACCGTGCTAGACGATCTCCAAGCTAAGCTGGCACCGGGGATGTCGGCCAGCGCGGTGCTGCGGTTGAATACTGGGACTCGAGGTGTCGTGGTCCATCGTGATGCATTGATACGCTACCCAGACGGTCGAGTCACCGTATGGGTGGTCAATCAGGAAGGTGAACCCGCCACGGTCTCGGAACTACTGGTTCAAACGGGTTTGAGTTTCAACGGCAAGGTCGCCATCACCAGTGGCTTGGCCGCCGATACGACAGTTGTGGTGCAAGGCAATGAAGCGCTGCGCGACGGACAGAGCGTCAGCATCAAGCGTGCTGAATAAACCTAGATTCCACAGTTGACCGCTGATATCTGACGTAAGGTAATGAAATGCTGAATCAAATACTTGATTTTTCCCGCACCCATTGGATGAATTGTGGCGCGCTACATGAATTTGAGAAAAATCCCGACGCACCCAGCTGTGTTGTCATTCTTGTTATGGGAGTAGCCATTGACGGCGAACGACGCCTTGCCGGGCACGCCGGGATTTCCCGCAAATCCCTGTTCAACTGCGGATTCTAGGATAAGAGTCCACTGGAAAGAGTCATGTTCGAGGCCATGGTCAAACACGGAATTCTGATCGCTGTGGGCACGCTCATCGTGATTGTGCTGGGGATCGTCGCCGCCTTGAAAATACCGGTACAAATGATCCCCGATCTGGAGGTTCGCACCATCTCCATCCGCACCAACTGGCCGGGCGCTACTCCGCAGGATGTCGAAAAAGAGATCCTCATCGAACAGGAAGAACACCTGCGCAGCGTGCGCGGCCTGCAGCGCTTTGTCTCCTCGGCCTCCTTTGGTCGTGCCCAGGTCGAACTGGAGTTCCCGTTCGGTATTAACCTTAACGATACCCTGATCGAAGTCATCAATGCCCTGAGCCGTGTGCCCTCTTATCCCAACAACGTGGATGAACCGCGCATCTACGCCACCTCCTTTTCAGCCAACTCCTTTATGTATTTCCGGGTTATGCCCTTGCCGGGCAATCCGCGCAACCTGGACATGATCCCCATGCAGGATTTCATAAAGGACCATGTGGCGGTGCGCATGGAAACGGTACCAGGCGTGTCGGAGATCTCCGTCTACGGCGGTGCTGAACGACAGATACAGATCTTGATAGACCCCACTCAACTCGCCGAACGCAATCTCACCGTGACCCAGGTGCGCAACGCTGTCCAACAGCGAAATCGTGATGTCTCCGGCGGTGAGATCGAATCTGGCAAACGGCGTTATCTGCTGCGCACCATCGGGCGTGTTCACGATGTCGAAGATCTGAAAGAGGTGATTGTAGACCATCAGGGCGATGCCTTGACTCGACTTGGTGAGATTGCGGAGATTCGGCTCGGCCATTTCGAGATCACCCGTTACTCCTATACGGATGGCAGCCCGGTGATCGGCATGTCGGTACGACGTCAGGCGGGCTCCAATGTCATCGACATCAAACGGGCCATGATGCCGGAGGTCGAGGCCATCAACGAAGAGGTACTCATACCCGCGGGCATGCAGATGTTTCTGGTGGCAGATGATGTGGGTTATGTAGAGGCCTCGATCTACAACGTCTGGACCAATCTGCTTATCGGAGCCGTATTGGCAAGTATCGTCATGTTCCTGTTCCTACGCACCGGCAAGGTAACACTGATCGGTGTGATGGGTATTCCAATCTGCACCATCGCCGCCTTCATGGGGTTGGTCTTAGCGGGGCGCACCATCAATGTTATCTCATTGGCTGGCGTGGCTTTTGCCATCGGCATGACGCTGGACAACAGTATCGTGGTGCTGGAAAGCATCGAACTCTCCTGGCGCAAGGGGCTAGACCGCTGGCAAGCAGCCATTGACGGAGCGCGCAAGGTCTGGCCCGCAGTGCTCGCCTCGACCCTGACCACGGTGCTGGTATTCGTACCCATCGTGTTTATCGCCGAAGAGGCCGGGCAGTTGTATTCTGACGTAGCCATCGCCATCTCCGCTTCCATCATCGCTTCCATGCTGGTGGCGATTGTGGTGATACCTGCGGCGGCGGCACACGTCTTTAGCGGCAGCCGGGAGCGTCGGTTCGCAAACAGGGTGGATTGGAAGGAATTCCTGATCAAGCGTGTCGAATGGATAGTCGGGACGCGTATGCATCAGCTGGGTGTTCTCGCAGTGGTGATCGGGATCTGTGGCGCGATCATCGTCTACCTCACACCTCCAGCTGAATACCTGCCGGAAGGCGAGGAGCCGAAGCTGTTTGCCAGCATGAGTCCGCCCACCGGCTACAATCTCGAAACCATGACGCGTATCGGCCATGAAGTGCAAGAGTATTTTATGCCCTTCCTGGATCACAATCCGAGCCAGTTCGACCGTGGCGAGACCGAGGTGCCGGCGATGGCCTATTTCAACCTGAGTATTCAGGCTACGCGCCTGCGCATCATCGCTCAGCCAAAGGATCCCAAACACATCAAGCCGCTGATGGATGCCGTTGACAGGAAATATGAAAGGTACGTCGGCATGCGTTCGTTCGTATCACGCGGTTCCATCATAACCAGCAATAGCGGCGGCACTCGCAGCATCAACCTCGACATTTCAGGTCCCTCCTTGCAGACTATCTATGCGGTTGCCACACGCGCCGAATCCCGCGCCAAGGAGGTTTTTGAAAAACCGAGGGTCAGGTCGCAGCCCGCTTCGTTGACCCTCTCTCAACCCTTGATCGAGATCAGGCCCAACTGGGAGCGACTGGCGCAGTCCGGTATATCCAATGCCGACATGGGCTTCACTATCGCCGCCCTGACCGACGGCGCCTTTGTCGATGAGTTCTTCCTTGAAGATGACAAGATCGATATCTATCTATACAGCAGTGCGGGCAACAATGCCTCGTTGGAAAGCTTGCATAGTCTGCCGATCTATACTCCCACCAATGCCGTGGTGCCGCTGGCATCGCTGGCCAGGATCGTGGAATCAGTCGATACCAGCAACATCCGCCGCGTCGACGGTAAACGCACCGTAACCCTGAGCATCATCCCGCCGGACAACATCGCCCTGGAGACGGGGCTGGAGATCGTCAAACGCGATGTGGTGACATACCTACAGGATAGCGGCGCTGTACCCAGCAATGTAAAAATCATCATCTCCGGTGCCAGCGACCAATTGCAGGCCACCCGCGAATCACTTGCTGCCAACTACCTGGTGGCCCTTGTCATTATCTATCTGGTCCTGGTGGCTATCTTTTCCCACTGGGGTTATCCCTTGTTGATCATGACCACTATTCCGCTAGGAATCGCTTCTGGACTTGTTGGACTCTGGTTGATGAACCAGATCGGCGCCTGGCTGCCGGCCATCGGCTACCCAGCAATGAGCCAGCCATTCGATATGATCACTATGCTTGGTTTTCTCATCCTTATGGGTACCGTGGTCAACAATCCCATTCTGATTGTGCATCAGGCCATGGTCAATGTCAGGGAACACAACATGGCAGCACAGCAGGCCGTGCGCGACGCGGTCGCGATACGACTAAGGCCCATTGCCATGACTACATTGACGACCGTGTGCGGACTGGCGCCGCTGGTTCTGATCCCAGGCGAGGGTACTGAACTCTATCGTGGTGTTGGTGTAATCGTGTTGTGCGGGTTGGTTGGAACCGCGATCGTTACTTTGACCTTCTTGCCTGCATTAACCATGGTGGCTCTGTTTTTTCATCGCTCCCCGAAACCACCTTCGGTTATTTCTGACGGCTCGCAGAACTGATCCACTAAGATCTGAATAATTGCTCGATGAAAAATGAAGGAAGCATCACCCATATCAATCAGGAAAATTTGAACTGAATTGGTTCATCTTCATGTGGCTGGATAGTCTGATGGAGCCAGTACATATGGTCGTTGATACGCGGTAAAAAACGACCGCGTTTCACTCCGTAAAAATCACATCATTCCTGAATCATTATTGGCATCTGTCACCGAAAATGGCATCACTCCATTTACCCAATCACTAAATTACGAAAGGTAATTCATCAAGGGAGCGGTCTTGGCCAAATCTTTTTCTGGGGCAGTGGTTCAAGGGATTACCCGTCTTTTATAAACTATTTCAGCTAGTTTAAAATGGGGTAAGTAGATATACACACATTAACCAAATGGTTAGCTTTCTATGGGCTGCGATTTCAGGTTACATCAGTAGTTCTTCGTTCATATCATTTGTGTGTTGTTGTGATGTAAAGGTTTACCGCTACAAAAGAGCATTAGGGGTTGTTAACATCCCCACCTGAGTTCACCATCCACCTCAAAGGCTGCATTATGCAAAAATTAGTAGACTTACTCGCCGAGCGCCTGAAGTCGGTAAACGAGATCATGCCCTGGGACATGGAGGAGATGATGAAAGCGGACCCGAACGTTTTGGTGCTGGACGTTCGGGAGCGGGATGAGTTCGACACCATGCATGTGTTGGACAGCCTCAATGTACCCCGCGGCATCGTGGAATCCGCCTGCGAATGGGGTTTCGAGGAGACCGAGCCGGAACTGGTCGAGGCCCGTGACCGGTCGGTGATCGTGGTTTGCCGCTCTGGGTATCGCAGCATCCTGACCGCGTTCAATCTGCAACTGCTTGGATTCGACAAGGTCTTTTCCCTCACCACTGGGCTGCGGGGATACAACGACTACGAGCTACCGTTCGTGGATATCGAAGAAAAGCCAGTCGATATCGAGTTGGCCGATGCTTTTTTTGTTAATAAGATTCTCCCCTATCAGTTGGAGCCAATGGAGGAATAAGGACGTTACCCCGGGATTTCATGCTTCCTTGTCCCCTTGCTCTTAGTTTCTCTTACACAACATTAGCTACTGGCTCTTCAGTCCAGATCTCCTCGACCAATCCGGTCATGTCCACCACGTCACCAATGGCTATCAGGTTTTCGAAATCAGCCTTCAGACGTTCACTCCTGCCAGGGGATAACCGAATGAGACGGTCAATGGCCTGTTCGATTTCAGCTTTAGGCGGTACGTTGGGCAGGCTTGCGACTATTTTCACACAGCGGAAATCGTGCTCCAGTGCTTGACGTATATAGGCACGACGGGCGACCTCGTCGGGGATCTCGAAATCAGCCATCGAATTGAGAGTAAATGAGGGGGAATCGGTGCACCGCTCTTTATAGAGGTAGAGGGTGAATTCACCTGAACCAAATTCAGTCACTTTCCGCATGAGACGGTCCAACCTGCCATTACTGGTGAATACGTCGAAATCGAACACGCCGTCTGCCACTTCGAAGAAGTCGGTGAGTGGAGTGGGGGAGGCAGTTATTCCCAGTTTGAAAGTCCAGTCCTCGGGGGATCTGCGATAGACAAATACCGGTAGTGTCGAGGAGCTTTCGACAAAGATCGACGAGTAGAGCCGTGAGGTGGCGGCACGTAATGTATGAGAGGTTTCCACCCGGAGACCTGATTGACGTTTTTCCAGATAGCTTGAAAAAGCGTTGGAAAACTGGCGACCTTTAGGTAGATCACTGATCTTGAAGCGGAGATGTGGTTCACCATCGACTGACCCACTGACGATCTCTGCCGGAACATTGCGAAAAATGCTCTGAATGCGGGCGAGGCCTGAACTGCGTGCTTCCAGTTTCGGGAAGGTTATTGTTGCCTGTCGATGGTTATCGATGATGGTATTCGGCTCGGCAATCATGACTGATAGCCCATGGGCTGAAACGTCACGAGTTTCTCCCTGATAGATCCGGTTAGCAACATGAATCTCTACCCGCATCCGTCCCAGGAAGCGAGCCTCACTGCGGTTTTCCTGAATATAACGGATAGGTACCAGTTGTGGGGGGGATAGGAGCTGTTGGTCATCACAGCAGATGATCGGATCATCGTAAGATGACTGCTCAGGGCTACATGAGCCTTGGCGCCAACCGCAAACCTGTTCCGTCACATCGATCAGGGCACCTACTATCGATAAGGTTTTGGCATCCAGTAGCAGTTTACGAACAATATCATTGCCTTGTTCAGCCAGTGGCCCGACTGCATCCTCAATCCGCATTTCAACGGGTCGGCGAGCTATTCGGGCGACGACCTTGAATACCCTGAACCCAGGCTTATCTGCATATTTCAGTAAAAGGCGGCACCAGTGCTTATGATTCTTGCATTCGAGATCGGCTCTGACCTGAGGTGTATTGTGACCGGGAGAACGATACACCGCGATGAGGGTGTCTGCCTTGCTGTCACGAACGGCCAGGCGCATGAGCAGTTTGATACGTTTTAGTGTGACCAGTGAACTGAAATCATACTGCCCCTGTGATGTTTCGAACGCTTTCAAAGCATACCGGTTGACCTGGTTGCTGAAGATGATGCGTAGCTGTGAGTTGGTATCCTGGTCTTCAAACATAAAGAAGGGCAGTATCGTCGTGGAACGCATGTAGAAGCGTTCAGCCAGCAGGGCTTGTGCTGTGAGTAGGGCGTCTTCCGGATCTGCCTGTTCAGACAATGCCGACTCGGATGAAGAGGCGATATGTTCTGAAATCACCATCAAGCCGTCCTTCGGTTCGTTTTCGACACACTGCAACGCCAGGAGAGTGTCGTTCAAAAGGCGGCGGATACGTACCACGCGGTAATCCAGTTCAGTTTGTTCAAGCTGGTGATCGGTCGAGGGCATCACATCGACGCGTACCTGGTCACACTCACGTACTTCGATGGGACTCTTTAGCCTCAGTTGTAGACCGGACTTGGAAATATCCCGGGTTTCCGCAGGGAATTTCTTTCCATTCCAGAGAAGATGCATGTTTAACGATATCCTGAATCTGTCGAATACACGCTTTTCGAAATAGGAAAGGTCGATCGCCAAATTGTGAGTGACCCTGGGGGAATCGATAAGTGGCGGTGTTGCCTTTGAGTTCATCGATGCTGTTTCGATCTCCCTATCAGCAGCCTCAGTATTAAGCCTCATCAGAATGGATTCATAGGTCTCTACAGTAAACACTCCGGCATTGTGCTTGAGTCCTTCTAGGAAGAGTGCATGGGCATCAGGGTCCAGCCACAGAGATCGACCTCGATAGGAGAAGCGTTTGCAGGGCCCTGTTACAATCGGGCGAAGATCCAGAGGACGTAAACATTCGCTTTCGAGGCGTTGACGTTCAACCCGGCGTAGAAAGTCATCTGAAGCAGTCGATTTCAGTTTGTTCTTGTTCATCATGTCTGATTGTGTTTTTTTTCTTTAGCATCAGGAGATGTTGGCAAAGAAAGATTTAATGTTATTTTTTAGGTGTATCGCCAAATTAAGCATAATCTTTAGTTCCTCCGTCTGCACTAAACATGGTTTTGTTCCAGGAAAATGTGACATACAGCATCAGGGCTTTGCTTTTATTACCACAACTAAACTATGGATATTGTTCAGGTGAGTGTTTCTTAACCAGGATGTCGTAAAAATATTTATAGGGGGCAAGTGCAAGCCATGGGGATTTCAGTTTGAAAAAATGGAAGCAATCGTACTCACCCAGTAGCATGCCACCGATCACATTTATGCCGGGCACCATTGGCGACAAATGGCCATAAAAGGTTGTATGCTGTGCGTTTCGCAGTGGTTGAAGCGAGGCTCACAATGTCGCATGGCTCTGGTAACGCTAAAAAAGGATTCTTTGCCCAATTAAAATCAGCTTTTTCACAAACATCCCAATATACCGAGCAGAGGTTACAGGAGAGTTATCTGCTCCAGGGCAGTAGTATCAAGGTACCCTACGAGGGCCATCTTATTGAGTTGTCATTTGAGAAAGGTAAATTCCGCCTGCACCTCTATAGTGAAAAGTCTATAACTGGCGAGGGATTACAGGAAGAAGAGAGCTTCGTCCTATTCAATCCTGACCATTACTTTTCTGAAATCAGCGGTTTTCTGCGGTTGGTCAAAGGCGATCACCTGATTCTTGGGCGTGAGGATGAATTGCAGAGGAATATCTTTAAATATCCTAAGGCCATTTCAAAGCGTCAACTTTCGATTGTTCATGATGGCGATGCTCTTTTATTCAAAGGTTTGGAGAATGATACGGGTATTCAATTGATACCGCTGCTGGATGAGGGGGATTTCCGACGCATCAGTAAGCGTCGGATGGAGAATCTGCAGGAGGTTCGAAGGATCTTTGGTGGTCCAGTCGAGCTGCTATCACCTGACGAGGCACTGGCTGATCTTAATGCAATCAATCAGATTCTGGAAAAAGAGCCACTACGACCAAAAAACAGTGAAGATATGCCAGGCGGAGTGGTGAGTCTGCCAAAAAAGATGATCCCTATCATTCTGGGTGATCTCCATGCTCAGGTGGATAATCTACTGACCATATTGAGCCATAATGAATTCCTGGAAATGATGGGGGATGGTAAGGCGGTGATGGTATTCCTGGGAGATGCCGTCCATTCGGAGATGGATGGTAAATTGGCTGAAATGGAAAGCTCTTTGCTGATCATGGATCTCATCTTCAGGCTTAAGCTGTGGTTTCCTCAGCAAGTATTCTATGTTCGGGGTAACCATGACAGTTTTTCAGAGGAGATCGGTAAAGAGGGCGTACCACAAGGAATACTCTGGTCAAAGGAAGTGAAACGTGCTCGTGGCGAGGCGTACAAGCAGGCGATGGAACGTTTTTATGAGCTGCTACCTTATGTAGCCCTGTCAAAGGACTACGTGGCCTGCCATGCTGCACCACCTAAGAGTAAGGTGACAATGGATATGTTGGTCAATATTCACAGCTATCCAAGCTTGATGGAGGAGGTGACCTGTAACCGGCTTTATCGGCCGAATCGCCTGGCAGGTTATACCAAAGGTGACGTGAAACGATTTCGTCACTCACTCAGTTTAAAATCGGATGCAGAGCTTTTTGTCGGGCATACCCCGTTAACAAGGCATGACACCCTATGGCATAACGTAGGAGGAATAGAGCACCATGATGTGGTGTTCAGTGGAAATATCCCATGGATTGGCCTGTTTACCAGTGTCGATGGCCATATGATTCCTTTACGCTATCGAAGTGAACCGTTACTACCTATATTGAATGAACTTGATGATTAGATTGATTGAGAATCCACATGGTTGTGAGATGCTTATTGATATAGGAAAGCACCATGAGTCGGATTAGAGAAAAATCGAAGGTTAGCAGGTCACTCAAAGAGGGACCGGTGATATACCAATCGGAAGATTCTTTGCTTGATGAGGATCGGATTAAAAAGGATCTCACACTTGCAGAGCTTAACCATGTTCTTAAGCTCTATCTAGCAAGAAAAAACTCCCATCTGAAAGATCTATCCATATTGGGCCAATTCTCGGTTATCTTTAACGATAGGCGGTTTTCAGAATGGCACACCTTTAGCAAGAGTGAGCAGAGTGATGCACTTTCGGAGTTTGTTGTATTACCTGATGTCTATAAGGAGCTGATCGAAAAAATTGCTACTACTGCCGGGGATGCACAGATAATAAGCGCTGTAGTTAAAGATGCATACCAGAATTCGATAGATAGTTTTTCACATGCAGCTTTCACTCAATGGAAGTACATCAGTAGGTTTCCAGGCTTTAAAGTCATTCTCTATCTAGATCAAGTTCATAAAAACTCTATTTTAGTAGTTGTTGATAATGGGTTTGGAGAAAATGTAGACAAACCAAAGAAATCATTTCTTGGCGAGGAAATTGACGATAGTATCGTGAATAGAATCACTGAATGGATATTCGATAAATTCGAGAAGAATGAGAAGAACATCGATCATAGAATTGCTTATACCGGTGGGCAAGGTATGGCTTTAAAGAAGATCAAGATTGAATTGGATCTGGATGTCGATTTGTACTTTTTTTCAACAGGTGCAGTTTTTGAACTTAAGCTAAAAAACTTTTTTTAACAAGATGAAGCCTTTTTATCTGTCATGTATCGTGACATTGATCAGCAACATAACCAACCAATGCTCTTTTTAATAAGAAGAGAAAATACTGTTTTGTGAACAAGGTGGATAAAAAAAGACCTTTTCACCTGCTGGGCAGCCTTGCATGGGGCTACATTATTAGACCATTACGGTCGATCAAACGTGTTTACGGTAAACTCGGTTCATCAAGACAAGTGCCTGGTCTAGTTTCAGACTCAGTACTGGAAGAAGAGATAGCAGAGTTAGAAGCAAAAACACAGGCCCAAGAGGAGGTGCAGCCAAAGATAGAAATGGAAGCGCCGGAACTCTGCTTGGAATCGATAGTGAAACGCTTCAAATGTATTGTGTTTTCTGATACGGACAATGATACGGTTTCTGTCAAGAGTACATTACGTTTTGCAGGCATTTTCAATGAGCAAGATAAGCTGGTTGATGGGTTGAATAACCTTACCCTATTTCATACAGGTGATCTGGTAGACAAGAAACGTCCTGATCCTTCCGTTGTTGAATATTGGCAAAGCCTTCAACAGGAAGCCGCGGCGAAGGATTGTCAGGTTAAATTGATCGTGGGCAATCATGAGCAAGAGATCTGGCAAAAAATTGCTACAGGGAAAAAAATTGGCTTGGATGAGAGGAATGTTCGACAGTTGAAAGGATTCATCGAGTCGCTCGATCTGTTTTATGTAGAGGGAACGGTGCTGTTTATACATGGTTATCCGACATTAGAATTTCTACGGACATTGCAGCACTATCGGGAAGTGACTGGAAAGGCATTGAATTTCTTTAATGCAGATCACTACCGTAAAGCATTCAAAAGCTCGGAGGCGATGCGACAATACGCCTATATAAGAGAGGAAAAACGAGCCAATTATCTGCTCTATGATGTCATGGATGCAGCTCGGTACTATAAAAAGCATGGGCGATCGATCAATGCGCTATTTATGGAGCTGGAGATCCAGGTTGTTATCCACGGACATAGACCTCAACGTTCAGGGGTGCAAGTGGACTACGAATTCAGGAAGTGGCTACCAAATGTCAGAATGATAGGCAATGATACAAAAGTGAGATATAAGGGGTTAGGGGCCACAGTCTTTTCTTCAAAGCCTGATGGAACAATGGAGGTGCTGTTCATCAATACGAAAAATAAATCAAAAAGACTAAGTAAAAGGGTCTCGGAATGCCTGGTATAGGACGCTAGGACTTATGTGTGTTTTCTCCACCAGGGATGCTTGGCATTGATAAACTCCTCCCAGCGATCATCAAAAGTACCCAACATTTCGTAATACTGGCGAGTGCGCCAGCCAACCAGGCCACCGGCATACTCGAGGACTTCATGGTTGTTCTCATTTTCCAACATCATTTCCAGTAGATGTTTCATGACTGATACGTCATTCAGGATACCCAGTAAGTCCTGAAGCCTTTTCATGTGCTGTATAAACTCATCCAAGCCTTTGAGAACAGGTATAAAAAACTCTGCCGCATAACGCAGTTTTTTACATTCAATGCGTAATTTGTGCATTTCCTGAGCTGATTCCTTATTGACATGGGTACCAGCTTCAAGTACGCGCCGCTCTAAGCTATCCAGCAGCTTACGGGAAAAGGGGACGATGTTGGATGATAGGATTTTTCTGTGTTTTGCTTTTAAGTCTGCTTGCTCCCACTTCTTGCCATCGAGCCAATTAGGAAATTCAGCCTTGAAATTACTATATTGGTCGCTATCGAGCATAGTATTGACATTTTTATAGGCAAGTTCCCTGTGCTGACAGGCTAAGGCCGCGATATGTTCCTCTCCTCGTAATGGCAGTTTTCCATGCACTGCTCCAAGCCCCTCATCTATGAATACATCCAGGTCGCGGGCCATGCCTAGTTGACTGGCCAGCGAACGCAGCTCTGACGACCAGTATTTGCTGACTTTACGTGGAATGGCAGCGCGGAAAGCAGACATTGCCGAACGCATACGCCGGAATGAGACACGGGTTTGGTGTACCCCCTCTATATCATCCCAGGAACGGGCAGACTGCTCCCATGCCAGGAGATAGTCGAAATTGTGCCTGAGAATGGCTTCAAAGGCTTCACTGACTGTTTGCTCAGGGTTGAGCGGGGCAGGCGTTTTAGTTTTTTTTGTCATTAGATCTGCTGGTCAAATGATACGATACCTGAAATTTGACTCTAGCAGAAAAAAAACGTTTTGGTAGAAATATGTGCCTTTAAAATTAGCATAAATGTAATCGCCACAGCACCCATCGAAATGATGGCACCTTGATGTGTCTCGTTGACTAGCTACCGAGGCAAGGCAGAAATGACTATTTTTTAAGTTTGATCTTTAACTGGCCTTCTTCGACTCGAATATTATCCACTCCTTCAGCAAAACCTGACCAGAAGCCTTTTTCATCACCAAATTCATTGATCAGGTCGATATTTTTTAGGCCCCCTAACCAGGCATTGGGAATTGGCACGCCCATAATGCTGACGCCCTTTAGAATCACAACCGGTTTTGCATCACGAAAGGCCATTTCAACACCTGCAGATACCCGTAGCGTTTTGCCTCCAAGGAGAGGGAAATCTTGATCGACCGGGACCAGTAGTCGGGCACTCACCAGGTCATCACCCAGATCAACGGCAAGTTTTTTTGCCAGGTCATGATTGTTTGCCACCATGGCGTTGAGCTCTCGTTCACTGAAATTCACCTCACGTTTGGCACCTGCCTCATTGTAACGTTCAGATCTCAGCCATTTTTCGTCACTCTCCTTCGGTTTCTGCTCTGTTTCCACAGCAGATGAGGGTCCCGGTTGATAACCTAGCTCCTTCAACTTGACATTGAGTACTTGTTGTTCAGAGGAACTGAGTTGTACCGGTGTAAAATCCTTGGCATAGATGTAGGTACGCACTACCCAGTAGGTTATCGCAGCCGTCACTAGAATGGTGGCCAGAACAATCCATAGGATATGAACGCCGCGTAAACCACGTTTGTTGGAGGAGGTCTCGATTTGATCTGTGTCTGCTGTCATGCTGGATATCCGGAAATAAACGTTGAATATTGCAGATTATATCCTTTTACCATCGATGTCAGTATGGGTTGAATGTTGAATATTGTGGCGTTTCGTCACTTGTGGGGTGATAAATGACTCCTTCATGTTAAGCTGGTTAGTATAAAAGTAGACATAATAACAACAGTCTATGAATTGAGACTGTGATTGGCTGGAACCTGAACCCACGGATTCAGGTAGTCATTAAAAAGATCCTCAAAAGGACAACCCGTATGCATATTGAATTCTATGGTGCTACCAGTGGAATAACCGGTTCATGTCATATCCTTCGCGCAAATGGAGAGACCGTACTGCTCGATTGTGGTCTGATCCAGGGGCGCAGGGAAGAGATGGAAAAAAACCGTCGACCCTTCCCTTTTTCTCCACATGAGATCAGTGCGGTTGTACTGAGTCACGGCCATATTGATCACTCCGGGCGT
The DNA here is from genome assembly GCA_023838465.1 of Candidatus Thiodiazotropha sp. GTDB lineage: Bacteria > Pseudomonadota > Gammaproteobacteria > Chromatiales > Chromatiaceae > Thiodiazotropha. Next base: position 19,987 of record JAIVEQ010000027.1, read on the forward strand.
ATTCCGCTGTTGGTCAAACAAGGCTATCAGGGACCCATCTATGCACAGAACGCAACGGTCGATCTGTGCGATATTCTGCTTCAGGATTCCGCCTACCTACAGGAGAAGGATGCCCAATACGAGAACAAATGGCGCAAACGTAAGAATAAACCGTTTATCGAGCCACTCTACACCGTTGATGATGCACGCGATGCATTGGATAACCTTGTCGGTCTGCGATACAAAGAGAAGAGAGAGATTCTTCCGGGTATATCCATTCGCTACCAGGATGCGGGGCACATCCTTGGATCCGCCTGCGTGGAAGTCTGGCTAAATGAGAATGGTAAACAGAGAAAAATCGTTTTCAGTGGGGATCTGGGTCAGTATGACTCACCGATTTTAAACGATCCGGAAGTGATAGAGAGGGCGGATCACGTTATTGTCGAAAGTACCTATGGGAATCGCCGACACCGTGACCGACAGCGTACCATTGATGAGATTGGTGAGATCATTCAAGAGGCGACTCACCAGAAAGGGAACCTGTTGATTCCCGCCTTTGCAATCGGGCGTAGCCAAGAGATTCTCTACTATCTGGGAAAATATTATGACCAATGGGATTTAGACCGCTGGCAGGTTTTTCTGGATAGTCCGATGGCGATCAGGGCTAGCAAGGTCTATTGGGAATATCCCCATCTCTATGATGATGAGGCAACCAAGTTGCGTAAGCAGATCAATGAGATGCCTCACCTGAGAAATTTAAAATTGACCCAGTCACCTAAGGAGTCGATGGGCATCAATCGAATCAAGAGTGGTGCAATCATCATCTCAGCGAGTGGAATGTGTACCGGGGGACGTATCATTCACCATCTCAAGCACAATATTTCTCGTAGTGGGGCACATATTATGATCGTGGGTTATCAGGCCAATGGCACCTTGGGGCGTGCATTGGTTGATGGTAAGTCTATTGTCAGGATCCATGGTGATGAGTATCGGGTGAAGGCGAATATCCATACCGTCGGTGGTCTCTCAGCACATGCCGATGTGGATGATCTAATTCGCTGGCTCGGATATTTCGAAAAAAGCAGTCCCCAGGTGCATGTGGTACATGGTGAACCTGAGTCCAAACAGGAATTTCGCAATAAGCTGGAGTCTGATCTCAACTTCAAGGCTTCTGTTCCAGAGCCAGGTGACGTCCTTGAGCTTTAAGGAAGCTCTGATCACGATCTAGTGAGAACGGAAGCGAGGGAAATCCGGGTTTCGCCAATCAGGGGGTGCAAGCTTTTCCTGAGGGGGTTGTAAGCGAGAGATATAGTCCATTACCGCGATAACATCTCGATTGCTAAAGCGCTGGATCTGTTTCACCATCTTCTTGTCGGCATTGCGTCTGCGACCATCACGTATCCATTTGAACTGACGAACAAGATAGAGGTAGTGCTGTCCCTGTAGTAACGGCATATGATCCTCGGCTACTCCCTCAGCATTATCCCCATGACATTCAGCACAATTTTTATCATATATCTGTTTCCCATGCTTTAAGTAGGAGCCGGGTCCATGCCCATTTCTTCGAGACATGGGCAAATTTGCGATATAGGCACTGACATCTGCAATCTCCTGAGGTGTCAGGATATCCAGCTTGGCAAAGGGAAGCATGGTGGGGTTGTCTCTGTTGCGGGCGCGTATGTCGGCAAGTTGTTTAATGATGACAGTTCTTATTTGACCCGCAATCTGGGGATAATAACCACTGATACTGCCCCAACCCTCGGGCTGGTGGCAGACAGCACACGCCCGGTAGACCTGTTTTCCATTTTCAACATTCGGAGTGAGTTCGAGAGCAGTTTCCAATTCGGCAGCAGCCTTTTTTGGGTCATCGGCATACGTTATGTTAAAGGTGCTCACTCCGAGTATGAGGATAGCGAGACCAAAAAAAGATCGGGTTATCATGCTTATCTCTTTTTTTCAAAATGTGGATGAACAGATGCTATATCGACGCCTGATTCGTGAAATAAATTAGGATATTTTTATTGCCATGTGAATGTTGCTTTGTCGTTATAGTTTAACGTTAGTAGATTGTACACGTGATACAAGACGAAGAAGAAATTCTCATATTACCTGTTTAAGTATCTCACTGCTGTAGAGGCAAAGAGAATGCTGTTATGCTTCGATTATTCCTGAAAAAATATAATTTCATCGTAACTAATCTATGAGGTAGGTTTGAAAGAGTACGCGTCTTTACAAACGCAATTGGACCTGAGTCAGGGTATTCCCTATACGCCAGACTGGTCGGCGGGAGCCGATTTTATTCAGATCATTGTCGATGCCTGTCTACAGTTCAAGCCATCCCTGATTCTGGAGTGCAGCAGTGGCCTGACAACATTGATGTTGGCACGTTGCTGTCAGATGAATGGATATGGTCTTGTGGCCAGTCTTGAAGATGGCGAACAGTACGCTGATAAAACCCGTGATTATATCGATCGATATGGCCTGAGTGAGTATGCGTCGGTGATTCACGCACCGTTACAAAAAACACCTCTGCATGGTGCCGAGTATGATTGGTATATAAACGACGCTATCCCAGATGAATCGATCGATATGCTGGTCATCGATGGACCGTCCGGTTTTATTCAGAAAAACGCTCGCTATCCTGCACTACCGATCCTCTATCCGCAATTATCCAATTGTTGCAGTATATATTTGGATGATGCAGCAAGACCGGATGAACAGGCGATCGTGGCATTGTGGCAGTCCCGCTATCCAAGCCTTAGACATGAGTACCGAGAAACTTCACGGGGGTGTTCAATCCTCACGGTTTAAGTCTGGCTTATAATCCAATCGAATTGTTAACAATCCTGACAGATGCGGCCTACCCATCCTTTCACGGGGAAAGCAACACACTATTGAGACAATGCACTGCGATCATGGGTAATGAATTCAATAGCATTTTACTTTGGTTTTCCTCATCAGAGGTGTGGATCTGAAGCATTGTAGTGAGTTTGCCACTCGGCAATGGCCCTCTCCAGGTTGCCTTTTGCTTCAATAAACTGCCAGAAATCCCTAAAGTCGTCAGTAGCATTTTCCAGGCTGAAATGCATCAGATGGGTCTTGTCTTTAAGAAACAGCGATATACCAGACTCCACTGTCTCCAGGTAATCGTATGCGATTTGCTGTGTATTTTGTTGTTGCCCACCCATCAAAATACCCTCTCTGTATGCCTTCATGATGCCGTAATCTGCTCGTTTGACAAAGCTATTGGCAGATCTCTGTCGATATCTTGATAGGTGTACGTAGAAGGCGTTATTACCGAACTGGCGGTCGAGGCGCCCAAGTAACCAGCACAATCGATTATCTGCCTCAATATGGTTAGTGGGATAGGCAAGCCGCTGTTCACCGGTGAGACTCGAGCGGGATTCGTGACCCGCAGTGAAGTTGGTAATGTGCTGACAGGCTTGAATGAATGTTGTCGAGCCACATCTGCCCGCATTGAGAATGAATACATTCATGGATTGATGGAAAGGGCTGCAAGCCAATTGGGTCGATCTTGTGAAAAAGCGAGGAGGGCTTCATGGATCTGATGCCGACGTTTTTCTCTGTGTTTAGTTGAGTGGATTATTTGATAGCCAGGGGAATCATCACCAAAGTTATACTCCATATTGCGAATGAACCGTAGAAAGTTAGCACGCACATGCGCACAAGCGGCGTATTGCTGCCACCAGCGCTGCTTATCAATGACCTGTTTCAGGCTTTCCAGTTTCACGACTATTTGTGCATGTTTGTCGGCATACTCCTTTTGCATCGAAGACTCGACCTGTTCAAGGGTTTGTTGAATGGTCTGTTCCACAATAGGCTGCCGTGGATAACCGTTCTCAATTAGTGCTTCAATGGTAAACAGCATGACATCACCATAGAACTGGCGTTCAAATTCACCCGACATATCTATAAGTGTATTAGCCCGGTCGATACCGGGTCTGAATTCTGATTGGCCTGTCTCGTCGACAGTGCGCTTATGCAGCATAGGCAGATTAGTGGAGATGAACCGATCTCCTAACTCTGCCTTCAGTATACGTCCAAGCACTGGGCCCGCCATGCGTAGCTTCAAGGTTGCGAAAGGAATGAAGTAGGCTAATGACTTCGCTTTAAGTACATAGTTACCGGTATAGACAGTTCTGGCTGGTTCAATGCTTGCGAGAGGTGATTGATGATCGTAATAGGATTGACGGGTAGGGTGTTCACCATCGAAGAAGCGGTTTAACTTTTCCGAAAAGTCAGAAAAACAGTCTTTCTGGTTATGACTGGCTTTGAGTCTGCACTGGTAATGAAATGATACGATTTTCTGCTGGAATCCGAAAAGGTTCGCCATATCATGATAAGCAGCATCTTGATCATGTGGAATCTCCTGGCTGTGAAATTGGCAGTTGTGAGACGGATCGATGTTGGCGGTCGCGTTCAGGTAAGCAATGACATCCTGCAATAAATTTCCGGCCATTACAGCGGGCGATACCGGTGGATCACCAACGACTTTACCTGTTAGGAGTGAAGTGTTGGTTGATGAAAAGATCTGATTGAGGCGATGAAAATAGTTGATAGCGTAGACGCCATTCGGATGGCTATTTGTATTGACCTGGAACTCCTGATCGCTGTCTATAAACCAGATTAGTGTGCGCTCATTATCAGTTACTAGCTGATTGAGTTTCAGGTAGCTGATGTTACGGGTGATTGAAGCGCCTTTGTGGTAGAAGGCAGTGGGCGAGTGGTGACCAATAATGCGATCCAGCTTGTTCCGCTTTGATTGATCTAGCTGGTCGATTTGCTGCAGCTGTTCAGATTGGCCGTAATAGTCTGTCTTCAGCCCGTGATGTGTGAAACGCTGAAGCAACTCCCTGATACATTTTTTGTTTTCCTCTTCTTTACTATCGTCTGCTATCATGACAGTGATTTTTTCATAGTAGTGGTTTGAGATGCCACCGTAGGTAAATCGTTGGCACAATGTGAGCAGGCTATTGAGACAGTTTTTCAGGTGTTGAGGTCTGTCTGCAACGGGTATGACGAGTATGAAATGATAGCGGTTATCATATTTCTGGTTGACGATATGTGACTCCATTTCACGAAACAGCTGTTGGTGAAGATCGAGGTGGGTCTCCTGGTAACCACTTCTATACATCTCCTGTTCAAGAAATGAAGCGGCAAGGTCATATATTTCAGTGATAGGCTTTTCAGCCCTCTCATTGACCGCTGTCGCCTTGATCTGTTGCCATTGTGACAGTATCGGTTGAATAGTCTGATGGGAGCCGAACCGGCTGAAGAAATGACTGAGAGCTTCCTCCATAGCGTTGGTCAACGTTTGGATGAGTAGTTAGGGAAGGCATCCTTGTCGATTGTGATATCGATAAGGTTGATAGCCTGCTCCATATCGTAATCTTCAAAAAGGTTATCCAGGTCAGCGAGTGTTGTCACTTGCTTGTAGTTGATGCCGAAAGATTGAGCAAGTCGGTTGTAATCTGGATTGATGAAATCACAATTGATGAATCGTTGCTGATAGAGCTGGTGCTGATTTTTACGTATCAAGCCCATGGTCCCGTTGTTGAACATCACAATATTCAGCGGCTTGTTGTAGTTGACAGCGGTCATGATCTCCATACAGCACATCTGGAAGCCGCCGTCGCCAAGTATCGCAAAGGTGGGTCTCTGCTGGGTAAATTGTGCGCCAATAGCGGCGGGAATCGCATGGCCTAGGGAAGAGATTCCGGAGTTCGGATAGTAGTGGTTACGGCTCGAAACGTCATAAAAGTTTTGGGCAAATATGATGTTATCGTCGAATACCCGGGTGTTTTCCCGGAACTGCTCGGCAAGCTTGCTGAAGAATGCTTCAGCCAGAGAGAAACCCGACTTGAAAATCGCATAGTCACCGTTTGATGACGCCTTCAGATGCGTGATCTTGCCCACTGCATCTGTTGAATTTCCATCCTCTTTGACATGTTGCTGAAGCCGATCCAATAGTGCATTAAGTACCGCTTTAATATCACCACAGATGGTCAACTCGGCCTCAAACACCTTCTCTAATTGATGGGGATCGCTGTCGATCTGGATGATTGATCTATTTCCCAGCAAGGATTGATCCCACAGGTAACTTGTTCGTTCGTTAAAGCCCGCGCCGAGAATGATCAGCAAATCTGATTTTTCCACAATGTACTTGTAGGCGTTGCCACTCGAAGTGACACCTAGACTGCCAAGTGATAGGGGGGACTGCTCATTGACAATACCTTTGCCTTTAAGACTGGAGGCAACGGGAATTTGCAACAGATGACTAAGTTCAGTAACGACCTGCTGTGCACCGGAGCGAATCGCTCCATAGCCTGCAATAATAACCGGTTGCCTGGCGCTGAGTAGCTGCTTACAAAAAATGTCCAGTATCCTATTATCCTGCGGGGTAGGGGTTGGGTCAGGTCTGATGGTGAGTTCATCGAGGACATCCTCATCGACCAGTTCACTCTGTACATTGAATGGAATACTCAGCAATACGGGTCCCGGATTGGAGGAGAGGAGTGCCTTGCTGGCCTGAATCAATACTTGAGACAGATAGTCGGTTCTCTCCACCGTTTTACTGTATCGGGTGATGTGCCTGAATAGTGCGACTTGGTCAAAGCTGCCGCCTTCACCTGAACTCTCCTGCAGGCCACCTTTACCAAATATGTAAGTTGGTGCCTCGCCGGTAACGACCAATACCGGCTGTTTATCGGCATAGGCATTGGTGATGCCGGTGATCAGATTGGTAGCACCGGGTCCTGCCGTGGCGATGCATGCCGAGACCTTCCCCGATGACTTTGCATAACCCCCTGCCATGAAGGCCGCGCCCTGCTCATGTTTGGCCAGAATGGCCTGGATGCCAGAATCATATAAGGCGTCGTATATGGGAAGAATATGGGCGCCCGGCATACCAAAAATGGCATCAATACCCATGCGTTCCATATATTTGACAATTAATTCACTGACTTTTATCTTCATTAAACTGCTTTTATCACTGGACAAAATGCCTAAAGCCGCTATTGATCCTTAGCAAGCCTGTCCAAAATAACGCAAAGTGCGCAAAGAAACGCAAAGATCGCAGAGAATATTATTTATTTCAATAAGCTTGCCAAACCTAAGCGAATTCAAGGCTATCAGCAGAGAGTATGAGTAAGCCACAAATGGACGCCAATCACCGCAAATTAATTGCAAATATTTAAACCAGTATTTATCCATAAATGGCCTTGCTTACGAAATAGCCTAGCATTATGAATCATCGGTGGAGCTTCGCGATGAAAGGCACCCATTGTATCTTGAGCAACGAGTGTTAACAGGCCCTAGAGAAGGTCAAACGGCTTTCCCGTCCCTGGGCAGGGGCATCCGGTATAAACAGTGAGAGGAGAAAAGAGACGGCCGCCATTGCAGCACCGGCATAGAAGACCAGGGCAGGTGAACTCAACCAGATTATGCCAAACACGGCGGGTATGACCACTGCTGCAATATGGTTAATGGAAAAACTGACGCCTGCAGTAGAGGCGATATCCTCCGGCGCGGCAATCTTTTGGAAGTAGGTCTTCAGTGCGATGGCCATTGCGAAGAACAGGTGATCGATGATGTAGAGTCCGGCAGCAATCGATGCGGTCTCCACCAGTGCATAGCCGCAAAACACCAGGATTAGGCCTGCATATTCAAAAAGCAGAGCGCGGTGTTCACCAATCCTTCCGATCAGACGACCGATACGCGGGGCAAGGAACACGTTAATACCCGCATTGATCAAAAACAGCATGGCAATTTGGGAAACGCTGTAACCGAATTTTTCAACCATCAGAAAGCCAGCAAATACGACAAAGATCTGACGACGCGCACCCGACATGAACGTCAGCGTGTAATAGAGCCAGTAGCGTTTCCTGAACACCATGTGCTTATGCTGTTCGGTCTTCTGTGGGAAGAGTGGGAATCCCAATCCGGCGATCAGAGCAATCACAACAGTAAGTCCACCCATCACCAGATAAATCCATTTATAATCAAGCTGTAAAAGGTCATCCCCTAACCAGATCAGAGTGAAAGTAATGAGTGAAGCAAACGACCCTGCGGCAATCAGACGTCCAAGTGTTTCAGCGGATTGAGATTTGTCGATCCACTGTAGGGCTAAAGAGGTCTGCAGGGTTTCGTAGTAATGAAAACCTATCGACATTATGACAGTGGTGATATACAGACCAACCACCGAAGGAAAGAAGCCGGTAGCAGCGGTGCCCAGGCCCAATAGTGCCAGAGATATATAGGCTAACCGTTGTTCTCGTATGAGCAACAATAGAAATACCACGCCAAAGGCAAGGAAGCCGGGTACCTCCCGTAGGCTCTGTAGAATGCCCATCTCCCGGCCTGTGAAGGCAGCGCGCTCGATAGCAAAGTTATTCAGCAGGGTCTGCCATGCTGCAAAACTGAGCGGTACAGCAATCGCCATCAGTAGCAGAAGCACCTCTGGTCGGCGGAATTTTGGTTGGTTTGCACTCTCCATAGAATGGATTATGGGTGATAATTGCGTGACGTAATAGCTATAATATGACAATGAATGTAGAAAAAAGGACAGTCGATCCCTCAACCCATGTCGGTCATGTGATCGATCCCGGTCGGCCTATCCTTTCCGTGTCAGAAGAGAGGCCCAGTGCCGAATTGGTCTCCAAACATGCCCATCTGCGTGGTCAGCTGCTGTATGCCATCCGTGGTGTGATGAAAACTACCACCGAAAAAGGGGCTTGGTTGGTTCCACCCGCCCAGGCAGTATGGATACCGCCAGGTGAGATGCACGAAGTGGAGATGACCCAATCGGTGTCATTACGCTCGATCTATGTCGATCCGGCCTACATTGCTAAGCTGCCCGCCAGTTGTTGTGTACTGCGGGTCACGCCACTACTGCAGGCATTGATATTAGAGGCCACCACGATTGGCAATGACTACTATCCGAATACTTCAGAAGCCAGGTTGATGATGGTGATTGTTGATCAGTTACAAAAAATCGAGCAGTTTCCATTTCACCTCCCTTTTTCAGATGAGCCACGCATTCGCAAAATAATCAACGCCCTGGTGACAGACCCTGCTGATACTATGACCCTGGCGCAGTGGGCAACAAGGGTAGGGGCCAGTGAGCGCACGCTTGGTCGACTGTTTCTTAAACACCTGGGTATGAGTTTCGGCAACTGGCGTCGGCGACTGCGCTTACTCGAGGCGATGGACCGGTTGGCGAGTGGAGTTTCTGTTACCGAAGTGGCATTTGAGCTGGGATATGGTAGTCCAAGTGCGTTTATTGCCATGTTTCGTGAAAACCTGGGCGAACCCCCGGCACGGTTTTTCAGCGAGACGGACATACCGGCAGGCGCTGCGTAGCAACGATCCAGGCGGTAAAAAATATTCAATAAGATGTAATATCGGCGATGGCCGGTAGCCTGGCGGTAAGGCAGCATCTCTGTTTGGTCACAATAAGTCACAGATGAGACTTATACTTTCAGCGTCTTACGGTGGGGCAGGGCTCCACCCTACGGTTCATTTCAAGGTGTAGGGTGGGGCCCTGTCCCGCCAGTCTATTGATGAACAAGACAAAGACTATTCGAGCTAGGTTGTTTAGTTGTAGATAGTCTAACCAGGCGATAGGTGTAAAACCTGGACACTGGTTAATGAACTATATTCCAGACAGTAGATGAGTATGTGCCGGAATAGCGAGCGTTGAGGTTTCTGGACGGGCACAGCTTAGTCCATGTAACACAGAGTTGGCTTTAAGGATTGCATGGTTTATCATCTCTCTCCTTTTTCCTGCCAATGGCCCGTTTAACGGCTCCTGTGGAGACTCATCAATGGCACGCGTGACAGTTGAAGATTGCATGGACTATGTGGACAACCGTTTTGACTTGGTGCTGCTTGCAACCAAGCGAGCCCGTCAGTTGGCCAATGGAGTAGAGCCTTTACTGCCCTGGGAGAATGACAAGCCAACGGTAATGGCACTACGTGAAATTGCCGAGGGTTTGATATCTCACAGCGAAATGGATAAACAGGCTGCAGAAGAAGAGATGGTAGTGGATGATACCTTGATAAACATCGATGTTACTCCCATGGAGTCTGGAAAATAGACTTATCCAATCGACGGCAGCCTTCCTGGTTGCCGGTCACTTCTCTACCCTCCTCTCAATCGCGACTTGCATAGCAAGGTTGAAAAGGCACAGAATCCGTCATAACCATGACGATGGAGTGCTGAATGAGCAACCCTTTAGGCCTATTGGAAAATGATCAGAAGACGCCTCGCTTCCTGATCAGTGATCTGTGTGCCTATCTCGAATCATACATTTCTTCGGAACATATCCGGGAAGTCTATCGTGCCTATCTGTTCGGTGCTGAGGCCCATGTGGGTCAGCATCGCAAGACAGGAGAGCCCTACATCTACCATCCGGTGGCAGTGGCCCGTATTCTGGCCGACATGCGTATGGATTATAAGTGTCTGATGGCTGCCATACTGCATGATGTCATTGAAGATACACCGACCGCCAAAGAGCAATTGGCAGATACCTTCGACAGTGAAATTGCCGAACTGGTCGATGGGGTGAGCAAACTCTCTAAGATCGACTTCAATTCCCAGGCCGAGGCACAGGCTGCCAGCTTGCGTAAGATGTTGTTAGCGATGACCAAGGATATACGTGTCATCCTGATCAAGCTCTCTGATCGACTGCACAACATGCGAACCCTGGGTGTAATGCGACCGGAAAAATCACGGCGTATCGCCAAGGAGACCCTGGATATATTTGCGCCGATCGCTAATCGATTGGGTATAAACAGCATGCGTCTGGAGCTGGAGGAGTTGGGTTTCGCTGCCTACTGGCCGATGCGGTACCGTGCCCTGAAGAATGCCGTTAATGATGCGCGAGGGCACCATCGTGAATTGGTGGAGAATGTGGAGTCGGCAATACGTACCCGTCTTGATCAGGAGTCAATACAGGGAGAGGTCTTCGGTCGTCAAAAGCATCTTTACAGCATCTATAAAAAAATGGTGGAAAAGAAGTTGAGCTTTTCCGAAGTGGTGGATGTTTTTGCATTTCGTATCGTTGTGGATTCGGTTGATACCTGCTACCGCATGCTGGGCGCTGTACACAATCTTTATAAGCCTATGCCGGGACGTTTTAAAGATTACATCGCCATCCCCAAGGCGAATGGTTATCAGTCACTGCATACTGTGCTTTTTGGTCCACAGGGAATGCCGATTGAGATACAGATTCGTACCGAGGAGATGGATAAACTGGCCGAGTCGGGTATTGCGGCTCATTGGATGTACAAGACTGGGGAAGCAAGTGGTCAGTGGGTGAAATCCCGCGCCTCCGACTGGTTGCAGAATCTGTTGGAGATGCAGCAGGGTGTTGGTGACTCGGTGGAATTCCTGGAGCATGTCAAGGTTGATCTGTTTCCTGATGAGGTTTATGTATTCACCCCACGTGGGCGAATCATGGTATTGCCAAAAGGGGCTACTGTGGTCGATTTTGCCTACAGCGTGCATACCGATGTTGGCAATACCTGTGTTGCAGCCCGAGTCGATCGACGCCTGGTGCCGTTGCGTACACGGCTGCACAATGGCCAGACGGTGGAGATCATCAACTCCGAGACCGCCGGGCCAAGCCCTGCCTGGCTCAATTTTGTGGTGACCGGCAAGGCGCGGGCAAATATTCGCTCCTACCTGAAAAACCTACAAGCTCAGGAAGCAGTAAGTTTGGGCAGGCGCCTGTTGGAGCGTGAACTTAGTCTGCTATCGTTGACACTTGATCAAGTCGACCAGAAACGGATCAAGAAGATACTGAAAGAATTTCGCCTCGATGATCTGGAGATGCTGTTGGCAGGCATTGCATTGGGTAACCATATGCCGATGTTGTTGGCCCGACGGCTGGCTGGAGAGGAGTTGGTGCCGCAAACGAGTGAGTCGAGTAAACAGGATGAGCTACCGGCTGGATCCTTGGCCATCAAAGGGACCGAAGGGATGGTGGTGAACTTTGCCAAGTGCTGTCGTCCTATCCCCGACGATGCCATTGTCGGTGTATTTAATCCCGGCAAAGGGATAGTGATACATCGTCAGGGTTGTCCAAATCTTGGTGACTATAAAAAACATGGGCACAAATGGATAGAAGCGGAGTGGGAACCGGATGTAGAGGGTGAGTTTGCAACCATGATTCGGGTGGAGACAGGAAATCAACGGGGCGTGTTGGCCTCGGTCGCCTCTGTCATATCCAAGCAGGGTTCAAATATTGAACATGTGGGTTCTGAAGAACGGGATGGTCTTACTTCAACCCTGGTGTTTGTAGTGACTGTAAAAAGCCGTCAACACCTGGCCAAAATCTTGCGTCATGTCCGCTCGCTGCCATCAATATTGCGGATCGCCAGAGTTAGATAGTAATTTTGAATTGTGAATGTTGAATTAATACTGTGTTGACGTAACTCACACTTTATTTCGAAGCACACAATAGCAATTCAAAATTCAACATAAAAAATTCAAAATTAATAATCAGGAGTGTGTCCATGAGTCGCGAAATCATTCGTACCGATCAGGCCCCACAGGCCATAGGTACCTATTCACAGGCAGTTAAGGTGGGTGATACTGTCTATCTCTCAGGGCAGATTCCACTAGTACCTGAGACCATGGAAATGGTGGACGGCGATATAGAACAGCAAATTCGGCGAGTGTTTGAAAACTTGCAGGCTGTGGCTCGGGCCGCTGGCGGTAGTCTGGCCGATATCGTGAAATTGAATGTGTTCCTTACTGATCTGGCGGATTTTCCAGTCGTGAATCAGGTGATGGCAGACTATTTCATTCAGCCCTATCCAGCCAGAGCGGCTATTGGTGTAGCAGCGTTACCAAAGAGTGCGGGTGTGGAAATGGATGCCATTATGCAGCTTGGTTAATAGGAGTAGTTATGGATTAGCTAGGGATTACCGATAACTGATAAGGTGCAGCTGGGCCGCAACCGACGACTGTTTGTTTATGGGGCATCTTGATGATGATTCACCGCAATGATCAATGCTGTAGTGATGGACAGACACTAATATAAAGTTATTTCACCTATGATTGGTATGACGAGGCAATAGAAGCAGGTATCACAGGTCACACAAGTAAAATGGATAGTCAATTCGAACAGATGGTTCAGGTGAATATTCAGGGGCGGGTGTTTGTCATCTGTACGTCCCTCGGTATGACCGATCAAACCGTCATTGGATACTACACCGAGGTCTTGCAGCAGGCGATCGCTTCAATGCTGACCGATGAGAGTACACCTGCTGATTTTCATCGACTACTCACTGAGCAGGCAGAATGGCTCGAGTCAGAAATCAAGCAGCTTTGCGAGAGTAAGCAACTAGATGCACCTGCTGCACCGCCTAGAAAAACAGATAATCTCAATGAGGATGGTAGTGAGCAGTCATCCAAACCGCTCAATGCAGACAAAAAGGCCACGGGTTATGTGCCGGAAGCCAAATCAATGCCGGAGCGATTGAAGGATCGCCGCGCCGAGATGGAGCATTTGTTGGTCAATGATTGTGTGACCCTCAAGTTAGTATCGCCTAAACAGGCCAAAAAGCTCCAACGTGGTTTGGTTGGGCGTGATCCGGAAAAGGCGGAAGCGGAACTGGTGGGCCAACTACGGAATGCCCTACATGAACAGATACGAAAGTTTATTCGTAAAAATAACGGGGGACCCTGGTCAACGGCTACGCTGCAGACCGATGTTCGCATGGATATCACCCGTACCCGTACCCTACGCGCACTGGTTACCCTGTCGAGACAGTTATTGAACGAACGGCAAGAGTGGCTATCGAAAACTAAAAGCAGCTTGACCGGACGTTTTTTTGGCGGCCGGGTAAAAATGGACAAATAGTACAAATATAGGCACGAAATGGGTAAGCAATACGATCAGATCAACGATAAACACATCGATTTTATCATTCGCCAAGAACTCTATTTTGTTGCCACAGCAACAAGCGCAGGACGGGTCAATGTCTCCCCTAAGGGGATGGATAGCCTGCGAATTATCGATGCCAACCAGATTGTGTGGCTCAATCTTACTGGTAGCGGTAACGAGACAGCAACCCATCTGATGGAAGATGGTCGTATGACGCTCATGTTCTGCGCTTTTGAAGGTGAGCCCAAAATATTGAGATTGTATGGCAAGGCATCCAGCCACCGGGAGGGTAGTGAGGTTTGGGATGCCCACATCGGTCGGTTCCCACTACTCTTTGGTGCACGCCAGATTATCCTTATGGATATAGATCTGGTAGCCAGTTCCTGTGGATTTGGGGTACCCCTGTTCGATTATGTCGGTCAACGAGAGGCACTAACCGACTGGGCAGAGAAAAAGGGTGACAAGGGGATAAAAGAGTTTTGGGAAAGGCGAAATAAACTCAGTGTCGATGGCAAGCCCACCGATCTGACCTAGGGCCTGTTAACAGGCCCTAACCTATTCACCATACAGGGTTATCATCACCTGACGCTGATGGGGGTGAGTTCGATGTTCCCACAGGTAGATGCCCTGCCATGTCCCCAATGCAGGCCTGCCTTGACGGATGGGAACACTCAGATCCATCTTGGTCAGAATCGATCGGATATGAGCCGGCATATCGTCAGGGCCCTCCATGGTGTGATCGAAAAGCGGGTCTCCATCAGGCACCAATCGAGCCATGATGCGTTCCAGGTCAGAGCGCACAGTTGGATCGGCATTTTCGCATAGGATCAATGAGGCGCTGGTGTGTTGGATAAAAAGTTGGCAGATGCCTGTAGTGAAACCTGCTTGGCTTATCACCTCTACCACCCTGTTGGTGATGTCATAGGTGTTTCGATCCTGAGTCTGAATCTGTACTCGCTCCTGTACCACCATTTTTGCCTTTCTCCCGGTTGTTCTGGCATGCTTGAGCACTACAATAGTACAACGAAAGCGAGCCACATTGATAAAGGATAGTTCGTCAAAGAGTCTGGCCGAACAGCCCATCACGTTGTTGAAAGGGGTCGGGGCAAGGAATGCCGAAAAACTAGCTAGATTGGGTATCTGTACCCTGCAGGATCTGCTTTTCCATCTGCCATTGAGATACCAAGACCGGACCCGTGTACAGCCCATAGGCAGCCTGCGTCGCGGTGACCAGGTGGTCATCGAAGGAGAGGTGGATCTGGCGGAGATAAAATTCGGCCGTCGGCGCTCCTTGATGGTGCACCTTTCCGATGGGACGGGTCATCTGTACCTGCGTTTTTTCTATTTCAGTAATGCACAACGCCAGGCGCTGAGCCGTGGCGTTCGTTTACGCTGTTTCGGCGAGGTGCGCAACGGCCCCAACAGCCTTGAGATGGTTCATCCCGAATATCAGCAGATCGATCCCGATCAGCCCATGGCGGTAGAAGAGTCTCTGACCCCTGTCTATCCCACCACCGAAGGGGTTCATCAATTGACGTTGCGAGGCCTTATGCAACAGGTGCTGGCGCGTTTGGAACTGGAGCCTGAAGGTCTGCGTGAATTACTACCCCAGACGTTACTTGGACGCTTTCGGTTGCCGAACCTTGTGCATGTGGTTAGCTACCTACACAGTCCACCACCCGATACCAATCAACCACAACTCCTGGCCGGTACCCACCCGGCTCAACAGCGGCTCGTCTTTGAGGAGTTGCTCGCCCATCAGATTAGTCTTCGCAGTATGAGGGCTCAACACCAACGGATTCGTGCCACCCCCTTTGCGGCAGACAATAGCCTAAAGCAGGGCCTGCTGGACGGTTTACCGTTTACCCTGACTGCCGCCCAGTCTAGGGTGGTGGCAGAGATTGAACAGGATCTTGCCCGTCCTCAGCCGATGCAACGTCTGGTGCAGGGCGATGTGGGTTCGGGAAAGACTGTGGTCAGTGCCTTGGCCGCACTGCAGGCGATTGGTGCAGGCAGTCAGGTTGTTTTGATGGCCCCCACAGAGTTGCTGGCGGAACAGCATCTACGAAATTTCTCCCTCTGGCTGCAACCTTTGGGGATCAACACGGCCTGGCTAACCGGTCGGCTCAAAGGGCGTCCCCGTGAAGCAGTACTGGAACAAATCGCCTCAGGCCAGGCTCAACTGATGGTAGGGACTCACGCCCTGTTCCAGGAGGATGTGGTGTTCAACGATCTCGGTCTTGTGGTTATCGACGAGCAACATCGCTTTGGTGTCCATCAGAGACTTGCACTGCGTGAGAAGGGGCGTCGCAAAGGACATACCCCGCATCAGTTGATCATGACCGCCACCCCCATCCCGCGGACATTGGCGATGACCGCCTATGCCGACCTCGACCTGTCAGTGATTGATGCCTTGCCCCCTGGGCGCAAACCGGTCACTACTGCAGTGATTTCAGGACAACGGCGGGATGATGTGGTCGCCCGGGTCCGAGCGGCCTGTGCAGAAGGTCGTCAGGCCTACTGGGTCTGCACCCTGATCGAAGAGTCGGAGGTGTTGCAGTGCCAGGCTGCGGAGGAGACAGAGCGTCTGTTGGCTGAGGCCCTGCCGATGCTTAAGGTTGGGCTGGTTCACGGCCGGGTGAAGCAGGAGGAGAAAGAGCGGGTTATGCGGGAATTTCAGTCCGGGTCACTGGACCTGTTGGTTGCCACTACTGTGATCGAAGTCGGGGTGGATGTGCCGAATGCCAGTCTGATGATCATTGAGAATCCAGAACGTCTGGGACTGGCGCAACTTCACCAGTTACGTGGACGGGTTGGCCGGGGAAGTGCTGAGAGCCACTGCGTGCTGATGTATCATCCGCCCCTCTCGACGAATGCCCGGGAGCGCTTGGCGATCCTGCGCGAGACCAGTGACGGTTTTGTGATTGCTCAAAAGGATTTAGAGATGCGAGGACCTGGAGAGGTGCTGGGTACTCGCCAAACAGGTGAAATGCAGTTGCGAATTGCCGACCTGGTAAGAGATCAGGGGATGCTCGATGAAGTGCGTGAAGCGGCTGAGATGATGCTGCGTACTGATACACGAGCAGCTGAGCGGCTGGTTGACCGCTGGCTGGGTGAACGCACCGATTATGGCAAGGTATAGACGTGCAGGCTGTGCGATAATGGATTTTTTTTAAGGGTTAAATAGCTTGAGCCAGCAGAGCAGTATTAGGTCCAGTTCAGAACCAAACTGGAGTGATTGGAGACAACGCCGTCGTTCGGATATACCGGCGGTGGTGGAAGCATGGCTGGGTGACAGAGGATCTCTGACGCGACGTGTTATCCTGGCCTGCGATAAAGGGACGTTTCGGGTGCGTCTGTTACATCAGGGTTGGGGTTCTCCACTCAACAGTGAATGCAGGATTTTGAAGATGCGACGGGGCATGCTCACCCTGGTGCGTGATGTGGAGTTATTGTGTAACGAAACACCTTGGGTTTTTGCGCGTACCCTGATACCAATTTCCAGTCTCAAAGGTTCTGCACGGCGGCTGACGCAATTGGGAGAAAAGCCCTTGGGTGCGGTGCTTTTTTCTGACCCGACTGTGCTTCGTGGGGCTACCCAGATTGCACAGTTGCTACCCGGACACCCCCTGTATGATACAGCCAGTAATCATGTGGATGAAAAACCGGAACAGTTGTGGGGCAGGCGTACCCTGTTCTATGTGGAAAAAAGGCCGTTGCTGGTAAACGAGATATTTCTCCCTGCGCTGCCGCTACAGGCAGGTGGTTGAACCTAGATTCCGCAGTTGACCGCTAATATCTGACGTAAGGTAATGATATGCGAGATCTATTAATGAATTTTATCCTCACCCAATGGGTGAACCCATTAACGCTACAAGTATTTGTGAAAAATCCCGGCGCATCCAGCTGTGTTGTCGTTTTTGCTAAGGGAATAGCCATTAACGGCGAACGACGCCTTGCCGGGTACGCCGGGATTTCCCACAAATCCCTGTTCAACTGCGGATTCTAGGTTGAAGATGACAAGGCAAGAGGTTGACTTGATACCTTCTGATACTGGTCCGGTGGATTGGCGAGAGCGTGTACGCCGCTATGCTCTGCTGGTGCGACTGCATCGTCCAATTGGCATTCTGTTGTTACTCTGGCCCACGCTATGGGCATTGTGGATTGCTGGTGATGGCATGCCCCCTTGGGGAATAGTGCTGGTATTTATCGCCGGGGTAGCCATCATGCGCTCGGCAGGCTGTGCCATCAACGACTATGCTGATCGCGAGTTCGATGGTCATGTGGCGCGTACCCAAACACGCCCCATTGCTGCCGGGCTGGTGAGTCCTAGTGAGGCAGTGGTGGTATTTTTAGTGCTGACCCTGCTGGCTGCCTGCTTGTTGATCTTTCTTAACTGGCCGACCCGCATTATGTCGTTGGTGGCGCTGCTGCTGGCTGCCATCTACCCGTTCATGAAGCGATTCACCCATCTTCCCCAGATCATGCTGGGGGCTGCCTTCGGCTGGGCAGTACCTATGGCCTTTATGGCTCTGAACGAGAGCATACCCTTGGTAGCCTGGTTGATGTTTATCTCTGCCGTGATCTGGGCACTTATCTACGACACCCAATACGCAATGGTCGATCGAGAGGATGATCTAAAGATCGGTGTGAAATCGAGTGCGATACTGTTTGGTCGATATGACAATTTGATTGTGGGCCTGCTTCAAGTTTTCATGATCGGTTTGCTGTTGATAGTAGGCGCCTTGTCTGCTCGTGGCGGGCTTTACTATATGGGTGTGATGTTGGGTGCTGTATTGTTTGCCTACCAGCAGTGGTTGAGCCGAGAGCGAGAATCCCAAGCCTGTTTCGAGGCTTTTCTCAACAATAATATATTTGGCATGGTGATCTTTATCAGCCTGATGCTCGATTATGCAATTTAGCATGATAGGGGCAACTACTGGGTGACCACCGTGTAGTATGTGGATGTAGGTCTGGGTGTTTCTAACCTCACTTATAAATAAACTTTCGTTTAACTGCCAGGCCTGTCGGATAAGGATGTCAGCTTATCTAAAAGTGGTAGACGTCTACTTCTCCATACAATGATCGATGATAATCCTGTTATAGGACGCTGCATATTCCGAGGCAGCCTGTATCAGTTTTAAATGGATCTCGCCAAGTACTGTATCAGTGGAGCCTTCCAGGTAGCGGACACCACAGATGCTCTTTGCCTTGGATACTAGCTCAGGCTCTATGCCTGGCAGGTTGGTTGTGCGTGAGGCCATTGCCATCAGGCGTTTGTCGCCTCTTGCCAATGCTTGCTGAGCACTCTTTTCGGGGTCTGCATTTTTCAGCCACAACAGGGATTCGACACCGCTTTTCTCTTGTGGGGTAACCTGGCTCATATCGATACCCTCCATCTCCTGGCAGGCGCTGATTAGGAGGAATAAAACTAGCGGTAAGATAGATCGCTTCACTCGATATCCTCTCGTTTGCGTGCGAATCGCAATAACTCCAAAGCCCATAGTATGACGCCGCTCACTGTGCCGTAAAGATGTGCATCTACGATAACACGTCCACTTGCCAGTGACTCACTGCCGGGCATCGGGCCCTGCCACTGCTCCCAGAGCAGTTTTAATACTAGAAACGCAAGTATGAGCAGGGAAGGGATGGGCTGGGATTTGAGTTGGTTCAAGATTGCCCAGCTCAGCAGGCCATGCAGCATACCCGACAGCCCCTGGTACCAGACCACTTCCGGGCTGAATAGCCATAAACCTAAAGAGGTGCCCAGCATCAGCAGAGCGATTCTCAACAGACACCAGCCAGAGCGATAGGTTGTAAGAAATAGTCCCCAGATCAGCCAAAATCCGGCAAGGTTCATCGATAAGTGCCCCCAACCTAAATGAGTCAGGTGGCCGCTGATCAGACGCCACCATGCACCCGCGGCTATGGGGGTACGGTGGTATTGCAGGGTTTCGATGAGTGACCCCGGCAACAGTGCAATCAGCAGACAGACAAGGCTGATGATCAGTGGACAGATGAATCGCCGTGGTTCAAATACTTCACCCACAGGTGATTAACCAGGACTACTACAGATCGGGCAGGCGGGGTCTGACATCAAGCGTAGGGTTCGCCACTCCATCTGCAGAGCGTCCATTAACAGGAGTCTGCCGTCCAGGGTTTTACCGACCCCCGTTAACTGTTTAATGGCCTCTATTGCCTGAATGCTGCCGATCACGCCGACCAGGGGAGCGAGTACACCATTGGCAGAACAGGTCTCATCCATCTCTCCCTCGTCGGGATAGAGACAATGGTAGCAGGGGCCACCCGGCTGCCCTGTAAAGACACTGACCTGCCCTTCCATACGAATGGCAGCTCCTGATACCAGCGGTGTTTTATGAGTATAGCTAGCCTTGTTGATAGCGAATCGGGTTGCGAAATTGTCGGTGCCGTCGAGCACAAGATCGGCCTGTTTGACCTGAGTCACGAGCTGTTCTTCATTAAGTTGATTCGAGATGGTTTCGATCTTACATTCAGGATTGAGGGCTAGTAGAGACGCTCGAGCCGACTCTACTTTGAGCTGACCAATTCGTTCCGTGGTGTGGACGATTTGTCGTTGTAGATTTGTCAGGTCTACCTGGTCAAAATCGACCAGCACCAGTGTACCGACACCGGCTGCGGCCAGATACATGGCTGCTGGTGAACCTAGTCCACCAAGGCCAATGATCAAAACCCGTGCGTCGAGTAGTTTTTGCTGTCCCTCGATGCCTATCGACGGAAGCATGATTTGTCGACTGTAGCGCAGCAGTTGATCGTCGTTCATTTGGATAGATCCTATGCCTGTCGAAAGGTTTAGCGTACCATTCAGTCGTTTAGTAGATGGGTTGAATAGTTAAGGTTTAGAAGTACTTGCGCCAGTGCTCAGGGCGTTGATCACGTAGATTGTGGTTCATGCGTTGATAGCGGTCAGCGAAAATCAATCGGGTACACTTCGAATCGCTGCGATTACAACCCATATTGACGCGTTCAGTCTCCTCGGTGTAGTGATAGAGGGCACGCTTGAGGCGATAGAGCAGACGGTTGTCGATATGCAATCCCATCGAGGTCAGGCCAATCTCTATCTGCTCGAGGGAGACCTTCATCAACTCGTAACTGAGATACAAATGGGTCTTGGAGTGTGGGGTTACATGAAGAATGCCGTCTACATCGGCAAGCAGCATGGCGGCAGTAGCAGCCTGATTGGGGTCCGGGTGGAGCTCGACAAAGTGAATGTCCCGGTTTTTCACCATGTCGTGTGGGGGGTCACCCATAAGGATCAATCCTATCGAAAGCGGCGAAATAATCAAGCAATCTAGTATAGGACACTACAATAGTTACTTCTCCACCATCCTAGATTCCGTGATGCGTGGCTGGCCAGCCAAATCCTGGTGTGTTGCAATCTCAGCAAGTCCAGCCTTTCTCAGCAGGTCATGAACCTCAGTAGCCTGTTGGTAGCCATGTTCCAGCAATAGCCATCCACCGCTCTTCAATCTGCCTGCGGTCGCTTGTTGAATGATTAACCGGATATCAGACAACCCATCACTGCCCGATACCAGCGCTGTGCTGGGTTCCCGAGGGAGATCTCCCTGGGAGAGGTGCGGATCGTCTTCCTCAATGTAGGGTGGATTGCTTACAATCAGGTCATATGACACGCCGGTCGGTAGTGCATCGCACCAACTCCCCTGAAAGAAAATAACCTGATTGAGTGAGTGACTTGCGGCATTCTCTCGGGCCTGGGTCAGCGCTTTAGCTGAAAGATCGGTGGCATGTATCTGCGCATCCGGACGCTCGCCAGCCAGTGCCAAAGCGATGGCGCCGCTGCCGGTGCCCAGATCAGCAAGCCGTGGCTGGGATCTACCTTGCAGATGATAGAGCGAACGCTCCACCAGTAGTTCGGTTTCCGGTCGCGGGATCAGGGTATCTGGGCTGACCTGCAGTGTCATTGACCAGAATTCGCGCATACCGGTGATGTAAGCGATCGGGGTGCCTGAAAGACGCTGATCGATGAGCGCAGTGTAGCGCTTGTACTGATCGGGTGTCAGTGTTTTCTCAGGCCAGGCAAAGAGGTAGCTGCGTGGCTTGTCGAGTAGATGACAGAGCAGCAGAGCAGCTTCCAACTCAGGGTTGGCGTGCGGTAGGTCTGCTAGTCTGCGTTTGGCGGATTGCAGGGTCTGCTGCAGGGTGATCATGGCGTTATGGAGAGTGGATCAGGCTTCGCCCATTGCTGCCAGTGCTTCAACCTGTTGCTCGCGCAACAGTGGATCAATGACCTGATCCAAGGTCCCGGTCATCACCTCATCCAGTTTATAGAGGGTGAGATTAATGCGGTGGTCGGTCAATCGGTTCTGAGGGAAGTTGTAGGTGCGTATGCGCTCCGATCGGTCACCACTGCCGACCTGAAGTTTTCGAGAGCTGGCTTGTTCACTGGTAATTTTTTCTTGTGCCTGGGAGAGCAGTTTTGCCTGCAACAGCGACATGGCGCGGGCCTTGTTCTTGTGCTGGGATCGCTCATCCTGACACTCCACAACAATCCCACTAGGTAGATGGGTCAGGCGTACCGCGGAGTCTGTTTTGTTGACATGCTGACCACCCGCACCGGAGGCACGATAGGTATCGATGCGCAGGTCACCACTGTTGATCTCTACATCATCGACTTCTGCTGCTTCCGCAAGAATTGCCACGGTACAGGCAGAGGTATGAATACGTCCCTGGGACTCGGTTTCCGGGACCCGCTGTACCCGGTGGGTACCCGATTCAAATTTCAAGCGGGAGTAAACAGCATTACCGCTGATACGGCAGACGACCTCTTTGTAGCCGCCATGCTCTCCATGGCTCTCACTGATGGTCTCGGTCTGCCAATGCTGAGACTCGGCGTAGCGCAGATACATACGGTAGAGGTCACTGGCGAAGAGGGCCGCTTCGGCACCACCGGTACCTGCCCGGACTTCTAAAAAGACATTGCGCTGATCGTTTGGATCAGCTGGGATCAGGAGGAGTTGCAGTTCGGGTTCAAGCTTCTCTTTTGTTGCCTGAGCAAATGCTAACTCCTCTTTGGCAAGCGGTGCCATTTCGGGGTCGGTCATCATCTCCTGGGCTGCATGTACGTCCTCTTCTGCAGTCACGTAGCCACGAAAGGCCGCAACGACAGGTTCCAGTTGTGCATATTCCCGGCCCAGGTCACGAAATTGGTTCTGATTGCTCTGGATCTCGGGATCAGCCAGAAGGGCAGTGATCTCTTCGAAGCGTTCCGCGATCTGATCCAGCTTACCACGCAGTGAGGGCTTCATGATTTGTTATCAGTTTTTTTAAGCTGGAACAGTGTATTGGCTGCTTCGAGTAATTCCATCTGACCATTGAACCCCGCTTGACGCATCTGTGCACTGGGGGTGTGCAGCAACTTGTTGGTAAGCGTGCGTGCCATAAATTGAATGACCTCATCAGCGGGCTTGCCTTTAGCAAGCTGCTGTAGGGCCTTTTGCAACACCTCGTCTCTAAGTTGCTCGGCATAACTGCGATAGTCCTGTATCAGCTCTACGGCATCCAGGGAGCGCAGCCACCCCATGTACTCACCGACATAGTGATCAATGATCTCCTCCGCCTGCTCGGCAGCCTCTTCTCGAGAGCGCATATTCTCCTGGATAACCTCATCCAGATCGTCGACAGTGTAGAGGTAGATGTCACTCAGGTCAGATACCTCAGGTTCGATATCTCGGGGTACAGCGATATCAACCATGAAGATCGGTCGGTGTTTTCGCTCCTTGAGTGCACTCTCTACCGTCCCTTTACCCAATACGGGAAGCGGGCTGGCAGTCGATGAGATGACAATGTCGGCTTCGGATAGATGGCTGCTCAATTCGGTCAGTGCAATGGCATATCCATCGAACTGGGCGGCAAGGGCGTGTGCTTTTTCGACTGTTCGATTGGCGACAATGATGCGCCCGACACCGTGCTGATTGAGATGGCGGGCAGCCAGTTCAATGGTTTCGCCAGCACCGATTAACAGTGCGGTCTGTTCGGAAAGGTTGCTGAAAATCTGTTTGGCCAGACTGACCGCGGCAAATGCCACTGAAACTGGGCTGTTGCCTATGGCTGTGTCAGTTCGGATCTGTTTCGCAGCAGAGAAGGCATGCTGGAAGAGTTTGAATAAGAGTTTCCCTGTGGTTCCGGTATCGGTGGCCGTCTGATAGGCAGCCTTCACCTGTCCCAGGATCTGTGGCTCGCCCAGCACCAGGGAATCCAGACCACAACTGACACGAAGCAGGTGCTTGACTGCATCCATGCCGAAATGGCTGTAGAGGTAAGGGTTGACCCGGTCACCCGCTAAGCCGTGAAAGCGGCTTATCCAATCCGCCAGCGGTTCATGGTCCTCCTGGCTGATGGTGCAGTAGAGCTCTGTGCGATTGCAGGTAGAGAGTATGACGGTCTCTTCAACCGCCGGGTTTTCCTGCAGGCTACGCAACGCTCCCGCAATGATATCGGGGCCAAAGGTAACCTTCTCGCGGATATCCACGGGTGCGGTTTTATGATTGAGTCCAATAGCGAGTATCGACATTCAAATTCAGTGCACAGGTTTCAAGGAAGGGAAATTTTGTTATATCAAGGGGTTAAATTCAAGTTTAATTCGCACTCTTAACTCTTTGATGTGTATAGTGTGGTGTGATACACAGTTCATCTCTTAAGCGGATCTTAATCTTAGAGGTCCATGATAGGCAGGAACTATACGAAAAAAAAACTATCACATGAGATGACAGTTAAGGTTAACCCTGATTGCTAAGTGACCGGGTTGTCTGTTATTAATGTGGAGTCAATTTTAAAAAGTCGCTTATAAGAAACACGTAATTCAATAATATTTAGGGTGGTAGTGTGTCTCTTGAAACCGCTCAACTTTTGAGGAGGATGAGTCTATGCAGGTGCAAAAGTTTGTGTCCGCAGCACTAACCAGCGGTTTGATGTTTTCCAGTTGTGCTATAGCCGGTGTTGCCAAGGATCTTCCGCTGCCGAGCGGTACTCCGGACGCCAATACAATCGCGGATCAGGTCTATTTCGTTAACCATTTCTACTCGCTGAAGAATTTTGGGATCACTAACAATAACAAGGACCCCAAAAAGAGTAACAGAGCTACCCCTGGCAAGATCACGGTTATCGTGAATAAATCGGCGGGTAGTAAGCCAACCACAATTACCGTCGAACGCTATCTGAATAACGAATATGACGATGGCTCCACCAACGGCCAGGATATTGCCATCTTTCGTTCCGGTAAGCTGAAAGGTACCGGGATGTTGATTACCGACTACATAGATGACAACAAGAGTCAGGCCTACTCTATCTGGCTGCCTGCGCTGCGTAAGGTGCGCCGTTTTGCCGAGCCTGCCCATGACGATGCCTGGGGTGGTACCGATTTCACCTTTGGCGATGTGACTCTGCGTAAACCCAAAGACGAGACCCATGAAATGCTCGGAACCGAGACTTTCAATGATTGCCTGGGCGCTATCGGTAAAGAAGCATCGAAAAACAAGTATCTCCCCAATCCACCGGAAGCGGCATGCGATCACAAAGGGAAGGAGGTCTACAAACTGAAGAGTACGACCAAGCGTGAAAATTGGTGGTATGACCATCGAGTCAGTTATGTCGATACCAAGACCTTCGCTGATTATCGTACCGAGTATTTCAAAGGCGATAGCAAGATCAAGGTGATCGACCGGGACTGGCGGTCTCTTGACCAAGACGACCCGCGTGCCCAGTACTGGGGTTACTGGTATGGAAAGACCTTCGGATCCGGACATGAGACCTGGGCGGTGATACCCAAGGAGATCGTCCAGTTTAATCAGGGGTGGGCATCCGATTATTGGTCTGAGAAGACCCTGAGAAAAATAAAACGTTAATCATAAATGGGAGCACCCTTCCAAGGTGCTCCCAACTAAATCCGGCCTACCGGCAAACGGAGGCCATACACATCATCGAATCCGGCAATAGTTAGGGATTAAGGGCTGCCGGTGATCGTTGAACCAGGGAGGAATCATTCATGTTCAAACGCTGTAAGTTGCATCAGTCGATACTGCTCGCTTTGATTTTACCAACGGTCTCCTTTGCTGAAGTAGAGGTAACCGGTTATCTAAAAAATGAAACATCTGTCTTTACCCGGCAGGGTCAGCTGACCGGCGAAGCGGAGACCATGCTCGACCAGAATGGTCATGACAAGGGTGATTTGCTGAAGTTCGAGAACTCAGCGCGTGTCTTTCTGAATGGTGAGCTCGGTGAAGAGAGTACCTGGCATGCCGATCTGAACTTCATTTACGACTCTGAAGGGGTTAACGATTACTACAAGGGTCATGAACTCTATACCCAACACGACTATCTGAAGGAACTCTACGTCGACACCAGTCTGTTTGGCTGGGATCTGCGCCTGGGTAAGCAGCAGGTCGTTTGGGGTACTGCCGATGGTATCAAGCTACTGGATATCATCAATCCCACTGATTTCCGGGAACTCAATCAAAATGCCATGGAAGATGCACGCATTCCGATCTGGATGATCAATGCAGAGCGAAATATCGGTGATAGCAGTAACTTTCAGTTTATCGTGTCTCAGGTGGAAGAGAACAAAATACCTGGACTCAATCCAGTTGGTGATGCTGGACACCCCTTCCTGATGAAGGGTGTTGAGACCATCAGCGGTCAGGTGAATGGCTTTTATAGTATTGCACCGGCCCTCAGTAATGTAGCTGCTACCTTCAATGCTGCTGCAATGGGCGGTGGCTTTACCGGCGGCATGCAGTTACCCGTGGGCCTCAATCTCTTTGCCGGTCTGACCGTTGACGGTTTTGCAGGGAATTTCTGGGATGCTGCGACAACACCGGGCCTACTGAACCCTACAGTGCCAACTGATCCAATGGCCGCTCCGGGTTGGCTGCTGTTGAATGCCTTCTCACAGTTTGGTTTTACCGGCCAACCTAATTTTCCTGCTGGCTTGAATGATCCAAACGGTAACTTTGGCGAAACCAACCTGATGCCGATCACCGGACTTACACCACTTAGTCCTACCGAGGTCAGTTGGCAGCCAAGCAAGGCTTCCTCGGCATTTGAATTAATGTCCAATGCCACTTTTGCCACATTCAACACCTTCACCAGCTTCAGTCCATCGACGCCTACTGGACTGACAGGTACCACCAGTGAGTGGGTACGCGACTATCCGGATGACAGTGATGTCAATGCCGGTTTTCGTTTCCGCAATTCGACAGATGGTGGTTTGAACTGGTCTGTCAACTACTTCCACCACTATGGAGGCAATCCGGATATCGATCTCAGTTGGAGAAATTCGGCAGGGGATGAGTTGACCGTACAGCGTGCGCCAACCCTCTTCTTCGATACTAACGGTACGCCAGGCCCGCAACAGAACGATACTTTTGTTCCCGATGTATCGACCAGCTTGAGCAGAGATCAGGCTCGGGCAAACTGGGATATGGGTAACGCAACAACCATTTTGGTCCATGACGGTACTGGTTCCACTTACTATGGTGCCCTTGATCCGAGTGCTGTACTCCCTGCACTGGCGGACGGTAGTCCTTTCAATGAGCCTCCTGCGATGGGTGCCGGTGCACCCACACTGCGTTTCACAGAGTCATTGCATCGGGTCAACAGTCTGGGCACATCATTTGACTATGCACTTGAAGTGGGTGATGTCCCATTGGTACTAAGGGGTGAGTTCCTTTATGACGAGGGTGAAAAGCAACCGATTATAGACAAGTTTCTGTTGTCTATCGGTGATCTGACCAATGCTCTGAAAATGGAAGATGCGGACTACTTCAAGTATGTGCTGGGCGCCGATATCACGGTTGCCACCAACTTGCTGATCAGTGGTCAATTCATCCAATTCCGCAATCTCGACTTTATTGAAGAGAAAGATACCTGCGTAACCCAGACTGGGCAGATGATGGATTGTAGTCGTTACACGGCTGACTTCCCCACCATGAACCTCTCCAATGGTCTAAAGATGGGTTATGAGGACAAAGAGTTCTATTCACTCTTTTTCTCCAAGCCCTTTGGCGACTCTCAGGAGCATCGCTGGAACAATATCTTTATCTACGAAGAGGGTGGCGGCAAGTGGAATCGTCTGGATGTTGAATACACCTTCACCGACACGGTTCTCGGCTCTGTGGAGTGGAACAACTATTGGGGTGATGAAGACACCACCTTCGGTCAGTTCGAGAAATCATCCAACTTCCAAGTCGGCCTGAAGTGGATATTTGAATGATCCTGGAAATGGATTTACATCAATAATCCAAGTAGGTGCAGATGTCCGGTAGCGATACCGGGCATCTGTATATCTTATTGTGCTTTCACGGGGATTGAGCCATGAGTGGTTCTGCGTCAAATAACGCGACAGGAAATCAGTGGGCTGAGCGCTATGCGGACTTTGTCATCAAGTTTCGCTGGCCCTTAATGTTGATCCTGCTGGTGGTTACCGTTGTGGCCGCTCTGCAGATAAAAAATCTGGATATGCGTAATGATCCGGATACACTGCTGCCACCGAGCAACCGCTATGTGGCGACCAACCTCTATGCCGAACACAACTTCGGCATGGGTAATCTGATGGTCTTCGCACTGCGCATCAATGAAGGTGATGTTTATAAAAACTGGTTCGTCAATAAGGTCCAGGAAGTACACAACCGGTTGGTTGCTTTAGAGACTGCCCGAGAATCCAACTTCATCGATATTGCAGCGAAAAAAATCAAATTCATGGGGGCCGACGAAAATGGATTGGTCTTCAAGCGTCTTATTCCTACCGAAGGTATCAGCAACGATGCAGATACTGCCGAACAGCAGCTTGCTTTCCTTAAGGAGGGTGTCGAAGGTAATCCGGTTATTGGCCCAATGCTGGTGGGTTTTGAAGATGCCGATGGGAACAAATGTGAGTTTAAGGACAAGGATGCAAAGAGCTGTACTGCAAAATCCCTTTATATCATTGGTGACTACACCGATGAGGTAAAGGAGATCTATCTTCCCTGGGTACGCGATGTGCGGGCTATGATGGATGAATATAGACAGGATGATCGCTTTGAGGTACTTGTTGCTGGGGAACCCTACTTCCTGGCCTGGATGTTGGCTGACCTGGTCAATAAGTGGTGGCTGTTTGTTATCTCCTTTGCCATTGTCATCGCCGCGCTTTGGTTTGAGTTCCGCAATTGGCGTGGCTCCCTGTTCCCGATTATCGGGGTTAGCGCAACCATCATTCTGACTTTGGGATTGATGGGTTTCTCGGCCTTCAAGCTGACTACCATGATGGTATTGACGCCGATGCTGTTATTGGCGATCGGTATTGGACACTCGGTACAGGTAACCCGGCGCTTTATGCAGGAGCAGGCAGTTTCGGGGGATTGTGAATCGGCAGCCAAGGTTGCCATCTCGCATACCATCGTTCCGGCCACACTCTCAATTGTTACCGATATGGTCGGTTTCGCGACCCTGGCAACAGTGGATATCTCATTCTACAAAGCGTATGCCTATTTTGGTATGTTCGGCATGTTGACGCTGCTGTTTACAACCACAACCTTGATTCCCTTGTTAATGATGACCTTCCCCTGCAGTCGCAGTGAAGTGGGTGAAGGACATGAGCATGCCTGGGAGTCAAAGGTCGGCGGGTTTATATCCGGTCTGTTGACCGGGCCTGGAAAGATGATTCCGGTTGGTATCGTTGTCGCCATTCTTGGCTGGTCGGTCTATGAAACCGACATCCTTAACGGTACTTCCGAGGATCTGATGCCGGGTGTTGAGAAGGGTATAAACTACTCCCGTGCTGCATTTAAGGAGAAGTCGATCACCATTCAGCATATCGAGCGATTGAACGATATTATGCCGGGCGTGATTTCAGTTTCAATTCCGATACGTGGCAAGGAACCGGTCTCCGAGTTGTGTGTGGATGCCCTCTTTCCAGAGGAGATCTACGATATTGAGGATCTGGAGGAAAAGGCGATGCAGTGCGAAAAAGCCAGAATGGAATTGGCTTGTTGGGATCCCGATCCCTGTGGTGCTCAAGGTATCTTCAATCAGGCTGATGTATTGGCCGATATTGAAGCGCTGGAAGAGTGGATGCGTGCTCACCCCTTTATCGGCTTCACCGGCTCCTATGCGCAATACATTCGTCTGGTGAATATGCTGCTGACGGCCGAGCCGGGTGAACAGCCGGATGTCAAGGATCTCTATATCCCGACTTCGAAAAAACTGCGTTCCATCGATCCCGATGACGATAGAGGAGGCGATGATATCGTCCAGCTCTACAATGGTCTGCTTGAAACCATGACCGAAGAGGGCGATATGGACTCCTTCGTGATGAAAAACTGGAACGAAGGTGTGGTGATGGGATTCGTCAATACCATGGACCCGGTCGAGACCCATCAGGTCACCATGGATATCCAACAATACATCGAGGATCACAAACAGGATCCAGGCTTCAGCAAAGTGAACTTTGGTCTACGCTCCGGCCCGGTCGAAGATCTTTCTGGTGACAATAATGAAATCTCCGTCGATGGTCCGGATTATGTCAGACCGGCGCTTGGTGGATTTCTGGGCGCTACGGAAGCCACTCGCGAGGTGGCCGTGGATAACTGGCTGGCAGGTCCATTGCTGACGGCCGCCGCTGTATTTGTGATTGCGGCACTTATCTTCCGCTCGTTTGTGGTCTCGATCATTCTGATGGTGCTGTTGTTCATCACCCTGTTTGCCCAATATGGACTTGGTGGTTATATGACCAGTATTCAAAACTGGTCGGGTAACCTGGCCTTCCATCTTCAGGTGGCATTGAGTATCGCGATGGGGCTGGGTATAGACTACGGCATCTATATGATGTCGCGACTCAAGGAGGAGATGCAGGTAACAGCCGGTAACTGGCAGGAATCTTTGATCAATACCCTGAACACCACCGGTTCAGCGGTGATTATTTCAGTGATTGTGCTGCTTGGCTGTTTTATCCCACTGCTGAATACTGATCTTGCCAATACATGGGGATTGGGTATCTACATCAGTCAGGCACTGCTGATCGATGTAGTCACAGCCTTGACCATTCTGCCGATGCTGGTGGCTTGGTTGAAACCAAGGTTTGTTTTTGGTGAATATAAAAACTAAAAAAGTGAATTGAGCTGGATCTTGGATTCAGCAAAGACTCGAGCCGGCGTTATCGCCGGCTTTTTTTATTCTGTTGAGTGTCCGCAAATAAGTACAAATATGAATAAGGATTTCCTATGATTGTTAAATGAAATATTTGCGTTGATTTGCGGACAAATTCCGTGGTCTGGCAAAGTGATTTATTGTGATGCATATGACCTGCCAACCCTACCAGTTGAAGCGCCGAAAAATATCTGATTACCCACCACACTCAGCAATATTGTATAGGTGTTGAATGATAATTAACTTAAGGTGTTCTGAAGCGTTAATACGAGAATTAGTATAGACTTCCAGCGTGTTATGGTGGGGTAGGGCTCCACCCCACCAATCACGGCTGTATAAGGTCGCGCATATTCGATCTTTAGTCGTTATGTAAGTGTTGTTAGTATCTGCAACCTATAGAAAGTGGGAATGATTGCTTTGATTCCCTATTCTCAGCTCAGAGGTTCGGTGGTTGATTTGTGGTAGATAATCAGGAAAAAATATATGTTTCCGACTGTCGGCTAGTTACTGATTTTCAGTTCTATAATTAGACGTGAGTAGGCTGATTTCAGATCACTTATTAATGCTTTAGTATTCTCAAAACCCCCCTTATCTTCGAGAAGCCCCAATGCCTGGCTGATACGCTTAACTTCATCTGCACCGATTGCAGCACTGTTTGATGCCAGACCTTGGGCAGCGCGTTTCAATGTTTCTGGGTCATTTTGTTCGACTGCCTGCTCTATAATATCAATCAGATCTGAAGAAGTTTCGCAATAGATAGTGATAAGGCGTGGCAGTATGTCTGGGTGGTTTGTTTGCTGCTGAGCCTGAACTGCCTCAATGACCTGTTTGTTGAGAGTGACTGATTGTGAGACTACAG
The DNA here is from genome assembly GCA_023838465.1 of Candidatus Thiodiazotropha sp. GTDB lineage: Bacteria > Pseudomonadota > Gammaproteobacteria > Chromatiales > Chromatiaceae > Thiodiazotropha. The sequence goes on from JAIVEQ010000027.1 coordinate 51,916, forward strand.
GGGGAGTTGCTGCATGCGGCGTATCATCATAAACAGCACCCTCTGTATGTACTTGAGGTACATCAGGTATTAGCCACTTTTTCAGTATACCCTCGAGCTGACTCTGTTTGAGTGGTTTTCCCAGGTAGTCGTCCATACCCGCTTCCATGCACTTGTCCTGATCGCCATCCATTACATTGGCAGTTAATGCGATTATCGTGATGTGTTCAGATTCTTTTTCATTTTCACGTATTATGCGAGTCGCTTGATAACCATCCATTTCTGGCATCTGGATGTCCATTAAAACCAGGTCATAACGCTCATGTTGCAACAGTTCCAATGTTTCCTTGCCATTTGCTGCAAGGGTGACCGAACAGTTGAGTAGTTGCAGCATCTCATTGATGACTGCCTGGTTAATCAGATTATCTTCAGCGACCAATACACGCGTGGCTCTTCCTGAATTGTGTGTTAGATCATCTGAGCTATGCTGCTCATTGCGATCTGAAATATGACCATCACTGGTTTTAGGCTGGAGTTGTCCCGCCAACTGTTGGATGGTTTCGAATAATTCAATCATTCGTACCGGCTTTACAAGGCATGCATCAATAGTACTGTCTTTCAGCGGATTGGCGTTCGGTGTCAGTAATTGTGAGTTCAACATTATTAAAGCAGGTGAGTGTAATGATGGATTGTGTCGGATATTTTTTCCAAGTGCGAGGCCGTCCATATCGGGGAGGAATCTCTCGGTAATGACGATTTCGATGGGATTGTTTGTTGATGCTGCTTGCTGAAGTTGTTGCATAGCCTGCTTGCCGTCAACAGCCATTGTTACATGGTGGTTGAAATCCTTCAGTGATTGACTGAATATTTCACCGATACGTCGATTGCCCTCAACAAGTAGAATCTCTATGTGTTGTTTCGAATGGGGTCTCTTAGACTGATTCTGATGTGCATTTTCGAGCAAACCGAGACGGGCGGTAAACCAAAATAGGGAGCCCTTGTCAGGCTCTGACTCCAGGCCTATCTCTCCGTGCATTAGATTGGCTAGTTGTTTTGAGATAGCAAGCCCCAGACCGGTACCACCAAATCTGCGGCTGGTTGAGCTGTCTGCTTGAGAAAAGGCATCGAAAATATGTGTCTTCATATCATGAGAGATACCAATTCCACTATCTTCTACCTCGAACCTGAGGGTGATTTCTGAGGAAGTTTTCATCCATGGCAAGACACGAAGAATTACCTCTCCCTGGTGGGTGAATTTAATTGCATTACCGATCAGGTTGACCAGAACCTGTCGAATACGATGACCATCACCATGCAGGTGAACCGGTATGGCAGGTGGGCAGTAACTGATAAGATCCAACCCTTTGTCTCTGGCCTGGCCACTAAGTAGCTGGACGACGTCTTCTATTAGATCAGTCAGGACAAAGGGCTTTTCAACCAGTTCAGCCTTGCCTGCTTCTATCTTAGAGAAGTCCAGGACATCATTGATGATGGTCAGTAGTGAACGACCTGCACTGTGAGCAGTCGTTGCAAAGCGTCGTTGTCGCTCATTTAATTCGGTATTGAGCAGCAGTTCTGTCATACCCAGTACACCATTCATGGGTGTACGAATCTCATGGCTCATAGTGGCGAGAAACTGTGATTTGGCCCTATTTGCCGCTTCTGCCTCCTCATTGGCGTCTTGTAATTCGAGAAGGGTAACAGCCAATGCCTGGTCACGGCTCTGTATCTGCTCCAACATCGTGTTGAATCCCTCAGTTAATGTACCCAACTCATCTCCACTGATGGATTCGGCCCTGAGGGCATAATCACCCTTTTCCGAAACAACATGCATGGTTGAAGCCAGTACATTGATCGGTGTTGTGATCAGACGTTGCAGACGTGCGGCCAACAGATAGGCAATAAAGAAGGCAATGATCAATACCACGGCAGCAATGACAGCTTGTCGTTGCATGCTGGCGATTAACTTGGTCAGATCCTGTTTGATATCGATGTGACCGAGTGGCTTGTTATTGAATCTGATCTCATGGCGGAGATCCAGGTGGTCACTATGAAATCGGTAGCGTGTCAGCTCATCATATGTGCTATTTACTGAGTTCAAATGATCAGTTTGATTTGCGATTTTATTCTGTAATTGTGCGTGATCTTTGTTACTGCTTTTGTAGCTGGCGAAGGTTGAACCTTGAGCATCGAAGATGCCCGCATAAACTACAGTTTTCTCTTCGCTGAGGGCATACAGGACCTCTTTGGCGGTGGTTGGGTCACGAAACACCAACGTGGCTGTAGCATCAACACCAAGTACCCGTGCCAGAGCAGTCGCTGACTCAACCATGGAGACACGCTTGGCAACCAGTTCCAATAAGACAAAGGCGATGGATGCCAGGAAGAGGACTGCAATGCTGGTTATCAGGGCAATGGCGATAACTTTTGTCCTGATTGGCCATAGATGATATTTGATATTAATCATTTTTCAGACACCTCACTGGAAGGTCTGATACGTTTTACCAATCTGAGCAGTTTCGAACTCACTTTTAGACGGCCTAGTTCAATCGTATCCATATTAATAACCAGGTCGATTTTACGAGCTTTTTGCAACAGGCTGATTGCTCCACCTGCCAGGATGAAATTTGAATCTTGTCCAACAGTCAGTATCGATTCTGCTGCCAATTGTTTAATGATATCTGGGGGATATCCTCCATCCTGTTGATGGATGAAAATAATATGACACTGAGATAACTGTGTTGGTTGTTGAAACTCCAGTAATCGTAGTTTTCTGCCTTTTATAGTTTCGTTGTTTATTGCCGCATTGAGACTGTCATTGATTCGGCTTCTCCCTAGCAGACAGTAATTGAATGGGCTGTCCTTGTTTATGAAGGCACTCTCTGGCCAAGTAATGTAGTTGGCAAAGTTGTAGAGAAACACCGCCTTTAACTCATGCTCTGCTACTGATTCCGAGAGAGCATAATCTGATGGCAAAAGGCACAACAGAGCAAGTAGAGCGAGCGTCCTGAAAAAAGACCTCATTCTTATTCTGATCGCTGTCTGTGCAGTAGACATCCATAGGGCCTCAGAATTTCCACTTCAGCTGTAACAGGGCACTGCGTTCGACTTGAGTGGACTTCAATCCAACAGGCCCTGAAAAACCGGAAAATTCAATAAATTCAGGGTGCTCATCATCCAGCAGATTTTGTAATGCAAGACTGAGTTCCAGGTTATTGACTGGTTTCCAGCCCAGTCTCATGTCAAGACGGGTATAGCCATCGATTACTGAATTGGGGATCTCGTCTACATAGTAGATCGAGGTATCGAACTCCAGGTCGTAGGGGAGATCAAGTTGTGAGCGCAGTTGTGTCTGATGTTCAGGGGTGATATCCGCACTCTCGGTTGATGCGGTGTCGCTACTACTGCTATCGGTCTCCAGATTGACCTTGAGCCAGGCATGTGAAGCCTTGATTCTCCATCTAGCGCTAACCTCCCAATTGGCGACCAGTTCCAAACCATAACTCTCACCGCTCATTAGGTTATCAAGTCCGATTTGGATGTTACCGGGGGAGGGTGGTCCAATCAGTTCGAAAGTGGAAAGGTCGTCATATTCGTTGTAGAAAGCAGCTATATCGAGTGATAAGTTAGAAGTTGCTTGTGTACGATAACCTAATTCATAGGCCAGTAGTTTTTCTGTATCGAATGCCTCATTACCCGATACTGAGATGGGTCCAACACGGATGTTTACATCGGTTTCGATTCTTGAGGGTGTACGTACCGCTCGTGAGATTGCCCCCCAGAATGAGTTACTGTTATCAGGTGTCCAGATCACTCGCAAGCTGGGCTGAAACTCGTTGCCGGTATAGTCATTATGCTCATATTTAGATCCCAGAATCATATGTAACCGGTCAGGCAGCAACGTGATGTCATCCTGTACAAAGGCGCTGACAATACGGTCCCGGTTCTTTTGATGGCTGAATCTGAGGGCTGATGTTTCAGGCGTGTGTATTTTATCTCGAGTAGACCGGTATCCGGCTCCCCAGACGATTGCATGTCTTTCGTTAAGCAGAAAGTCGTGCTGGAAATCGAGGTCGTAGGTATTTCTATGTTCTGTCAGCGTGGTGTTTTTTCTATGGGTTCTGTCGTAATAAAACTGTAAATTCAGACTACTCTCCTGAGAGAGGCGATGGGTCCAACGTGTCAGTAGATTGCCGCCTGAAGTGTCGGCCTCATCTCTGTTGATACTACCGGAGGGTGGTGGAAACGGAGTAAAGTTATTCTGTCCTGCCATACCGTTATAGAGATCACCCTGCAGGGTAAGATTGTCTATCTCTGAGAGCTTGCTGTCTATTCTGAAACCGAGGCGTTCTCCTTGCCAGTCATCCCCGGCATTGATCCCATCAAAGAAGATGGCGTCATCGCGTTGAAATCGTTTTGCATAAATTCTATAAGTGTTATCAGTAGTGGTTTTGCCACTGTATCGCAAAGTCCCCAATGCCTTTTCTTCACTGCCGTCAGCCAATGAGATCAATCCACCTTCGGTACCATGTGTCGATTTTGTGATGATGTTGATAATGCCGTTGACTGCATTAGAGCCCCATAATGTGGCACCCGGACCACGTATGACCTCGATACGTTCGACATCTTCCAGTACCGTATCCTGAACATCCCAATAGACACCGGAATAGAGGGGTGTGTAGAGACTGCGGCCATCCATCAGCACCAGCAGCTTGTTGGCGTAACGACCATTGAATCCGCGTGCACTGATGGCCCATTTATTGGCATCAATTTGCGCTACATGCATCCCCGGTACCATGCGTAACAGCTCCGGAATCTGGGTCATGCCGGAACGACGTATATCCTCTTGAGTAATGACATAAATGGCGCTGGCTGCATCGGAGAGTGTCTGCGCTTTACGGGAGACCGATGTAACCGTCACCTCGAGCAGGTCATCCAGACTCAGGTGCTTTAACCTGTTTAGTTCTTCACTTTCGTTAGTCGTACCAGCAGTGACTTGCAGGTTGGTGAAGAGGAGTACTGACAACAGCAACCAGAGATTTAGGTAACGTTTATGCATACCTTGCCTAACATCTATATCAGTGCATGTAGATTTGTTTGTGAGTGAAATATTCATCATATACTCAGGTCATAGATATATTTGATCGTGAACTTATGCCAATTCATTCCATCGAATTTGATTTCCAATGCCGATTTACTGTGCTTGCCGGGTCATCAGGTTCACGCTCAAGCAGATGTTTGAACTCACTAGCACACACTGCCGGGCTGAACAGATAACCCTGGAAAAAGCCACAGCCGTGCAGCTGCAGAAAGCGGTGTTGCTCAATGGTCTCCACCCCTTCTGCAAGTACACTCAAACCAAGATTTTTGGCCATGGAGATGATAGTGGTGGTGATCTCCATATCATCTTTTTTATGGCTATATCCGGATTTCGCAACGACATAATATTCAATCGAGTGCAGCATAGTATAGCCTTGTAGGCATTTACAGTGTACGAAATTTA
>JAIVEQ010000028.1 GCA_023838465.1 Candidatus Thiodiazotropha sp.
TAAATTTCGTACACTGTAAATGCCTACAAGGCTATACTATGCTGCACATAATTGAATATTATGTCGTTGCGAAATCCGGATATAGCCATTTTATGCCATCGCCCCAATTGCACTCAATATGGTTGTTCTCCACCCGTGTATAGGCGGCGTTATCCAAACTGACCCCAGGTAATTTGGCTTTGGAACTGCCATCTTCCATCAAGCCCATCTCACTCACATAGTCAGCGCCGAGTTCAGCTACATGTTGCAATCCTCTCCAGCCATTGCTGAAAATATGACAGTTTTGAATACTGCAGCCCCATGCACCATTATCAATGGTGATGCCTTCGCAATCATTATGTGCCATAACGCAATTAATGACTTTTAGATAGGCAACGCCATCAGTAGTAATACCCATTTTTCTATTATGGCTAAATACGCAGTCAATTATATCGGTACGATAAGGCGAAGGATCATCAGCTGCAAAAGGTGCAAAGTTACCTATAGTGTGATTTGTGTAATCCAGTTGGGCTGAAAAGTCCAAGGGGTCAATATCATCAGGCAGTTTTAGATCTGTTAAAAAAATACCGCTTTGTTGGCAATATTCTGCACTACAGTTTGTCATTAGGGTTTCGATAACATCACGAATAAACATAAACCCCACCAGTCCGGCATGTTGCACTCGGCAATTAATGAGCTTGGTTTGATAGACTTGGTCTGCCAATAATATACCTACGGCTCGCGGTGAAATAATAACAATGTTTTCTAAATGCAGTGCCTGGGTATGACTGGCGAATAGTGCGGCACAGAATCTATTATCGCCTTGGTGGTAAAGCCTAATATCATGGATTTCCACTTGGTCTAATTTATTTCCAGCAGTGCCTTGAATGCTTATCCCGTAATCACAATCCTTAAAAACCAATTCGGTTCGCCCATTAATTCCTTTCAGACTAATTCCTTGAGTAATTTTTAACGTGTTTTCTAAAACCAGTGCTCCCGCAGGTAAATGAATTTCACCTCCACTGTTTCTCAGTGACTTGATTGCACTGACGAGGGTGTTCTCAGTAAAGTCGTTATCAGCTATTGCAATGATGGTTTGTCTGCGTTTCTCAAATTGCTTTTGCTGATTTGTATAATTAATGGGTGTCGGGTGATTATAAAGCTTATTCGCGTATTCCATGCGTTGAAATAGTGCCCATTCTGGCTGAGCCAACACAAGCTTTGATGTTGAAAGCTTTGATGATAAAAGCTTGGAAGTTATTCGATGTTTTAAGATAATTGGCCTTAACATCCTGTGTCGATTTCCGTGGCGTATATATATTCAGTCATTAATAGTAGCGAAATAGGTAAGGGTTATATAGGATTATTACAGTTGCGCTATATAACGCCATGAATTCATTAGAAATATCAGTGTTTTAATCATTGCTGCTTGTGTGTGTAGTCACCGTGGTAGGGCTCACTGCCACCCTGTATCATTGACACCCACCCGGTCAGGTAAAGAACCAATAATCTCATCCACCATTCTCGAAGGAGTGGTATTTCACTGAAATTTCGGTTTTGAATCAGATCAACAGACCGTTTTAGACGCACAAGTTGCGGATTCCCTGGCAAATAGGTAGAATCCGCCGCTTCCCGGTGCCCGACGACACGCTGGTTTTCCTATAGAGTGGATGCTAAGCGAGTGGGCCGGGCATCACTCCTTGCCTTACTGCCAATGCAGAAGGCTGCCTAACCCGAAGGGAGAGACAATGAGGCACTATGAAGTCGTGTTCCTGGTCCATCCGGATCAGAGTGAACAGGTACCAGCTATGATCGAGCGTTACCGCTCGGGTATAGAAACCAAGGGCGGAGCTGTACACCGCTTGGAAGATTGGGGACGTCGCCAGCTGGCCTATCCCATCAATAAAATCCACAAGGCACACTATGTGCTCATGAACATCGAATGTGATGGCGAGGCACTGTCCGAATTGGAGAGCGCTTTCCGTTTCAATGATGCCGTTATTCGCAATCTTGTAATCCGTCGTGATGAGTCCATCTCTGAAGTCTCGCAACTGGCAAAGTCCCAGGAAGAGGAAGAGAGAGAGCGCTCATCTTCACGCAGCTACAGTGAAGAGAGCAGTGATGCTGTCGATGCAAATGCATCTACAGATACAGATATGGGTGCAGATGATGAGGGTGCTGTCGAAGTGACAGATGAAGCCAAATCGCCGTCTGAAGAAGATTGATCGATTGGATTGAGATAGGAGTTAGAAATGGCACGTTTTTTTCGTCGTAAGAAATACTGCCGCTTTACCGCGGAAGGTATCACTGAGATCGATTATAAGGACTTAAATCTTCTCAAGGCCTACGTCAGTGAAAGTGGCAAGATTGTCCCTAGCCGCATCACAGGTACTAAGGCAAAGTATCAACGTCAGCTGGCAACCGCTATCAAGCGTGCCCGTTATCTGGCGTTGCTGCCTTACACAGATCAGCATTAAGAGGGGTTTTCACCTACCGAGTAGCGGAGAATGAAGGCATTGGCATCGTTTGTGATGCGTGGTCCATCCCAGTCAGCGATGGCAACCACGGTCCTGACTATGCTGTCTCTGATTTTTCCATTCGTCGGTATGCTCGGTAGCGCCTGTGTGGGATTGGTTTTCCTGCGCCAGGGGGGCAAGGCTGGGAGTAAAACACTACTTCTATCAACCCTGGCCGCTGCCTTGTTGATGGGGGTGATTTTTAATAATCCCCTGCCTGCACTGGGTCTCTTGCTTGTGCTTTGGGCACCGGTCGGATTGCTCAGTATCGTGTTGCGAAATACACGCTCACTGTCCCTGACGACCCAGGTAGGTATTGGATTTGGCCTATTGGCTGTGGTGGTGCAGTACATCAGCTTGGGACAACCAGCGGAGTTTTGGCGGGGGTACCTGCAGCCGATGGGGCAGCGCTTTGTTGACGCTGGTTTGTTTGACCAGGCTCAAAGTCTACAAGTGGTTGAGCAGTTATCGACTGTGATGTGCGGTGCAGTAGCAGTGGTGTTTCTACTGCAACTGGTTTGCAGCCTTTATTTGGCTCGTTGGTGGCAGGCGACACTGTATAATCCTGGTGGGTTTGCCGTTGAATACCATCAATTGCGGGTGCATTGGGTGGTGGGTCTGATAGGTGCCTCAGCTATGCTGCTTATGCTGATGCCGGATGAGATTGCCCCAGCCGCCCTTAACTGTTTGGGTGCGGTTTTTCTGGGAGTGCTTTTTCTGCAAGGACTTGCAGTGGCACATGGTGTTTTCAAGGGAATGAAATCCGCGCAGCTCTGGTTGGTGTTGACCTATTTATTGCTGATTGTGTTCATGCCACAGATGGTGATGCTGTTGACCAGCATCGGTCTGATGGATGTTTTGATAGATTTTCGAGCCCGCTTTAAAAATAAGCAGAGTGGGTAAGAGGGTTTTGTGGATCTACTCCCGTTGATGGAATAGAGCTACAAACGAATGATTTGACCTATATAAAGGTGGTTACAATGGAAATTATTCTATTGCAGAAAGTGGATAACCTGGGTGATCTGGGTGAAAAGGTAAACGTAAAGAGCGGTTTTGGCCGTAATTTCCTGATCCCTTCCGGCAGAGCTGTTCCCGCTACAGAAGAGAATGTGAAGGCTTTCGAGGCGCGTCGCGCTGAGCTGGAGAAAGATGCTGCTGAGAAGTTGAAAGCGGCCGAGTCTCGTAAAACCAAATTGGATGGACTGGCAATCTCGATTTCCTGTAAAGCAGGTGATGAGGGTCGTCTGTTTGGTTCTGTGGGTACTGCGGATATCTCGAAGGCTGTCGTTGAAAGTGGTGTGGAACTAGCGAAGAAAGAAGTGCTGTTACCCAACGGTCCTTTCCGAGTCGCTGGTGAGTATGACGTAGACCTGCATCTGCATGCGGATGTTGATGTCAGCATTAAGCTGACCATCGTACCGGAAGCTTAGAGCTGTAGTACTCTGCTCTTGATAGTTTCTATCAAGAAATACATCTCTTTTTTTAGAGCCAGTTAATTCTGGCTCTAAAAGGAGATGTAGTGTGCAGCACCTGCCGCCGCATCTTATTTGATCACAACTAATAGTTGCGAATAGATGAACAGCTCTCATTTGCAGCTATTAGCAGCAATTAGCGTCCATTTGCGGTCAATTTCTCTGTCGATTCGATTAAGCGACAGTACATTGTTCTTCATGCCACATCTTTTCTCATCTCCCTCAATACCGTATGCTAGCGGATCACTCCGGCAATTCCGATTTACCTCATTCTCAGACTACGTTTGATGTCAGAAACCGCCTATCCTGAAGAGATTCCTGCCTATCCAGATTTGGAATCCAGGGCCATCAAGGTGCCGCCGCACTCAATACAGGCTGAACAGTCGGTGCTTGGTGGACTGATGCTGGATAATGCCAGCTGGGACAAGATTGCAGATTTAGTTGTGGAAGGGGATTTCTACCGCAAGGAACATCGTCTGATTTTTAACGCAGTTGCCGCCCAGGCAGAAGACAATCAACCTTTTGACGTAGTGACTCTCGCAGAACACCTGGAACGCAAGGAGGCACTCGAAGATGGCGGTGGATTGCCCTACCTGGTGAGATTGGCTGAAGAGACTCCAAGTGCTGCAAATATCAAATCCTATGCGGGTATAGTGCGCGAGTACTCGGTGATGCGACAGCTGATCTCTGTCGGCACGGATATCTGCGATAACGCCTTTCATCCCCAAGGGAGGAAGGCAAGAGAGCTACTTGATGTGGCTGAGCGACAGGTCTTCGAAATCGCTGAACAGACCAGTAAGGGCAAGGGTGGTTTTGCTCCCATCAAGTCCTTGTTAACCCAGGCTGTAGATCGTATTGAAACCCTGTTTCAACAGGACGAGCCCATCACTGGTGTAAGTACAGGCTTCACCGATTTTGATCAAATGACTTCCGGTCTGCAGCATGCAGATCTGGTGATTGTTGCCGGGCGTCCATCAATGGGTAAGACAACCTTTGCGATGAACATTGCTGAGAATGTGGCCATTCAGGCTGGCAAGCCGGTGGCCGTATTCAGCATGGAGATGCCCGGAGACTCATTGGCGATGCGTATGATGTCCTCTTTGGGTCGCATTGATCAGCTTCGAGTGCGTACCGGCAAGCTTGAGGATGATGAGTGGCCGAGGCTCTCATCTGCGGTCAGTATGCTGGCGGAGACCCGGCTTTTTATCGATGACACACCAGCCCTCTCACCAACGGAAGTACGGGCACGCGCTCGTCGCCTCAAGCGTGAGCATAACGACCTTGGATTGATTGTCATTGACTATTTACAGTTGATGCAGGCCCCGGGAGAGGGGGATAACCGAACTAGTGAGATATCTGCAATCTCCCGTTCCCTCAAGGCCTTGGCAAAAGAGCTGGATGTACCTGTAGTCGCCCTGTCCCAGCTCAATCGAAGCCTGGAGTCGCGCACCAATAAACGTCCCATCATGTCGGATCTGCGTGAGTCAGGCGCTATCGAGCAGGATGCGGATCTGATCGTGTTCATCTATCGCGACGAGGTCTACAACGAAGACAGTTCTGAAAAGGGCATGGCAGAGATCATTATCGGAAAACAGCGTAACGGCCCCATCGGCACAACGCGCCTGACCTTTTTGGGTAAATATACAAAGTTCGAGAATTACACTGATAATATCTATGGTGATGAGGGCTATTGATGGGGTATGCCCCGCAGGCCACGATTGATCATGCCGCACTTCGCCATAATCTGAAGTGTGCTAGAAAGGCAGCGAACGGACGCAAGATCTGGGCTGTCATTAAGGCTGATGGGTATGGACACGGTATGTTACGTACGGCCCGCACTCTTAAAGAGGCAGACGGTTTTGCGGTTGCCCGACTCGATGAGGCGATGCGCTTGCGAGGGGAGGTGGTTGCCCACCCGATTTTAGTGATGGGTGGTTGTTATACACAAGCCGATCTACACACTGCCTCCATCGCCAGATTAGAGCTTGCCCTGCATGATGTACAACAAGTGCGCCTATTGCAGGAGATGGAACCACCCCAACAGCCGTTGACGATCTGGCTCAAGGTTGATACCGGCATGCACAGACTGGGATTCAATCATGAAGCTATTCACAGCACTGCAGAGTTGCTAAGTAAAAGTCCTGCTGTTGCCCAACTCAACCTGATGACCCATCTAGCGAATGCTGATGATCGCAATGATCCGGCGACTCATGCGCAGTGTGAACTGTTTGAGAGTATTGAACATACTCGTTTCAGTCACTATTCCATTGCTAACTCCGCAGGTCTTTTAGGATGGCCCGCCTCCCTTTCTAATTGGGTGCGCCCAGGCATTATGTTGTACGGGGCATCGCCTTTTTTCGACACCCGTGCCAGCGATCAGGGATTACTTCCGGTAATGACATTACATAGCCGCGTTATCGCTGTGAGACATTGTCGCAACGGTGAAAAAGTGGGTTATGGCGGGTCCTATATCTGTCCGGAAGCGATGACGGTGGCAGTGATTGCAATAGGGTATGGTGATGGTTATCCCCGCCATGCCCCTACAGGTACTCCGGTCTTGGTGGGCGGACAACGATTACCGCTGATAGGTCGCGTATCGATGGACATGATCTGTGTCGATGCACGTGTTTTGCCCACTATACAGATGGGTGATGAGGTTGTGTTATGGGGTAAAGGTTTGCCGGTTGAGGAGATAGCCGAGCAGGCAGGCACCATCGCCTATGAGCTGCTATGCGGGGTCAAACAGCGGGTGGCATTTATCGATCAGAATGAAGACGAGGAGGGATGATGGCTCAAGGAATTAAGAAACAGGCCAAATCGCATTATGTCTGTCGTGCCTGTGGAGCCAGTTTTCCCAAGTGGGCCGGACAATGCTCCGAATGCCAAGCCTGGAATGCTCTCGAGGAAAACCTGACATCACATGCTGCTGGGACAAGTCGGTTTGCCGGGTATACAGGAGAGACCAGTCCTCAGATTCTGGCACTGGCTGAAGTAGAAAGTGAGAAGGAGGCGCGCTCACCCACCGGTAGTCCGGAGCTCGACAGGGTATTGGGTGGCGGGCTTGTTGAGGGCTCAGTGGTGTTGATCGGTGGCGATCCTGGTATAGGTAAGTCGACCTTATTGATTCAGACTCTGGCACGCCTCTCTATGAAGCTGCATACCCTCTATGTGTCAGGAGAAGAGTCTCCCCGACAGATATCGTTACGGGCAACGCGCCTGGGACTTCCTGCTGATAAGCTGCAACTGCTGCCTGAAACCTGTGTTGAACGAATTATCGCTATCGCAGAGCGGGAATGTCCGCATGTGATGGTTGTAGATTCGATACAGACTATGTACACCGAGCTGTTACAGTCAGCCCCCGGTTCTGTTTCACAAGTACGTGAAGCGACGGCGCAATTGGTGCATTTCGCAAAGCGTAGCGGAACGGCCGTGTTTCTGGTCGGACATGTTACCAAAGAGGGTAGTTTGGCTGGCCCACGGGTATTGGAGCACATGGTTGATTGCGTGCTCTACTTCGAAGGCGAAGCCGGCAGCCAATTCCGCCTCATTCGTACCATCAAGAATCGCTTCGGTGCAGTCAATGAGCTGGGTGTCTTTGCTATGACCGATAAGGGACTGAAAGAGGTCAGCAATCCTTCGGCCATCTTTCTATCCCGTCAGGCTGAAACGGTCCCTGGGAGTATTATTCTGGTCACCCGTGAAGGTACCCGTCCTTTATTAGTGGAAGTGCAGGCCTTGGTTGACGAGAGTCCGCTGGCCAATCCCCGCCGCGTTACCCTCGGTTTAGAACAGAACCGTCTCTCCATGCTGTTGGCAGTGCTTCATCGCCATGGTGGAATCGGTATGTTTGATCAGGATGTCTATGTCAACGTGGTTGGTGGTGTCCGTATCACTGAAACAGCCTCCGATCTGGCTGTATTGATGGCAGCCCTCTCCAGCTTTCGTGACCGCCCCCTTGACCACGGTTTGGTGGTGTTTGGAGAAGTTGGACTGACCGGAGAGATCAGACCGGTACCGAATGGCCAGGAGCGCCTGCGCGAAGCAGCTAAACATGGCTTTAAGCGAGCCATTGTACCCAAGGCAAACCTGCCAAAGCAGAGCATCGAGGGTCTTCAAGTGACCGCAGTGGATAATTTATCGGATGTGCTTGAGATTTATTAACATTTTCAGATGCATGGGTTACTCTTACTCATTAACTGTCGTTGTAGCTCACACAGCCAATGCCATCATTGACAAATAAAAAGATCCTATTAGGGGTCACCGGTGGAATAGCCGCCTACAAAAGCGCGGTTTTACTGCGCGCGCTGCAAAGCGCTGGGGCTGATGTACGCGTGGTGATGACACAGGCAGCCCAAGCCTTCGTGACACCACTAACATTTCAAGCCCTTTCGGGCCATGCGGTCTACACTGAGTTGCTGGATCCCACCCAGGAAGCGGCAATGGATCATATATCACTCGCACGCTGGGCTGATTTGGTATTGGTTGCACCGGCTACCGCTGATTTTATGGCCCGTGCTGCCTCAGGTCATGCCAATGATTTGCTGACAACAATATGTTTGGCAACAGCTTCTCCTATTGCTTTAGCACCGGCCATGAATCAACAAATGTGGTTCAATCAGGCGACACAGGATAATCTGCGGAGACTGACTCAACGCGGTTACTATTGCTGGGGACCGGATGAAGGGGCACAGGCCTGTGGTGAAACCGGGCCAGGCCGTATGATTGAGCCCGAGATGTTGCTTCAGCAGGTAGAGACATTTTTTTGCCCCGGAGAATTGGATGGCGTCAATATCCTGATGACCGCGGGGTCTACCAGAGAGCCAATCGATCCGGTTCGTTTCGTGGGCAATCGCAGCTCCGGCAAGATGGGGTTCGCGCTTGCTGCATCACTACATGATTTGGGTGCAGCCGTAACACTTATCAGTGGTCCGGTATCCCTCTCCAACCCCATCGGGATTCTGTGTAGCAGGGTTGAAACTGCTGATGAGATGCGCTCAGTGGTGCTGGAGCATGTGGAAAACAGCGATATCTTTATAGGTGTTGCAGCTGTGGCTGATTATCGTCCACGTAAATACACGGGTGAGAAAATCAAGAAAAATAACGAGATACAGACTCTGGAACTTGTGAGGAATCCCGATATACTCGCAGAAGTAGCTGCTAGGGAGAAACCGCCGTTTACGGTAGGCTTTGCTGCGGAGACCGAGCAAGTGGAGCACTATGCTGAAGAGAAACGTCGGATCAAGGGATTGGATATGATCGCAGCCAATCAGGTTGGTATGGATGAGGGTGGGTTTGAATCTGATAGCAATGCACTCGTTCTATTATGGCAAGATGGCAGAGAAGTACTGCCGATGATGACCAAAACTCAATTAGCACAACAACTCGCCGGGAGGATTGCAGAGCGATATCATGCAAGAACTTGAAGTAAAAATTATTGATCGACGCCTCGGAGATGCCTTTCCACTTCCCTCTTACGCGACCCAGGGATCGGCAGGGCTCGATCTACGGGCTATGCTGGAGGAAGCCATTGACCTGCTGCCCGGTCAGACAGAGTTGATACCGACCGGCATGGCTATTCATATTGAAAACCCGGGCTTGGCTGCGATGATCTTGCCGCGTTCCGGGCTTGGCCATAAACATGGTATTGTGCTCGGTAATCTAGTGGGCCTAATTGATTCGGACTATCAGGGCGAGTTGTTTGTCTCTTGCTGGAACCGGGGTGAATCAACATTTCGTATCGAAATTGGTGAACGAATCGCGCAGTTGGTCTTGGTGCCTGTAGTCCAAGCTGATTTTAAGATCGTTGATGAATTTGACCTAAGCCATCGTGGGAGTGGGGGTTTTGGTCACTCTGGACGACATTGAAAATAATATTAAGATTGCCGAATAATTAACCAGGTATAACTATGGGATTTACGAAAAAAACTGGGGAACAGAAAATCCAGCAGGGAAGTGGTCGTAGTATCCGTGGTTACTGGACGATCGGTGTGATAGGACTGCTGATTTTAACAGCAGCAGTTTGGTCGTATCTCTTTTATCAAAATCAGCTTACCACTCAGGCACAACAAAAAAAGCAAACCAAGGCTATAACACAGGCACTGGCAATATCCATTACGACAATTTTAAAGCAGCGTATGGAGCTGATTCAGGGGCTTGCCCATCAACCTGCTTTGGCAGAGCTGTTTGACCAAGTAGATACACAGGACTTGCAAGTTGAGCAGGCTCGGCTTACTCGACTTGTACCTGATGTGATGCGGATAAGGTTACTGCCCAAAGGTGTTGAGCAACCAGACACGGATGCAAAGCCCCATATGGGTTATGCATCGCTGCAGTTATTACGGCAAGCTGAAGAGAGCGAAACTGTACTACCTGCAGAGATGCATCAATTTGGCACGACCCATCAGCATATCGCCATCGCAAGCAGCATACCTTCTACCAATGGTGTAGATGTTAGTGGTGTGCTACATGCTGCATTTCCGACCGACACACTGCTGAAATTACTGGATGGCATTGAGGACTACGCTGGGCGTGTTGAACTGCAGCAAGTCTTCGCCGGTAAGGAACCGTTCGCGTTGGCAGGCAAGGGGGCAATAGTTGCAACCGGTGATCGACCAGATGGCGTGATACCTCTCAAAGGTTCTATCTGGCAGATTGCTTATTGGGGGGGGACAGGGACAGGCATGCAGGCTGATTTAATCGAGAGCCTGATGCTGATTGTGCCGGGAGTGCTGTTCTTTTTATTCACTGCACTGTTGCTATTTCGACTTTCCCAACGTATGACGAATGCTCTCAAGAGTGATCAGCACAACATTCTTTCTCTTATGGAAGCGCTGGTGGTCGGTCGCCCTCCAAAGCACCAACCAGCACAATTGAGTGACCTGCAACCTACTCTGGATGTTTTGGAACACCAAGTAAGGGAATATCGATCCAACCAAGCTGAAAAGGGTAAGATCAAGCGTTCTGCATCTGACATTTCAGGTTTGGGGATTAGCGATATGGTAGTCAAGGATGAGGGAGCATCAATCGTAGTGGATGAGATGATTGATATCCCATCGTCGATCTTTCGGGCCTATGATATTCGTGGTGTTGTGGGAGAAACCATAACGGAAGAGATTGTGACACAGCTCGGGCAAGGTATTGGCAGTGAGGTCTATGAGAAGGGCTACCAATCAGTTGTAGTAGCCCGAGATACCCGCACATCCAGTGATAGCTTGCAGAGTGCACTGATTCAGGGACTCCAGGCAAGTGGGCGGGATGTGATCGATCTTGGAATGGTACCGACCCCCTTACTCAATTATGCCGTACATGAGTTGGATGCTGAGTGTGGTGTGATGGTGACCGGTAGTCATAACCCTGCACAGTACAATGGATTAAAACTGGTAGTCGGTCGTGAGAGCCCCACTCAGGAAGATATTCAGGATTTGCGGCGTCTTATCGATGCAGGACAACTGCTTCAAGGAGAAGGCTCTTTTGATTCTCAGGAGATCGAAAACGATTATATAGAACGGGTTATATCTGATGTCCGTCTCGGTCAACCGCTTAAGATCGTAGTTGATTGTGGAAATGGGGCCGCCTCTGCTGTTGCACCGGAGCTCTATCGACAATTAGGCTGTGAAGTGGTCGAACTCTACTGTACGGCCGATGGCACTTTTCCCAATCACCATCCCGATCCGGGTGATCCGAAAAATATGCGCGACCTGCAAAAGGCCGTGATTGATCACCAGGCTGCACTGGGACTGGCCTTTGATGGTGATGGCGATCGTCTCGGTGTTATAGACTCCTCCGGAAAGTTGATCTGGCCGGACCGCCTATTGATGTATCTGGCCATCGATATTCTGACAAGGGAACCGGGTGGCGATATCATCTATGATGTCAAATGCAGTCGACATCTCGCTAACATCGTACTCTCCAATGGTGGTCGTCCACTGATGTGGAAGAGTGGACACTCCATGTTAAAAGCGAAGATGAAAGAGACCCATGCGCTCCTTGCAGGCGAGTTTAGTGGACATATCCTGTTTTCCGAGCGATGGTATGGATTTGACGATGGTATCTATGCCGGGGCACGTTTATTAGAGATCCTCTCTTTAGACTATCGCACCAGTGCTGAGATTTTTGCGGAATTGCCTGAGAGCTTATCTACACCGGAGTATGTCCTGCAATTGGAAGAAGGTCAGCCTCAGACAGTCATGAGTGCCATCGATAAACTACCCGAAATACCGGGTGCCCGCCTGGTTAAGATAGATGGTCTTCGGGCGGAATTTGAACAAGGGTGGGGATTGGTGCGTGCCTCGAACACGACGCCTTCACTACTGTTTCGCTTTGAGGCAGAGAGCGAAGCGGGTTTGGAACAAGTCCAGTCGATCTTTCGTGATATGCTGACCAAGGTTGACCCAGCTCTCCAACCACCGTTCTAAAAGCTATCTGACCGAGAACCAGTCTGTTTTTTTTATCCTCTATAGCTGCTGTTAAATGCCACTGAGATGAGTTTATCCACAGAACAAGCGCAGAATGTCGCTCATGTATTAACTTCCGCTTTACCCTATATTCAGCGTTTTACCGGTAAAACGCTGGTTATAAAATATGGTGGTAACGCGATGGTTGATGACACGTTGAAAAACAGTTTTGCCATGGATGTCGTGTTGATGAAACTGGTGGGGATCAATCCAGTGGTTGTTCATGGTGGCGGTCCACAGATTGGTAATTTATTACAAAGATTGGGGAAAAGTTCAGAATTTGTGGAGGGAATGCGGGTTACTGATAGCGAGACCATGGATGTGGTAGAGATGGTGTTGGGTGGATTGGTAAACAAGGATATTGTAAGCCTGATTAACCGGGCTGGTGGATCAGCTGTTGGGTTGACTGGGAAAGATGGCGACCTGATTCATGCCAAAAAGATGGTCATCAGCCGCAGAGGTCCTGAGCTTGATGAACCTGAGATTATCGATATTGGCCATGTGGGAGAGGTTGAGAGTATTAATGTCAGCGTAGTGGATATGTTGGTGCATGGCGACTTTATTCCAGTTATTGCACCGATTGGCGTAGGTAAGGATGGACACTCCTATAATATCAATGCTGATCTGGTTGCCGGCAAAGTGGCTGAAGTCATGCAAGCCGAGAAACTAATTCTCCTGACCAATACACGTGGACTGCTGGATAAGGATGGTGGCTTGCTGACTGGATTGTCTGCTGAACGCGTTGATGAGTTGATTGCAGACGGTACTATCCATGGTGGGATGTTGCCAAAGATCTCTACCGCATTGGAGGCAGTTAAAACGGGTGTCGGTACTTCACATATCATTGATGGGCGCGTCCCTCACGCGGTTCTTCTGGAACTCTTCACGGATGAAGGCGTAGGCACCCTGATACGGCGACGCTAATGGATCGTGTTAAGACACCACGTCGGCAGCTGATTCTCGAAGCGCTGGCTCGGGAGTTGGAGCAGAATCCTGGTAGCCGGATTACCACCGCATCGCTTGGAAGAGCGGTTGGTGTCTCTGAAGCTGCCCTCTATCGGCACTTTGCGAGTAAGGCCAAGATGTTTGAAGGTCTAATCGATTTTGCTGAAGAGAGTGTCTTTGCCCGAGTCAATCAGATTCTCATGGAGGAATCCAAAGCAGAGTCCCGTTGCGCGCAACTGCTCTATCTGTTGTTGGCTTTTTCTGAACGTAATCCTGGGATTACGCGAGTGCTATTGGGAGATGCACTGGTAGGTGAGACAGAACGCCTGCTGGTACGTGTAGGACAGTTTTTTGATCGGGTGGAAACCCAACTCAAGCAGATCCTGAGAGAGGCGGAAATGCGCCAGGAGATCACTCAGTCAGGTGATATCGCTGTGTCAGCCAACCTGATGATTGGCGTAGCTGAGGGGTTGATGCACCAGTACCTGCGTAGTCGCTTCAAAGTCTCTCCATTGCAACAATGGGATGCACAATGGCAGCTACTGTCGATGAGTCTGTTTTCCAACAGAGTGCCTAATAATTCTGACAAATAGTATCCACTTAAGGGAGGGATGGCTGAGGTTGATACTGTGCAAGGGCAGCCCTGAATCCCTGCTTTATACGTTCCACGTTAGCATTGTTATTACAGATTCTCTCCTGCACAGACGTTATTTTGCACTGTAGATCCATAAAAATTACAGTATTCCCTCTCTTCGGATCAAGTATACGAGAGACTGAGATACTGATATCACTATCCTCGACCGGTTCCCCGGTAATGACGATGTCGTTACCTTCCATTTTGATCGGGGTGGTGCTGTTGTTTTTAAGGTAGGCTTTAGCCAGTTGCCATGGCCCTTCACAGTCAGAACTGCCATCGCAATGATAGACATTCTGTAGAGCGTTGTTAAACGACTCCTTGGCATCAGAAACCGGATCGTTGGTTTGGGCCAGTTTTTTCAATTCGCGAAAGCGCTTTTGATCTCTGGCAAAGGCCTGGCGAATCCTATTCTTATCGTGTTCCCGGTCAATAATGGAGCGATAGGCCTCACTGAGGGCCGTGCGCTTAGACTCGATATCCCGCCGCAACTTTGCACCGACAGGGCGACCGCTCAGCTCTCTTTCAACTGCATTCTGCTGCATCGCTTCAAGCGTTGTCTTGAGACGCTTAATATTCGATTGAGTGACACGTATGGTGGTGTCAACGGACATGACCTGGCCATTACGGGTCATCAGGATATCGTCCTCTGTCCTGAAAGTGCGTAACAAAACCCTGTCCTGGGCCTGTTGTTTATCGATAAGTTTCTGTTGTTCTTGACGCAGCCTTGCCTGTTCTGCTTCTCGTTGAAGCTGCTCCTCAGTCTTGGCGGCATCCACCTGTCTGACAATAATACCATGCTCATCCAGGTGAGAGCGGGCTCGATGGGTATCTGTAGGTGGAAGGGTTTGCGTATAATGTGTTTGACCCTTGTCATCTACCCACTTGTAGAGTTTGCCCGCTTGGCTGAAAAGCGGATACTGGAGCAGGAGGATTGTTAAAATAATGATTCTCAGACGCATACCGGCGGAATTCTCTATTTTCAAGTCGAATGGTACCAGAGATCAATTATACTTCGTGACTCACATCATAAGATAGCTGATTTGTGGAACAGTTCACCCTTTTTATAATTTCTCTCCTGGCGAACCTCTTTTCCGCTTTCTCAGGCGGTGGTGCCGGGTTGGTTCAACTGCCAGTATTGATCTTCCTTGGCTTGCCTTTCGGTATTGCTCTGGCTACCCACAAGATTGCATCTGTTGCTCTGGGTGTGGGGGCGACTATCCGCCACTTACGTGAAGGAGGATTAGAGCGGCAGTTTGTAATTTTCATGCTGATTACAGGACTGCCTGGTGTAGTAATTGGTGCTAGTATTGTATTGCAAGTACCTGATAGATATGCAGAAAAGCCTTGGGTGTACTTACTCTCGGACTCAGTGTTTATTCCTATTTAAGTCCCAAGCTGGGGCAGGAATATTATCCCATCCATCGAGATGGTATTGGGTTTTTAGTGGGTGGGATAGGGCTGTTTCTGATTGGGATACTGAACGGTTCTCTCACCTCGGGTACGGGCCTTTTTGTCACCCTCTGGCTGGTGCGTTGGTTTGGTCTCGATTATCGCCGTGCAGTCGCCCATACGCTGGTATTGGTAGGTGTGTTTTGGAATGGGTGTGGTGCTGTCACCCTGGGAATCCTGGGTGATATTCACTGGGTGTGGGTACCCGTATTGTTGCTTGGTTCACTATTGGGTGGTTACCTTGGTGCACATCTCTCTATTGTAAAAGGCAATCGATGGATCAAGCGTGGATTTGAAGTGATTACTCTGTTGGTCGGGAGTAAGTTGATATTGGGCTAGCCAACTGAGTGAGCCTACTGGAATAGGACACTACACCACCTGTTATTATACGCCATACTTTTCTCGGTAAGCTTTGATACGCTGCAGCGATTCACCTGTGTCATCACCTTCCTGCAGGTATTCGATTAACAGTTCAAGGCGTACTATGGCACTCACAGGCATACCGTAGTCGCACTCTACCTCCTGGATTGCGGAACGATCACCTTGCCCCCGCTCCTGGCGGTCGAGGGCGATCACAACACCAGCTGGCGTTGCCGCTTGTGACTGGATTATTTCTACCGATTCCCTCACTGAGGTGCCTGCAGAAATAACGTCATCAATAATCAGTATCTTCCCCGCCAGTTCATGGCCGACAATGACGCCACCTTCACCATGGTCTTTAGCTTCTTTACGATTAAAGGCATAGGGGATATCGATTCCATGATGATCAAAAAGCGCAGCAGCGGTTACAGCAGCCAGGGGTATACCTTTGTAGGCTGGACCATAAAGTACATCGAACGAGATGCCTGAATCGACGATAGCCTGGGCATAATACCGGCCCAGACGGGCTAGACTGGCGCCACTGTTGAAAAGACCTGCATTAAAAAAGTAGGGGCTGGCCCGTCCGGATTTTAGTGTGAACTCGCCAAACCGAAGTACCCCGACGTCCAGGGCGAAGTCAAGAAATTCCCGTTGATAATCCTGCATGATCGAATACCTGTATGAAGAGAGGCGGGCATTGTAACCTACTCATCCTGGTTGGTGATATTGCCAGCTTTAAAATGATGCTATTCAAAGCTATCCATCATGCCATTAGCTGACTGCTTTAAAGCTCTTCTGACTAGAGCTGTAGACTGAGGTTGGGACTTGTCAGCATCAGAGGCATATAATGCGCCGATCTTTCCACTATTTGAGGTATCTGTGATAACAGCCGACAGGTTATCCGATTGGCGTCAAACCTTGTCTGTCTATTGGCAACCGGGTGTGCGCAATATGCTTTTCTTGGGATTTTCTGCGGGACTGCCCCTGTTGCTGGTTTTCGGGACCCTCTCATTTTGGTTGCGTGAAGCAGGTATTGCCCGCTCTACCATTGGATTTCTGAGTTGGGTTGCTCTGGCATATGGCTTCAAATGGATGTGGGCTCCATTGGTTGATCGTATGCAATTGCCCTGGCTGACAAGTTATTTGGGGCGTCGTCGCGGATGGATGATTTTTGCTCAGGTGATGGTGATGCTGGGGCTTTGTGGATTGGCCTTTTCTGATCCACTGCAAGGACTAGGTTCATTTGCACTGTTTGCTCTGTTGGTGGCCTTTTCTTCCGCTACCCAGGATATTGCCATTGATGCCTATCGTATTGAGTCGGCAGAGGTGAAACTTCAAGGGTATATGGCTGCCAATTACATGATCGGCTATCGTTTGGCGATGATCGTTAGCGGTGGAGGTGCACTGGGGATTGCGAATTGGGTCGCGCCAACCGAGGCTGGCTATCAACTTGCTGCCTGGACCCTGGCCTATCTCAGTATGGCGCTGTTGATGTTAGTGGGTGTAGTGACTGTTTTGTTGATATCAGAACCGGATGTGCAACCTGATAGAGCCACCTTAGAGCAGGAGGCTAAGGTTGAGGAGGTATTGGGTCATCAAGCCTGGCTACCTGAATCATTCCGTCGATTCATGGAATGGTTTTTCGATGCGGTAGTCAGTCCGTTTGTTGATTTTTTCCGGCGTTATCGATGGCAGGCTGTATTGCTATTGGCTCTGATTGCCACCTACCGGATTTCAGATATTGTGCTTGGGGTTATCTCGAGTGTTTTCTACGTCGATCTGGGCTTCAGCAAGGGTGAAGTTGGTCTGGTTGTAGGCGTGTTCGGTGTGGCCATGACATTGGTTGGCGCTATTCTTGGGGGTATGCTGGTTGCTCGTTTTAGTGTGATGCGAATCTTGCTTGTTGGTGGGATATTGGCAGCAGCAACCAATCTCCTTTTTGCCTGGTTGGCCGAGGTTGGGTATAGCCTCGTTTTTCTGGCTTTGGTGATCTCAGCAGATAATCTGAGCGCCGGGTTGGCAACCGCTGCATTTGTCGCTTATCTTTCAAGCCTAACTAATGTCTCCTATTCTGCGACTCAATATGCACTATTCAGCTCTGTTATGTTGTTATTGCCAAAATTCCTGGGTGGCTTTTCTGGTGTGATGGTGGACAGTTTTGGTTACCCCGCATTCTTTCTGATTACCGCTTCTATCGGAGTGCCCGTCATATTTCTGATTCTGTTGGCCATGCGATACGTACCTGCTCCCAGCTCGAAATATAATGAGTCAATTGCTTGAGGTTAACTGCAATGTGGTTTGATATATCATTCGATAATCGTCACCAAGTGATCCGTAAAGATGATACTCATATCATTGAGAGGTTGAGGTTGATTGTCGGGAGCCGTATCCATGGTTGAACAAGGCAGTTATGTCGCTGCATTTGTCGTGGGTCTATTGGGTGGCGGACACTGTGTTGGTATGTGCGGCGGTATTGTGGGAGCGCTGACCTTTGGGCTTCCGGAACCGGTTCGTAAACGGCTAAGTAACACACTTCCCTATCAGTTGGGTTATAACCTGGGTCGTGTTACCAGTTATGTTGTGGCTGGTGGCATCATGGGTGGCCTTGGTCTGCTTTTGGCTCAGGTAGTGCCAGTCTATATCGCCCAACAGATTTTATTGGCGGTTGCCGGCCTATTCATGATTTTGCTCGGACTCTATTTAGGCGGCTGGTGGACAGGGTTGGCAAGGATTGAACGTTTGGGCAATTCACTCTGGACAATGATCGAGCCCTTTGCGCGAAAACTGCTACCGGTCAAGACACCAGGACAAGCTTGGGTACTTGGGCTTGTTTGGGGATGGATTCCCTGTGGACTTGTCTACAGTATGCTGGTGTGGACTGTCTCGGCCGGTAGCATAATGAAGGGGGCAGGTCTGATGCTTGCATTTGGTCTAGGAACGCTGCCGAATCTGTTTGCGATGGGGATAGTTGCCGGTAGTCTTGCACGTTGGTTAAAGGATATCCGGGTACGACGGGTGGCAGGAATTATGGTGATCCTGTTTGGTATCATGACCATTGTGCGGGCTTTCTGAAGGAAGATGTCCATTCCGGTTATTTACTCAATTATCGAGTCTTCCTCCCACCCGGATTTTTCCCAACTTTATGCAGAGTTGAAATTGCATGTGATGCAGTTTAGACAAATGCGTCGTGCAATGGCCGAATTAAAGCGAACATCCCCGGATTATGTCGTTGCAGAATTCTTCTATGGGTATGCCAACAACTATGCTGGTGTGAATATCAGTAATCTGGATGTACTGCTGTTCAGTTTGCAGCGATATGCGCCACAAGCGAAAGTAATCGTTCTGGTTGAGAAATCTGAACACAAGTATGTGCAGCAGTTGAATGGAATTTTTCCTGTACGGGCTGTTTTGACACAGCCCGTACAGGCTGAAGATTTAAGAACACTTTTCAGTGCACTTTAGTCGATAAAGAAATCCTGGCTCAGCTTTGCAGTATAAAAACGGGTTTCACCTCTGGGTTGAACCTGTATCTCAAAGTTGAGTGTCTCTTGGTCGGCAATACGAAATTCACCGATGTAATAAACCGCAGGTCCTTCTGTGATTTTTCGCATAGGTATACTAATCAATTGTCCACGAATGTTATTTGCTTTGGCCATTACCACTGCTTCTGATGGCTCGCCGATAGTACCGTCTACCGATTTAATAATACTGACATTGAGCATACCGCGGTATTTACTGCGTTGAATACCATATTGCATGGCGATTGATGGTTCCAACGAGGCGCTGGGTATCGCGTTATGATGAATTGTAAAACCTGGAATGGTGGTGCTGTTTTCTGCCCAGCCAGGAAAGGCAATTAGCATAAGGGTGAAAAAGGTAGCAACGTATTTCATAAAAGACATAAAAAAACTCCTCCTAAAAACGGTGCCGGTCTGTAAGGCCGGTCTTTGTTGTAGTCTCAGTGTAGACGATCAGAGCCAGAGGGTGAAGAGGCAGAAGAAATGGTCAAATGCAGGCTTCTTGATCGCACAACTCTTTGTATTAAAAAAATATTGTTAGAAATATTATTAGAATAATAAAAATACTTAACGAATTGCATTGTGCGTCAAATAGACATGTTCATGCAAACAAATTATGCATTTAATGCGAATCATTATCATGTGTCTGTTAGGTGGGGATTATAGATGACAAATCTTACACACAAGTGAGTCTTCGATCTCGTGATGTCTTTTAGGCGTCCCAGGCCTAAAAGACACTCGATCTTTGACAACCTATTAGTGCCCCGGACGGTCCTGGTCACTGACACTACGTGATCACATCGCAAGCTCGTGACCACTCCGCCGTCAGTTCCCAAATGACTGGACGCCGTGTTCGGATGCTCGCTTTGCATCCCCTCTGGCGCAAGGCACGACGGGTCTACAGTCTCGCCTCACGCCTACCGGGGACTAACCGCCTCGGCTTTCAGCCTTCCTTGGCGCTCAGCGAAGGTTAATAAAGCTATTATGACAATCGGATTCTTTGTATCACACTTAAAAACATAGATGATTAAACAGACTGGCATCCATGCCAAGACTGATTTAATCAAGAGGCATTTTGTTTCACAAGCGTCGGTTTCTGTCGTTGACTGCTATGGAGTGGTCGGTTATTACTGAGTCTGTTGGACATGTTACGTAATGCAGTTAACTGTCGAGCCAGTTCGGTGTACTGTTCTTGTAATTCGAGAATGCGATATTGCAATGTATTGCGGGACTGCCCAATCTTTTGCAAGTTGTTCAGCCTTTTTTCCATCATCTCTTTGTGATCTTTGATCTGCATGACCAGTGGTTCAAGGGTAGAACGCAGCCAAGTATTGATCTCTTCATCAGCACGTTGGAAGATATCACGAGCACGCTTTACAAGTGCTGAAAAGAAGCGTTTTACTACAAAATTCTGTTCCATCATCGCAGTCACGGGACTGTTACGGAATATCTCCGCTTCTTGATGCAGTAGTTCCAGTTCCACGCGGTACTTTACGATAGAGAACATTTTAGGTTGCACCACGGCAAAGCCGTGTTCATTTTGGAATTTACGGTAGATTGAGCGTATCAGCTTTCGGGTCTGTTCACTCTGGGTCACCACTTTGAGCATGGTTCGACGCGTCTCTTCAAACAGATTTTTCATTGAGCCTTTCATGCCGCTGGTCGTCCAGCTATTGGTCATCTCCTTCCTGCAGCGATCAATAATGTCATCAAGAAGATCCAGACTGAGCGTTTCCGATAACTGCTGCGCTTGTTGTTTCAATTGCTTGCGGCTCTGCTGGAAAGTCTCTACATCGCGCAGATATTGTGCCTGTTCGCTACGGGTCTTCTCCATCAGGTTGTTGATGACATCGTCGCTCTTATCACTCAACTCCTCCAACTCTTCAAGCTGATATTTGGTGTCATTGAGCTTACCTGACAACATGCTGCGGCTGTTGTCCAACATCTGCCCCACATCTGAACTGACCGTATCGAGAATGATCTGCTGTTTGATATTCAGTACGTCCTGACCCAGGTAGTTTTCCAGATCCAACAGTCCGCTCTTGTCGAGAAGTGCAGGTTCATTCCTGATCTTCGCCAACAGCCCTTTCTGGGCCGATATCGGGAACACAGCCTTGGATTCGATACCCAGCATTTAGGCAGATGAGCGTTGCTGGCCTCGGATCGCATCATGGATATCTTCATGTTCACGCAGGTCATCCCACAGGGTATCAATTTTATTCAGTACAACCATCAGTCCACGTTGACGACTACTCTGAAATCCCTTGATGTGGTGTTGCCAGATCTCCATATCGCTGCGGGTTACACCCGTGTCGGCACCGAGCACGAATAGTACTGCCTGAGCAGCTGGCAGCATGTTCAAGGTTAATTCAGGCTCTGTGCCAAGGGCATTCAATCCGGGGGTATCTAAAATTGTCAGCCCCTTCTGCAGCATGTGATGGGGGAAACTGATCAGGGCATGACGCCATTTAGGAATCTCGACCATCTCTGGTGGTTGAGACTGATGCGGATGTAGGTCTTGGCTGTAGAGTCCAAGGTGTTTTGCCTCATCCAGGGTTACTGATTTTGTCTCAATGACCTCCCTCAAAGCAGCCTGCATCTGCTCTACAGAATCTACTTCCAGCGGGTAATGGACCCATTGTTTGGTATCGTGTCGTAATTGTGTGAGCGTGGTGTCTTGCAGACGGGTCTCAATCGGTAGGAGACGCACATAGGCCTCATCACGCTCGTCATCGTAAAAGATCTCTGTGGGGCACATGGTGGTACGACCTGCATCAGAAGGTAGCAGGCGCCGGCCATAGTCAGCAAAGAAGATGGCATTGATCAGTTCTGTCTTGCCGCGGGAAAATTCAGCGACGAAGGCGATGGTCAGTTTATCGCTCTTCAGGGTGGATAAGGTATGCTCGATACGCTGCTGAATGTCCTGAGAGGACATTCCATTCTCCTCAAGCCAGGGGGCATACTCTTCTATCGTGTTGATAACATCCTTTTTCCACTGCTCGTAGGCCAGTAACTGTTCTTGAAATCTTACTTTTCCATGCGGTAGCCCCAGTCTTTTTAAGCCGGAACAGACTCTTATCTGCTCATGTCAGCTGTAATCGGAATGATACGCGAGGAGAGGCGCAGACGCCATATCCGGATGCCTCAATCTTCAAGAGGTATCGGCAGATACTGAGGGGACTTTAACCGCAGGCATTTGCTGCGGGAGGTCTTTCCAGAGATCAGCTGGATCTTGGAGCGGGGAAGGTGAAAGGCCTTTGCGATAAACTTCATTAGATGGGCATTTGCCTTACCGTCGATCGGTGGGGCTGTAAGGGTGATTTTGTACTCATTCTCCCCATAGGGACCGACAAAGCTGTCCCTGGAGGACTTGGGTTGAATACGCAGATTAAGGATCAGGTCATCTTGTTCCCAGCGAAACCAACTCACAGAAAGGGGCTGCCTGTGAGCCCCCGTAGTGGTGGTAACAGGAGCATTTTCAGTAGCACCAGACCGATCATCACCAGCATGGGTGAAAGGTCGATGCCACCTGTTGGAGGAAGGAGCTTCTGAGCAGGCCGCATTACCGGGCCGGTAATGCTATAGAGCAGTGCTGATGCTGGATTGTAGCTACCTGGACTCACCCAGCTCAGAATGACTTGGATCAGAATGGCGAAAAGATAGATATTGATCATCAGTTCCACCAGTTCAGGCAAGGCCCAAACGATTGGGCCCAACAGATTGACCGCACTCCCTGAAATTACAAGAATCAGAAGAATTTCTATCGCTTTGAGGAGCCAGGCGAGAATAATTGATGAGAGATCAATCCCGCCAATGCCTGGAATAATTCGAAGCAGGATCTTGAGTGGTGGATTGGTTACCTTTACCAGAAACTGTGAGATGGGATTGTAAAAGTCTGCCCGTCCAAGCTGCAGTAAAAAACGCAGCAACACGGCGAGTATATAGAGTCCGAACAGGGTTTGAACCAGAAATACGAGAGGATTTGTAAGATAATTGCTATCCATGACTATTGATGTCCCAACATATCTGAGAGTTCACGTGAGCGCTCTTGAGCACCCTGCAAAGCCTTACTGAACAGCTCCCGTATTTTTCCATCCTCGAGAATACTCAGGGCACGCTCTGTGGTACCTCCTCTGGATGTCACTTTTTGTCTGAGTATGGCGGGTGAGTCACTACTTTCCATAGCCATGCGAGCCGCCCCCAGGGCTGTTTGCAGTGTCAATAAGCGAGCAGTCTCCTCATCCAGTCCCATGCTTTTAGCACACTCCTCGATGGTTTCCATGACTAGAAAGAAGTAGGCGGGTCCACTCCCTGAAATAGCAGTTACTGCATCCATATGAGATTCATTCTCAACCCAGCGGGTGAGTCCGACAGCTCGTAATATACTTTCTGCCTGGTCTCGCTGGGATTCGCTGACACCTGGCCCTGCATGCAGGCCCGTAGCCCCGGACTGGATCATGGCAGGTGTATTTGGCATGCTGCGCACCAGTGCTACATCGCCCCCAAGCCAATCCCGTAAGGGCGTCTCTTTTACCCCGGCTGCTATCGAGATAACCAGTGGTTTGATCCGTTGAATGGTCTCAGCCAACCCACGGGCCACCTGTTCGAGTACTTGCGGTTTCACCGCCAATACAACCACGCCAGCTTCGGCAATGGCCAAGTTGTTATCAGACTCTGTGCGAACACTGCAGCGAGCTGCCAGCTGTGCCAGTTTGTCGTTGTCCGGGTCACTGACGGTGATGCTGTCCTTATCATAACCATCGGCAATCAAGCCACTGATCAGACTGGTGGCCATATTGCCACCGCCTATGAAAGTGATATTGCTATTATTCATACTGTTATCTTGTGCAGAGTGTCTTACATTAAGTGATTGAATAGAGTAAAACCATCATTGATTATACTGCCGTGGACCAAAAATTGCGGTGCCGATTCTGACTAATGTGGCACCTTCTTCAATAGCTGACTCGAGATCGTCGGACATGCCCATGGATAGCGTATTCAATGGAACATCTTTATTGCACAATCGATCACGCAGCCGTCGTAGCTGTTGGAAAGGGTAGTGCTGGGCTGATTTATCCTCCGCTGGGGCAGGAATCGTCATCAAACCTCTCACCTGGATATTGGGTAGAGCGGTATAGGCATCCAGGAGTTCTGCCAGTTCATGTTCATTATGGCCATCCTTGCTTTTTTCACCACTGGTATTGACCTGTAGGCAGATATTCAATGGCGAAAGGTGCTGTGGGCGCTGATCACTCAGCCGAGTGGCATGCTTGAGGCTAGCGATACTGTGAACCCAATGGAAATTTTCAGCAATCTGTCGGGTCTTGTTACTCTGGATGCGACCGATGAAATGCCATTCCAGGTCTCTATCCTGCAGTAGTACTATCTTCGTCAAGGCTTCCTGTAGATAATTTTCACCAAACAATCGTTGCCCGAGATCTGCCAACAAACCTATCTCATCGGCGCTCCTGGTCTTACTCACAGCCAGCAGTTGTGTGCTGCCAGGTGCTCTGTTGCAATTGGCTTCCGCTCGACGAATGCGATCCAGCACCTGATGATAAGGCTGGTGCAAGCTGTTTTTTGTCTGTTCAGTCACGCTGGATACGATTTTTTAATGTGATAACGGCTTATTATTAAGACGGCAACTCTAGTATGTTGCAAGATGCGGTCAAGTTAACGCTATTTCAAGTTACTTTTTTAGTCACAAGCTAGTGTAAGACACTACACTAGCTAAACTTATCCTTTTTTGGGACGATAGCTAGATAATGACTCAGGAATAAGCACGAATCCAAGGATTCGGGTATCGTCAGGATCGGGAAACAGCACGAGCTTGTCTGCCAAGCGACTGGTCGAACACCTTTTGCCTTTCAAAACGGGGGAATGAATGGATATCGCTGAACTTTTGGCCTTCAGTGTCAAGCATAACGCATCAGATTTACATCTCTCTGCCGGGTTACCACCGATGATTCGTGTAGATGGCGACATCAGGCGCATCAATGTTCCCGCATTGGAACACAAGGTGGTACATGCCCTGGTGTATGACATCATGAACGACAAACAGCGTAAGGACTTTGAGGAGTTCCTTGAGAACGACTTCTCCTTTGAAATGCCCGGTCTGGCGCGGTTTCGTGTTAATGCTTTCAATCAGGCTCGTGGTGCATCGGCTGTATTTCGTACTATTCCTTCCAAAGTATTGACCTTGGAAGACCTTGGCTGTCCCTCCATATTCAAAGAGATCGTCGATGTGCCCCGTGGCATGGTTTTGGTCACTGGACCTACCGGTTCAGGCAAATCAACCACGTTGGCCGCTATGATGGATTATAAGAATGATAATGACTACTCTCATATCCTGACCATCGAAGATCCAATCGAGTTTGTCCATGCCAGCAAGAAGTGTCTGATCAATCAGCGTGAGGTGCATCGTGACACTTTGGGGTTCTCCGAGGCATTGCGTTCAGCATTGCGTGAAGATCCGGATATCATTCTGGTCGGTGAATTGCGTGATTTGGAGACCATTCGTCTCGCATTGACTGCCGCTGAGACAGGTCACTTGGTATTTGGTACCTTGCATACCAGTTCTGCAGCGAAGACGATTGACCGTATTATTGATGTCTTTCCTGCTGGAGAGAAGTCCATGGTGCGCTCCATGCTATCAGAATCGTTACGTTCAGTTATTGCCCAGACACTGCTGAAAAAGATTGGCGGTGGTCGAATTGCCGGTTGGGAGATCATGGTCGGCACGCCTGCCATTCGTAACCTGATACGTGAAGATAAGGTCGCACAGATGTATTCCGCTATACAGACTGGTCAGGCAGCAGGTATGCAGACCATGGACCAGGCGTTGAAGGAGTTGGTACAAAAAGGTGTAGTGAGTCGACTGGACGCGAAGGCAAAGGCACAGAACAAGGATCAGTTCTAATCTCAGTCTTGCTTCGGGGTGTATGATCGTATGCATGCTAGCCCCGTATTGATATCGTGCGCTATTTGTAAAGCTGTGTAAGTAGAAACAGCGCATTGAAATGTGAGTGAAGAGGATAGAATTATGGAATTGAATACCCTCCTGTCCATGATGGTAAAAAATAAGGCATCTGATCTTTTCATCACTGCTGGGCGGGAACCTTCTATCAAGGTGGATGGAAAGATACATCCGGTCAATAAAGTGCCATTAACGGCCAGGCAGACCAAAGAGTTGACCTACAGCGTCATGACCGATGCACAGCAAAAGGAGTTTGATGAGAGCAAGGAGTGCAACTTTGCTATCAGTGCCAAGAATATAGGCCGCTTCCGAGTCAGCAGTTTTATTCAACGCGATGCCGTTGGCATGGTATTACGCCGCATCGAAACAAAAATCCCCACGCTAGAATCGCTTTATCTGCCACCGATATTACAAGATCTATCCATGACCAAACGTGGTTTGGTGATCTTTGTCGGCGCCACAGGTACAGGTAAGTCGACCTCGCTGGCAGCGATGATCGGCTATCGCAACACCCGCGGTGATGGACATATCATCAGTATCGAAGATCCGATTGAGTATATGCATGATCACAACAGCTGTATCATCACTCAGCGTGAAGTCGGCATTGATACGGAATCCTATGAAATTGCACTAAAAAATACCCTACGTCAGGCGCCAGACGTGATCCTGATCGGTGAGATACGTACTCGTCAGACAATGGAGCATGCCATTACATTTGCTG
The DNA here is from genome assembly GCA_023838465.1 of Candidatus Thiodiazotropha sp. GTDB lineage: Bacteria > Pseudomonadota > Gammaproteobacteria > Chromatiales > Chromatiaceae > Thiodiazotropha. The sequence continues at coordinate 27,027 of JAIVEQ010000028.1, forward strand.
AGACCGGCCATCTTTGTCTTTCAACGCTGCATGCTAACAACGCCAATCAGGCACTGGACCGTATCATCCACTTCTTTCCTGAAGATTCACGGGAGCAGATCTTCATGGATCTATCCCTTAATCTGAAAGCGGTGGTCGCCCAACAGTTGATTCCCCGGGTTGATGGCAATGGCCGTCGAGCTGCAATAGAGGTGTTGTTGAATACACCATTGGCAGCTGAGTTGATTCGTAAAGGTGAGGTCCATAAACTCAAAGAGTTGATGAAACGCTCAACAGAACATGGAATGATCACCTTTGATCAGCACCTCTATCAGCTCTATGAGGAGGGTGTCATCAGTTATGAAAATGCTTTGGCGTATGCTGATTCTACCAATGATGTCCGCCTGATGATCAAGCTGGGCGCCAACCAGACCGGTGACTCCCTCGTCGATGGTCTAGATGGCATTACACTGCAGGATGGTAAGCAGTGATTTTAGTCTCCTTACTGAAATATTACTCAACCATGTAGGATGCGGCCCTGCCGCACCGAACACGCTCTCAGGATTCCCCATTGAGAGAGCGTGCAAAGAAATCGACTATCTTTCAGATTGATCCTCCATGTTTATAGTGCTGCGTGCCGCACCCTACAGCTCAGTTTTGCAAAACAATGCAGTAATCGGGTAAGCGGCGTCACTAGTCCTTTTCGAGATAACGATCAGCCATTTGATACTGTTTTTCCGACTCGTTAGCGATCCCGCCTTCGTCATTTAGAATCATTTCACAATTCTTTGCCATTCTTGCCTGCATGGCTGCTTTCCAGGCAGCCTTAGCGTTATTCTGATCGTCAGTCGCCAGAGCTGCAGCAGCAGCAGCTGCGAGAAAATGTTCCGCTTGAGCAGCCCAGTCCGCGTCACGGCCACAGGCAGTATAGGATTGAGTCGCAAAAGCCTTCACTGCTTTATAGGTATCTTCCAGCTCCATAGACGTTAAATCCGGATTAGCTGCTGCTTCAATCGCACGAACAATACGCGGGTCCTGGCTTAAGTGGCCTACATTCGCCACAAACTGACCTCCCAGCTCTCTTTGTTGAGCAGGTGCCAGTTGACTGATTGCTTCACGCAGATGCTGATCGTTGGAGATGTTCTGTGGCATGAGAGATCCCTCCCGGAAATTGACTTTCTATTCACATACTTCAATATCATAGATTCGTGTCAGCTTGCTGCTCATGATGTAGATCAGTTAATTAGGATATTCTTCTGATTAGTCTCTGTCCGGAATAAGTAAACATGATCGGCTTGGAAGTTAGGCACCATCACTGATTGAGGCAGAATACCTTAGATAAGACTCAAGTTTTTAGTCTCTTCGGTGGGGCAGGGCCCCATCCTACCGCTTGAAACAGACTGTAGGGTGGGGCCTGCCCCACCAATCTGTTGATGAACAAGATAAAGCTTATTCGGTGGCTTGGTGGTTAATTTTGTTGCGAATAGCCGTGGGTCTGCTTAGTGCAGTGCAAACCTACCTACCCAGTAGCTATACGAAATTATGCTGGGCTGTAGTGGGCCTTTGCCGTGATGACGTGGCATCACATAAAGCGTGTGTTTCCGGATGAACACTAATTAGTTGGTTCTGGCAGTGGCTCATTTTCAAGCAGGGTGATGATTGCACTATGCTGGTTCTGGTAGGCCCAATCCAGGGCTCGCTTGCCATCAAAATCTATGATGTCTTGATCCACCGGGTGCATCAGTAGATGCTGAACGGATTCAGTATGCCCCAGTTTTGCCGCCCAGATCAGTGCGGTCCAACCATTGGTAGTTTCAACCTGATTGATAGTCGCACCTGCCTCGATCAGTATTTCGACGATTTCCGAGTGATTATTCGAGGCTGCCAGCATCAACGAAGAGTAGCCCCCTTTGTCCGTCTGATTCACATCCGCTCCTGCCTTAAGCAGACGGGATACCACTTCAGTGTGACCATTTAATGCGGCCTTCATGAGCGGTGTCCAGAAACAGGCATCCTTTACATCAATAGGGGCGCTATGCTCAAGCAATCTCGAGATGGTGGGAAGATCGCCAGTCTCTGCGGCGTAAAGGAGTGAGGAGATAGCCAGATCGGCATCTTCTTCAGCTGTCTGTTTAGAGCATGCATGCAGGAACAGCAAAAATATCAGCAGCCAGGCGTATCGATTAGTATTTGAGAATAGAGTCGTCATGCTCATCTATTCTCAATAGCTCAACCTGGGTCTCAATGCGGATTCGCAATTCCAGGCTATTTATCGGGTCTCTTCTTTGGATCGAGAAAAGGGTTGGGAAAGGGGGTGATGTTTGATTCCGAATCAATTTCGATGATCTTTCCCGGTCCATGCTCCTGTTTTTCCACTTCATCAATGCGTATCACTGCATGGATAGGGATACGGGTTCTGTGTACGCCAGAGAACTCCTCTTTCAGTTTCTCAGCCGATGGGTCGACCACCAGGGAGCTGGTCTCCTGAAAAATCAGATCTTCTACCTCAACAAAACCATAGAGTTCGCCTTGCCGTACTGTGCGGGCAAAGATCTCGTAGACTTTTCCTTGATTTAGAAAAACGATTTTGAATATGCGCATGACTGGTTCTGTAGCTCTATGAGAGATATTTATAACCTGAATCCACAGATTCCGATATTAATATGACCCTGTTGCGGCACGTGGTGGTCGAAGCTTTAGAACGTGTCACAATCAAAGTAGCCATTGTACTACATGCCTGATAGAGGCTGATCACTTTCTTTGACAGAGAGTAGATGGGGATGATGGGCGGAATCGAACCGCCAATCACCTTACCCTGATTCTATGTTAGTTGTAGCCAATAACAAGGTATTGAGAAAACCTAATGCTTTAATCCCCATCGTACCAGCAGTGACAAGGTATTAGCCCCTGAATTGGGTTGATACCTGACGCAATCTTTCGGCCGCATCAGATAACAAGTGACTTGCTGACGAGATTTCCTTAGAGCCGGTTAATGTCTCGGATGCAATGCTGTCAATTTTTATGATGCTTTTATTGATATCCTCTGCGACAACGCTCTGCTGCTCTGATGCTGTTGCGATATGCGCGCTCATGTCTTTAACTTCAGCGACAGAATTTGCAATTGAAGTGAGTGATTTAACAGCTTCCAGCGCACTATCAACACTGGTCTTTGCTCGTGTTTGTCCCGCATCCATCACTTCGACAGCAGATTGAGAGCGTGATTGTAAACTTTCAATGATTTGCTTGATTTCACTGGTCGATTCTTGAGTACGTTGAGCAAGACTTCGTACCTCGTCAGCCACAACTGCAAATCCTCTACCTTGTTCGCCTGCCCGTGCCGCTTCGATGGCAGCATTCAATGCCAATAGATTGGTTTGTTCAGCAATCCCCTGTATGACATCCAGGACCTTACCGATTGCATAGGAGTCTTCCTGAAGATGACTTATCACCTCGCTGGCGCTTTGAACCTCCTCAGCAAGATGTTCAATCATTTGAGTAGCTTCATTGACAACACGTGTACCTTGTTCTACCTCACTATCTGCATTAATTGTGGCTTCAGCTGAGGTGGAAGCGCTTGATGCAATATCTTTTACAGTTGCTGTCATTTCAGTCATTGCTGTAGCAACTTGTGTTGTCTGCGTACGTTCGATTTCAATACTACTTTGCGTCTTTTCGGTGATTGTTGATAATTTGGTCGATGCAGTGGTCATCTCTGTCACAGCATTTCCAACCTCATTTGTGAATTTCTGCAGTCTTGCCAGCATTTCATCAAAATGACGCCCCATTGATCCCAATTCACCGCCCTGAGTAACATTAGCACGTACGCTAAGATCTCCATTTTTTGCTACTTGAGTAATTGCCTTTTCTAGTTTTCGTACAGGAATCAGTATTGATTTGCTTATCAGTGCAGCAACGATTATCAGGAATACTGATAGCACAGCAATGACTATTCCCAGCGTGGCAGTCTGACGTAAAAAAGCTGCGTTGATATCATCGACATAAACACCGGTCCCAACGATCCATCCCCATGGTTGGTAGAGCTTTACGTAGGAAATTTTAGGCTGAGCCTCTTCTTGACCCGGCTTCGGCCAGACGTAATCAACGATACCTCCCTCAGCATTCGCTTGCGCAACCTTAACGAAGCTGACAAATAAACGCTTTCCGTTAGGGTCTTTAGTTTCATTGAGTCGCTTACCATTTAATGCGGGTTTATGAGGATGCATGACCATGACGGGGTTTGTATCATTGATCCAGAAATAACCCACATCACCATAGCGTAAGGCTTTTACAGCATCAGCTGCTTGTTTTTTAGCATCCTCTTCAGTCATAGATTGTGTTGCAGCAAGTTGACCATAACGCTCAATGACGCCATAGGCGGTTTCTGTAAGTCCACGCATTTCCATTTGCCTTTGCGACATCTGACTATCACGGAACTCCAGCATTACAATGATGAGAAGCGTCACGATGGTAATAATCGCCATACCCACATTAATCCAAAGGCGATGCCCCACATTGAGATGATTGACGAAACTAAACATGAACAACTACTCCAAGAAAGACAAACATAGACTTAAGGCAAGAACATAGAGTAGCGGCAAAAGATAAGGAAAATTAAACAATTATCTAATAATCGCTTATATCCCAATGTAGGTGATATGAAAGAGGAATTTAATGAGTATAGCGCCAGTTTTGGCCTGAACTTATACCATACCAGGGATTTGAAATGACACTTGGATTACATGGAGCCGATGGGCGGAATCGAACCGCCGACCTACTGATTACGAATCAGTTGCTCTACCGACTGAGCTACATCGGCCGAAAGGCAGCAATTATAGACGTTGATGGGTTTTGGGGTCTAGCCTCTATTTCTTTCGTGATGCCGTGAGGGAGTAGGGGGATGGTGGAAGGATGGGTGGGCGCTCTAACATGATATCTGCCATGAGCCGTGAGGAGGCGGGGCCCAACACCACACCGTTACGAAAATGTCCCGCATTGATAAAGAGTCCGTCTATCTCTGGTATTGGGCCGATATAAGGAATCCCGTTCGGGGAGCCTGGTCTTAATCCGGCCCAATGGTGTTCGATGTCAGCCTTTTCCAATGCTGGAAAAAGGGTGAGAGCAAACTGTTTTAGTGCCTGTTTGGCTTGTTCTGTGGTGGTTTTGTCAAAACCTCTGTATTCCAATGTACTCCCCACCAATACCCTTCCATCTCTTCTCGGTATGATATATCGGTCATTATGTAAGACAATGCGAGAGATACTACCGGGTTGGTGGCGAAAGATGATCATCTGCCCTAGTACAGGTTCTATTGACGGCGGTGAGGCCAATCCTTGCAGCAGCTCTCCTGCCCAGGCGCCAGCACATATCACGACATTGTCTGCATGAAAGGAGCCGTTTTCGGTCTTTATCCCTCGTATGCGACCATTTTTGATCAGTAGTTCTGTTGCTTTAGTCTGTTGGTGTATCGATATGTTTTGGGAAATTGATTGGTAGAGGGACTTGGTGAGGCGCGGATTGCGTATTTGTGCAACGTTAGCCATCCAGACCGCCTCTTTGGCTTCTGTCTGCATGGTAGGTTCGCATTCCAGTATGGATTGTCGGTCGATGACTTGCAGTGATTGTTTAAATTGCTTTGACCAGTGAATTGCGGCGACCGTATCGGTGGGCTCCAGAATCAATAGTCCATTTCTGGTGTACTCAGGATCGATGCTGCCTTCCTTGATCAACATATCGGATAAGCGTGGGTAGTATTCCTGACTCCACTTAGCGAGAGCAGTGATTGAGGCATCATATCGCCAGGGGTAGAGGGGAGAAACAATACCGCCACCTGCCCAGGATGATTCTCGGCCGATATTGCTCTGTTCAATCAAAGTGATGGCCATTCCTGCGGATTGCAACTCTTTGGCCATAAGCATGCCGATGAGTCCGCCACCGACAATTAGGCAATCTTTCATGATGATTTATTAATATAGAGAGCTGATAACAATAAGGTCAATTTTCAGCAATCCATGTAAACCCTAAGTCTCTCGGTTGCTGCCTGTGTTTATGTATACCATTAAAATGGCAATTAAGCATACAGGAACGGAGATATGATGATTATGGATAGAACAAAGACGGTAATGCAGCGGCCGCACGAGGGTGCAGTGATCAAATATGTGTTTGTGCAGAAACAATCTTACAAACTGGTCAGTAGCTGACGAACGCCATTCTTACTAGAAGAATGGCGCTGCACAAGCTGTGTGTCAGTACAGGGATGCCCCTGCTGGGGAACAGTTGCCGGCTGCTGGGAACAAGATCTATACCTGACCTTATCAGGACGCGGGCGTAAATTAAGGTTTTTCTGACATATCGGTAACTATTACTCTCTCCAGTTGGTGTGCCAAACGCTATTTTCAAGCCGTTGTTCTACACCTGTCGAGCTGAGGCGGAAGCCTTGTACATCATCATGAGCCTGCGCATTCTGAGGCTGGACTTGGATGACATAACAGCTGACGATAGGGCATCCCACAGTTGGAGCAAGAATGGTTAGATTCCCATAATACCCTTCAGGACTTTCAGTATTGAGGTTCACAAGAGCAATATCGTCAGGATAAGTTGCCATGCGAGCACGATACACCTCAAAACTCTGGGCGGCGGCAAGGAGTGTTTCCGTGCCGTCACCACGCCGTGCCCTTTTGACATACTCATCGTAGCTGGGGAAGGCTATCGCCGCTATGACACCGACGATAAGCACAACCACCATCAATTCTACCAAGGAGAAGCCTGAATTATTTTGGTGACTACTCATTAATCACCTCTTCCCAATAGATCGGGCGGAACCGGTCGCTCCACTCGTGTTTCTTCTTGAGATCAGAGAACAGGAAGATTATCACAGTATTTCCATCGTCATCTGTACCACCTGGGAACAGAAGCATGGGTGAGGGGGGTATACCCTGTAATTGTAGCTGCGAAGTTCGGTCAGTGATTGTGAGTGGGTCATCGGTTGAACCATTCCAATTAATAGCGCCATTAGCGGTGATCATGTCGAGGCCATAGATCCTTGCTGTACCAATGGTGCCAACGGCCTCACACAGGCTATCCGGCACGACGGTATCGGCGCTGTATGTGGTGAAAAAGATGGCATAGTCGTAAAGGATTGCCCTTGAGAAGGACTTCTCTGAAGAAGTGAAGTCCACAAACCAACCCTTGTTAAGCGGATTAAGCACAGCGGTTTTAGCTAATGCAGTTGCCGAGGCATCCAAAAAGTTGCCATGTGCAGTTACCGTATATGTAGACCAGTCAGGGATATGCCAGATGGCTGTATCCTTAATCATATAGAAACGATCAGATACTGTGTCATCGAGCGGATTTGCGATGTCTCCCGTACCGGTCAATATGCCAAGAAACTGTACACCACCCTGTGAAAAGTATCCGATCTGTGGGGTAGTGAAGAATTTACGGTGTTCGCTAGTGCCACTATTGATGTCGGCAACTACACCGCCAGTGATAGCATTAGTTGCGTCACTTTCATCAATATCGACACGAATAATTCTGCCACCAACATCGGAGGCATAGAGACGCTCAACAAAGCCATTGCCGTTCAAGTCAACTGTTGCAAGGTCACTGGGAATAGCATTGGTCATATCGGGAATATCCGAATCGGCCCCTGTATTCGAGATGGACCTCAATAACGTGCCGTCCGATGCGTTAACAATAAAGATTGCGTTACCCTCACTATCTGCATAAGAGCCAACCACTGGCGAGGTGATGTTGTCCTGATCCGGATCATAGCCACCACCGAAGACCAGAACCTCTCTATCGTTACCTCCAATCTTCATCTGTACGAACAGAGGCTTGGACCAAGTTTGTCCGAGCTTGTTGAAATCGCTGGAGGCAGCGCTGGATATTTCAGCGACATACTCAGGAGCAAGTCGCTCTGTGATATCGAGTATATGGTATTTTCTGCCACCGCGGCGCATGCCAAAAATGAGCATTTTCCTATCGCCAATTTCATAGAAAGTCATGGGGCCATCCAAGCCGTAGTAGGGCACGGAGGAAGCTTCATTGGCTTTTATAGTACGTATGTTGGGTAGGAGGTCTACCGGCATAAAGGCCCAGAGTTCTTCACCCAAATCGGCATCGATGGCCTCTAATACACCTTCGCTGGTTGGTATCAGTACTACGTTATCGTCCCCGTAATCGACTACAATAGGTTGGGTATGGATGGGCGCACCCATCACGCCTGAATGTGATGGGTTATCTTCAGTTGCAGGAAAAGCTGGATCCCTAGTGATCCAATTTAGCAATTCGGTACGTGTCTCTTCAGTCGCTACCCCCAGTGTATCAGTGGTGATAGTTGTGTTTGAGTTTCTGACACGATTCGCAGAACTGGATAGTACCGGATCACTGCCGAGGTAGGTAAAGAGGTTTCTGACTTCCCCCATATCCTGTGCGACGCCACCTATCAGAGGATTGCCTTGGTCTAGAGCGCATGAGTCATCCTCGCAGAAAAGGTCCCTTGTACTTTCAAATGTCTGATCGTCAGCGAGTACTGGCTCATTGTTAAGTGCCGTCAGCACAACATCGTCCTGGGTGACGGCGATGGTGTATTTCTTTATATTGCCTTTCCAAAATATACGATCATCAGGCAGGAACATCGGTACATAGATATGTTCGCCGCTCACCGCAGCATTATCCGAGTTAAAAGGGATGGCAGGTGCATTGAAAACATAATCAATGTTGGTCTGAGCTTCAGTGATAAGATTTGTCAGGTCTTGGACAATTGTTCCACCGGATGAGTCATAGAATGTGCCGCCACCTGCATTAATATCGGCGATTTCTTCCAGAAAAGCTTCTGTATCCCCTGCTGTATAGAAACCCATGGTACTGACAGTGATATTCTGAACACCATCCCATCCTGTGCCTTCCATCAGATCGGTAGTGTTTGCCCAGGTAGCGATTTCATTCGCACATCGAGCTCCATCGTTAGCCCAACTAGTAAAGCTCGGGAAATTGGGGAGAGGACATGCTGTGCCTTCATATGTCGTCATGAAACTGGAGTTGGGGTCTCCGTCAGAGAGCAGAACAATATGATTCGGTGCACATCGCATATCCTCTGCACGCACCCCTTCGAGAGGAGATGGCAATGATTGGTTGCTAGAGTCTGAAAATGCGACATCGGATCTGAACCAATCGACGGCAGCATCCAATGCAGGCACAGTAGGCGTACCGCCAGAGGCTGTAAGCTGATCAATCTGATCAATGAATGTAGTCTGATTGGTGCCCTCTGAGATGACTTTAAACGCACCGGAGTGTGCAAAGACTCCCCGTGTCGAATAGCCCAGTAGGGCTGTGTTGACATTGCCCATGTCTGGGTCGCTGAAAACCTCTTTCAAAGCGTCAACAAGCACATCCCTACGAGTTGGCGAGTTCCAGTCCATACTTCCCGATTCATCCAAAACAAACAGGATATTGGGTGGTACAGGATCGGGTGGCTCTTGCAGATAGACCTCAATATCATCAGACAGAGCGAAGGGCGAAGCAAAAAGAAATAGAGATGCCAACGCCAGGGCAGGTAGGGATTTTTTGCGGTATGATGTGATGCTTGAAATTGTCATGATTAAAACTCCTTACTGCCGTATCAGCGCAACTTGCATACGGTTTTGTGTTCTGGTGCCACTGCCACCGACTGTTCCAACAGCATCTACCAGAAAAAGGTGGGTGATGATGTCGAGTTGATGGCCTGAGAAGAGCATATTGCCTTTGCCTTCCTTTGGGTCGATTTTGTCTTCGTACAAAACATCGACATCAACTGATACCGGAGGCTGCTCAGAAAGAGTAGGATCGAGGGGAGTGCCGCCAGGGTGTGTCCTGAAAAAATCGATATTTTGGGTTGCATTACCGATGGTGCTTGGGATATCCAGACCTATGGAATCCAATTCAGGACCTGTAACAATCGCAAGGGCATTCTCAGCGCCACGAAAGCTCAATTCCTTGAACTGATGATTAACTGCAATCTTTGTCTCCAGATTGGTGTTACGCATGGCGGTTACGCTTAACATTGTGATAATGATGAGCAGGACCATGCTGACAATCAAGGCGGCGCCTCTTTGTTTATTGGGGTTCGGCTCTATTCTGATAGTCTGTATCATGATGTTCCCTTAACTGTCACTCACTTGCCGGTTGATATGATGGAGGTTCCGCAGTGAGATAGTAGTGCTGGCGGCTTTATAGACATGATTAGTGTCTTGGACTGTGAATGTGGAGCCGAGAAGGTCCAGCTCCTTTGGCGCATCAGGACGAAAGGGGGCTGGTAATTCCTGGTTATCACTGGATTGAACGACCAGACCGATGCGGATGGATACCACTTTCACCCAATTCGTTTCACCCACCTGGTCGGCAGTGAGATACTGATTTGCAACGCCATCTGCATCACTATCTAAGCCGTAGAGCGCGCGCATTTGTGCAATGCCGGAGACGAGCGGTTGAGCAATGAGTTGATTACCATCCTGGAATACCTGGCAGATCAGATTACCTTCATCATTGACCGAAAAGCGTACTGTCACTGTACCCGCATCCAGTGTATCGTCAGCCAGTCCACAGGGTGCAGGACCTGAAGCATAACGGACAGCAATAATGCTGGAATTTTCAGGAAGAGGATCCCATGTACTACCAGATACTACGACACCACTGACTATGCCGTCAGGGTTACCGTCAACAGCGGGGAATGTACGCAATCCGTTGTCGGTACCACCATAGGAGTCGGCACCGTCATCTGATGGTGAAACACCTCTACCCGCCATAACCAGCGTGCGGCGCATATCTTGGAAAGCGTAACGATAATTCTCTGTTGCTGCTGCAACGGCTGTCCGTGCATTGAAGGTATTTTTACTGTCTATATAGACCTTACCGGCGCCGCCTACTAGAAAGATGCCGATAGCGCTGGCTATCATCAATGAGACGATGGAAAAGCCTGTTTGATGTTGTTTTGATGTATACATAATTATGGCGCCCCCGGTACGACCGTCATGATGACCTCATCTGTTGCATTGTTGTCACTTTGCAGTTGCCAGGTGATAGTAATCAACATGGGAGACAGGTCTGAGCAGGTGTCAGCGTCTGATACATCGTTATCAAGGCAGGTAACAGTCAGTTGACCGCCAGGTAAGGAGGATTGCACACCATCGTCGCAACTGAACTTCCACAGGTCGAAGGTGGCCATCTGGGCTGGATTACAATCGTTGATCCCTGAAGCATCAGGCATTGTTGGGTCCATGGCGCAAATTGCAGCAGGAGGTACTGCACAATCTACAGGTATTGCTGGCATATAAGTGTTGTCGTAAAGACCGTTGAATTCACCCTCATCCTCAAAAGCCATAAGATTAGCATGCATTCTGTCAGACAATGCAGCGGCATAATCTATAGCTTTAGATCGATAATCGGCGTTGCTTGCACCTTGTAAAGCTGTGACTTGAAGTGCTGCTACACCCATCAGTCCAATCGCTATAACAACAGCAGCGACCAGCACTTCAATAAGGGTCATACCCTGGCAATTTTGTCGGGTATGTTTGATTGAGTTAGGCTTCATGGGCAGTCTCCAGCTTCTACCATTTTGATAAAAGGTCGTCCGGTGAGGCTGAGGCAGACACGACTCATCAGTGTGCCTTTGAAGCTGACATCGATAGACTGAGTATCCGCTAGTCCGGCTCTTCCCCTGGGACTGTAGGTGATGGGATCACCATCGATAGTGATCTTTGAGCTGTCCACTGTGTGGTCCAAGAGTGTTACACCATTGGAAGCCACAAGCCAACCATCGGCCTCGGGTGTGAAGGTGGCCGTGGCCTCTTGTCTGACTGCTTCATTACGGGTGTACAGTAGAGCGCCCAACAATTCATTACTGGCAGTTGTGACTGTATTTCGCTGAATCAGGTCAAAATAGCTCGGAATTCCGACGGTCACCAGAATCGCTCCGATGGCAATAGCCAACATTAGCTCGATTAATGTGAAGCCTTTCGTTAGATACATATAAAACCTCGCTCGTTCTGCACATAGCTTAGATCAGCCATCAATGAGGGGGCATACCGCTTGTCGGGGGAGACTAGCCATACATCCTGAAAGCGCATCGTATCAGATGCTATTTGATCCACTTAGATGACTTTATCGCCCTGAAGGGAGAAAAATGTAGTCATTTGATGATCTCTACACCGGGTCACTCGGTGCCTGGTGCACTATTGGTGACTAGAGCATGATCTTTGAGATGTGGATGGTTGGGTGAGGAAGCTTTTTTTACTCAGTGCCGGCGTTGCCTAAAAGGGTCTTCGGTAAAGCAAACACCACCTCTTCAGCTTTCCCTTGAGTCTCTATCACTGATTCACATCCCCATGCCCTGAGTCTGTCGATAACGTTTTCCACCAGGATTTCAGGTGCAGACGCACCGGCAGTGACACCAATATGATGCTTATCAACAAGCCAATCCGTGTCGATATCCTGTGCGCCATCGATGAGGTAGGCTGGTGGGCCGTGTTTCTCGGCGATTTCTCTGAGGCGATTGGAGTTCGAGCTGTTTGGTGAGCCGACCACCAGTACTAAATCACAGTTCCTGGCAAGCTCTTTGACGGCATCCTGTCTGTTCTGTGTGGCATAGCAGATATCATTTTTTTTCGGGCCGGTGATTTTAGGAAAACGATGCTGTAACGCTGAAATTATCTGTTGAGTATCATCGATGGAGAGGGTTGTCTGGGTAACAAAGGCGATCTTTTCAGGGTTGCCGATCTCCAGTTGTTCTACATCATGGCGGGTAACCACCAAATGGATGCGTGCATAGGCGCTATCACCGGTGCATTGACCCATAGTGCCTTCAACTTCCGGGTGCCCTCTGTGGCCGATCAATATCACCTCATAACCATCACGGTATCGCCTGGCAACTTCAAGGTGAACCTTGGTAACCAGTGGGCAGGTGGCATCAAAGACCCTGAGTTGGCGTTGTTGTGCCTCTTCTCGCACGGCTTGAGAGACACCGTGAGCACTGAATATGACGGTTTGACTATCTGGGACATCATCCAGTTGATCGACAAAAATTGCCCCTCGTTCTCGCAGGCTCTCGACTACAAAGCGATTGTGCACTACTTCATGACGCACATAGATGGGTGCACCGAGGAGTTCCAGAGCACGTTCGACAATTTCGATTGCTCGGTCAACGCCGGCACAAAAACCTCTTGGGTTGGCGAGAAATACCTGTTGTGTCTGATTCATTGATTGAGGATTACTGAATGAGTGCTGTGAGCATCAGCATATCTAGCTAACTAGGTGTGCTCAACCTCTAGGATAGTGACCTTGTAGTTAAATTGCTTGCCGGACAGGGGGTGGTTGAAGTCAACCTGCACTTGCTTCACTTCAACTTTCAGTATGATGCCGGCAAGCTCCTCACCTTCAGGTGTGGTGAATGCGATGACTTCTCCTTCGCTGAGTTTCTGGTTAGTAGGAAAAGCATCAATATCCAGCCAATGAATCAGCTTCTCGTCTCTTGGTCCATAAACATCATCTCCGGAGACTATCAGGCATTGTTCATCCTCCGCATGTAGGCCCAGTAGCGCTAACTCCAGCATCTGTTCCATGGTGTTATCACCCAAGGTGAAATCCAGAGGGGTGTCCTGGTATGTCGAGACGATCTCAGTGTTATCAGGCAGGGTGAGTGCGAAGTGCATCTTGACCCGGCTGCCGGGGGCTATCTGTGGTTTTTTCTCAGGCATAGTGCATTACTCAACTACAGTCCGCTGCAAATCACGCAGCTGTGGTAATTCCAGGTTTAAGCGATCGGTATGTCATCGTCCAGTAAGCAACTCAATATTCAGCATGCATCATAGCGGATTTGCATTATTTTCATAAAGGTCTAACATTGTCTTCATCGGGAGGATTAATAAAGAAATATACTGCTATGATAAATAAAGAAATTATACTTACTAGAGGGTTGCCTCTTTACGAGGTGCAAGAGGTTTCTCTACTCGATGCCATGTTACTTCTCAAGGGATATGGTAGCGCAGTCAGAGAATCATCCATCACACGAGCTGGAGAACGACTGAATATCCAAAGGAGAAACCGGACCACAAAGTCCGACTGGCCAATGACAGGCACTTGATAGAAACCTAAGGTTTCCAGATAGTTATACCTGTTCACCCACATACTTCACCAGCTAAGTTCCTACTTACCGGATCTTAGTAGCAGAATGAGTTAGGCAAGTATCTCCTGGGTGAAGAATAAGAAACCCAGAGAGGCGATCAAGACAGCGACAGCGGCATACTGGGCCAGGATACAGATTCCAGGCAAGTCGTTGCAGACCTTGTTAAATCGACAAAGCTTACAGTTTTTCAATGTGTTACCTCACAAACTACAGAGGTCGGCAGCTCATTTAAACGACATTGAGCCGACCGCTTTGTGGCTGTGCTACCAGATAGATCCTGATGGACTCAATTCCTATTCACTACGCTATTTGTCATCATCCCTGGTGCGTTGGCGGAAATTCATCGTTATCAGGCTAAATCTTACAGCACCCAAGTCACAGTCATACTCGCATACTTTTTCCCATGGTGGAAGAATCCAATTCTGAAAGGAATTTCCAGGGGAAATTTAAGTATTTGTTTTTACTCAATTCGCTTTGATGAACCAACCGATCAGATTAACATGTCCTCAAATAGTAGTGATTTGTGGAGAGATGCATGTTGATTGAAGGTCCATTGAAGATAAGTGTATTGGATGATCCTGAGCAGCCAGGGCGTGAGTTGCATATCGATTTTACGTCAGAGTTTCAGTCACTTGAACAAAATGGACAGGCTGAATCCTTTTCTCAATATCTGCAGATCCTGCAACAGAATATCAATGTCCTCGAGGAGGCCGACCCGAATCGTGCCGGCATGCTGATTGTGCAACAGATCGCAGAGCAGTTGATGCCTCACCTTGCAAGCGGCGATCTTGAAATAGCTGAGACAATCATCGTTGAAATGGGGCGTGATCATGCCAGCGACTCACTGATGAGTCTGCTCAATTCATGACAACACCCAGCTATATTCTCGAGGGCACAGCGGACAACTTCGATCGATTGGTATTGGAAAACTCCAAGCGTGGCCTAGTGATAGCTGATTTCTGGGCAACCTGGGTTGGGCCATCACTCAAGCAGCAACAGATCTTTATCGATCTTGCCCAGCGCTATGAGGGACGCTTTCTGTTGGTATCTATCAATACCGATGAGCAAAAAGCCCTGGCAGAGCGCTTCGGTGTTCGAAGTCTGCCCTCATTTAAGCTGTTCCGTCATGGCGATCTGGTCGGGGAGTATCATGGGGTACAACCTGAATCCGACTACCCGCGAATTATCAATGAGTATGTACAGAAACAGCTTGATAGCAGCAGTAGGGAAGCGATTGCGGCGTGGCAGTCGGGTGATCCGGAAAGGGCTTTGAAGATACTTGCAGAGGCGGTTGTCAATGATCCGCAGAACCTTTCTCTGCCGGCGCTGATGACCAAGATTTTAATGCGCCAGGAGCGGTTCAGGGAGGCCTATGATCTATTGAGTGCACTACCTGAACAGGCACAGGAGGGGGTTGAGATACGTAACCTGATGGCTCATCTTGATATCATTGTCACAGCAGAGGACGCAGATGAGCTTGAGGCAATTCAACGCCGATTGGAAGTGAACTCCAAGGATGCGGATACCCGCTATCAGCTTGCAGCTGTTACCCTGATAGGTGACGATCTGGAAGCAGCCCTTGATCTGTTACTCGATCTGGTACGCAATCATTCCACCTATCGTAACGGTATTGCTCGCAAAGCCATGCAGGCTGTTTTGGACCGGCTCGATGCCAAAGATGAGCAGGTGGCCCGTTACCGTCGCGAACTTTTCAGACTCAACTACTAAAAACGAGAAGGCATGTCAGAAGCACCCCCTCAAATCGGTTTTGTCAGTCTGGGTTGTCCCAAGAACCTGGTCGATTCTGAACATATTCTCAGTCGATTACGGGCCGAGGGCTATCAGCTTTCAGCGAGTTATCAAGGTGCTGATCTAGTGGTCGTAAACACCTGCGGGTTTATTGATGCAGCAGTGGAGGAGTCCCTGGATGCAATCGGCGAGGCACTTCAGGAGAATGGCAGCGTCATCGTTACCGGTTGCCTGGGTAAGGATGAAGCACGTATTCGAGATGCCCATCCGCAGGTACTAGCGGTCACCGGGCCTCATGCCTATGATGCCGTGATGGATGCAGTCCATCAGCAGCTACCGGCGCCCCATGATCCTTTTACCAGTCTTGTACCACCTCAGGGCGTTAAATTGACTCCCAGGCACTATGCCTATCTGAAAATCTCTGAAGGTTGCAACCACAGCTGTAGCTTTTGCATTATCCCAGATCTTCGTGGGCGGTTGGTTAGCCGGCCATTCGGCGAAATCATGCTTGAGGCTCAGCGTCTGGTTGAATCGGGAGTGAGGGAGTTGCTGGTTGTCTCTCAAGATACCAGTGCCTATGGGGTGGATATCAAATACCGTCCCGATTTTTGGCAGGGCCATCCTGTTGCGTCAAGACTCAAAGATTTAGCTGTTGCCCTTGGAGAACTCCAGGCATGGATCAGAATGCACTACGTTTATCCCTATCCCCATGTGGATGATCTGCTGCCGCTGATGGCAGAGGGCCATATCTTGCCCTACCTCGACATGCCGTTGCAGCATGGCAATGTACGTGTATTGCAAGCGATGAAACGTCCTGCAGCCACTGAAAGAGTATTGGCACGCATTGCGCGCTGGCGTCGGGAGTGTCCCGAACTCACCCTGCGCAGTACGTTTATTGTCGGCTTTCCAGGTGAAACGGAATCCGAGTTTGAGGAACTGCTTGAGTTTCTGGGTGAAGCGCAACTCGATCGGGTGGGTTGTTTCGCTTACTCACCCGTTAAAGGGGCACAGGCTAACGAACTGCCTGGTGCATTGCCCAATGAGGTCAGGGAAGAACGCCGTGCCCGATTCATGCAAAAGCAAACGGAGATAAGTCGTCAGCGACTACAGGCCAAAATTGGCCAGGAGATGGTGGTCCTGGTTGATGAAGTAAGGGAGAAGCAGGTGGTGGCGCGAAGCCCGGCAGATGCTCCTGAGATTGATGGACGGGTTTTCATACCCGGTGCCTGGGAGTTGCAAACTGGGGATTTCATCGAAGTGCGTATCACGGATGCAACAGCCCATGACCTGCAGGCCGAACCAGTGGATATTGATGATGAAGAGGAGGGTTAGTCGATTAAAACCGGCGCTTCCCTGCGCCTCGCCAACCAGCTAAATAGGGTCGAAACCCCAATCTGGATAGGGTGGTTCGCTAGAAAGCGGACCCACTATTTTTGCCCAACTTCTTTAGAATTGTAGCCAATGGACAGAACCCCGTGAAGGCTGATTGTAGGAGATTAAGTCCGACAAATGCTGTAAAGAAGAGCCAATAAGGGTGGTGGTAGTGCGAAAGCGCTACACTCAACAGGATTACAAAGCCGGCAAAGGCGAGAACAATACGGTCGATATTCATGGATTTGCCTCTAAACTATCAGTGTTGGTCCGTCATCATCCTGCTTATTCAGGTGTGATAATGACGGTATGAAGGATCGCCATTAACAGCCTACGATCAAAAAAGTGAGCGCTATATTAGCACTATCTAATATTAAGTCAAGGATGCTCCCACTATGACCCCGAATGCCGAAGATCTGGATCTGCAGCACCGTTTGATCCAGCAATTGCTAAAGAGTCCCGCGTGCTTCGGGCACACCCTTGATCAGGTCGAGCATATCGAGACCCATATCTCTCATCTACTACTCGTAGGTGAGACTGTCTACAAGATCAAGAAACCACTCAACCTGGGCTTTCTTGATTTTTCGACCCTGGAGAAGCGGCGCTCATGTTGTGAGGAGGAGTTACGGCTCAATCGTCGTTTGGCACCTACACTCTATCTCGATGTTGTGGGCATCGGTGGCAGCATTGAACAACCGATAATGAATGCTGATAGCGGTATTCTGGAATATGCGGTGAGAATGCGTCGTTTTCGCCAACAAGACCTGCTCAATATAACGCTACCAGACAGGGATATGATCGAACGCTTGGCCGTGTTGATTGCAGACTTTCATCAAATGATTCCAGCTGCATCAGAGGAGATGCCCTACGGTAAACCCAACAATGTTTTTAAACCCATGGAAGAGAATTTCCAATTGATTCGAGGGTTAAAGCAACCCTTGCTTGAGATAGAGCGTCTCAACATACTGCAGACATGGACCGAGCAACAGGCAAGCGTATTAGAACCTCTCATGGAAGAGCGTTATCAATCGGGACATATCCGGGAGTGTCATGGTGATCTCCATTTGGGCAATATCGCTCTTTTCGAGGGACGTATAACCCCATTTGACGGTATTGAATTCAATCCCAACCTTCGCTGGATAGACACCCTTAGCGATATCGCCTTCTTGATTATGGATCTCCAGCATCGTGGGCTTAATCCTGACGCAGATCGGCTATTGAATGTTTACCTTGAACAGTCCGGAGACTATGCCGGTCTGTTACTGCTGCGTTTCTATCTGCTCTATCGCGCCATGGTACGGGCAAAGGTAACTGCTATCCGTGCCTCCCAAGAGGGCCTTCCCTATGAGGAACGGGAGCAGCTGCTGGTGGAGTACAGGAGCTTCCTTTCCCTGGCAGAATCGATAACTCGTCATCCCCCTGCATCCCTGATCATTACCCATGGCTACTCCGGGTCGGGTAAGAGTATCATCAGTGGCTGGTTAGCGGAACAGATGATGGCGATTCGTTTACGTTCGGACATTGAGCGAAAGCGACTATTTCCCGAACAAGGCGTTGCAGATGGAACAACAGCTTCAGAGCGCTACAGTGACAAGGCAACCCAAGTCACATATACCCATCTGATGGGGATGGCGAAACGGCTGCTACGGAATGGGTTTTCAGTCATCATCGATGCTACCTTCTTGGCCTATTGGCAACGTGAAATGTTCCTTCAGATGGCAGAGAGTCAGCAGGCTCCAATACTGATCATCGATTGTCAGGCACGTCAGACCCTATTGTATGATCGTATTAAGCACAGGAGTGAGCAGGGTAATGATCCCTCCGAGGCCGATCTGACAGTCCTTATGCATCAGCAACAGAGTTGTGAGCCATTAACGTCCTATGAACGTGAAAGAACGGTGACCGTCGACAGCGAACAGTTTCCCCCACCCGGGTTATTGGCTACCGTTTTGCAACGTTTAATGAGATAGAATCAGCCATTCCAAGTCTTTCGATTGAATAGGTTTCAAGATGCGATTTCCTCAACTCAAGATAGGCCAGCGATTCGAGTATCAAAGTAAGACATACACAAAGACAGGCCCCTTGACTGCCAGTAAGGAAGGTACAGGTGCCAGTAGTATGATCAGACGTTCTGCTAAAGTGACGCTATTGGATGGCTCTGGTTCAGTAGAGTGTGTTAAGCAATCAAAGCAAAATTATAGTCGGGAAGAGGTAGTCAATTTGTGTCGAGAGTTCAAATTAAACCTGTGTAAGAGATTAGAAAATATTGCATCTCAGCAAGGAGAACTACAAATCGAACAGGTCCTTTCGAATATAGAATCTATTGATATCGATTGAATATGATTATCAACATAATGAGGTTGCGTATAACGTTTTTTATATGGTTAGTAAAAATCGTAGCTAGCCTGAATGACAAATACTATAAACTCATCGAAAGATATATGGGTTCTTCCCCAGATCGGGTGGGCGACACCGATGTAGGGTGCGGCAGGGCCACACCCTAAAATAATATGCGTTTCTAGACGGGGACTAGGGTTTGATATAGGTATATCCTTCGGCCTGGAGTTTGGCCAGTTCAGCGACACCACTCGGTACTACATCTGAATCTGATGTGTCATAGAGATGCTCAGTCAGAATGACCTTCTTGCCTTTTAATGTGTTGGCACAAACATGGAAGCCGACACCCTGTTCCTTCAGTCCGGATATTTTGGCCTGTATTTCGTCTGTGGCATTTCCAAGCGCTAATTTGGTCTCCATTGCGGCATCAGGCTCAAGCAGTAGACTCACGCCCTTGCCATGTAAAACCACCTTCAGTTCCAGGTTTTCCGCCCCGACGGCATTGATATGATTCTGGATGTTACGTAAAGCACCAGCCTGGGTTTTAGGGTTATCATAATTTATATGGTAGACAACCTTCTGCTTGCCGTAGGAGCCGGCCATGGCAACGCTCACTACCAGCATGCCTATAAAACTCATCAAAATTTTTGACATTCGACCTGTATTCATCTTTTAATCCTCATCTTGGTAATAGACTCAGTGTGTTTTCAAGTGCTACGAAACAACTGATTTTTTGTAGTGCATCAAACCTGAATGTATACCCAACCCTCTTTTTGCCTGCGTACCACATATGCAACGCCTGACTCCGTAACAACCACATCCGGTATAAGGACAACTTCGATGCCTTTTTCCACCTTCAATCTGTTGATCGTGTTTTGACAGGCGACAAAGGTAAGCATGGGATAGTCTCTTACCATTCGTGCAATTCGGTCACTTTCTGTTGTCAATTTTGAACGTAATAGACCGAGGCCATCGCTATGGGCCACGACTTCGACACGTACAGTCTCACCCCGCGAAAAAAAATCGAGCATCAAACTTTCCACTTCATCCAACAACTCTCCAGCACTGACCTGTCTGATGTTCTGGACATGAAACACAACGCGCATCTCCTCATCTTCAGCTTTAGCAGGACGTTGTCCCTTTCCCTGTGGATCCAGCAGAACAACTCGATCTGCGCTACTCGTGGTAATCAATGGCGAGCTGTACTGCAGCATCACTGCTGATCCAATGAGCAACAACACAGTTGCGGCTATGGCCAGTGGTATTCGCATGGAGGTTTTTAATTTCGCAGACTGAGGGGGAGATGTTGGTTCTGCATAAGCGAGTTGTACTGACGCCTTCATATTGCGCAGCTGGTATAGTTCAGTGGCTGCTTCCTCATCATTTTTGATCTGCTGTAGCATTTCAGCCTGTTCATTGGGAGAAAATTGCTGATCAGCAAGTGCATTGAGTATCTCTTCCGAGAAAGTCTCTCCATACTTTTTCATTTAACTCTCCGTATTCCGGTGGGCACTTCTGTTTTGTCACCGGTTTCTAAAAGCTCCCGTAATCTCCGGCGGGAACGGCTCAGCCGGCTCATAACAGTACCAATCGGAATGCCCATGGCATCTGCCACCTGGGAATAGGACAATTCCATCAGATCAACAAGTGTTAAGACCATGCGTTGATCTTCCGGTAGGTGGGAGACAGCATCACGCACTCGTTGAATATCATTACCACGATTAATGTTATCGAGTGTGTTATCAACTCCAACCAACTCATCATTATCGATATCCAAATGATCCTGTTTCCGTCTATGGGAATCCCGGTGGAGATTCACCATTATGCTTGACAACCATGGCAGAAGCTTTTCCGCATCCTGTAACTGTTTGCTATGCTCCAGCGCTTTGGCCCAGGTCTCCTGAACTAAATCCTGAGCTTTATCCACATCATGACACCATGACCACGCAAGCCTGTAGAGTCTTGGGTTCAGTTCGTTATAGCGTTTTCTGATTGCCTTGGCTGGACCAAATAGAATCATTGTCGTCATTAACTCCAAACATTTATTAGTCAGACGAGAGTGGGTGACTATTTATTCCCTAATAAAGGACTATTTATTGATAAATTAACAAGGCAATTAATAGGGTAAATAGACCATGTGATGCGAAACATTGGACTTGGGGCATCCAAGTTCGTATCTGCATACTCTTTAATGATGGCTATTAGTGAAATAAAGCTGTGATCGAATATGTCGTCAATTATCTTGACTGAAGAAAATGAGGGGCGTGGAGGTATGGTTTTTTTACTGAAAAGCCAGCGGAGTTTACTCTCAATTCTGATATGATGAATAAAGATTTATGAGTTAAATTCATCGTAAAGCAATCGGCACACTCTAAGTAATGTTTGGCTATGGATATTAGATGAAGTTTAAATAATTCAGTTTTTCAAATCATCTCTAAATAACCCCTCATCCCAATAAGGCCGTTCACCAAACTGATCACGTAAATAATCAGCCAGTGCCCTGACCCGCAAAGGTACGAATCTGCGAGTAGGGTAGATAGCATAGGCGGTTGCCGATGGGATTTTAAAATTTTCAAGGAGCGGTACCAGGCGACCTTCCAGAATGGCCCGGTAGGCAATGAAGGTGGGCGAGAGGCAGACACCATGACCTGCAGAAGCAGCCTCGAGGAGTATCTCTCCATTGTTTGCCTGCATGCGGTTATCCACCCGTACTGTGTGAGAGCTACCTTCACGATCGATGAAACGCCATTTTTGAGGCTCAGGCAGGTTGGTATAGCAGAGACCCTGATGGCCCGATAACTCCTCAGGTGTTTTAGGTGTGCCATAGCGGGCCAGATAACCCGGGCTGGCGCAGATAATGGCGCGTACCGGTGCGAGGGGCAGGGCAACCATGGTGGAGTCTTCAAGCCGTCCAATACGCAGTGCAAGATCGACACCCTCCTGTATGAGGTCGACCTGGCTGTCATTGAAATCCATATCCAAGATGACGCCTGGGTGTTGGTTCATGAAGGCATTCAAAGCTGGTGCCAGATGCAACAATCCAAATGAGAGTGGCGCAGCAAGTCGAATGCGCCCATTCAGAGCATGTTGTGCAGCGGAAACTGACTGTTCAGCTTCTGCCAGATCTTCTAGTAGCTGTAGGGTGCGGGGATAGAAGGCTCGACCCGCGTCGGTAAGAGAGAGGCGACGGGTAGTACGCTGAATCAGCAAGGCACCCAGGTACTCCTCGAGCTCTGATACTCGCCGGCTGATGACCGATTTACCGATCCCCAAGCGTTCTGCAGCCGCACTGAACTGGCCTGACTCGACCACTGCAACAAAGCTTTCTAAGCACTCTAATCGATCCATTGTTCCAATTTTAGCAACAGTGTTTCCTGAATAGTGGTCTTTATCTCTCAAAATGACAACCTAAAATGATCAATAACCAATCAAATTACTGAGCATTTATGCGAGGAGGCTGTCATGGAGCAGCTTATTAACAACAGGCGATCAGTCAGGAGAACCGTACTTGGACAAGAGACATTCGATGGCGCTGGCGTGCGTCTGACAAGGGTCATCGGGGGGCCACAGTTACCCCAACTTGATCCGTTTTTACTGCTGGATGCATTTCGCTCTGACGATCCGGATGACTATATCGGCGGTTTTCCACCCCATCCCCACAGAGGCTTCGAAACGGTTACCTATCTATTGGCTGGCCAGGTGGAGCACCGTGATAATGCCGGTCATACCGGGATCTTAGAGGCGGGTGGGGTGCAGTGGATGACAGCCGGAAGCGGTGTGATTCATTCTGAAATGCCACAGCAGCAGGATGGATTATTGTCGGGTTTTCAGTTGTGGGTCAACCTGCCGGCAGGACAGAAGATGACCGCACCTCGTTATCAGGAGTTTGACCGTCAGGTGATTCCTGTTGAAGAGCGGGGCGATGGCGTGTCAGTCCGTGTTGTGGCAGGACGTACTTCACTGCATACCCAAGGTCCGGTCAGTGAGTTAGTTACACCTGCGCTCTTTTTCGACATCACACTTCCAGCAGGTACCCATTTTAGTGAGCCATTACCTGAGCGCTATAACGCCTTCGTCTATCTTATCGAGGGGACACTCTCAATTGATGGAACAACACTGGAAGGCGGTAACCTGGCTGTATTGGATCAAGGTGAATCGGTCGAATTGACGGCACATGAATCGAGTCGTCTGTTACTGGTTGCAGGTCAGCCGCTGAATGAACCTATCGCCAGACGTGGTCCCTTCGTCATGAACAATGAAGCGGAGCTACAACAGGCATTCAGCGACTATCAGGAGGGACGCTTCTGATGCGTTTAGCCAATGACAGGGAGAACTATGGTTTGATCGCTATGCTACTACACTGGCTGGTGGCCCTGGTTATATTTGGTCTGTTTGGCCTGGGACTATGGATGCGTGATCTGGGTTACTACGATGCCTGGTATCAACTTGGGCCCTGGTGGCATAAGGGTATCGGTGTGTTGCTCTTCATTATTTTAGTGGGTCGGTTTATCTGGCGCCAATTCAACCAACGGCCAGACCATCTACCCACCCATAAACCCTATGAACGTCGAGTGGGATTGCTGGTGCACAGCTTACTCTACCTGTTGATGTTTGCGGTGATGATCAGTGGCTATTTGATATCGACGGCCGATGGCAGACCGCTGGAGGTATTTGACTGGTTTTCAATACCGGCAACCATCAGCGGCATAGACGGGCAGGAGGATATCGCCGGCAAGGTCCATCTCTATCTGGCCTGGAGCATCATGGTGCTAAGTGCACTGCATACGCTGGCTGCATTAAAACACCATTTTATAGACCATGACCGGACGCTCAAGCGCATGCTTGGGATCTGAGAAGACACTTTAGGGAGTGCATCGATAAAGCAATATCAATGTCTCCAGTTAAAAAACCATGAGGAGATTATTAGATGATAAAGGTGGCTATTGTTTACCATAGTGGCTTCGGTCACACCAAACTACAGGCAGAGGCAGTACAGAAAGGTGCTGCAAGTATCGAAGGGGTGGATGCCATGCTGCTCACCGCGGAAGAGGCGGGTAACAATCTGGACAGCCTAGATGAAGCTGATGCTATCATCTTTGGCAGCCCTACCTACATGGGGAGCATGTCGGCGGAGATGAAAAAGTTTCTGGAGACCGCTGCCGCCAAATGGTTTACCCAGTCTTGGAAGGATAAGGTGGCGGGCGCATTCACAAATTCCAGTTCCTTTTCAGGAGACAAGCTGAATACCCTGGTTGGTTTAGTGATCAATGCCATGCAGCACAGCATGATTTATGTCAGCCTCGGTATGCAACCCGCCGAGGGTGATCCTGAGTCGATGAATCACATCGAAGGCCCCGGACCGGAAGTATTGAACCGGATCGGTTCCTACATGGGTCCGATGGCGGCCAGCTTTCAGGTCGATCCCGGCGATGCACCGTCTACAGGTGATATCGCTACCGCAGAGCGCTATGGCGCACGTGTCGCCACCGTTACCCAGCAGTTGATTCGCGGACGCAATACAGTTTAAACAATCACGACTTACCTCGAGGAGAATCTCCATGAAACGCTATTTTATCTATCTCATGTTAGCCAGCGTTGCTATAGCGACACCCTTACAGGCAGAAAACTATGTTATCGATACCAAGGGCGCCCATGCCTTTATTCAATTTCGCGTCAAACATCTTGGGTATAGCTGGCTGCTAGGCCGGTTTAATGAATTCGGTGGTAGCTTCAGCTATGACGAGAAACATCCAAGCGAGGCTAAGGTAACGGTCGACATCAAGCCGGCCAGTGTCGACAGCAATCATGCGGAGCGGGACAAACATCTGCGTGGCGAGGAGTTTCTGCATGTGGAAAAATACCCAGCAGCAAAATTCACCTCAACCGCTTTTTCAGAGAAGAGTGACGGGACAGCGGAACTCAAAGGCGATCTCACCCTGCGAGGTGTGACCAAGCCGGTTGTGATTGCGGTTGAGCATATCGGTCACGGTAAGGATCCCTGGGGTGGTTATCGTAGGGGTCTTTACGGTACCACAGAGATAGCACTCGCCGATTTCGGTATCCCGTTCGACCTGGGACCTGCTGCGCGCATTATCCAGTTGGAACTCTCGGTGGAAGGTATCAGACAGTAATCATGCATTGAAATGCTATAAACATACGGCGCCTTTGGGCGCCGTATGTTCTGCTACATATCACTCATTACCAAACCGCTTCAGTAACCTGTGCTGCCGCCCGAATTAACAGTTGGCTATCCACACCGTCGAAGTGTGACTCTTCACTCAACATTCGTCGCCACTTTCTTGCACCCGGCTGTCCCTGAAACAGGCCTAATATGTGACGAGTGATACGATTGATCGGTATCCCGCATGCCAACTCTTTTTCAACATAGGGGATTAATAATTCCACGATCTGGTGTCGACTTGATACAGTGTGATCGCAACCAAATATCAATCGGTCAACATCGGCAAGTATCCAGGGATTGTGATAAGCCTCACGACCGATCATCACGCCGTCTACAAACTCGAGTTGCTGTTGAGCCATTTCCAGATGGGTGATGCCACCGTTGATGATCACTTCAAGGTGGGGGAAGTCACGTTTCAGCTGATGGACCGTTTCATAGGAGAGGGGAGGGATTTCACGATTCTCTTTTGGGCTCAATCCCTGCAGCCAGGCATTACGGGCATGTACAATAAAAGTAGTGCAGCCAGCTTCGGAGACAATACCGATGAAATCACAAAGTGCTGAATAGCTATCATGATCGTCGACCCCTATGCGGTGTTTAACGGTGATGTCGATTGCAGCACTATCCTTCATTGCTTTGATACAATCGCCAACCAGCTGAGGGGTTAGCATCAAACAAGCACCAAAACGTCCTGACTGAACCCTGTCCGATGGGCATCCCACATTCAGATTGATCTCATCGTACCCCCATTTCTCTCCTAGCTTGGTGCAAAGCGATAATTCATTCGGATCGCTGCCACCCAGTTGTAATGCCACAGGGTGCTCTGATGGATCGTAATCGAGAAAACGTGCTCGATTTCCATGTAGTAGGGCACCTGTAGTAACCATCTCTGTGTAAAGCACGGCATGCCGGGAAATCAAGCGTAGAAAGTAGCGACAGTAACGGTCTGTCCAGTCCAGCATGGGAGCAACGGAGAGTTTGCGGTCAATCATTCAGGGGAGTAAGAATATCAATTATCAAATAGACTGTTTTCTGTCTAGGGCAACCTGATCGAAGTCAGGTGTTTTATGATGTAGGCCAGATTAAAGATAGTTTGTTATAGTGCATGAATAGGGGTGCTATTACCAGTATAGTGCTTTCATTCAAAACTCATTACAGATCAAGGGATCTGTTCGGGCTCGCAGGGTGAATCAGCCTGTTGTAGAACCCTTTCCAGTGGCGAGTCCAGTCGACCAGTTATTTCGCCATCCTAAATAATATACAGAGCACTTTTTATGGTGACTATCCAATGACTGAATCGATCAATACACAAAACATGGCCGTGTTCTGTGATTTCGAGAATATTGCACTCGGTGTGCGTGAAGTCAATTATGCAGCCTTTGATATTCAGAAGGTACTCGAGCGGTTACTACTTAAAGGCAATATTGTGGTCAAGAAGGCCTATTGTGACTGGGATCGATACAAAGAGTTCAAGTCGGCCATGCACGAAGCGGCATTTGAATTGATCGAGATCCCTCATGTGCGCCAATCGGGTAAGAACTCTGCAGATATTCGAATGGTGGTCGATGCTTTGGATCTTTGTTATACCAAGCTTCACCTTGACACTTTTGTCATCGTTAGCGGAGATTCAGACTTTTCACCGCTTGTAAGCAAGTTGAGGGAAAACAATAAAGTTGTTATTGGCGTGGGTGTAAAAAACTCTACCTCAGACCTTCTTACTGCCAACTGTGATGAATTTATTTTCTATGACGATTTAGTGAGGGACTTAGAAAAGCCGATTCGTAAACGCAAGAGTTCCAGTAATAAGAGCGTTAAGAAGAAGGCTTCGAAACAGCCAGTGAGTGAGGAGGAGAAGCGAAAACAAGCTGCTTTGAATCTGGTCGTAGCGACGGTGGAAGACCTGATCCAGGAGCGAGGTGAGATGGAGAAGGTTTGGGGATCGATGGTTAAACAAACACTAAAACGTCGTAAACCTGGCTTTAGTGAGAGATACCATGGATTCAGTACTTTCAGCAAATTACTTGAGGAAGCACAAGCACGCAAGTTGCTGATTCTTGAGGCTGATGAAAAATCAGGTGGCTATATGATTAAGAGTGCTGTATCGGAGGAGGGTTAATAATAGCCACTATCTGTCTTTATAACCCATCATAAAAATGGCTGCGTCAGAATGGCTCCGAGGCCACTTGCTCTTTTGCAAGATAGTTTATATGTGAGAATCAGCTATTGCATGTATGCCTATTCTTCAAACTGCAGTTTCACTTCTTTCGAGTGACTTCAGCCTCACTATCAAGACACTGCCTGCTGCCATCATAGCCGCAGCCAAATAGAGGCCATCGCTATAGCTACCACTACTCTCAGCTAGAATCCCTGTAATAGCCGGTGTTACGATCTGTGCGACACCGTACGAAATAGTCATCTTCCCCATCATCTTTGCTGGTCGGGTAGGGTAGTAACGCCCGGCCATGGTGAGAACCAGGCTGACGATACCGATGAAGGTTCCGCCAAACAGAACGGCACCCATGATCGCCATAGTGGGGCTGGAATCGATGACAGGTAGCAGAATGCCAACGGTTTGTAACACGAAAGCTGCGAGCAGGGCATTGATATCGCCAATTTTACGTGCTACCAGATCCCACAAGATACAGGCAGGCGCTGCTGCCAGTCCCAGAACAAAAAAGGTCCATGATCCCTGTCCTTCAAGGCCGGGTAATTGGTCGACGATGGCGACAATAAAGGTGGCACTGACCACGTACCCTGCGCCTGCGCAGAAGTAGGCAGCTATCAGCAACCGAAGGAATTTTGGGCTGGGAGGTGCATCGATCATTGCCTGACCCGTGCGGGTAAACTTAGTTTTATCTGGAGGTGGTAGCCATGCCCATGCGGGAATCAGGATCAGGGCTCCAATCAGGGTCAAGACCAGCCACTGCTCACGCCAGTCGAAGTGTTGCTTCATCAGTTCAACGGCAATGGCACCAAAAGCAATACCCAGGCCGATACCACTGAAGTGTATGCCCAGTTCACTGCGGTGACCGTGACGAATAAGCCAATTAAGGATAAGCCCCGATCCCAGGAGTAACCCAGCAGCACTACTCAAACCGGCGAAGAAGCGAAAAAATGGGTCTATCCGGGTTTCGCAAAGAAATTAAGGTATTGATCGGCCACAGATTCTTCTCTATTTTTGATGTTGAAAAGGCATCAAAA
>JAIVEQ010000029.1 GCA_023838465.1 Candidatus Thiodiazotropha sp.
GTTTTTTGATGCCTTTTCAACATCAAAAATAGAGAAGAATCTGTGGCCGATCAATACCTTAATTTCTTTGCGAAACCCGGATAGACCCCATAAAATTAGTTCGTGCTGCCTACGAGTCGAGCATTACTGGTAATTTAATTGAAAACAATAATCGCGGGATAAATGACAGATTCCATTTCTTTGGAATTTTAGTCGGTGTTGCCAAGCGTCAGCATTGCAATCAATATGATTTCGCCAGTTGCAATAACTATATTGGTACAAATACGATTCTAGGTGAGCATTTTTCCGGCATCCACTTAATGGCGCGTGTTACTGGAAACATCGTCGAAAAAAACAGCATTAGTGGTGCCAGCTGTCAATCGATAGAGGTTCATGCACTATTCGGCAATATGTTGGTAGGTGCTTAGATAATTGTTGATGAAGGGTGCAGCAGGCCACCCCCTATCCGATTACTGACTAGAAGAGCACAATAACAGCATCAAATTAGAAATCGGCTTCAAGACCAAGGAATGCACCATCGAAATCCCAGTCGGTGTAGATCCCGTCCAGATCATCAAGCTCCAGGGAGAGTCGGCGATAACCACCTTTGAGTTTGATATCGACCGCCAGGCTCTCAACAAGGTTAAAAGCAATCCCAGCCTGGTAATCTTGCAAGGTATGGTCGCCAACACTCAACAGATTGAGGTCGCCAAAGAGTGAAAGCCGTGTAGTGGGAATTCCAAACTGCACTGCACCATAGAGCATGGGTACATAACCATCGAAGCTCTCTTTTGCCCTGAGCCCACTGCTCTCAACCTCAATCTCGCCATCGAGATACTTGACATTCATGCCCAGATCCAAGGAGACCGTGTCGTTATCAAATATCTCGTAGTAGAAAATGAAATCGGTATTCTGGGCATCGAAATCCACATTGACATTGATACCCGATGAGAAATTCACCCCTGAATAGCCGAAGTCCTCTGTGAGCCGTTTATCGCCTGATGAAGATAGATCATGGGTCCTGATCTTGACATTGGGAACCAGTGGTAGCGGGTGTTCAAAAGCCAGTGAGAGGACAGCAGTACGTTCGGTATCGAGATCGAAAGATTGTAAATCACTGCTATCCGCGAAGGAACCGGATGAATCCATATTCCAGAAATCCACATCCACTGTCAGGCCAAGCACCGTGTCGGCATGGACTGGTAGAGTGAGCATGGCAGTTAACAGGGTCAGATGGGAAAATCTTCTGATCACAACAATCTCCTAAAAATGTACGGGCTTCCACTTCCACCCAAATAAAATGGCCTGTTTAGGCTAATTTCAAACGTTACCACGCTGCCGAACTGCTTCATAGAGAGAGATGCCGCCAGCTACTGAAACGTTGAGGCTCTCCACACTCCCCGCCATTGGCAGCTTGACCAGTAAATCGCACTGTTCCCCGGTCAGTCTGCGTAACCCTTTACCCTCCCCCCCCATGACAATCGCCAAAGGGCCACTCAAGTCAGCTTCATAGAGGGTTTGTGTTGCTTCTTCTGCCGTACCGATCAACCAAATCCCTTCTGATTTTAGCCATTTCAGGGTTCTGGCCAGGTTGGTGACCTGAATAAAAGGTACAGTCTCCGCTGCACCACTCGCTACCTTCCTGACTGTTGGGGTGAGACCGACTGAGCGATCCCTTGGTGCAATAATGGCGTTCACACCGGCAGCATCTGCAGTACGCAAACACGCACCCAGGTTGTGTGGATCCTGAACCCCATCCAGTATCAGTAGAAATGGCGCCATTTCAAGCTTTTTCAGCAAGGCTTTAAGGAAGGGCTCATCCTGGGTCTGTTGTTGCCTGAGCAATAATGCCACACCCTGGTGATTTGTCTTCTGGGCAAGTTCATCCAGTACCCCGCCTTTCACCTGTCGGCACTTGATGCCAGCCCTATGAGCAAGCTCGAGCACTTCCTTGATACGGTCGTCCTGTCGTTTGGCATCGACCAGCAATTCAGCGACAGCAGTCCCCTGTGTAAGTGCTGATTTTACTGCATGCAGGCCCAGCACCCATGAGGCTTCGTCAGTGTATCTCGTCATTAAGCCTTCTTCGGACTAGGACGGGGCTTTTTCCCACGCCTCTTTTTTCTTGATGGCGCTTTATCAGCCACAGGTTTTGAGCTTCTATCACTTTTTTTGCTGCTGCGACTTCTTCTTTTATTAACCGTCCCGCCACCTGCTGCTTTGGCAGGTACAAAATCGATCTTTCGGTCGTCCAGATTGACCTTTGCCACAATAATGGTCAATGGATCACCCAATCTAAATACCTTACCTGTGCGTTCACCCGCCAAGCGATGACCCACCGGATCGTAATGATAGTAGTCATTATCCAGTGCTGTGATGTGCACCAGACCATCTACATAGATCTCTTCCAATTCAACAAATACGCCGAACGAGTTGACGCTGGTGATGATACCGTTGAAGGTCTCACCTACCTTGTCCTGCATATATTCACACTTCAGCCAGTCGAGGGCGTCCCGGGTCGCTTCATCGGCCTTTCGCTCAGTACTGGAACAATGCTCACCCAACCCTTGTAAATCTGGCTTGGTATAGTCGAAATCATCTGCATTTCCCTGGTTGATGGCATGTTTGATGGCACGATGTACGATCAGGTCGGGAAAGCGGCGAATGGGTGATGTGAAGTGGGTATAGGCCTGGTAGGAGAGTCCGAAATGACCCACATTGTCTGAACTGTAGAGCGCCTGGGAGAGGGAGCGCAACAGCACTGTCTGGATCAGGTGACGATCCGGTCTTTCCTTGATCTGTTTAAGCAGTACCGAATAGTCACCTGCGGTAGGTTTCTTGCCGCCTGGCAAACTTAAACCCAACTCACCGAGAAATCCTCTCAGATCGGTTAGCTTTTCTTCCGCTGGACCTTCGTGAATACGGTACAGCGCGGGTTGCTTTTTACGTAACAAAAAGCGTGCGGTCGCTACGTTGGCCGCCAGCATACACTCCTCAATAAGACGATGTGCGTCGTTACGCACCACAGGAACGATACGTTCGACACGTTTCAGATCATTGAACTCGATACGGGTCTCGGTAGTATCGAAATCGATAGCGCCACGCTCAACCCGTTGTGCATGCAGCACTTGATAGAGCTGATAGAGGTCATGTAGATGAGGTAATAGATCAGCGTGTTTTTTACACAGGGTGGGATCACCCTCAAGCATAGCAGCAACATCGTTGTAGATCAGCCGGGCATGGGATCGCATCACAGCAGGGAAGAATTTGGAACGTGTCACCTTCCCGCTTTTATCGATATAGAGTTCGCAGGTCATGCAGAGTCGATCAACCTGGGGATTGATGGAGCAGAGTCCATTGGAAAGGACTTCCGGCAGCATCGGCACGACGCGATCCGGGAAATAGACCGAATTACCCCGGGTCCGTGCTTCCTGGTCCAGCGCACTCCCCGGCTCTACATAGTGAGAAACATCAGCAATGCACACCAACAAACGCCAGCCTTTGGGCTTGGGTTCGCAGTAGACGGCATCATCGAAATCTCTGGCATCTGCACCATCAATCGTTACCAGTGGCAAGTGTCGTAAATCGACACGATCCTTTTTATCAGCGTCTGCCACCTCAGGTTTCAGGCCACTGATCTGTTGCTCCACCTCATCCGGCCATTCAACAGGAATGCTATGGGTACGAATAGCGATATCGGTCTCCATGCCGGGTCCCATATGATCGCCCAACACTTCAGTGATACGCCCTATCGGCGGTGTACGCTTAGTCGGTTGATCAAGAATCTCCGCCACCACCATCTGACCCTGTTTTGCATTCCCGATCTCACTGCTTGGAATGATGACATCCTTACTCAGGCGTTTAGAATCCGGCACTACAAATCCGACACCGGCCTCCATATAGAGTCGTCCTGCCACGGTGCGGGTATTACGTTCCAACACTTCAACAACAGCCCCTTCAAGACGATTGCGCCGATCCACGCCGGTTACCCATACCACAGCCCTGTCATCGTGAAAAACAGAGCGCATCTCCTTGAATGAGAGATAGAGATCATCGCCGCTATCGTCCGGTCTGAGAAAACCAAACCCATCGGCATGTCCGATCACCCGACCTACGATCAGGTCGCGTTTATTGACCAGGCAGTAGTTGTCATTGCGGTTACATACCAGCTGCCCATCTCTTTCCATAGCACGAAGGCGACGACGCAACGCTTCCAGCTGTTCCTCAGATGTGAGATCCAGACGCTTGGCCAATGCCTGCATATCCATCGGCACCCCCTCACTCTCAAGGGTTTCCATGATGTACTCACGACTGGGGATAGGATTCTGGTATTTACGCGCCTCACGGGCTTGATGCGGATCCTTACCAGTGGATCGTCTACTCTTATTTTTTGCCACGATTGATCTGATTTAATTGCTTTGAAAAGGTGATTTTAACATTTTAATGATTAATACCCTATGACTTGTTCATCGCTTCCTTGGTCCCTTGCCGTAGGCCATACCATCGAAGATCTGCATCTGTGTGATTGGGATGTCAGTGTTACTGCCGTGCGTCATGGCGGTAAAAGAGATGGAACACCTGGCCTGAAACGCGCCTACAGGCTGGCGATGTATTGGTATTGGCAGGCACTACCCATCACTTCGAGCATGCAGAGGGACTTTTATATTACGGTCTTTTATCCAGTGTTCGTCTGGAAACCGCCTTAAAAAACTCAGTCCCGTCATTCCAGGGATGTACTGTTGGGGGATCTGAGAAAGATGATGATCCGACTCTAGTACTCCTTCAATGTGATTTGAAGGAGGACTAGTAACCTATCTTCACTCCGGTCGCATATGTGGAAACAGCAGTACATCGCGAATCGAGGGTGAGTCGGTCAACAGCATAACCAGACGGTCTATACCAATCCCCTCTCCCGCAGTGGGCGGCATACCATGCTCCAGCGCACGCACATAGTCATCGTCATAGTGCATCGCCTCATCATCACCCGCCTCTTTCTCAGCCACCTGTTTGCGGAATCGTTCTGCCTGGTCCTCTGCATCGTTCAGCTCGGAAAAGCCGTTTGCAATTTCCCGACCCCCAACGAAAAACTCAAACCGATCGGTCACGAATGGGTCGTCATCATTACGTCTTGCCAGGGGAGAAACTTCGGTGGGATAGGCGGTAATGAAAGTAGGATCCATCAAACGATGCTCCACAGTTTTTTCAAAAATCTCGATCTGAACCTTTCCCAGGCCATATGAATCCTTCAGAGGGATCTCCAACCGATCCGCAATTGCCCTGGCCTGCGCAGTATCACTTAATTGCGCCTCAGTGATGTCAGGATTGAAGTGAATAATCGAATCCGTCACTGTCATACGCTGAAAAGGGCTGCCGAAATCGTAGCTCTCTCCCTGATATGAAACCTGGGTGGTCCCCAATACATCCTGGCAGAGATTACGCAACATCTCTTCGGTGAGATCCATGAGGTCATTGAAGTCAGCATAGGCCTCGTAGAACTCCAACATAGTGAACTCGGGATTGTGCCGTGTTGAGAGCCCTTCATTACGGAAATTGCGGTTGATCTCGTAGACCCTTTCAAAACCACCGACTACGAGACGTTTGAGATAGAGTTCTGGTGCAATCCGTAAAAACATATCCATGTCCAGGGCGTTGTGGCGGGTTGCAAAAGGACGTGCTGTCGCACCGCCCGGGATCACCTGCATCATCGGCGTTTCTACTTCCATGAAATCACGCTGGTCCAGAAAGCTACGGATATACTGGACAATACGAGTACGTAGACGGAATGTCTGTCGTGAATCGTCATTCATGATTAAATCGACATAGCGCTGACGATAACGAATTTCCTGATCGGAAAGACCATGAAATTTTTCTGGCAGTGGTCGCAGTGCCTTGGTCAACAGACGCACATTATCAACTTTGACCGAAAGCTCGCCTGTCTTGGTCTTGAACAACACACCCTCAGCACCAATGATGTCACCGATATCCCACTTTTTGAATTGGGTGTTATAGACACCTTCATCGAGAACATCACGCTGTACAAAGAGCTGCATTCGGCCAGACATATCCTGAAGATGAGCGAAGCTTGCTTTTCCCATCACCCGTCGGCTCATCATGCGGCCTGCCAGGTTGACCCTTAGACTCATCTCCTCCAAGGCTTCGCCCGACTTCTCCCCATACTCTGCATGCAGCTCTCCGGCCATGCTGTTACGTCGGAAATCATTAGGGAAGGCGTTGCCATTCTCACGCATTTGCTGCAGCTTCTCTCGACGCTGTGCGATGAGTTTGTTTTCTTCCTGGGTCTGGTCATTCATGGTTTTTTCAACATATTTAAATACTGATAACAAAGTGTGTTACTAAATCGCTAGCGTCAAACTGGAAACTACAACATGCATTCTGACGAATTCCAAAACCCAGTAAGTTGTCGCTTCCCAGGGTCCCGGCTTTCACTGGGATGACGAGTTTCCTATACATGTGTGTTTCTGTAGCAAGTGTCGATCACAATCCACTCTTGAGACTCGCCTCAATAAACATATCAAGCCCGCCATCAAGTACCGCCTGGGTATTGCCTGTCTCCACACCCGTGCGCAGGTCTTTGATCCGGGAAGCATCAAGGACATAGCTGCGGATCTGGCTTCCCCAACCAATGTCGGATTTGCTCTCTTCCAACTCCTGCTGTGTAACGTTCCGCTTCTGCACCTCAAATTCATACAGTTTGGCCTTCAGTTGCTTCATGGCTGTGGCCTTGTTCTTGTGTTGAGAGCGGTCGTTTTGACATTGCACCACGATACCCGTCGGATTATGAGTAATTCGCACTGCCGATTCGGTACGGTTGACGTGTTGCCCACCCGCACCACTGGCACGATAAACATCGATGCGCAGATCTGCAGGATTGATATCGACTTCAATGGAATCGTCGATCTCCGGCGAGACAAAAACAGCGGCAAATGAAGTATGGCGCCGATTTCCCGAATCGAAAGGTGATTTGCGTACCAACCGGTGAACACCTATCTCGGTGCGTAGCCAACCAAAGGCGTACTCCCCCTCGTATCGTATTGTGGCACTCTTGATGCCCGCCACTTCACCAGCCGAAACTTCGATCAGCTCAGTCTTAAAACCTCGATGCTCTCCCCATCGCAAGTACATACGCAGCAACATTTCAGCCCAATCCTGGGCTTCTGTGCCACCGGAACCCGCCTGAATATCAACAAAAGCGTTACAAGGATCTGTCTCACCGGAAAACATGCGCCTGAATTCCAGATCAGAGACCAGTTTTTCAAATCCGGTGAGTTCATCTTCAATAGAAGTAACAGCTGCTTCGTCGCTCTCCTCTACTGCCATTTCCAGTAGTTCACCGGCATCTGCCAAGCCATTGATGAGTTCATCAAGGGTAACAACAACCCCCTCAAGAGCGGATCGCTCCCGGCCAAGCGTTTGGGCGCGTTCCTGATCATTCCAGACGGTTGGGTCCTCCAGCTCTCGAAGGACTTCAGTCAGACGCTCCTGTTTACCTTCATAGTCAAAGATACCCCCTAAGGGAGGCGACACGTCCCTTCAGGTCAGCGATCTTATGGGAAATCGGATTAATATCTTGCATTGCAACACCGGCTAGCGGAAAAAGCGGAGATTCTACACCACCTGTCAGGTAGCAGAAACCTTTTAACCTGTCAGAAGGATCAAATAGTCATGTTTTAGCTTTTCCACCCACTCTGCGAGAGGAAAAGCCTTTACTAACCAGAACCTAAATTACCCGACACTTAGGGCTACAAGAATGGCTCTGATCAAGGATAATTCCTGCGGGGCAGCTCGCAGGCAATGGCCATTCTCTTGCCGTGAGTAAGCACTCGACGGCTGATTGTCGGGTAACTTAGGTTCTGGTTAGTATTTGTAGAGCATTTACCGAGAATCAGTCAGCGGTGAGATGAGGAGAGCTTTCGTTGTCTGCTACCTTTGGGGCTGGGGCGTTTACCCATGTTTGAGAATTTCGATTTGACCTGCTCTCTGAGGTTGGTCCACTTTTCAGCGAGTCCACCACTCTCATGAGGCGCGTTCGAAGACGTTTCTTGCTGTTCAGGCTGATCAGTCTGTTTTAGCCACATATTGAACGAGTCGAGGATCTCCTTATCCCATGAGATAGGGGGCTTAACCACACGGCTTTCTCGGTAGAGCCTCTCCAAAGTCCGTCTCTTCGGGCACCCAGACTCTTCCATCGCCTCTCTAAGCTCTCTTTCCGCTTCCTTGATTGTATTTTCAACAACCTTCTTTTTAACATCGAATGCCCGAGCAATAGCTGCCTCGCTGATGCCGATCTCATGTTTAAAGAGGAAATAGCGCTTCATCTCATCTGTCAGATGTTTGAAGTGCTCAATAAGCACCATGCCCCAATTACCGTCCTGCTCAATATCTCGAGGAAGATAGTTGCCCTGAGATCGAACACTCTGGGTAGTTCCAGATGATGGTACAGACCTTCCAAGGTATTGATAGAAGGAGAGTTTAAGATCCTTTGGTGTCTTGCTACTCAGACCTGCAACCACCAAGTGTCGCCATGCTGAATAGTAGGCTGCTTTACCATACTCGCCTGTACCGTACTGTCTGGCTATAAAACGATATACGCGGCCCCGATATCGCTCATAAAAAGAGGCAAAGCCCTCTTTATCATGCTGCAAAATCTTTCCGAGTACGGCATCGGTGTCAAATCTTCTTGAACTCACGTCAGCATTAGCTCCGAGGAGAAACCCTCCTCTCAGGTAGGTTGCTGGAAAATGCAAAATCCATTGCCTTGCAAACATATGGAGTATCCTTTTCCTATTGGGTCTGTAATGCATAGTACCGCTGGCAATTATAAATCATATGCGGTTTTTTGTCTGGATTTTGCCAAATGGCTCATATATTTTTACAAAAAATTCCAATCAGTAGCCACCTATTGTGTGATGCCGTACAAAACTTGTCTCTAAAAGTAACGTGAGTTGATACAACACACTATGTATTGCATCCCATAAAGGATTAACGCGGCACCATACATAGGCCATGTTCAACTGTTTTATAACCTGGACTGACATCAGTCCGACGTTTACTCTTGGCCTATGTTGATTTCAGTAGTCATCCCATCCTATAACCGCGCCCATACTCTGTCGCGAGCCCTCGACTCCGTGTTAACCCAAAGTTATACGCCACTGGAGGTTATTGTTGTGGATGACGGTTCGAGTGATGAGACGAGTGTGTTAATGAAAAATCAATACAGTCATTGTGGTTATATTGCTCAGCCAAACCTAGGCGTTAGCAGCGCACGTAACTTGGGAATAGAAAAATCCCAGGGTGAATGGATTGCCTTTCTAGATTCTGACGATTGCTGGATGCCAAATAAACTTCAACAACAGGCTGACGCATTGGTAAAATCACCAGGATACCGCCTTTGCCATACCGAAGAGATTTGGATTCGCAATGGTGTGCGAGTCAACCAGATGGATAAACATAGCAAGAGCGGTGGCCACATCTTTCAGCGCTGTCTCCCCCTTTGTGTCATCTCTCCATCGTCAGTTGTCCTACATCGCTCGCTATTTGATGAATATGGTTTATTTGATACAGAATTACAGGCCTGCGAGGATTACGATCTATGGCTTCGTATTTGTGCACAGGAGGCGGTCCTGTTTGTTGATGAACCATTGATTGAGAAGTATGGTG
Organism: Candidatus Thiodiazotropha sp.; assembly: GCA_023838465.1. Lineage (GTDB taxonomy): Bacteria > Pseudomonadota > Gammaproteobacteria > Chromatiales > Chromatiaceae > Thiodiazotropha. The sequence goes on from JAIVEQ010000029.1 coordinate 9,658, forward strand.
GCCATGATGATCAGCTGTCACACCGCCATTGGGGTATGGACAGATTCCGTGTTTACGCTTTACAGAAATTACTCGACAATCAAAGCCTCGCAGATGGGGACCGGCTCGCCACCATCAAGACTTTGGTTACAAAATGCGCCATCCTCTCCCAGGGCGCCGAAAAGCGGGGCTACTTTGAACGTGCGGCATACTATCGTGGCATAGAACAACGTTACCTGGCCGAATGAACTTCCAGATTCAGGATACCAATCACATCAACCTGACAGTTGCCCTGCCAGCAGAAGCGAAGACCCTGCGAAAGATATTTGGATTGATGCGGCGGCAACCCGTAGAGAGCATGCCCATCTATACCGGTAACGGCATACACCTGTGTGTTACCGGGCCTGGAGCATCAGCAGCCTCACTAGGCGTGCAATTATTGAACTCAATAACACCTGCTGGTGTTCGCACTCTATGGCTGAATAGTGGGATATGTGGTCATGGCTCCCTCCCAGTGGGAGAGTCTCTATTGGTGGATCGCGTGATCGATCAAGAGAGAGATAGGAACTGGTCACTACAAACTCGCCTGCCAATTGCAGCGATCACCGGTCCTCTTAGTTGCGTTCAGACGCCTGCGTCTGTGTATCAACAAGATATGGCCTATGATATGGAGTCTGCTGGATTTATTGAATCAGTGAACACCATTGACGGGACCGAGTCGATCACAATTATTAAAATCGTCTCAGACAACCCTGACCAACCATCTCGTGGCATCAGCACCAAGCTGATACATGACCTATTCGAAAAACAAATCAGCTTGATTCGGGACTTGGTTGAGCAGCTACAACATCATGCATAACTCACTATCTATCATGATTATCTCCATCAACCACCATCAGCTAGTGATATCTTATTTACCCGGTATATCTGACATAGGGGAGTTAACGGGCTAATGGAACAAGACAAAAGGACTTCACAGCGTAAGCTGCTTGTGACTGGAGCCAGTCAGGGTATTGGCGGTGCTATCACTCGCCATTTATTGAGCGAAGGCCATCAAGTCATCGCCATTGGTAGAGATTTCACCCATTGGTCCGATCAGACAGGTCTGGAAAAGATAACCTTGGACTTATCTGATCTTGACAGCCTGCCGCATCATTTTGGTGAAATTGCACGCGCTCATACTGAGCTAGACGGGGTGATTCTAAATGCCGGCTCGGGACGATTTGGTTCCCTTGAAGAGTTCTCATATCAGCAGATCCGTGAACTGGTTGATATCAATCTACTGCAACATCTCCTCGTCGCCCGTGCTTTGGTGCCACGGCTCAAGAAGCTGGGTAGAGGGGATCTGGTCATTATTGGCTCAGAAGCTGCACTGACCGGTGGTCGCAGAGGTACCATCTACTCAGCGTGTAAATTTGCCTTAAGAGGATTCGCCCAATCACTACGTGCAGAGTGCAGCAGTAACGGTGTGAGGGTCTGCCTCATCAACCCGGGTATGGTGGATACAGGTTTTTTTGACAATCTTGACTTCATGCCAGGCGAGTTACCGGAGAATGCGCTACGTCCCGAAGACATTGCTGAGACTGTCAACCTCGTTTTGCAGGCCCACCCGGGGACAGTGTTTGATGAGATCAATCTCAACCCTTTGAAAAAAGTCATTCAAACCAAAAAACATGAATTTTGAATTCCAAACGATTGGCCTCATTCACTCCTGCTTTAAGGAGAAATTCGGCATCCCCAGACAATCCCGGTTGATACCTGAAGCAGAAGCCAGTCTGGAGATCCTGCCTCCCTTCAACCGGACTGAAGCATTTCGCGAACTGAGGGACTACTCTCATCTCTGGATTACATTCGTCTTTCACGCCTCTGCCAGAAGGGAGTGGAAACCTACCGTGCGCCCACCCCGTCTGGGAGGAAATCAACGGGTTGGTGTATTTGCATCACGTAGTCCGTTCCGTCCAAACCCCATTGGCCTCTCAGTGGTCAATCTGCTCGACATGGACCTTTCCAACAACAGTGTGAACCTGCACATTGGCGGAATCGACCTGCTGGACGGCACGCCAGTGCTTGATATCAAGCCCTATCTTCCCTATGTCGATGCTGTTCCAGACGCCCGTAGCGGTTTTGCACCATCGCCACCTGCCAAAGAGATTGAGCTGATCTTCTCTGCTGAGGCGGAATCGGCTCTACAGCACTTATCTGAGCAACAATCGGCCCATCTCAAACAATTGATCAAGCGTATTTTGCAGAATGACCCACGTCCCGCCTATCTGGATGACCGCAAAAGAAACCGTTTTGGAATGCGGCTTTATGATTTCAACATTCAATGGGAGGTGAATGACAGATCTTTCCTGGTCACTCACCTGGAGACAGCTACAGATCATCTATCTGAAGAATGAGAATATGGCTATTGACCTATCACCTCCCTATATTAACCCTTTAAAAACAGCTGTTTCGGGTAATCTGTAAAATCGGGTAATTTATTAGTGTTTTCCTCAATGAGTGCTTCCGGTCAGCTTAACAAACCGTTATCATTCCCCTGATCAGACAAGCATTTACGCTCATAAGCAAAGGTCACGCCCCGAATAGCGATCCTATTGTTTTGAGCAGGTATAATATTCCAGAAAGGCAACATACCCGTACCCCGATGAGTAACGACAAATCTGTCACAACAACAAAACCAGACTTGGTTCACTCGTTTCTTCACCAGGTACCTGGCAGAGTCTCAGCCATACTGGAAAACTGGCATCAGCTGGTTCATAGCGACTGGGATGGTACCTTACTGGATACGCTGGTCGAACGTATCTCTACACTGGCCGAATCCGGCAGTAAATTCGGCGTCCCCCAAATCACCCAGAGTGGCAAATCACTGATCAGCCACCTCAGTGACTACCATGGTACCGGACTGAAGCCACAGCATGACGATGTGGTCGCCCTGGACGGTCTGGTGCATGCCTTTAAGGATGCAGCCATTCAGGCCTGTAACCAACAAGCCGAGATACTGGCAAACAAAGCACCGGCAGCAAAGCCTGATGGCCCTGACTATAGTGGGGAACACAAGGTCTTTATACTCGGTATTGACGAAGCCCTGGCCGCCAATTTGACAAGGCACCTTCAAGTCCATCACTTCGATGTGGTGTTTCTTCATGATACTGAAGAGATTATTCATCATTACACAATCAATCAGGATGAACCCTGTTACCTGATCAGCCATATTGACAGACTGGCTAAGCTCTTCCCTGAGTCAAAAACCGGTGGTCTGTGGAATAAAAATAATGGCCTTCCCGGACTTCCGGTAGCCTTCATCGCTGACTCCGCCGACCTCAAAACACGTCTCTCTGCGATGCGTGTTGATGCCAGCGCGTATTGGGCGAAACCGATTGACCCCTACATGGTGGCAAAGCGCATTCATGAATTATCCTCATCTGATTCACATGCGGCTTATCGTGTATTGATCGTTGAGGATGATCCTGCACAGGCAGACTTTGCCGACGCCATCCTCAGCAAATCCAACTTTAGTTGCCGCAGCGTGACTGATCCGATGCTGGTCATGGATGAACTGCAGGAATTTAAACCTGACTTGATCCTCATGGATCTCTACATGCCCGGTGCAAGCGGTACTGAGCTTACAACTGTCATTCGTGAGGATAATCAGTTTGTCGATGTTCCCATCGTATTTCTATCCGGCGAGCAGGATCTTGACAAACAGTTGAGTGCCCTCAGTTTCGGTGGTGAGGATTTTCTCTCCAAACCCATCGCCCCCAAGCATCTGATTTCGACTGTCACCAACCGTATTCGTCGTGCTCGTCAACTCAGCCACCGCCTGCATGGACATACTCGCGGTGAAAAAGAGACTGGCCTTCATTCTCGTAACTATCTACTTGAACGCCTGGATGCCCTTCTACTGGCCGACTCGCCTATTGATGAAATCACCGGTGTATTCTTTTTGCAAATAGACAATCCAGAAGAGCTGATCGCATCAGTCGGTATTGGTGGTCTTGACGCTGTACTCGCTGTTATCGCGACTCACCTCAAAGAGAATCTTCAGAGCCAGGACATTCTGACCCGGTTTGGTGACAACAGCCTAAGCCTGCTTGCGCTACGCACTTCGCAGGATGAACTAAAAACCTTTGGTGAAGCGCTATGTCGATCAATATCGCAACAGATTATTGAGGTCGACAACTCCACGGTTGGCGTCACACTCAGTATCGGCATCTACCCCGTAGAAAATGGCAATCAGGATTCACGCTCGATTATCTCCCATGCACAGATTGCCAGCCGAGAAGCTCAAGAATCAGGTGGCAATCAAGTCAAGCTTGTTGAAGCGGAAAAACAGGTGCAGGAGGAAAGTGATAAGAACACCGACATGGGCTCATTGATCCAAAAGGCCCTCGATGAGAACTATTTTGATATCTTCTTCCAACCTGTGGTAGCACTTCAGGGCTCAACCCAGGCTCACTACCAAACCCTGCTGCGACTTCAGGAACCGGATGGCACACTTCACAGAGCCGCTGATTTCATCCCCACTGCGGAAGAGTTGGGAATGATCAGTAAAGTGGACCAATGGACTACCCGCCGTGCCATCAATGTTATCAATGAACATAAAATGCAGGGCAACCAACTCCATCTTTTTGTCTCACAATCAACCGACCTTCTAGAAAATATGGAGCGGCTTACCTGGCTACGCGAAAAACACCGTAATGGCCATATTAGTAAAGAGACGCTGACCTTCGAATTCAATATCTCTGAAGTGGCAAAAAATTTAAACTCCGCCAAGATATGTTTCGAGATTCTAGGCAAGATAGGAATCACCTGTCTGCTGACCCGTGTTACCAACACGCCAGAAACCGAGCGTGTTATCAAACACCTGCCTATAAACTATATCAAGCTTGACTATAGCCTGTTGCACGATCCCGCAGAAGGTCTCAAGCATCTTATCGAACTCGCACACAAAATTAACATCAAAGTCATTGCCCCTCAGGTAGAAGATCCACGCAGCATTGCTGTTCTGTGGAGTAGTGGTGCCGATTATGTACAGGGCAATTTCGTACAACGACCGGAAAACAACCTGATCTACGATTTTAACGAATCCGTACTCTGAGCCATTCACTGTTTCCAGCGTCGTCGCTACATTAGTGTGAAATGCTGCTGTGAGAAACCACGGAGCCATACCGCCATGCAATCGATCTTACACAAGACTGTTTCACTCCTGTTTCTGTTGCTTTTAAGCAATACGCTATGGGCCGAACCTAGGACTTATCCGAGGCCTGTCGAACCCCTCTACCAGAAAGGTGATGATCAACTCAGCTGTCGCCAACTGGAACAACAGCTGTCACATTTTGAGAGCCAGTCCTACAGCGACAAACCGGGTTTCTACGAAGATCCCTATACAGGCGCCTCTATCTGGATTGGTGCACTCTGGGTACCCGGTGCGCTCACCTACTTGGGCTATTCCGGTATCGCCGAGTACCATGAAAATGACCGCATACACCATGCTCAAAGTCGTATCGATGCACTGCGACGGATGAAGGCCAATCTCCGTTGTTATGAGTACTGATGCCACATACCCAATTTCGAAACCCGATTTACGTGAGGGTGATTACCGCTGGAGTGAATTGATCCAGATGGTGCTGCTGCACCGTCGTGAACTCATTACCGCTAACATAATTGCGCTCCTTGGCGCGATTGCTGCTGTGCCGGTTCCCCTGCTGATTCCGTTGCTGGTTGATGAAGTACTGCTGCACCAACCCGGCAAAGCGACAGCGACCATGAATGCGCTATTCCCTGAACATTGGCATGGACCGGTTCTCTATATCCTGGCAATACTGGTCCTTACCCTTTGCCTGCGCTTCCTGGCTCTGATATTCGGTGTGTTACAAACATGGCAGTTCACGATAATTGCCAAGGATGTCATCTTTCATATCCGACGGGATCTGCTGCACCGATTGGAGCGTATCTCGATGTCGTCTTACGAGACCATGGGCAGTGGTACTGTTGCATCCCACCTTGTCACTGATTTGGAGGCGGTGGACAGTTTCGTCAGTGTGACCACCAGCAAATTTCTGGTGGCAGCCCTGAGTATTATTGGAACCGCTATTGTACTGCTCTGGATCAATTGGGCACTTGCACTTTTCATACTTTTTCTCAATCCCTTGGTGATCTATTTCACAACCATCTTCGGACACAAGGTCAAACAGCTCAAGAAACAGGAAAACTCTGCCTTCCAGGCCTTCCAGGAATCCCTGGAAGAGACCCTCGATGCCATTCAACAAATTCGCGCGAGTAACCGAGAGCGTCACTATATTCGTCGTATCATCGATAAAGCAGACCATATCCGTCATCACTCCGCCGCTTTTACCTGGAAAAGTGATGCCGCCAACCGTCTTTCTTTCATGATCTTTCTGTTTGGTTTTGACATCTTTCGAACAGTCAGTATGTTCATGGTGCTCTGGGCAGACCTGACCATTGGTGAAATGCTTGGTGTCTATGCCTATCTTTGGTTCATGATGGGCCCGGTACAAGAAGTGTTGAACATCCAATACGCCTACAATAGCGCTCAAGCGGCACTGGGACGTATCAATGATATGCTTCAGGTCGATCTTGAGCCGGTCTATCCCCATCATCAAAATCCATTCGAGGGTAAATCTACTGTTGGACTTCGTCTGGAAGATCTCGAATTTGCCTACGGTGATGGTCCTCCAGTACTCAATAGGGTCAACCTGGACATCAAACCTGGTGAAAAGGTTGCGTTTGTCGGTGCCAGCGGCGGTGGAAAAACCACACTCGTACAAATCATACTAGGCCTCTATCCGGTCAAAGGTGGAAGGGTTCTATTTGATAGCATACCCGTGCAGGAGATTGGCATGGATGTGGTGCGCGATCACGTGGCCACGGTCTTGCAACACCCCACTCTACTCAACGACAGTGTAAGAATCAACCTCACACTGGGACGCGACATAGCTGACGAAAAACTGTGGCAAGCATTAGAGGTCGCTCAGCTTAAGCAAACCATTCAAGGCTTGGAACAGGGACTGGATACACTGATTGGACGCTTCGGAGTCAGACTTTCAGGTGGACAACGTCAACGCCTGGCCATTGCCCGTATGGTACTGACTGATCCCCGCGTGGTCATTCTTGACGAAGCCACTTCCGCTCTCGACACCGCTACCGAAGGTGATCTCCATGCAGCGCTGCACCGCTTTCTCATTGGACGCACTACCATCATTATTGCCCACCGACTGAGTGCTGTGAGGCAGGCTGACCGGGTATTGGTATTTGAAGATGGAAGGGTTGTAGAAGAGGGGCGTCATGAGGAATTATTGGAAAACAACGGTCTCTACACCAGTCTCTATGGACGACAGGAGCAGACCAGCAGCAGCTAAATGCAATGCTGATTATAACAAACATGTAGGGTGTGGCCCTACCGCACCGAATACTCTGCCAGACGATCCACACCCGTTGATCCCACACGCTATGTAATCAACTATTCTTCTGTTTTACAGGAGTTGTTTGTGTTGCGGCAGGGCTGCATCCTACTACTCAATAATCAGTCGCTGCTCGTAAGGTATTTGAAACTTATTGAATGTCAGTAACGTATCCGTGATGAATGGCTTAAAAAAATGGAGCACCAATGGTTACGATGGACACATCACTCCTTACCCATATTCTATATCGATTTCGAGGTGCACGACGATCACTGCTTACACTCTTATTGTTGGGCATATTGGTATCTACCACAACTGTCGCACAAGAACAGACCGCAGTCAGTGGCCGGGAAGGATTTGAAACAGAGGAATTATTTGATACAGGCTGGCAGTTCTACTTCGATAATGACATCTCCTTCAATGACGAGAAGGATCGCAACTATACCGGAGGAGTTGCACTGACCCTCTCGGGCAAACGTACTGCAGGGTATTGGTTTTCCATTGATGACTGGCTTAACGGACTAGATAGACTGAGTGGATTCGAATCACTACTAAAGGGTAATGCCGGCATCAATCGTCATGCTCTGGAATTCGGCCTGACAATCTTCACTCCTGACGATATCGCTGAGCAAGAAGCTATTTCTGATGACCATCCCTATGCCAACATGCTGTTCATGGCCAACAGCCAGACAACTGTCTATTCGGATAGGGGATTAATCTTTCAATCTACCCTCCTACTCGGTCTGCTTGGCACTGCTGTGGGTGAGCAAGTTCAAAAAACGATTCACAATCTAACCGATTCAGATGAACCACAAGGTTGGAAAAACCAGATATCTGAAGGTGGTGAGCTGACCGCGAAATATACCCTTTCTGCACAGAAGGTCCTGCTGAGTCATCAGGGAAACATCTCCTATGATATTCGTGGTGGTGTTGAGGCTGGTGTCGGTTACTCCACTGACCTCAATAGCTCAATCAGCTTTCGTCTAGGTAAACTCAATACCCCCTGGTGGAGTTTTATACCCCATCAGTCTGAATACATCAGTCTCGGACAGACATTTGGCGATAATGCCCAACAGGGAGCAAATCCTGCGGAGCTCTTTGTCTGGGGTGGATTGAATCTGAAGTATCGACTCTACAATGCCATTTTACAGGGCCAATTCCGGGACAGTGCTGTCACATACGATCATGATGATCTGGAACCACTGATACTCGATGGCTGGTTGGGTATTACCAAGACATTCAGGAATGGTTTCGGAATTAGATTCGTGATGCGTAAACAGAACTATGAGATCAAGGGATCGGGTAGGAATGACCCTTTCTGGAGTGGATTGATTATCAGCCGGACCTATTAATACAACGTCAAACAAAGCTGGAAGCCGACGTAAGGTGCAGCAGGCCGCTGCCCTACCTTAAAAATCTTCAAAAAAAATGGTCCGGTGTGAGGTCTACGTAAAAGGTACTTTTAGCCAGTATTAGTGCCATCCTCCAAAGCCCAACGCCGCAACACTTGATATCGTGCAGTGGACGAACCTGAGTTGGTTGAAGATGCCAGTACAAATTCCCTAGCCCGCCAGAAAATAGATGTCCCTAATCGAGCAGGCTTAGCATAGCGCGCTTTTCTATAGAGCGTGACATGGGGTTTATAGGCTCGTTGTTCCGGTGCGAATCCGCAACCACGCAACCCATCGTTTAGATGCTCTACCAGTCGTTCCAGTTGTACCGGCGTATGATCGGGTGCGGCCCAAAAGATCTTCGGTCTGGGCCAGAAACCGGTATGATTGATGGTCAACTCAAAGGGGGCAACCTGAATGTCATCAGCCACTTTTTCAACACACTGGAATTGAGAGGCTGTAACCTGACCAAGAAAAACCAAGGTCATGTGAAGATCATCAGGATTATGACGACGGCCTTCCCCCGGTGCCGAGGCTTGTGCCAAAGTACATAACTCATCACGCTCCCTAGTGCTGGGCCAGAGGGCAAAGAAGATGCGTTGATTAGCCATTAGCCAATAGTTGCACAAGTTGTTTTAAGGCATGCACAACAGCTTGCCAGCGAACCTGTTGACGGTCACCGTCAAACCACTCCTCGCCAGTGAATAGCGCCTTTCCCTTGATCTGCCAGGCAAAACAGACTGTTCCCACAGGCTTTTCTGCACTGCCACCCCCCGGACCTGCAATGCCACTGATCGCTACCGCCACTTCTGCACCGCTTTTACGCAACGCCCCTTCGGTCATTTCACAAACGACCTCCTTGCTCACAGCACCATGCTGCTGCAATGTGTCAGTAGTAACACCCAGCATTGCCTGTTTAGCCTGGTTGCTATAAGTCACAAACCCCCTGTCGAACCATTCACTGCTCCCTGGCAGATCGGTCAAAATCTTTGCCAGCCAGCCACCGGTACAGGACTCAGCAACAACCAACCGATACCCCTGATAATGCAGGCGATCTGCACATTGGCCGGTCAGTGCATTAATGGCATCGACAGCCGTCTCATCCATCTACTTCAATTTTACTCTTAGGGTTTTACTTTTTTTCGGTCGCTCCTCTTCAACCTGCCAGGCAATGCGTAAATTGATACGATGCCGTTCTGCATCCTGAGCTGCCGTCACCTTCAACTGCAACAGGCCATCCGGTTGCATGACCATCTCGTCGTCTTCATCGCTTAAGGTAAGTTTACCTTTAGCAATACCTTGTGAAATTGATTTCAATAATGCCTGGATAGATGCTCTATCCTGCAGCGATTCGTGACGAAAATTTTTCTTGCCCTGTCTCATGAGTTTTTTAACCTGTCAGACAAATGATTTTTGATCAAACACCTTAATATGTGGGTAGTCGGTACTGACGCCCATTACCAAGCGCTTCGGATGGATAATAGTCACTGCAGCACCTTCCCCTGTCAGTCCCTCTTTTTTACGGGTATGACGATCTATAGTGGCATCGCATTCAAAGTGGATCATGCCTTTGCGAAGCATGATACGCTGCCCGTGATAACGATTTGCATGCCCGTGGACAATGGCATGGATATCCGCATCACGCATCTGCTCCACCCCCTTGCGGGTCAACGGCATGTCTACATCCCGATATTTTGTTCGAATCAGATTTGCGAGTGGACCGTAGTAGAACTCGAAGATCTCATCATCGATACGCTCCTTAAACTCCTTGTTGATATATTTAATCCCCTTGCGGTTAATCAGTTTAGCCATCCTGTCATCGATTCCCGCATGGACGAACAGAAAAGAGCCCTGCCGATAGGCTAGTTGCATCTGTTTAAAGAACCAACTGAACTCACCATCGGGTTTCAGAAACAACTGTTGCCATTTCATGACGGCCGCATAGACCTGCCGTATGGTCAATCCAGCCTTCTCACAATCGACTTCGAAATCGTCGATTTTCTCCCTCAAACGTTTCAATTCACGGGCCATCCGCTTATCCGGCATAACCCAACTGGCCATTTTGGGAAACTCCTTAAACCAACGTTTTGGAGGATAGAGAATACGCCGGCAACTACGTGTCGGTGGTATACCCTTTAGGGCTGATTTACCTTGGAGATATTCATCGACAATCTCACGCAGCATGGGAATCACTTTACTGCCCATACGGATAAAGAAGTGGTCATGACGTGGATCAGGATCCATACCAACCGATGCAATACCCAGTTTAATGCGGATATCGTGATTACCCGCAAGGATTGAAATTTTTGCCCCCTGCTCTTTTAATCGATGCACAACCCGCAACAAGCGTAGATTACTGGGCCCTTTATCGAAACAGTCACCGCCAATAACAAAGTGGGCCTGGCGACCGCTCGATGTCAATTTTAGATCCCGATCTTTTTTTCCAGTTTTCTTCACCCCACCAGATGCCACCAGGGAAGCGATAAAGGCATCAGCATCGGCATGGGGATCAGAAAAGAAAAAGAGCTCTCTTTTTGGCCAGCGCCATTTTTCCTGCTTCACGACCTCACTCAACAACTGTTCCGTCGAATCGCGCTGCCCCCTCTCCTTAACAACAGAACGTTGTTTGCCCAACAGCCATAACTCGCTGGTTGTCGGCAGTTCCGCTTCAATCCATTTCAAACCTTGATAGACCGGTAAATACTTTTGATGAAATTTTATATTTTTAGTGATGGATTTAGTCGACAAAAGCCTCTCCTTTTGAGCGGACTTTCCACTCTCCAGTCAGGTGACGCCATGACCCTGCATAGCGTCGCTCAAGAAACACGGGTCGGCAATGATACATGCTCAGGGCTGCTATCTGATGAAATTCCAACACCCCGAGGTGGTGGGCTGCATGACGAAAGGCGGCGCCATGACCGACAAAGAGCTTGACCGTATCCACCTCGACTTGTTGTTCTAGTTCGGCAAGACGACTGTCAAGATGCCTGGCCACCCGCTCGCCTGCATCCATCAACGACTCTGCACCCTGTAGCGGTAGTCGATAGTGGCTATCGGACTTCCAGCCTGGTGGGGGGGGTGAAAAACGGGGGTCCTGCTGCAATACCGATTCAATCTGCTGGACTGTCAGATTGCCTGCAGAACCCACACTGCGCTCTGCCAATGTATCGAATGATTCGATTCTTAAAGCGGTTGAGGCGCCAATTTGTAACCCCTTACGAATCACTTCAGCAGTTTGCCAGCCACGTAAAAGCTGGGAACTATCGATCACTGGATGGAGTGTCCAGTTGAACATCCCCAGGACACCCTGTATCAGAGTCACAGATCTTTCAGCCTGCTCTGCCCCTTCGGCGTTCAGAGGAAAGGGCTGCAGGGCGCTTGGTGTATCGGGTAACTGATGATAATCCCCATGGCGCAACAAGGCGGCTATCACCTTAGCCACGGATTCTCCCCCGGTAGCACCGGAGATAGGAGGCCATTTGGTTATTCATCATGGTTTGCTTGGTCCATTTTTCATTGTTACTGGTCAGTCTCGATTATTATCACTTATAGTAAGCCGTAAATGAACGCCAATCAGAGCAAATTCATACAATGACACAAAACAGGCAAGCGCTTCACAAGCATTCCTGCGGGTTACGAAATCCATGAGCCATTACAGTGATTGGCATCCATTGGCAGCCTGAATATTATCCTTCCAGCTGTTTTGCCAGGGCTTGAATCATCGGTTTCAATTCCGGCTGTCTTACACGTTTCATCGCCTGATTCGGTGAGAGCCATTCACGTCCTCGATGACGCTCCTCCCACTCATCCTCGGAAAGCTCCCGGCTCACCCGCATCGGATAAACCTGTACCGTACACTCGGCACCCCACTTCTCATAGGTATAGCTCCCGATTGGCTTGTCAGAGACATCCCCCTCCACACCGGCTTCCTCAAGGGCCTCCTTTGCGGCCGATGCCTGCAGGGTCAATGAGGGTTCACTGATGCCTTTCGGTAACACCCAATGTTTTCGTTTGCTTGACATGACCACCAATATTTCGGGCTTACCCTCTTGCATCCGATAGGGCACCACCGAAGATTGATTGTAGTAATAGGCCGGTCGATCACGCTTCTCTGTACCATTCTGATCGGGAAAGGGAAATTTCTTTTCCAGACTGCTGGCACGTGTAATAGAGAGCAGATGACCATCACCGGCCTTCAATTTACGCCAGTCATCGGGCATCTCGATTCGGGCCAAAGTGGCTGTGGGTATCAGCTTACCGTCATTGGGTAAGGGAATGCGTTCACCCTCCAGGAATTCAGTCAACGCCTCCAGACCCGGATTGTGGCCGACCAACAGCACGCTTGCGCTATCAGCCGGAGCTTCTGCGAGTACCTGCAGCAAATCCTCCACGCGAGCCGCATAGATACGCCGGTCCTCGTTGATGGCATGGGCATCGCCTCCCATCGCCTTGACTGCCTTCTCTGCAGTCACGATGGCTCGTTCAGCCGGCGAGCTGATGACTGTGTCAGGTTGTAACTGTTGCTGCAGCAACCACACACCCATTCGCTGAGCACCACGCTTGCCACGGTCCTTCAGCGGCCTTTGGAAATCCTCTACTTGTTCATTCCAATCCGACTTCCCATGTCTGAGCAACATTAGTTCACGTGCCATTTTCTCTCCACCTTTAAATTTTTCTGACTGTCGAGCCTCTTTTACACAATGCGTTATACCATCTGTCGTTTTCAGATAGATGCCAATATCTATACAGCTTAGTTACACCATTGCTTCAAGCACAACTCGGTCAGTTCAGTAAAATCCATACGGCCAGTCACCTCATAGACGCTAACACTCTTCAGCAGCTGTTGGTAGGCAGCCTCCTGTAATGGATCATCATCCTGCAGAAAAACCCCTAATTTATCCTGGTAGAAAGGACCGGGAGATTTCATCACTGCGGTCAGCAATTCGTTACGCTGGGTAATATCGACTTTGGTCATATTGACCGGAGCGCTATCCTTTTTACTCCAGTTCAGGATCACTAAGCCTGACAAGGGTACAGATGACGATGTATCGATACGATCACGGCCATAGAATTGCTGCACATCGACATCGAATTTCTCTTCCAGGTCCCATAGCTCCTGCTTCGGCAGTTGTAACAACTGCTCCCTCCTCTCTTCATCGATCAATGACGAGAGGCGGGGATTGTTCACCACCGTACCCGGGTTGATACGCGGTAGCTTGGGTATGCCGACCGCTTCTACTTTCACCCCTTCACGACGCAGAAAAAGCCGATCATTGGTCAGATAACGACTTTGCGGATGCTCCATCAAGTGGAGCATCAAAGTTGACTTTCCTCCACCGGAAAACCCGGCCACGGCAATCGCATGTCCGTTCAATATTAATCCGGCGGCATGGCAGATCAGCCAATCCCTCTGTTGTAACCAGTTCATTACCTGAGAGTTGATGAAATTGATCAATTGATTGTCGTATTCCACACAGGGACCGACAGCAACCCGCCACTGTTCACTTTGCAGAAACAGCATACCGGTACGCACCTTCAATACCAGACGCCCATCCGCCAATTCCAGATAGGCATCCTTGCGTCCACTCTTGCCCGGTTCGCGGCGCCAGTCAATGAATGGTAGATCTGTATCGAGGATCTCGCGCTCAATGGCTGTCACTTCGATGGTGGAGACAGCCGGCTTTTTAGATAAATGGTTAAAGTATTTACTAAGACGATCCAGCAACAGTTGGCTGTTGGAGTGTATCACCAGGCCACAATCGCCAATTGTGAGATGCAGTGGTTTCTCGCAAAGCGCCACACCCTTCATCATTAGAGCGGCAGCAGCCTTTGCATCGGTAGTTGCTTCCCATTCAGTATTATCATTCATGCAGCAAGTTCCTTCAGGATGTAGGAGGTATAGCGTGTTGGGACATCGATACCTATGCCCTTTTGCGCGCCACGAAAGCCACCAAATGCAGAGACCTCGAAGACGATGGGGCCCTGCTCCGTCTCAGCCACATCAACGGTGGTGAAATCGAGGCCGAAGATCGCCTGGGCCTTAGTGGCCAACTCAACCAGCTCATCATCTGCATCATACCCCTCATAGTGTCCACCACTTAAAATGGTTGTATTCCAGGCCCCTGACTTACCCACCCGTGCATAGCTGCCGAGATACTCACCATCAAGAAAAACCATCCCCAGATCCTTGCCGGGGAGATGCAGTTTTTTCTGTATATACATGACCGGATTTGTGGCTCGAAAGGCCTCAATCTGCTGTTGCATCTTCTGCTGATCCTGATCGGCATCAATCAATGTCATCCCCCGTGCCTTGGTTGAGTAGAGTGGCTTAAAGACAGCTGAGCCAAACTCGTTGACGGCATCGGCTGCAAGTGGAAGGCTCTCGGTGACCCGTGTCGGGGGCATGGGTATCCCGGCATTGTAGAGTGACATGGTGCAACTGAGACGATCGATGAGACGAATGATCCGTTCCACCCGGCTGAAGACCTTGACCCCGGCAAGCTCCAGTTGTCGCAACATCTCCAGCCTGTCCAGGGCATGGGGACTGTATATCTCGCTGATCTTCTTGACCACCAGTGCATCGAGTTGGGTCAGATCCCAATCATGATAAAGGAGCCTGCCTGTATCGAGTTCGGCTGTGACATCCGCCATATCGATGACCAGGCGAAAGCCGGTCGCTTCATCCACTGCGTCGGCCAGGGCCTCGGTGGACCATTTCCCGGGGATACCAACGACCCCGATTTTTGGTTTAGCCAATGAATATCTCCTTGATAGGCACCTGAAAACGGCGCTTTGGTTTGGATTCGAATTCGAGCAGTCTCTCCATCAGGTAAGTCGCACGAAAGAACATTCTTCGCGACAGGGATTTATCGAGAATAAACCGGGTCGAGGTGGCAAAAGACCGTATCAGCCCCATTGCCAGACGGATTTCGAAGGTTTCATCACCGGTCTTACGGGCAAAAGCCCTGGCGAAGCGATAGAAGGCTCGGCAAAGCTCCATGATCCGCTGCCGAACCCGGGGATCGAATACCTGAAGTCGGTAGTTGGATACCATGAAAACACTGACATCCTGCAGATAATCCATGTAGCGGGAGCGGTGCAGATCGATAAAGTTAATGCGCTTCTCATCCGGGTCGAAAATGATGTTATCGACATTAAAGTCGCCATGAATATAGACTGAGAATGGCACTTTAATATCTGGTTCAAACTGTTGCATCCTCTCGAGTAGTTGATCGAAAGACGGCAACCGGGTCGAGCCAATTTGAGAAGCGGGTTGCCTGAACTCGGGATGTATCGCGTAAACATCCTCCATCCGCTTCGCCAGTTGTTTCATATAACCGGCAGAAACAGGTTTTTTGGTGCGCGTCTCCAACCAGACCCGGGTCAGGGTTTTGGTCAAATGATTGAGTCCGTCCTGCAGCAGCTTATCCGATCCATCCAGCAATATCTGTTCAATGGTCTGACCGGCGAGATGCTCGATCAACAGGGCGGCGGAGTCACCCTGTTTCTGGTAAGCCAGTATTTTAGGCGCCAGACCCGGAAAGATATCGTGCCAGTCATTCACCTGCTGTTTCTCCTCCTTGAGTTTGCGTTTGCGTCCATCCTTGAAAATGCCGTCGTAGCCGCTGCCCCGTCTGCCGGTCGTGACGGCGTTTATGGCACTGCCTGACTTGGTCTCAGCGATGGCCTCCACCTGAACCTTACCGACATCATTGACCGCCTTCAGCTCTGTGATCGAGGCGGCAAAGGCGTGGTAGCGATCGGTGTTGAAGTGCTGCCCCATAGAGACAGATATAATCGCCTCGCTGATACGTAACAGTGCATTCCCCATCTGTTCAATCTTGTGCGCCAACATGATCAGGGTAATCCGGTCCGATGGGCGTTTCTCCTTTTTCAACAAGCGGGAGGAGCGCTTCAACTGTTTTTGATAGGCATTGTCCAGACGCTGTTCCACCTTGCCGATCTTCAGCGCTTGCCGGGTATCCTTTGCGGTCAGGGCAGGCTCGATCATCTCCAGCGCATTGCTCACCTGATCGATCATGTGCAGATAGTCTTTTACCTTCAGAATCGCCCTGTTCTGCAGGTGTACCGTCTGCATCACCGCCTCCCGGCTGAGCTCAGCCACCCGTTCAAGGTGGGTGGCGATCCCCTCGACCGCACGCAACAGCTGGTGATCTGCATCCTGCTGATTGCTTGATGCCATCTGCCTGAGACAATGGTTGTGGATACTCAGCCTCAGGTTCTCGACGTAGCCCTGACGATCCAGCAAGCGTGAAGGGATACTGGCAGATGGCAAGGTTAGATACTCTTTCAGCAAGGCCAGATGAGAACCTGTTTCAGCCAGAAGGAACTGGAGATTATCGCGGATACTTTTTGCTAGGGGCATATCAGTCAATCACTCCCAAATAGGCTGGTGTATTAACTGTGGAGAGGTTTTGCAGATGCGATGCAATACCTTTGGGGAAGAGTTCCACATTGGGGATATCGGAAAGTGGCAGCCAGACCACATCAATCTGGTGTTTATCCGGATGGTGTCCGGAAACAGGACGATAGGTTGCAGGGAGTGAACAGGCAAAGAGAAACTCAATCAAATGCCTGACCGAAGGGTAAGCAGTGTCACGTTGTTTATAGAAGTCCGCCACACAGAGCAGTGAATCGATCTCCACCCGGGCGCCGATCTCCTCCTCACATTCACGAATCAATGCCTGAGCAAGGCTCTCTTCAACATCTTGCCCGCCACCTGGCAGGGTATACCAGGTACCCCGACTCTCCGACCACTTCTTCTGCATCAAAACTGCTTCGTCCCGTACGATCACGGCGCGCACAGCGTTTCGAATGACAGGTTCCAGCCCTTCTGGTGGCGGTCGGTCGTTCATAGGACGGTCAGGATAGATTACCTATGTTGCAGATTGATGATTTTTATTAGCTGAATTCTTTGGTTCAAGTTTCAGTCCATAGTCTAGTTGATAATACTAATACCCAACACATGACAACGAGTATGAGCGAGATCAATACGGCGGCCGATCCCTGGTCTTTTGCCCTCCCTGAGAGCTGATGTTTTTCAGTACTGACTCGATCAACCACACTCTCGATTGCACTGTTGATCATCTCCACAATCAGCACGATCAGCAGCGGGCCTACCAGCAACGCCCTCTCCACGCCTGTATCACCCAACCAGAGCCCCAAGGGCACAAGCAGAATACACAGCAATACCTCCTGCCTGAACGCCTGCTCATGATTGAAAGTTGCCTGCAACCCTTTCATCGACCAGCCCAGTGCATTCAACAAGCGCCTTAACCCCACACTGTTCTTATTTTGCATCACCATCATGCCGGCCCTTTTATCAGCTTAGACGCAAAAAATCGACCGCGTCATGAATTAATCATAATCCTCTCATGAAACTGCAATAGACAGCCACCAGGGTGCGGCCAGCCGCATCAATAGTCCTCATACAACACCTTACACCTCTCGTTAGCGAAGCTTGAGTGAGAACAACCATTTTCTCTACAATGTCTGCGCGACACACAACCGGACTAAAATATGGATGACCTAGATCTCCCACTCAGTGAAGATGAGATCGAACTGCTCGACAAATTCCTGTTGAACCGCATCGACGAAGAGATCATTACCGAGGAGATGAACGAGGGTATTTTCGATATCTCCACCCTGGACAGCTTTTTCACCGCAATCGTCAGCGGGCCGGTTATGATTCCACCATCGGTTTGGTTACCTTCGGTCTGGGGTGATTTCGAACCGGAGTGGGAAAGCGAGGATGCCTTCACCGAAATGCTCTCTTTGATGATGCGGCATATGAACGGTGTCGTTCAGGTCCTGATTGAATTTCCCAATGATTATGAACCCATTTTTCTTGAACACAGCGTAGACGACAAGACCTATACCATCGTGGATGAGTGGTGCGAGGGTTACTACCGTGGCACAGCATTGTCCGCCGAACAGTGGCTGACTGGCGGTACAGAGATGGCCGTTCTGCTGCCCCCCATCTATGCCTTTACCGAGGCAACGGACTGGGTGGGACACAGCTATCCAAAACAAGAGATAGAAAGGACTCAACAAGAAATCAACACTGATTTCCTTGACTGGTGTAGCTAATTAGGCTACATATGTAGCATATTTGGCTACATTAATCTTAGTTATGACATTAAAGCTATCAGAATTATTGTTTACCGAGTATCGGCGTAAGGTACTTGGCCTGCTGCTGCTACACCCGGATAAGACATACCACGTACGTGAAATTGCACGCCTGACGGGCACTGTTGCCGGAACGTTACACAAAGAGTTGTCAAAGCTGGCCGACGCGGAGATATTGCTCAAGCGGTCCTCTGGTAATCAGGTGCTGTATCAAGCAAATCGTGATGGATTGGTTTACCAAGAGCTTGCCAGTATTACACGCAAGACCTTTGGCGTGGCTGATGTGCTTCGCGAAGCATTGCAGACGGTGGTTGATCAATTGGATTTTGCTTTTGTCTATGGTTCGGTGGCGAAAGAAGAAGACAGATCCAGTAGCGATATAGATTTGATGGTTGTAACCGACCAACTAGCTTATGCGGATTTAATGAATAATCTGTTAGATGCTGAAAGCCAACTTGGACGAACCATTAACCCCTCCGTTTACGACATAAACCAGATAGAGCAACGACTGAAGCAGAAACATGCCTTTTTAACACGCGTGATGGAACAACCCAAAATATGGATAAAAGGGACTGAAGATGACGTTAAAACACTAGGAGAATCTTGAGAAAATAGGGAGTTTAAAATCAGAGGCGCCAGATCAGGCTGAAATCGACGGGTTATTGGAATCGGCCAAACGGAGGTTGAAAGATGCCTCTGTTGAGGAAGTTTCTGAAGAGGGTCGATTTCTCTCAGCCTATGGCGCAGCTCATGCGTTATCTGTTGCGGCAATGCGCTGGTACGGGTATCGATCATCCGAACGCTATTTAGTCTTTCAATGTTTAGAACACACTGTCGGTCTGGATAATGTCAAATGGCGAGTGTTAGACCAATGCCATAAACAGCGGAATCTTGCTGAATACGAAGGCCAACTGGAGATCTCACCGCAATTACTTGAGGCACTGATTGATGTAACAAGTGAGCTGTTGGATTTAGTCGCAAGTGAGTCTTCGATCTCGTGATGTCTTTTAGGCGTCCCAGGCCTAAAAGACACTCGATCTTTGACAACCTATTAGTGCCCCGGACGGTCCTGGTCACTGACACTACGTGATCACATCGCAAGCTCGTGACCACTCCGCCGTCAGTTCCCAAATGACTGGACGCCGTGTTCGGATGCTCGCTTTGCATCCCCTCTGGCGCAAGGCACGACGGGTCTACAGTCTCGCCTCACGCCTACCGGGGACTAACCGCCTCGGCTTTCAGCCTTCCTTGGCGCTCAGCGAGGGACTTGGGCCGGTTGATACTTAACGTATATTGGTTGGTGAAATCTGCGGACGGTCTGCTCAGCAGTTGACGGTTCCACGATTTTTTTATCATGGCGCTTATCAAATTGGTGGGGCTGGGCCCCACCCTACCGTTACTTTTGGGGCTTGGTGGGGTTTCGGGTTGGCTTCCCTGGCAAGGTTGCCATGGGGACTCAATGGGGAATGGATTGTCCAGCTTCACCATCAACCTGCGCCTGCTGGTTGTCTCGGTGCTCGCGGCAAAGGGACAACGCTGCAAGGCTTATGGAACAGGGTTGTGTGGGACGAGGATCGCTGATTCGCATCAGAACCTGCGCTGAGATCTCCCGCGATCATCGCGGGAGCTCAGCGGGTAGGTTCATGCCGCCATACATAGGCGCTACAACTAGCTTTTGTAGACCAGGCAGTTGATGCGTGTCAGCAGTTCATTGGGCGGCGTATCCTTCGGATCGTTCAGGTACTCTTCAAAGGGCGGAAAGTCGGCCACCTCATAACCGCTTTGCGGCAGCCACTGGCCGAAGAGCCAGTCGTAAGGCTTTTCCAGTTCGGCATAGGGGCCTTTGAAGATCAGGCTGGCGCAGGTCCCGCCCGGTACCTCGCTCACTTGAAGCATGTCATCGCCTACCGGTATCTCAGTCTCACCGGAGAGTGATATAGCGGCAAATGAGCGCAGCTGCTCCGCCTCCACACTTTTGGGGTCGTCGTAGTAGAGGCCGAAGGAGCGGGTTGTCTCATTCAGCAGCTGGTGACTCGCTGCATAGACGGCAAGCTTTTCAAAGGCGCGGCCGATCTCCATGTAGTCCCCCTGGTGGGGGTAGCCAACGAGACGGACCTGATCGGTTTCGATAATCTCCACGGTATACATATCGCTATACTCCTTGATGTCGGTTGAGAGCATAGCCACGAACGTGCGCGCTTCCCTGCCCTCGATATCACGCCTGGCGTTTCGATAGTCTGCCGGCGACTCGCCAAAGTGCTGGGAAAAGGCGCGGGAGAAGGCCTCGGGACTGCCGTAGGCTGCCTCCCTGGCTATGCGGAGAATCGGCTTGGTCGAGCGAATCAGCTCACCAGCCGAACGATGGAGGCGCAGCCGTCTGATGGTGGCGTTCAGGGTCTCCTGAGCCAGTTCACGGTAGATGCGGTGAAAATGGTAAGGAGACATGAAGGCAACCTCAGCCAGACGGTTGACGTTCAGGTCGGCATCCAGGTGGTCGTGAATATACTCGACCACGCGTATGACCCGTTGCCGGTAGCTGTCTGCCGTTGACTGTTTCATGCTGTGACCTCCTGCCATCAAGCCTAATCAAGGCCGTCTGATAATGTTTGCGGATTATATTATTCAGGCGACCAAATGGGTTGGATCAGCCACTGTGTGCCTGCTTGCAACAAGGGATTGTATCGCGGCGGGACACAACCTGAGTCAAGTCAATTCTGACCGGCAGGTTCTCCCCTTTGCAGGCGACTCTCGCATGTCGGTGATTCTCAGCAAAGCACGCCTGCTGGCGGAAGAAACTAAGATATGAGACAAATCGATACTCAGTCAGATCAAAAATGCGATGATCTGTACTCAAAGTACTTGGCAGTGTTTGGTTATTGACGCATCGCGAAACAGGAGACGATTCGATTGCCAACAATTGTCAAAGCTCGTTGGTGCGGCAGGGCCGCACCCTACCCCAAGCAGCAGGATTGGTCCTTCGAATGAATGAGGTTATTCAGTGCAACTGTTAGGGCGTTACCCATATCCCCTCTTTTTGTTGCTGACCTGTTGGCATGGGATGCTATTCGGCGCCACCCTTTCCGGCGTGGTTCAGGAGGCGTCCGAGGCCCTGTCCGACGTGGAAGTGATGCTGGTGAGTGCGGAGAGCGGTGTCGTTCTGCATCGTGCTTATACCGACAAAACGGGTGAGTTCAGTTTTACTGTCGATACGGGTTCCTACAATATTGGAGCCTTTAAGCATGAATACGCCAATAGCTGGCGAAAAAACATCGTTGTGAAGGAGTCGAACGTATCTGTCCAGATTGAACTTGTACCTGAGGCTTTTACTGATGAGCCTTCATCTGATGATTGTGAGTAGAATCACTAGTATCAGTCACGAACGGTGCTGCAAGGCTGCACCCTACGAAGATAGCTGCCCAGATATTTAATGACAGGGGTACGGCCCTACCGCACCATAGTGTAATTATATGAGCACGATTCGGGCCCGGCCCCATTGCCGGACCCTCTCCTATTGCAGCCAATCAAGTTCAATGGCATTAGATAATTCCTTCTACACATTGATCTTGACCATCTCCTTCATCACACCATCGAGACCGCCGAAGACGGTGAGCTTGTCCACCTTCTCTGTGATCTTCTCCAGTGCTTCCAGCTCCTTCAGGCGCAGCAGCACCGGGTTCTCATCCATGAGACGGGCGGTGTTGAGCAGTGAACGGGTCGCTGCGGTCTCTTCACGACGCTTGATGATGTTGGCCTGTGCCGCCTTTTCGGCCTGCACCACCTGGTTGAGAATCTCCTTCATCTCACCCGGCAGGATGACATCCTTGACACCCACGCTCTTCATCACCACACCGTACTCCGCCACCTTGTCACGCACGGTCTCGAACACCACACGGTCCAGCTCACCCTTGTCACCCAGCAGGGTGTCGAGGGTGCGGGTACCAATGGAGGCACGCAGCGCAAACTGCAGCTCTCGGTACAAGGTACCGGTGATATCCACCAGCGCCTTTACCGCAGTCACCGGATCGGTGATCTGGTACTGGGCCGCAAGGTTGGCACGCAGGCTGACCTTGTCCTTGGTCAGGATCTCCTGGCCGCTGACCTCCATGGCCTGCAGACGGGTATCCACCTGTTCGACCTTGACGGTGCGGTTGTACTTCCAAAAGGCGTACAGACCCGGCTGCAGAGTCTTGACCAGCTCACCATCGACGAACAATAGACCCACGGACTTGTCCGCCACCTCCGCCGGATAGACGGTGTTGCGTACCGCCATGGCCAGTTCACTGCCTCGTGCATTGGCGATCAGACGCACCAGCGCGCGCGGGATCTCGAAGTCAGATGCAATATCCTGTACCTCGACACGCACATCGACCGGACCCTTCCAGTAGAGCTGACGGGTTGCCGGTACCAGTACGGTTGCCAGCTTGTCGTTCTTGTAGACAAGACCGACTTCGAACTCACCCAGCTCGACACGCTGAAAGTACTTTTCGCACAGTGCAGCCCGATCCTTGATCAGTACATCGACATACGCGTGCGCAAAGGCCGGCTCAGTAATGTCGTAGATATCGATCTTCACACGGCCCAACGGATCGACGATCCAGTAGACACCCGGCTCCAGGATCTTCATGATAGAACGATCCTTCAGGTACAGACCACGCTCGTGTTGGGCAATCACTTGACGCTTGATTCCAAACATTTTCCTTCTCCTTAAACTCATTCATTTCCAATCGCGTGGCTTTTATCTGACTCGGTCCCTGTTGCACTCAACAGGACGCCACTCCGACACCTTATGTTTTCCTCATTTCGTTTCTCCTTTAATGCTGTTAAACAATCTCGAAAAATAATCGTGTAAGAGTCACCCCACGCACAAAGCGCGGATCATTGCGGGATCGGATTGCGACCATCTGTCTTTCAAAATCGTAGTCAGCGGAAAAAACTCCTCTCCACTGACTTCCAGTTCCGTCAGACAGGTTTTTTCAAACCGATTGCGCAATCATGCAAGGCACGATGCACGCTGCGGCAGGTACTCCTGTACCCTGACACATCCTGTGTCGCCGCCGGGGCTTCTCTCCTGTTGTTACCAACAAAGTGTGTGGAGTCGAACCACGAGGCTTTCGCCATAACCACTGATCAGCTTTTAAGGCTGAGATAAGGGCTGGAGTCGAACCAGCGACAAATCGATTAACAGTCGATCGCTCTACCAGACTGAGCTACCTTGTCGGTGTTGGCGCCTTCCCCTTGTTTTGTACACACCTTGCAATCCTTTCGTAGCCTGGGTGCGCAGGCCAGGCATTCAGAACCTGGGCCGCTAAACATGGACAAGTTTTCCAACGCTGTAGAACTTACGTTTTCATGCGCAAATTCGTTTTTGGTACGCCACCCGGGATTTGAACCCGGACCTCACCTGTTTCTGAAACAGGCCCCTCTGCCGTATTGGGGTAGCGGCGCAACGGCTTGGTGGATTGTATTGGCATCGAACCAATGTCCTTCCGGTTAAGAGCCGGATGCTTTGCCGGTTAAGCTAACAATCCATTTTCTAAAGTCATAAAAAAACCCCGGCGGTCGAAACCAGCCAGGGTTTTTACTTGGCTGGAAGACCGGACTCAGTCTTCCAACCGTAATGAGGAAGAAGACTAGGTCATCGCAAATATTGTGGGCGAATAAGGCCCTGCACACTTCAGCGATATGGGTGCATTTTCAAAAGACAAACCGAGCACTGACAGATCATCTAAACAACGATGTCTCTGGGTTTGTATAATTTGTTTTTTACCTATTTGCATGTCTCTTCTCAAACCATTTGTAATGGGCGGTGAATTATAAAATGACGACGATAGATGTCAAGTGATGGATTACTATAGTTGGAATTTAATGAAATACAAGTTAACCAAGAATAATATTTTTTATGGTTAACTTGAAATCTAAACAGGTTGCTTAATCGTATACATTAGTGGGCTATTCGGTGCGGCGGGCCGCACCCTACGACAGGCTCCACATCATGTTGGGTGCAACATGCTGTACCGATAGACCACCCTGCATTTCATTAACACTTAATGGGATCTAAACTATTTACATAACTCAAAAATAACCTAGATGTCCTTATCCAACTCTGCATGGATGCCAATAACAAAGGAGGATGTTATGAGTGTGATACGTTTAAAGCTGGCTTTTTCCTTAATTTCTATTTGCCTGGTCATCACTGGATGTGCTTCCAACAATTTTCCGGAAAACGCTTTTCATGGTCTAAACCATGTTTACCAGTCTAATGGTACAACCCTCAATGTGGTCTTCGTACATGGCATGGGCGACCACCCCTTTGGTGAAAAGGGTGTACTGAAATACCAGATGAAAATTGCTAAAGCACTTGGATTTGATGAGAACGCAGTCTGGGAAGCAGTGGACTGGGGAACGCATTGTACATCGAACTATGGTGATTACTTGAAATACAGTTATTTCAATAAAGCAGAAAAACAAAGAATCGATGAGCGACGTAATGCCTATCAGAGTGTCTGTCCTCTGCGGATCAATGAAGTCATCGTCGGATTTATCGGCTGGCGGCAATATCGATTACCGAGTGACAACAAAATACTTAATCTATTTGAACTCTCCTGGGACAGAGCTACCGAGCTTCTGCAAAAGACGCTACTTGAACTGGATGGTGACTACTACGAAACCGTAGAGCTTGATGATCAACAGATGCCCATCGAAGGGGGAGTAAATCGTGAATCGGATAGAGCCCTTATCAACCGCTGGATGAAAAAATTTGTCAATCAGAATCTGGGGGACCCTGTTATCTATCTAGGTGACTATGGTACTTCGATTCGACGTGTCATCGCTGATGGTTTATCAAGGATTTCTGCAGCTGCCTATATGGATGACAATTATGATTATTCAATTATCTCTGACAGTCTGGGCAGTCGAATCGTATTCGATACATTAGGGTGCGTGTTAGACCTTACCGATATCGATGACCCACAGGTCAATAGTGCATGCGAATACTTAAATGCTGATACCGAGTTGACGGATGATAGATTGGAAGGCTTGAAAAAAATGGCAAATAACACCACACAGGTCTTTATGAATGCCAATCAGCTCCCCCTACTGGCACTCAGTAACATGAGACCACCCAAAGAGGGTGAGAAAGAGCAAGTGAGTCTTCGATCTCGTGATGTCTTTTAGGCGTCCCAGGCCTAAAAGACACTCGATCTTTGACAACCTATTAGTGCCCCGGACGGTCCTGGTCACTGACACTACGTGATCACATCGCAAGCTCGTGACCACTCCGCCGTCAGTTCCCAAATGACTGGACGCCGTGTTCGGATGCTCGCTTTGCATCCCCTCTGGCGCAAGGCACGACGGGTCTACAGTCTCGCCTCACGCCTACCGGGGACTAACCGCCTCGGCTTTCAGCCTTCCTTGGCGCTCAGCGAATGACTGGTTGAATCGATTCCCCTGTGAGAGTGGTGGACCGGGACTGATGATGTTGCTGAAAAAAAGAGATCTCACCCATGATCCGCTACAAATTGTGGCATTCACCGATCCCAATGATGTACTTTCCTACCATCTGACGACTAGGTTCAAAAATAAATGCACCCATTTGGACCAAAACAAACTCAAAACAGTTGAATTTATCAATGTGCGACTGCCCATCGTGAAGTGGACCTACTTCGGGCTTTTCGCTAATCCGGTAAAAGCGCATTCAACTGGATTCAGAAGCAACGATGAGGCTATTGATCTGTTGGTCAATGGTTATGACGCCGATACGCGGTAGGCTGTTTGGTAAGAGTAGCCGCTACAAAAGTTCGGTGCTGTAGAGAGGCAATCTACTCTCCATCTGGGCATTTTCGGTGCGGCAGACAGCACCTAATGAGGTGTGTGGCCAGAACGTGCGGCCGGCCGCACCGTCCCACATCCCGAGTTAACCTCCTCTCCCTTTCGGGTTACACTCTCCGGTCTGATTTATGGGTCCGCTATGAGCACTGTACCCTCTCATTAAGAATGATCGAAACGGATAACATGACTGAATTACAAATACTCTGCGAACACCGCCCCTCCTCCATGAAGCTTGAAATCCAGGGGGTCTATGACTGGCCTATCTGGGAGAAGGAGGTCTCCAAGTTCGACTGGAGCTACGACAAGACCGAGATCTGCTATTTTTTGCGCGGTAAGGTGATCGTCACCCCTGAGGAGGGTGAACCCCAGGAGTTCGGACGGGGCGATCTGGTGACCTTCCCGGCTGGGCTGAAGTGTACTTGGGATATCCTCAAGGACGTGGAAAAGCATTACACCTTCGAATAAGCCTTAAACCTAGATTCCGCAGTTGACCGCTGAAATCTGACGTAAGTTAATGATATGACAAACCAAATTATGGATTACCCTCTCACTCATTGGGTGAGTTCAGTCACGCTACACGAATTTGAGAAAAATCCCAACGCATCCTGCTGCGTTGTCGTTCCTGTTAAGGGAATAGCCATTAACGGCGAACGACGCCTTGCTGGATACGTCGGGATTTCCCTTAAATCCATGTTCAACTGCGGATTCTAGGTTAAGCAGTCCGATGGCCAAAGCCCAAAAATCAACCCAGCATACCCCAATGATGCGGCAATATTTGCGCATCAAGGGTGATCATCCCGATATGCTGCTTTTTTATCGGATGGGGGATTTCTACGAGCTTTTTTTCGCTGATGCAGAGAGAGCGGCACGGCTACTCGATATCACCCTGACCAAACGGGGGCAGTCTGCAGGCAAACCGATTCCCATGGCGGGGGTCCCCTATCATGCCGCTGAAGGTTACCTGGCCCGACTGGTGAAACAGGGTGTGTCGGTGGCGATCTGTGAGCAGATTGGCGATCCAGCCACTTCCAAGGGACCGGTGGAGCGCAAGGTGGTGCGCATTGTCACCCCGGGCACCCTCACCGATGAGGCCCTGCTTGAAGAGCGGCGGGAAAATCTGCTGGTGGCGATAAATGAACAAAACAGTGGTTATGGATTGGCGGCTCTGGACCTGGCCAGCGGTCGCTTTACCCTGCAACAAATGGATGGCCTGGAAGCGCTGAGCGGTGAGTTGGAACGTCTCAATCCGGCGGAGATATTGTTGGATGAGGACTCGACCCTGTCGGAGCAGATCACCCTTCGCAACGGTGTGACCCGACGACCGGCCTGGCATTTCGACCTCGATTCCGCCGAGCAGCTGTTGACCCGGCAGTTCGGCACCCGTGATCTGGGCGGTTTTGGTTGCCAGGACCAACCCCTGGCCGTCGGCGCCGCTGGCTGTCTGATGCAGTATGTGGAGGAGACCCAGTTCGGCGCCCTGCCCCATATCCGCGGCCTGCGGGTTGAGCATCGTGAACAGAGCGTGATCATCGATGCGGCGACACGCCGCAATCTGGAACTGGTCCACTCCCTCTCCAACCAGCCACAGCACACCCTGGCAGGCATCATGGATAAAACCGTGACAGCGATGGGCAGCCGCATGCTGCGGCGATGGATCAGTCAACCACACCGCGACCAGGAAGTGGTGGCAAATCGGCATGCCACCATTGAAGCGCTGCTGGAGACACGGCTCTATCCTGACCTTCAGGAGATTCTTCAAGGTATTGGGGATATCGAACGCATCCTTGCCAGGGTTGCATTGAAGAGCGCCCGGCCACGTGACCTGGCGACCCTGAGGGACGCGCTTGGCGTCCTGCCTCAATTACAACTCCTGCTGAACCAACTCGACAGCCCGCTGACCCTATCGTTATCCCAGGAGATCGGTGAGCATCCAGAAATCCATCAATTGCTAGAGGGTGCTGTCATCCCACAACCGCCGATGCTGATCCGCGACGGCGGGGTCATCGCCCTGGGATACGATGAGGAACTGGATGAACTACGTGGACTGTCACAAAACGCCGACCAGTTCTTGCTCGATCTGGAAACCCGAGAACGGGAAAGAACCAGCATTAACAATCTTAAAGTCAGTTACAACCGGGTACATGGATACTATATCGAAATCAGCCGCAGTCAGTCCGACAAGGCACCGGATGATTACATCAGACGCCAGACCCTGAAAGGAGCGGAGCGCTTCATCACCCCGGAACTGAAGAAGTTCGAGGACCAGGTACTGAGTGCCAGGGAGCGCTCCCTGGCCAGAGAGAAACACCTCTACGACCAGCTGCTTGAGAAA
Source organism: Candidatus Thiodiazotropha sp. (assembly GCA_023838465.1). Taxonomy (GTDB): domain Bacteria; phylum Pseudomonadota; class Gammaproteobacteria; order Chromatiales; family Chromatiaceae; genus Thiodiazotropha. Next base: position 38,760 of record JAIVEQ010000029.1, read on the forward strand.
CTTGGCCAGGTGCTGGCTCCACTACAAGGCTGTGCCGAGGGTCTGGCCAATCTGGATGTGCTGTGTAACCTGGCTGAACGGGCTCAAACCCTTAACCTAGTCCGTCCGACCCTGGTTGAGGAACCCGGCCTGCAGATCACCGATGGACGCCATCCAGTGGTGGAACAAGTGAGTCATGAACCCTTTGTCGCCAACAGCGTAACCCTTGATGAACAGCAACGTATGATGATCATCACCGGCCCCAATATGGGCGGCAAATCGACCTTCATGCGTCAGATCGCCATCATCACCCTGCTTGCCTATGCCGGCAGTTTTGTTCCCGCCGCTGCTGCGCAACTCGGACCCATCGACCGGATCTTCTCCCGTATCGGTGCATCCGATGACCTGGCCGGTGGGCGCTCCACTTTCATGGTGGAGATGGAGGAGACGGCCAACATCCTGCACAATGCCTCAGCACAGAGCCTGGTATTGATGGATGAGATAGGTCGAGGCACTTCAACCTTCGACGGTCTTTCATTGGCCTGGTCCTGCGCCATAGAGCTGGCTACATGCCTGCGCGCTTATACCCTCTTTGCCACCCACTATTTTGAACTCACTACTCTGCCGGAGGAGTACCCGGGGATCAGCAACCTGCATCTGGATGCGGTGGAACATGGTGATTCCATCGTCTTTTTGCATGCCGTGCGGGAAGGACCGGCGAACCAGAGTTATGGCCTTCAGGTAGCCACCCTGGCCGGTGTACCGAAACAGGTGATAAAAAGGGCCCGTCAACGTCTCCTGGAATTGGAAGCCAGTGCCCAGCGACATGCTGAGCAGCAACAGAGTCAGTTGCCTCTGTTTGATCTCTCTCCATCTGTGACTAACGAGTCTGCTGTTGAGTTGCTACTGAAAGAGATCGACCCTGACGAGTTGACACCAAGAGAAGCATTGGAGCAACTTTATAAACTGAAGCAGACGATGGATGAAAAAAAACGCTGAAGCGATTTTTTAATTTCGCGGATTCATAATTCAACACTCAAAATTCATATTTAAAAATCCCGAGGTATTTAATGAGCGATCATGTCTATAAAAAAATTCAGTTGGTGGGTTCTTCAAGTACCAGTACTGATGATGCTATTCGCAATGCCATTGCCCGTGCCAGCGAAACCATCAACAACATGAATTGGTTTGAAGTGGTGGAGACCCGGGGGCATATCGAAAATGGTCAGGTCTCTCACTGGCAGGTCACCATCGAAATCGGATTTCGCTTGAACGATTGAGTGGTATTTAGAAGCACAATGCGGCAAACCCTAATAAAAGCAGGTAATAGCCCGAATACACAAGATAACTGATGCTGCCTACATTGAAGTGACACAATATATACAATTAGAGGGTCACGACAATGGATGCACGAAAAACCCCAAGGACCAAGACCTCGTTTCAGGTAACGCTCACATCCAAGGCGAGTGGTGTAGAACAAACCCGGGTTGTCGAGGATATCAGTCAATCGGGATTTTTCGTCTCTTCCCTGGGTACCACCAAGATTGATGACCTTTATCTGATAGCGATGAAAAAGCCTGGCCAATCCAACTCCATGCATTTAAGCGCCAGGGTTACCCGCATCAACGATCAAGGATGTGGATTGTCATTCGATCATCTTCAACAGCATGAATGTCAGTTCTTGTCTGAGTTGACCAACCCAAAATGGGATGGCAAAGATCTGCTGGAAGGGGTCATCATGCATGGTGTCCTTGAAAACACGACTGACTTTGCTGCATGCATGCGATTGACCTCCCTACTGAGCAGAGGCTATCGACACACTAATCGTTTGCACTAGCAGAATCAGGAATTCTTGTAGCAGAGCCTCGTATTGGCTTTAAGATGATGCATTTCCGTTGGTAGCACCGAATAGAATCAGCTGCTATGGTACGGCGGGCCACACCCTTGTACAGAGTGGTGAAAAATCATATTTCAAAAAATCTGGATTTCAGGACTGCGAGTCACTCACAAACTCCAAGGAGAGTTCACCCAGGTCGACGCGGTCCCCGTTGTTCAACTCCACACCTCCAGCCCTGATCGATTCCCCGTTGATCATGGGTGTGTTATCGCCGCCTACTTTAAGTAGAAAGAAGCCTGAGTGGCGACGATTGATCAGCACCAGGTCTCCACCAGGTTTACCGATGCTGAAAAATGCCCGATCAACCACTTTTTCTTCACCTTTTTGTTCACCTGACAGGAAACGAACCTTGGCTTGTGGATCTGATCCTGGCACTGTTTCAGCAGGCAGATCGGATGGCTCATTAACAACCGATGACGATACTGACTGAGAGACAGGTGCTACCGGTGGCGGTGTCGATTGTACATGTGGAGCGACAGCAGCGGGTTTGGATTCAATGGGCGCTACACTTGGTGGAGGCATATCAGTTGGCTGGTTAGGTCGAAGCACAATCGTCCGGTCAGGGTCATCATCCATATCCTGATCGGGTAGTTGGGCAATGTAACGCATACGATACTTACCGACTTCAATCAGATCACCATGCTTAAGAAATCGCTTAGTAATAACAGTACCGTTCACTTTGGTGCCGTTAGTACTTTGTTCGTCCTCAACGGAAAAGCCACGAAACACGCGCGTCAAAGTGGCATGATGGCGACTTACTGATCGATCCCTTAAGCAAATTTTACAGCTCTCATCACGCCCGATCAGCAAGCGCTTTTCGATAAGCGGAAACTCTTGCGGTGACCCATCGTCACTCATTACTACGAGTTTTTCCATAAATGCATCTACCTAGGTACTATTACGATTCTTGGTTCAATTGTTTTTCGCCATCACACAGACCAGAATGACTGAGATGTTATCCATCCCACCCATTCTACAGGCAAAATCGACGAGTTCATCGGCCTTCTGCATCAGATCAAGCTTTTGGTTCTCTAGAATACTTTGCATTTCATCATCCGTCACCATTCCCGTCAGGCCATCGGAACAGAAAAGATAGTGATCTCCCGCCTCGATAGGGGTCTCGGAAAGATCGACATCAACCTCATGCTCTGAACCGAAGGCCCTTGACAACACATTGGTCGGCACGCCGGCCATCAGTGCTTGTTCAATGCTAGCAAAATCTCCGATATTCACCATCTCTTGTATCAGCGTATGGTCGGTTGTCAGTTGCTCAAAAACCCCGGATCGCAGACGATAGAGCCTCGAATCACCGACATGTGCATGGATCAGGCTCTCTTCATGGAACACACCAACGACCAGGGTGGTTCCCATCCCCTGGTATTCCGGTACCTGTTGTGAGAGTTCGAGGATTGCCTGGTTGACACCCTGCATTGCATCAAGCAGTGCCTGACTGGCGATCCTGTCATCGCTGTCCGGCTGCCCGGTAAGCAACTGACTTACCAGCATGTCAACAGCCAGACCACTGGCCACCTCACCAGCATTAGCGCCTCCCATACCATCAGCGAGAATCATCAGTCCCGCTTCGGGATCACCACCTACCGCATCTTCATTCTGCTCCCGTACCATCCCTTTATCGGTACGCATGGCCACATCTAATTTCAAGCTGGCTCCTGAATTGTCGTGATATCGACTACCGATAAACTAACTGAAATGGTTATTTTTTAGCAGACTGGCTTGTCTCTAACTTCTTCATCTCTTCTAAAATGGTGTTCATGCGCTTAGCAGGCATATAGCCTGGTAACATGTCACCACTCTCCAGAAACACTGCTGGGGTACCGTTTACACCTAATAACTGGCCAAGATTCCAATGATCGCTAACTGGATTTTCACACTCTTTTTTTGCCAATTTTTCACCGGCCTTGGAGCGTGTCATGGCATCCTTCCGGTCATCCGCACACAACACAGTGACCGCCTTGTCATAGGAGTCGCTACCAATTCCAGCACGGGGAAACATTAAATAGCGTACCCGAATACCCAACTCGTTGTAATCATCGATCTCACTATGGAGTTTTTGGCAATAACCGCAATCGATATCGGTAAAAATCGTGACCGTGTGCTGATATTTTTCCGGTGCGAAGATCACCATATTATCTTCCCCCACTGTCTCAATGGCCTGGGCTTTTGCACGTGAAACCTTTGGCGAGGTCAAATCCTCTCGACTATCGAGATCAAACAGCTTTCCGCTCAGTAAATACTTGCCATCGGCAGAGACATAGAATAGCTGTGGCCCCACCATGACCTCATAGAGCCCACTGACCTCAGCAGGTGTAATGCTGGAAATATTGCCACTTTTGAGAATCTTATTAATGCCCTCTCTCACCTTGAGCACTTCCGCATCTTGTTGAGTAGGCTCAGCCATGGCATAACTGACAAAGAGCATAGGAAGAAACGATAACAGACCTACTACCTGCCAGAGGCCGGGTTTGAGAGATTTTTTCATCGATGATTAGTCCCGAAAATTTTGATATTGAAGGGGAAGACCGTAGTCCTTATCCCGTATAAAAGTGATAACCTGCTGCAGATCATCCCGTTTTTTCCCTGTCACCCGGACCTGCTCACCCTGAATCTGGGCCTGCACCTTGAGCTTGTTACTCTTAATCTCCTTGACCATCTTCTTAGCGACATCAATTTCGATACCCTGTTTGATGACCACCACCTGCCGTGCGGCGTTGAGACTGGTTTCCGGATCCTTGATATCCATAGCGGCGATATCGACTTTCCGTTTGACCAGTTTCTGGCGCAGAATATCCATCATTTGATTCAGTTGAAACTCTTGCTCGGCACGCAGGGTGATATCGCTGTTGCTCTGCTCGAATTTTGCATCCACACCTTTAAAGTCAAAACGAGTCCCGATCTCCCTTATGGCTTGGTCCACGGCGTTTCTGACCTCCTGGAGATCGACCTCAGAGACGATATCAAACGATGGCATTGGGTGCTCCTGACAACTTAACTTTTACTGGAAGTGGACTCTACCATAACCTGAAAGCTCTCTCATGGGTTTGACAAGGCGCTGATTCTGAGGACAACTCATCCGCGGGGATGGTGCTGTGCATGCAATTGCTTCAGTCGTTCACGGGCCACATGGGTGTATATCTGGGTGGTCGACAGATCACTATGCCCCAGTAATAGCTGCACCACACGTAGATCTGCCCCATGGTTCAGGAGATGGGTGGCAAAGGCGTGGCGCAGAGTATGGGGTGAGATGTTGTGACTGATCCCCGCAGTAGCTGCATGCTTTTTGATTCGGTACCAGAATGCCTGCCGGGTCATACCTCGACCACGTCGGGTAGGGAACAGATGGGGACAGACCCGGGCACCCAGAAGTTCTCCGCGAGCACCCTTATAAAACTGTTCCAACCATCTTTGGGCCTCATCGCCCATGGGCACCAACCGCTCTTTGCCCCCTTTACCGACGATGCGCATCACACCTTGATTCAGATTCACCTGTTCAGGGCGAAGATCCACCAACTCAGAGACCCGTAGACCTGATGCATAGAGTACCTCGAGCATAGTGCGATCCCGCATGCCCTCTGCATCATCCAGATCAGGCGCACCAAGCAGGGCCTCCACCTCTCCCTCGGAGAGGGATTTTGGTAGCGGCCTGCCTAACTTGGGGGAATCGATACGAACGCTAGGGTCGGCGCTCAACCAGCCCTCACGCAAACAATATTGATAAAACTGTCTTACACAGGAGAGCAGCCGTGCGGTGGAGCGTGGCTTTCTACCTTGTTGCACCAAACTCGCCAGATAGTTCTGAAGATCGACCCGCTGAGCCTTCAGCAGACCGTAGCCCTGGCTGTTATGCAGCCAGTCCGCCACTTTACCGAGGTCTGATTGATAGGCCGAAAGGGTATTACGACTTAATCCACGTTCCATCCACAACGCATCGGAAAAGGTTTCAATGAGTTGAACATCCTCAACACCACGGGTCACAAACACCCCTCGTGCCGCAGTAGCCAGCGTTTGATCTCCAGCTTCTCTCCACCCCGTTCACCGGCAAATCCACCCAGTCCATTGATTCCGACCACACGGTGACACGGGATAATCAATGGACAGGGATTGGCTCGACAGGCGTTTCCTACGGCTCTGGCGCCACTGTCGATCTTTTTCGCCAACTCACTGTAGGTCATTGTCTTGCCTGAAGGGATCTGTTGCAGTACTTTCCATACACGACGCTGAAACTGTGTACCACTGAGCAACAGGTCCAGGTTAAATATTCTTCCTGGATCTTGCAGATAGGCATTGATGGCATCCATTACACGCACCAGTCCTGGAACCTGATGGTTAAATTCCTTCTGTGGTGAAGAGAGATACGCCAACTCCTTCAATCTGCCCTCAGACATAGTAATACCGACTGGAGCGAAAGGGAGTGAGATAACCGCTTGATAGTCGAATTGCGCTTGGATCATGGTGTGCACTCCTTAGATTAGATTGCTCTGATCCTTTGTATTGGAAAAGGTAACCGAAAGATGGTTCGATGTCTGTATTAAAATCACACTCTGACATGTCCACAGATCCTGTGGATAACTTTGTGTGTAAGCTGAAGGAATTCATCCCCAGCCCTTGATGCTACTACGCCCTTTTTAGATTGTGTAATTTCTATACAATTCATATAATATTACATTATTCATATAGTTATAGCGTATTTTGAATGTATCATAATAGAAGTTCACCTTAACCTGTCAATCATTAGCGTGACAGATCAATGATTGTGTATAAAACTATTGACATGCCCTTTTCTACATGATCTGCAGTGCAGCGACAAATGATGGCGTGGTAGGTCTACATCAGGCGATTATTTAGGATCTAAAATCGTCCTCTTTGCACCTTTTAAGATGATATTATCCCGTCAATGAGCAGAATCGACCCACCCTTCTGGGAAACCATTCCACTGGATGTCATGCCTCGTGAGAAATGGGAGTCCCTTTGTGACGGCTGTGCCAAATGCTGTCTGCAAAAGCTCGAGGATGAGGAAACACGAGAGATCTTCTACACCAACGTGGTCTGTGACTTGTTGGACCTCGATGCCTGCCAATGTACTCGCTACCAGGAGCGTTCGACCTTAGTACCCAACTGTGTGACACTCACCACAGACGACCTGGATGACCCCTACTGGCTGCCTCCGACATGTGCCTACCGCCTGCTGGCAGAAGGAAAACCGCTACCCACCTGGCACCCCCTGATATCTGGCTGCCTTGACAGCGTCGAGCTTGGAGGCCACTCCATACGCGGCAAGGTTGTAACGGAAGCAGAAGCGGATGAGTGGGAATTTCATCTGATTGATTGGATATAACGCTGAACAACCAAATCTCTACGCTTACTCAATTTATCGAATCCGGGGGTCTTTCACTCGGCTTTTCCGATATGGGCCGGCGTATCACCCACATCCCGAGAGAGCAGTTTATTCAGTTTGAGCTAGCCGAAACTCCCTATCCCCTCCCCCTGCAACAGCAGGCTTGGTTCGGCTTGACGATCTCTGATCCCGAAGAGCCTCAGATTGATCCAATGATCTGGTTTATCCGCTTCCCTTTGGATGAACAGGGCAAACTTCAGCTGAGTGCCAGGGATGATTTCATGCATCAATTGATGGAGCGTCTCGGCAATAACCTGTTACCCGGTGACAATGGGGAAAAGATTGAGACCGCACTGCAGGATAACCCCTATGCTTTTCAACCCAAGTCGGAGCGATTAGCTGTATTTCACGCACGCATGACCCATGCTCTCAAGCGTCCTGTCTCACGTTTCCACAATCATGCCAAGGACTATTTTGACGGTCAGTTAGGCTGGGATCAGTGGTCATTCATCGGTTATCAGGGCATTGCCGATCTGGCTGCTCGTATTGGTCAAAAGGGTAATTCAAAACGGATCGCCAATTCGATTCCATTCCTGCCACCCTCTCCTCTGGAAGTGCTTTGTCACTGCCTGGAAAATGAAGTCATTCCCGAATCTCTGGCACATGCCCTCACCCTCAAGGCTGACTTGACCTTGCAGCAAACCACACCAAATCCGCAAATCCTCACTGCGGTGATTCGTGGTCTATCCCAAAGCTGTTCTGAGGAGATTCGCAACAGTCTCATGCTGAGGATACTAGACCACCCTATCTCTTCTCGCACCGACATGCTGGCAGCCATTGCAGGACGAGCTTGGGAGTGCCTCAACGACGCGTCTCTGTGTAGACACTATCTTGAACGGTTGGCGAACAATGAAATGGGCCAGGATTTCTTCAACGGTATTCTCAGTGATCTGCTCTACCTGCCAGCAACGCGGGATGCTATGCAATCCATTATCAGAGATCCGCAACGCTCTGAGAAATTGAGTGGAGTCATTGGTGAATTCTTCAGTAGTGTACGGGGCTAGTACGCTTTCAAAGTGACCTTCATGGACAATTACGAACCCGAACGCAGGTTAGTAAATACAACATCAAGTTAATAGTTGAAGCAGGCGTAGGGTGCGGCAGGCCGCACCCTACGATAGGGTAAAATAATAGACTCGATAATTATCAAGCGCCTGGCGAATAGTTTCCTACATCATTTCAATCATGGCATCACCAAACGCGGAACAACTCAGCTCCTTGGGATCATCCATCAGGCGTGCAAGATCATAGGTGACTGTCTTTGCAGAGATGGTGGCGCCCAAACTCTTGATAATCAAATCAGCCGCCTCGAACCACCCCATATGACGCAGCATCATTTCAGCTGAGAGGATCAGAGAGCCGGGATTGACTTTGTCCAGACCGGCGTACTTTGGTGCGGTACCATGGGTTGCTTCGAACATCGCCACGGTATCAGAAAGATTGGCCCCTGGTGCGATTCCAATCCCACCCACCTGGGCTGCCAGGGCATCTGAGATGTAGTCACCATTCAGGTTCAGGGTAGCGATCACACTATACTCTGCAGGACGCAACAGGATCTGTTGCAGGAAGGCGTCAGCGATTACATCTTTGACGATGATCTCTTTACCACTCTTGGGATTTTTGAAAGAACACCAGGGACCCCCATCCAACTCCTCGGCCCCGAACTCCTCCTTGGCCAATTCGTAGCCCCAGTTTTTAAAGGCGCCTTCGGTGTACTTCATGATGTTGCCCTTGTGGACCAGGGTCACTGAATCGCGGTCATTGTCGATGGCATATTGCAACGCTTTGCGCACCAGACGCTTGGTTCCTTCGCTTGAAACAGGCTTGACACCAATACCTGAGGTAGTCGGGAAACGTATCTTACTGACACCCATGGTATCGTGCAGAAAATCGATCAGGGTTTTCACCTCATCACTGCCGGCTTCCCACTCAATACCGGCATAGATATCTTCTGAATTCTCACGAAAGATCACCATGTTGGTCTTCTCAGGTGACTTCAGTGGACTGGGGGTGCCGTCAAAATAGCGTACCGGTCTGAGACAGACATAGAGATCAAGCTGCTGGCGTAGCGCTACATTGAGTGAACGGATGCCACCACCGACCGGCGTAGTCAGTGGTCCCTTGATGGAGACAACATATTCCTTAACGGTGTCCAGGCTCTCCTGGGGCAACCAAGTATCGGCATCATAGACATGAGTCGATTTTTCACCGGCATAGATCTCCATCCAGGCAATCTTCTTGTTGCCGCCATAGGCCTTCGCAACAGCTGCATCGATTACTTTACGCATCACCGGAGTGATATCCACACCGATGCCGTCACCCTCGATGTACGGGATGATTGGGTTATTAGGTACGCTCAGTACACCATTTGCGTCAACCGTAATCTTTTCACCCGCTGAAGGGACCTCAATCTTATCGTATGCCATGTATGTTTCCTGTATAGAGATGAATTAACAGTGATTTACCCCAAGATACCCGAAATAAACAACGATTCAGGTCCAATTGAAGAAATCAGATCTGCAATTGTAGCTTTGTTTTGGGGTTTGGTAGTAGGGTGAATGCATATTCTTCTACAGATTGACTCAAGATGTTGTCGATTTGCACGCTACAATAACGACACAAAATCCCCGTTTTAGGGGGGACTCAACTGTTTCGCCAACCATGCAATTTTCCTTCTAATACCAAACAGGGAGGTTAGATGACTCAGCCGACAAAGACCACACCTGGCAAACTACTGGAAACACTGCTCATTGAATGGCAAAAGGCCATCATCGGCAAACCGGAAACCTTGCGCTTGGTCATGATCAACCTCCTATGTCGTGGTCATCTTCTATTGGAGGATCTACCAGGATTGGGCAAGACCACCCTGGCAAAGGCATTGGCGAGAAGCCTCGATTTGACCTTTAAACGGATTCAGTGCACACCGGATCTACTACCTGCAGACATCACCGGCATTTCCATATTCGATCAGAAATCACAAGCCTTTCGTTTTTTACCCGGCCCGGTTTTTACCCATATTCTGCTGGCAGATGAGATCAATCGCACCTCTCCTCGTGCCCAATCCGCACTGCTTGAGGCAATGGCGGAAAGAACCGTCACAGTGGACAGGAAAACTCGCAAGCTGCCTGCTGCATTCATGGTCATTGCAACCCAAAATCCGATCGAATTCAGTGGCACATTTCCACTACCTGAAGCGCAAATAGACCGTTTTTTTATGCGCATCTCCCTAGGCTACCCACAACCTGGTGAAGAAGCGCGCATTATGCAGATGAATCAACAGGAGAATCCTTTTGAGAATATCAAACAGGTTATCGACGAAAAACGATTGCTCAGCCTCCAGCAAGCAGTGACGCAAGTCCGACTCGATCAGAAAGTCATCGACTATATTGCAGCACTTATTCATGCCACACGCAGCCATGAAAAGATCCGTCTTGGGGTCAGTCCCCGTGGCTCCATTGCCTTGATGAAAGCCTCACAGGCCAGTGCATTGCTGAATAACGAAAGTTATGTGACGCCCCACAGAATACAGGAGTTGGTTGTGCCGGTGCTGGCCCACCGTATGCTGATGCGTAGCAATAGTGACAGTAACGAACAGATTCTATCGCAAATCATAGAAACCACACCCGTTCCTGCCATGCCGGGCGGCGCAAGGTCTAAAAGGAAATCGGAGCCTACCTTAGATTTGGTGGATTAAACGCAGACCCGTTAGCACTATGTGGATACGCTAGATGAAGGAACAGGTTCTACTTCCCAACAGACTCCCACCCGAAACCATTGCTCTCCTACAACGATGGGTCTCACTCAACAGGGTGCTTTGGTTACTGACATTAGCCTGTTTTTTTGTCGCCTGGAATCGGGGCCTGGCCCTGCTATACGGTCTGTTTGCACTCAGCCTGGCATTGCTGCTGATATCCCATGTCATGCCCCGGCTACAATTACGTGGCATCTATGTTGAACGCTCACTAGATGATGATCTGACTGCCGGCAGTGAAGGCATGATCGAATACCGACTCTCGGCACCTGGTCGCCGTTATCATCTTCAATTAACCGATAGGTTGCCGTTTTCCGAACAGGAGCAATCGTTATTTTTTTCACGCTCCGACAAAGATAACCTCAAACAGCAGACCTTCCATTGCGAACGTCGCGGTTATTACCAGCTTCAAGAATTAACGCTTTCATCAGCCTACCCGTTTGGCATTGTGTCCCAAAGTCGGCGTATTGAGACTGCCCCTTTCGAGGTCCTTGTCCTACCCCAAGTGTTTGAGCTGAGTAATCTCCCATCACCGGTCGTTGCAGACGCCAACAGCGATGGTGATCTACCGGTCCCTCAACAGGGTGGTCATGATGAGTTTGCCACTGTGCGGGAATATACTCACGGTGATGGTCTACGCCATATTCATTGGCGGACCTCGGCCCGACGACAGCAACTTGTGGTCAAGGAGTATGAACGCAGCGACCGACCTGTGTTGCTGGTGGTGTTGGATTGCAGACCAGGGTTCAATCAGGGTGAAGGAGCAAGATCGACCTTTGAATATGCGATTTCCATCGCAGCATCCATGATTCACTTTGCCAGCCGTGACGGCATGCAGAGCATCCTGGTCGCGGAGAATGGAGAGTGGCACGATAAAGTCATTCCCGCCTACTGTTCAGATCTCTACGATTTGTACGCGTTTCTGGCAAGGCTGGAGTGTGACGGCCATCAAAGCAGTGCTGCGTTGACTGAACAGGCGTTGGGTAAGTTTCCCCAGGCCAACTTAATCACTGGCTTTCGCCTCAGCAGCGATAGTGAGCTTCCTGCCCTAGCCCTCTACCAAACCCATATCGACCTCGAGATGGATGAACAGAGTTTTCTGTTTCCATTACGCAGTAATCCTACCGCTGATCATCGACGGGAAGGCAACCGTCTGGTTTATCGCGTCAACGCCTTATCGTCCTTGGAGAGACTCTTTCAATGAAACTCGACTCTCTCAAGGTGATCTATTGGTATAGCCTGGTATCGGGAGTTGCAGCCAGCTCACTGCTGTTTGCATATTTTGGTTTTTTCGCGGCGCTCATCGGTTTGTGCACGGTAATTCCTGCCAGTTATCTCATCCTGATCGCCGTCGGTCGCACAGAAGAAGCAACCAGTCCCTATTTGAAAGTCTCAGAGCAGATAGCGGTGATTGGCATCATCACCTTTCTTCCACTGATACTGCTAGCCAATCTTCTGGTGGCACTGTTGGTATTCATTGGCTTTGCTCACCTGGCATTGCTATTTCAAACCCACGACTACAGACGTCTCTATATCGGCCTGGTCGTTGGTTTCACTGCTGTGATCGCTGGAGCGGTCGAGTCTAAGACAGGCCTCTATCTCCTATTCTTTCTTGCCTACACAGTAACGATCAGCATTACCTTAGGCTACGCACATATCGAGCCGCTGAGTGGAAACCGCTCTCAATGGAATCCCATGGATCAGTTCCGCACCTCCCTATGGTTGGTCGTTATAGCACTGATCATCTATCTGATTGTGCCACGATTTCCGGCAGGCAATCTGGGTGCGCGACCGGGATCGGATCACTTTTATGAAAACAGCGGATGGGAGAGTGAAGCGAAGCAGACTACCGACAGTCAGGATGGACAAGGTCCGGCCGAATCACTACTCAATGATTTGGTTAAAAGTATGGGATTGGATGATGCAGCCAAGCGACTTAACGAACGGCTACCCAGCATTGACTCTCATCAAACAACGTTCCGTTACCGAGGATTCGATCATGAGATGGACATCGATAACCCGGATGATCAGGGTGACCGTTTCAGTAATGCGATCGTGGCGCGTATGCGCGCTGACAGACCACTCTATCTGCGGGCGCGTATCTTCGACCGATTCGATGGTATTCGCTGGTACAGCTCAGCACAGCAGCTGAGTAAATTAAAACTGGCCCGGGGTGAGATTGAGCTGTCTACAAAACCACTTTCTCCAGACGCTGTCATCGAACGCTATGAGATATTCATCGAACAGGACCTGGGCGACTATATCGCTGCCGCTGCGGTGCCGGTCAAAGTCAATTTCCCCTCAACTGTGATTGGTATGGATGCCTTCGGACAACTCCATTCTCCCGGTGCTTTGAGGGAGGGGACCGGTTATGCGGTAGAGTCACTGCGTACTATCCACAAAGGCCGGACTTTCGCTGAAACCAACTATGTGGATCTACCCAATTTTAAACAACTGCCCAAAGAGCTTGATCCCCGTATTGCAGCATTAGCGAGTCACTTGACGAAAAATCACACTACTCAGTTAGAAAAAGCAGTTGCATTGGAACAACACTTACGAAATCAGTATGACTACGATTTTGACTCCATCTTCAACTCGCAACACCAGACACCTTTGAGTCGATTTCTGTTTGAGACAAAAAAAGGGCATTGCGAATACTTCGCCAGCGCCCTGGCCATCATGCTACGTACCCAAGGCATCCCATCCCGACTGGTCACCGGTTTCTCTGCAACCAACCAGAACCCTCTCACCGGCTATTACGACATCTATGCATTGGATGGACACGCCTGGGTCGAGGCCTATGTGGACAACCTCGGTTGGTTGGAGCTTGAACCCACTGCCTATTACGATGGTCCATCGATCAACAATGAAACCCTCTCCGCTGAGCAGATCAATGACTATGTTGAGCGCCAGCTGCGGTTGCAACAAGTACTGGGGGATGAGGCTATCAGCCTTGAGATGATCATGGCCGGATTTTGGCAAGCCACCTATCTTGGATTTATCTGGTTTGGGGCTTACCTGAAACTGCTATTCATCAACACTTGGCAATGGCTGATGGCCATAGCCCTGACAGTTCTCTCAGCCTGGATGTTATGGCCTCAGATCCGTCCCAGATGGCAAGCCTATCTGATTAACCGACGAATACAATCGATCTCCCTATCCATGCCTGAAAAGGCCACAATCGGTTATCTTGAAGCGATTGATGAACTACTAGATAACGCGGGCTACCACAGACTACCGGGGCTGACCATTGAACAGTATCTGGAAAAGCTTGTGGAGATGGATATCACTACTAAACCCGATCAGCTATCGCATCTTTTCAATCAACTCCATTACGCCAAAGTAAAAGAAAATCTAAATCCTGATGGCTACAAAAAGCTGTTCGATACACTTTATAGCCTGGGACATTCTAGGCTTAAACAGCGGATAGCGATTATTAGCCAACAAAAATAACGGATAATCTTAAATAGACACTATCTTTTTATCAGCTTGCTCACCCCCATTCCATATGGACCGGTAACTATTATTAATCCGTTAAGGAATCGTACTTACCTCATTTTATGTAACAGAAATATTAGCTAAAGTTTGATATATCCTCTATTAGATTCGCGGATTCAACTCGCAAGTGCAACCGGTGGGTTGATTCCTAAAAATACCTGATTAGGTGTTTTCATGCCAAGACATTTTCTTGGTCT
>JAIVEQ010000030.1 GCA_023838465.1 Candidatus Thiodiazotropha sp.
TAAATTTCGTACACTGTAAATGCCTACAAGGCTATACTATGCTGCACATAATTGAATATTATGTCGTTGCGAAATCCGGATATAGCCAAATATTTTGGTGCAGAAGTAACTGCCATTTGCAGTACATCAAACATTGAGTTGGTTGCATCTCTTGGTGCAAAAAAAGTAATTGATTACACAAAAGAGGATTTCACTAAGAATAATGAAACTTATGATGTAATTCTTGATGCGGTAGGTAATCTATCTTTACTCCAATGCAAGAAATCACTCAAGAAACAAGGAAAATTGATTTTAATTAATACAGGTTTGCTTACTAACCTATTGTCAATCATCAGAAAGAATGTAATTTGTGGTGTAGCGGGTGAGAGCAAGGAGGGACTGGATTTCCTTAGAGAACGCACTGAAGCTGGAGATATTGAGGCAGTTATCGATAAAATATATCCTTTAGAGCAAACTGCTGAGGCTCACAGATATGTTGATACAGGGCACAAAAAAGGGAATGTAGTAATATCTGTGGAGCATAAAGAAACCTAACAAGAAAAATTCACATGGACAGTAAAAAGCGTCGCTATAATCTGCTTTTACTACCCGTGATTTTGGGCGTTATTGCACCCAACAGCCTAATAATTGTCGCTATAAGCAGCAACCACTATCTCGCAGAAGACCCTAGAATAAATAATAAGACCATTGCATTCGTGAAGGTAGTCATTACATATTTGGAAAAACGCCACATGGAAGATATATCGGAGGAGAGATTCTCCGATCTACTGTAAAAATGTAATGAGTTGCTTTGTTTGCTCCAGTAACCTTATCAGGTTGTACCTCACTTATGCCTGATATGCTCGATGCAGGCATCGATACAGGTTTTATTCATCAAAATCTTTTTATGTCCCAGTCGTTCGGTGGTGAGCAATTTAGCGTTGGGCGCCTCTTTCATCAGTTTGAGTGCATGCTCGTAAGGGACTTCCGTATCCTGTTTGTCATGAATCAGCAGCAGATCACCATCAACCTGTTTGATGGTCTCTACGGGTGACAGCTGTGACCATTGCCAGGGTGTGTCAAAGGCGTTGGCAAAGCGCTGCTTTGCCTTGTCCCGCATAGCGATGATGACAGGCTCATTGATACCAAACGCTTCAGCAAATTGTTCGGTGATCAAGAGGGTATCGGTGAAACAGCTAATCAGAATAATCTTATCGGATGGCAAGCCTAATCGACTGATAGCCAGCAGGGCAGTGCCACAGCCGAATGAGTGGCCTATCACTGCACTGATCGGACCTTGATGCTGTGCTATAGCAGAAATAGTGCGGCTGACTTCCAGCATATTGGTACTCTTCCCTGAAGAGTCGCCATGGGCAGGTGCATCGAATACCACTGCGCGATAGCCGGCAGCCACCAATGGTTCGATGAAAGCAAAAAACTGGGTGCCACGACCACCCCAGCCATGACAGAGTAACACGGCCGGACCTTCTCCCCATGAGCGCACCGCTATCTTTTCGCCATTGATCTCCTGTGACTGTAATCTGGCGGAGTCGCGAATAGTCAGCTCACGCCGAGGTATGGGGAAGTTAGGCGGTGTCATAAATAGACGTAACGCGATGTTCCCGGCCAGTTTTGGTGTAACCTTTCCCACTACCTTGAACATCAATCGAGTCACGTAGAGGAATAGTCGTATCGTTAACGGTAATTGGTAGTTGGTGAATGGATTTGTAGTGGGAGAGCTATTATTGTTTTCGTTCATGAGTGTTCCCATATCATTTGCCGGGTGCCGCTGAAAAAGAGCATACCTATAGATAGGCTGATGACAGAGCTCAACAGCAGAAACGTGTCGATAGTCTGTGGAGCAAGCACCAACAATGGAAGTAGTGCAAGGCCACGCAGCAGGTAGATACCCGTTATTACGATTAATACAGGTTTTATCCATGGCGGGTGACGAACCAAGCCTGCACCGGCATAGGCATAGAGACTCCAAAGTATCAGTATCAGGGCGATAACAGCAGTAAGCGTTCCAGGTATCAGTGATCCCTGTTCCGCCAGATGGGCAAGCTGTTCACCTGCACCGAAAAAACGATACCAGTCTGGCCCTCCAATGATGATGACGATGTGTAGAAAACCGGCCAATAAACTGAGACTGCCTGCCCATACCAACGGTTTGTTTAGTCCAGCCATGCGTGTTCCATATTAATTGTTGCTCCCATTCGCTCAAATATCTGGTACAAGCCAAAGAAGGTGCGATCGAAATAGATGAATTCATTGGCAAGACTATTGATCTTTTTGACATTAGCGAGATTTTTGAACGACATCCATCCCTCTTCAGTGTAAGAAGCGCTACGACTGGAGAAATCAAATGACCCTGCCTTGAATGGTTTGGTTAACCAGTCACCGAATGGCTGTAAGGTGTTTTCGTAGAATGACTGCAACTCTGCTTCCGACATATCTGCGACCATGCCAAGTTTTTGATAGGTTGCGATAACCGCTTGGGCATCTTTACTTTGATAGGCGCGTAGAAGCTTCGGAATTAGCTTTACGAAATCAGCTGAGTAGTAACGAACACATCCAAAGTCAACGAGTCCAAGTTCTCCATTACTGTTGAATAGATAGTTACCTGGATTGGGATCAGCATGCAGGGCATGCAAACCATAGAAGGAGTTAACAAAAACATCGTACAGTAGTTGGCCGAAGTGATTTCGCTGTTGCTGTGAGGGGCTTTGCTGCAGCCATTGTTCAAGATGAACGCCTGCAAGGCGCGTGGTTGTCAATATACGCTTTGAAGAAAGATCCCGATGAACAAGCGGGATAGTGATGTTTTTCAGCTTTAAATGCTGCTGAAACCATTCGGTGTTATTCGCTTCATGTTGGTAGTCAACCTCTTCCTGTAGGCGCAGTTCGATTTCATCAATAGATGATAACAGCAGCTTTGCGTGCCGAGTGCGTTTAATTATTGATCGAACCAGTTGTAGGTCATTACCGATTGTAATATCGATACCCGGGTACTGAAGCTTAACCGCCAAGGGCTCCCCGGTTGTAGTGCTCGCAGAATGGACTTGGCCAAGGCTTGCCGCTGCAAATGCCTTTGGATCGAAATGGTTAAAAACCGCCTCAGGTGGTTGACCGAACTCCTGCTCAATCAGTTTACGTATCAATGGTCGTCCCAAAGGGGGCACCTGATGGTAAGATTTTGACAACTCATTGCGTAACCACTCAGGAAGGAGATTGCTCTCCATGCTTAACATTTGAGCTATCTTCAGTGCTGTTCCCCGTAACTGGGAAAAGGTCTTAAACAAGATTTGTGCTGTCTCATCATCACGTTTTTGCCGGCTCTCTCTCGAGGAGGATTCAGTCAAGAACGGTCGTTTTGCAGCATGTTTAAGATGTTTACTGCCTGCTTTTAAAATAGCTGTACCAGCAACACCTGTACGTGCCAGTTTGCTGGTTGGAACCGATTTACTCATCCTTACCTTCCATGAATCGACGTTTGGCCTTTTGCCAGGGTGCTGTGTACTCGCCTAACTCCTTCAGGTGACGGCTAACATGACTGCGGAACATAAATGAAAACAGGTCCAGTGTTTTGCCAATCATGCCGGTGTGTAAAACCATCGCGATGAGTTCTACACTACGATCGACCAGTTGGCTGGTGTTGGCATAACCTTCTGAATCATCTTTCAACCAGTAGCCGAGAATACCGGTAAAATAGTCCCAGTAGAGGGGAGCCAGCAGTTCTCGATAGGGTTGATCAGGGATCTCTCCCGCCTCGATGGCGGCATCAATCATATCTTCAACCATATGGGTAAAGCGTTTGCGTGTCCCTGCCAGATTCACCGCACTGGAAACAGGCGAGTAGAAGGTCAGTTCAAAAACCTCGGCCAGAAACTCCCGGTCCGGCAGCCATAATGCGAGTTCTGTTTCTGTCAGCTGTTGTAGCTGTTCACGTAGGCTGTACTCATGAAAGTCCTTGATCTGCTTCAGTGCATCCGCCACCGCATCCTGTTTCTCCTCGCAGTATCCATACAGAAGCTGCTCCTTGGTGGTGAAGTAGTTATAGATGGTGGCGTCACCTACCTCTGCACGCCGTGCGATTTCGCGCATTGAGGCTGACTTGAAGCCCTTTTCAATAATCACATCCGAGGCAGCCTGAAGAATCCGCTGGCGGGTTTTTGCCTTCTCTTTCTTGCTGACTTTCATGGGTTCAGTACCCCTTTAAAGTGAAAACACTATACATAAAACACAAGATAGATCTAATTAAAGTGAAATACAAGTATTAGTGAGGCAGATCCTGCACTGTACGTATATCCGTATCCGACTCCAGCAGGTGGGTTGCAAATGAGTGCCTTAGGGTATGACTAGTGACCCGCTTGAGTATGCGCCAGACTATTCAGCAAGTGGTGCATTTCATTGGGACTGAGGATGGTCGGCAACCGCTTGGGTTTGTTGTGGCGCTTATAGGCGCCTATCTGTCCCAGTGGCCTTTCAAGGACGCGAGAGAAGAAAAAGACTTAGGCATTGAGGGCAAGTCCCTGGGTTTCCCCAGAAACCTTGCGGTTTATCGCTAAATGTTCTAAAAAAGAAGCCAGTTCAATTTCTCCGCAGTCACAGGGATGCTTTTCGGAATGGAACACAAGAAGAAAATAATAAAGACATCCAAAAAAATAATAAAACAAAAATAATAAAGACATCCAAGCTAATATAAGCTAAAAATTTTGCTGGTGGAGCCAACTAAGTGATGGGTTATTACCTGCAAAAGTAATCAGTATCAGTGTTGATTACCGGGATATTGAAAATAATAAAGACATCCAAGCTAATTAAACCGACTTTCAAAATGCTGTGTCATATAGAGCCAGTGTTTGGGGTCGATCTGCAAGCGCTCCAGTATCGGCGGTAGATTGTCGGAAAATAATAAAGACATCCAAGCTAATATAAGCTAAAAATTTTGCTGGTGGAGCCAACTAAGTGATGGGTTATTACCTGCAAAAGTAATCAGTATCAGTGTTGATTACCGGGATATTGGGTAAAAAATACGGTGATGTTGCAGTTTTATTACCGAACGGCAAAATTGTACGCACAGTTAAAACTCAGCTTACGCTGATTAGCCGTATCAATTGTGCGAATAGATGGATTGTTACATCAGTAACCGCTGGCAGGCTGTCAGATTGGGTGTACGACGATAGCCTAAATGCTGACAGGCTGCCTTGAGGCTATGTACGGTACCAACTAAACCCTTAAACCGACTTTCAAAATGCTGTGTCATATAGAGCCAGTGTTTGGGGTCGATCTGCAAGCGCTCCAGTATCGGCGGTAGATTGTCGGGAATGAAGCCCCGCTTGTTATCCAGAATTGCCCGGCCGGACCAGTCAATCAACTCAAGATAGTCAGACAGTCCGAATGGTAACCCCTTAGGCATCTCGTCACGTGGGTTGCCGACAAAAGGGAGCAAATGTGACGGTTGCGCAGGCTGTTTACTGATGTTGTCTGATTGCGCTGTTAACGGCTTCAACCGATCTGCGATCGAAGTGAATTCAGAGGTCTCGGGGGACTGTGCTATCCCCGCCCTGACAGGGTTGAGATCAACATAGCCCAGACAAGCAACCAGGGCCTTCTCATCCAACAGTGCCTGAGATTTGAATCGGCCCTCCCAGAACCGCCCGGTACAACCATCCTCCCGATTAGCCTGTCATGCAATGGGCTCATTGAGACAGCGCATGAACCAACTAATCTTCATCAGACGGGCTCGCCAACGTGCAATCTGCTCATCCAAGGCTTGCCGTTCGGCTATCGATAACGAGTCACCAGCGATAAAACGCTGAGAGAGCAGTGAGCCGCTGAAAAGCTGGTGCCAACGTTCAACGACCTCCAGGGATTCCCAGTCCGCTGCCACCTCCTGGTCGACAAACAGCACCAGATGCACATGATTGGACAGGATGGCATAGCCGCAGAGATCAATAGCGAAGATGTCAGCCAGCTCAAATAGTCTGGCCTGAATCCATTCACGGCGATGTTCGAAGCTTTTGCCGGAGAAAGCATCTTCCCCACAGAGAAAGGCCCGTCTCACACAGCGTGAGATACAGTGGTAATAGGGGGTGGCTTCAAGCGAGATCAGCGTTTTCCTTGGCTTGGGCATGATATCACTCCTTGATATCTGATAGAGGCTACAGGTTGTGAAGGGTAGATTGCCAGAGAGCTAAGTTTGATGCAATATTTGGATGGGTGTCTTATTCGTCTTTTGCTAAACGAGACACCCCCCAATCTCCTGAGCTTTAAGCTGGGTGTCTGGATAGCCTTCTGGATAGCTCTTAAGCTGGGTGTCTGGATAGCTATGGATAGCTAGGATAGCTCACTAGGGCATGAGTTTAATTTTCACTTGGTCTTGCTGTCCACTTGAAAACCGTCAGTTAACGTTTTCATGAACGCAACGATAGCATCGACCTCCTCATCACTGAGTTTTAAATCTCCAAGTTCTTCATTATTAATATTCTCACTGACTTCCGGCTCACCCCATTTATCCGACACGTCGCGGGTATTATAAAAATCCACTACTTCTTTTAACGTTGCAAACACACCGTTGTGCATATAGGGTGCCGTTTTATCAATGTTGCGCAATGTGTTGACCTTAAATTTTCCATTGTGCTCAGAACGTCCGACACGAATAGATGCGCCGAGCCCTTTGTCCACAATAGCATCACCATACGGGTTGAATTGCTTATCCATTTTATAAATCGGATTCTCTGGGTTTTTGGGGACCCCAAGATTGTCATAGGTAAAATCTGTAAATAGAGGCGGCATATCGGTGTTTTCAGACTTGCTGATATGGCAGGCGGCGCAATTACCCTTATCCTCTGCCTCGAACAATTCCAGGCCAAATCTTTCCTCGGCAGTGAGCGCTGCTTTACCGGCCAGGTAGTAATCGTATTTTGATGTAAATTGATTGACTTCACTGCTACGTTGATAGGCTGCGATTGCAGAGGCAATATGATCGTAGGCTACATCAGTATACTTCAAAGCTCCACTACCAAATATCTTGTCGAATTTTGCGGCATAGGGGGCTTTGCGTATTTTTCTGACAACACTTTTTATATCAGGGTTCGCCATTTCCACCGGATTCAGAAAAGGCCCCTGAGCCTGCTCTTCAAGATTAGCTGAACGGCCATCCAGAAACTGTCCACCTACAAAGTGCTCTTCTTCCGGATCAAAAAACAACTCCGGGCTGAATGCCGCGTAAGCAACACTGGGAGTGTTTCTGGAACCAAACAAACCCTTTATGACACCCTCTGAGGTAGGCAGATGCTGATCCGGATCGGCAAAACCGTGGACAGGGTCATGGCAGCTGGCGCAGGACTGACCGGCTGGCTCAGAAAGAGTAGGGTCGAAAAATATTGACTTACCCAGGTTCTGCAGGTCGGTAAGCGCTTCAGCTGCAAACAGACCACTAGTGGACAGCAGTAACAGCGAAAAAAGTGGAATCCTGTATTTCATAATTTTTACGAAATGGTATTTTTCCATGTATAAAAGTCAGTTAATAAATTAATACTGAGTCATCACAATCGATCAGATACTAACGAAGCTGTCTGACAAGTCAAATGGAAAGACCACTAATACACCCCACCCTAATTCACTCAAGCTTTATGAAATAGATAACTTAGTGAGGCTTCTGGGTAGAAAAATTCCATTTGTGGACTTCCCACGATACGGTAGACGCTTTCAAGCCATGATCCAAAAGACTACGCCTTTTTTCTACTGCTGATTCGGGGTGTCAGACAACTATGACCATGATTGAAATCAAAAGCCCACAAGAGTTGTTACGTTTACGCCGCCTCGCCTTAGCTGCACAAGGTTTGCTGCAGGCTAAGCCCTTTGGGAGTGGTTTGACGAGAATCAAAAAGACACCCAAGTTAAAAGCTAATACTAGTGGAGCCAACTAAGTGATGGGTTATTACATCCAAAAGTAACCAGTTTCAGTGTAGATTAGAGGGATATATGATAAAAATTGATGATGTTGCAATTTCATCGCAAAATGGAAAATCGCATACATAGCCAAACCTCAACCTACGCTGATCAGTTATATCAGAAGTGTGAATTGATTGGTGCCTACATCAGCAACCGCTGACATACGGTTAAATTAGGTGTCCTGCGATAGCCTAATTTCTGACAGGCTGCCTTGAGGCTATGCACGGTACCAACCAAACCCTTAAACCGACTTTCAAAATGCTGTGTCATATAGAGCCAGTGATTGGGTCAATCTGCAAGCGCTCCAGTATCGGCGGTAGATTGTCGGGAATAAAACCCAGTTTATCATCCAGAATTGCCCGACCGGACCAGTCAACCAACTGAAGATAGTCGGTCAGTCGAAACGGTAACCCCTTCGGCATCTCATCACAGGGATTGCCGACAAACGAAAGCAAATGGCACGGTTGCGCTGGCTGATTACTGATGTTGCAAGGTTGCTCTGTTAACTGTGTCGACCGATCTGTGATCGAGGTGAATTCAGACGCCTCAGGTGTCTGCGCTATCCCTGCCCTGCCAGGGTTTGAGATCAACATAGGCCATACAAGCGGCCAGAGCCTTCTCATCCAATAAAGCCTGGGATTTGAATCGGCCCTCCCAGGTGTGCCATGAACTTGGTGGAGATACCAAGATGCTGTATCAATGATGGAACAAAATTCGTTACGCTCAATTTGCCCGCTGAGTTGGGCGTTATAAATTCCTCTAGTCTGCCCCCTTCTTTTGTATTAACATGTATTACAAATGACTACATCCTGGATAGAGCTATGAGTATTACGAGTATTAGGCTTACTGAAGATATTGATAAACCCTTAGAGTCTTTAGCCAAAAAACTTGATAGAAGCAAGAATTATCTAATAAATCAAGCCATTAAGGAGTTTTTAGTCAAGCAGTCACTGGAAGATTCTAGATGGCAAGATACGCTTGTAGCACTCGAATCGATAAAAGCAGGCAACACCCTCGATGAAGCAGACGTTAATGCATGGCTTAATAGCTGGGGTACAGGAGCAAGAACACCTCCACCTAAATCATGAAGGTAAAGTATTCATCGGAGTCCATAGACGACCTTCAGCGGGTTGTGGAGTTCGTAGAGAATAGGAATTCGTATGCTGCTCGTAGAATTGCGATAGATCTGCAAGAGGGAGTTGATAGGCTTAAAAATTTTCCTCAAATTGGGTTGCCCGTGTTAAAGGCGACCGAACCGGAGCAACTACGTGATCTCTATATAGGTGATTATACAGTACGCTATCTAATCACTGATGAAGTCATTTATATTTTAAGAATTTGGCACGGTAAAGAGAACGAAAAGAATTTATAACTCAAGTTTCGGAGTTCAAGTGATATGTCATGCCGACGATAGGAGGCATCTTAAGCCACTGTGGTTTAAGATTTCTACCGCTGGTCGAAATGACAATGACTGGTTTCAATAACATTGAACAGCAAAATCCTGACCTGTGAATCATCACCCACCATACTATCAATATTCACGAACATCAGTTGGTTATAGGAATGAGGCCCTAACTGATGAACTCCGAAACTTGATTATGCACACCAGCTGATGCCAAAAAGTGGTGCAGCTGAGTTTGAACGCCATTGTCTCACGCCGCAGGAAGTCACACCAAGGTGTTGAATGGCTGGACAGTCACGGTTTCTCCAGCAGCGATTCCATCACAGGTTTCGGGCAACAGGATAAAACAGTTACCCCGGCTCATGGATGTCAAAATACCTGATCCTTGCTTGCCAATCGCATCGACCGTGAGTGAGCCATCCTGTTGAGGACTCAGGACTCCACGAATGAATTCGAATCTACCTGGCCGCTTGCGAATATCACCACCACTCACCGCTGGCAGGGTGAAGGGACGATAGGGTGTTCCACTGGCGAGGTAGTGGAGTGCAGGCAATACAAACTGGTAGAAGGTGACCATTACGGCAACGGGATTGCCTGGCAGACCGAAAAAGAGGCTGTTCTCAAGACGGCCGAAGGTGAGGGGTCTTCCCGGTTTCATGGCTATCTTCCAGAAATGCATATCCCCCAACTGCTGGAGTATGCTTTTGGTATAGTCGGCTTCACCGACCGAAACACCGCCGGAAGTGACCACCATATCAGCCGCCTCGTCAGCACAGAGAAAGGCTTCCTTCAAGGCCTCAGGGTCATCTTTCACAACCCCCATATCGAGCAACTCTACTTCCGCTCTTTTTAACATGCCGTAAAGCGAGTAACGATTACTGTCGAAGACCTCTCCTGGACCCAGGGTTTCACCGATGGAGCGTAATTCGTCACCCGTGGAGAAGAAGGCTACCCGTGGACGTCTTCTGACGCTGACTTCACCGAAGCCGAGAGAGGCCATGACACCCAGGTCCGCCGGCGTGATTCGTTTTCCTGGATTCAGCACCATGCTACCTTGGGCAATGTCCTCACCCGCCTGGCGGACGTTCTGTCCCGCTCGATGTCCTTTTCTGATACGCACCTGCTGGTCATCGACGAGACTAATCTGTTCCTGCATAACAACGGTATCGGTACCGGTTGGCATGGGTGCACCGGTCATGATACGAACGCACTCGCCAGCTCGGCAGCTTTGGTTGAATGGCATGCCTGCCGCCGCCGTACCAATCAGGGTAAAGTCCCGCTGCTCCTGCTCGGGAAGGCCACTGCCTGCAATGGCATAACCATCCATCGCTGAATTGGTATGACCAGGGACATCGATTGGTGAGACGATCTCCTCTGCCAATACACAGCCCAAGGCGTCACGCAGGGCCAGGCGTTGTGTGGTCAGGATTGGGCTGATGTTTGCCAGGATTGCTTCCCTGGCGGTGGTAACGGTGAGGGTTGATGAAGCCTCTGGGTCAGTACAACTGACGGTGGAGTCTATGGCTTGGCTGGTCATGGAATCCGTGCTCTCCGATTTGTTGCATGTATTGGCGTATGAAACCGGCGATCTCCTGGGGATTATTGAGATTCAATATCGGCAGGTGTTCCGGAACAGCGTTTACTGGTTTATCAGTGGCAACAGCAACGATGTTGGGATCAGTATGACACAAAAGAGGTTTACCCATGCTGGGTCTATGCAGCTCAATTTTATGGATAGCCTCAAGCTTGAATCCTTCAACCAGCACCAGGTCCAAACTGTCGGGATCGAGATAACCGAGCATGGATGCCAGACCGGGTTCCGGCCGGTTGGTGTCCGATTCAGAGATCAACGCCATGCGCCCTCGGGAAGATACCAGCATCTGTGTGGCGCCCGCTTTGCGCAATTCATAGCTATCCTTTGTCGGATGGTCGATTTCGAACAGGTGATGGGCATGTTTTACAACGGCGATATGCAGACCCTGCTCTTTCAGGATCGGTAATAACCGGGTCAACAGGGTTGTCTTACCGGTACCGCTGAAGGCGCTGAATCCTAGCAGGGGGATGGGATAGTCGATCATAGAGTGCTCATTCCTTCTCGTAGATTGTCCCTCTCCTTCGGTGTGTTGATATTGACAAAGGTACGAGGTAGATCGGAGAAATCAGCATAGGCAACCCGGTGTTTATTATACCAGAGATCGATCTTTCTATCGCCGTTATCCAGGTAATGCTGGAGGCTGGTGCTCAGGTGTTTGGGGATCAGCGCGTAGACCGGTTGCAGACGCTCACCATCGTGGGCCACCGCGATTTCCGCATCCTCACTGTCGCGTGCCCTGACCAGGCGTTCCACCAGATCTTCCGGTAGCAGTGGCCCGTCACAGGGGAGGGTAACCATATCAGCGGTTAATAGTGTTTGCATG
Organism: Candidatus Thiodiazotropha sp.; assembly: GCA_023838465.1. Taxonomy (GTDB): domain Bacteria; phylum Pseudomonadota; class Gammaproteobacteria; order Chromatiales; family Chromatiaceae; genus Thiodiazotropha. Next base: position 11,755 of record JAIVEQ010000030.1, read on the forward strand.
GCGGTAAGAAAGCCGGCCAATGGTCCCTGATAGTCGGCCAGTGAGTCGGCAAAGACCGGATACCCGAGCTGTTGATAACGTACCAGATTACGATTGGCATTGATCAGAATTTGAGCAACCTGAGGTTCGATGGCTGCAATAATATGGGTGATCAGTGGCTTGCCATTTAATTCAATCAATCCCTTGTCTTCTCCACCCATGCGACTACCCCGTCCTCCAGCGAGAATCACAGCGGTTATATCGGGGTGAGTGCTCATGCAGTACTCCTTAGGCTGACATGGGACTGTAACTGCGGGATTTGCATCAGCTTCTGATCCTCTATCTCCACCAGATGACTGTCGTAGAGATGAAGGTGACGATCAATCAGAGAGGAGAAATGGATCGGATCGTGGCTGGCCAAAAGCAGCGATATGCCTTCCTTCTTAAATGATCTTAGTAGATCCAGCGTACGCCGTCGTGCCTCCTGGTCCAGATTGGCAGTCGGTTCATCCATTAACAGGATTTGTGGGTTTCTCAACCAGGCACGTGCCAGTGAGACGCGTTGTCGCTCTCCCCCCGAGAGGGACTTCGCCGGTGTGTCATGCAAGTGGTTGAGTTCGGCCCAGTCGATGGCTGAGTCGATCATGTTGTTACGCAGTTGTTTAGGTAGTCCACCCGGTAGTGCGTAGCCCAGGTTATATCTTACCGATCCATCAAACATATAGGGTTGTTGGTGAAGATAGAGGACATTTTTTTGCAGATCTGCCCTACTGCGTCGCCAGGATTGGAATCCATTACCCATATCTATTCGGCTGCTATCTGGTTTTTCCAGGCCAGAGAGGATGCGTAGTAGGGTTGTCTTGCCCGCGCCGTTACCCCCACTTAAAAGATTGCATTCACCTGGGCGTAGTACAAGTTCGATCTCCTGCAGCACCTGTCTTTTGCCAAAGCGCTTATTCAGGGCCGATAGAGTGAGGATAAGCGGGTTGCTCATGAGACAGGCTGCCCCTTACCCTGGATATGCTGTAGTAGGGCATTGAGAGTGAATGCAAGTGTCAATAAGACCAGGCCCAAGGCAATTCCCTGTGCGAATTCACCCTTACTAGACTCCAGCGCGATTGCGGTGGGGATGTTACGAGTATAGTGCAGGATGTTTCCACCGAGCATCATTGAAGCGCCGACCTCGGCAATGATGCGACCGAAGGCTGCCAGGAATGCGGCCATCAGTCCGAATCTTGCCTCGCGCATGATTGTGAACACGGCCCGCATCAAATTGGCGCCCAGGGTACGGGCCGTTTCCCAGGCACGCCTGTCTGCTGCCTGCAATGCAGAGTGACCCATCGCCACCAAAATGGGAAAGGCCAATGCAATCTGCCCCAATACCATAGCGGTCTGGGTGAACAGCAGTCTCCATTCACCAAGCGGTCCCTGTCGTGAGAGCAGAATAAAAAAGGTCAGGCCGATCACGACAGCCGGTATGGATAAGAAGGTACTGTTAATTGAAATCAGCAGTCGGCGGCCCGGAAAGCGCTTATATGTGAGAAGAAATGCCACCAGCAGGGCCGGTGGTGATGCGATCAGGATGGCGACACCAGAGACACGAAACGAGATGGCGATAATCTCCCACAGTTCAGCATTACCGCTGAGCAGTAGATTTAAGGCAGCCAGTGTGGTGTCGCTGAGTGTCCCCATTACTGCGTGGTGCTGAATGCGGCAAACGCACCGGCATCGGCTGCAGGGGTGAAGAGCTGGTTATTACCTATGCGAAAACCACCTATCCGCTGCTGGCCATCATGGGATATCATCCATTTGATCAATGCATTTGCGCCCTGGTTGTTGATGTCGGGATAACGTTTCGGGCTGACGGCGATAATACCGTAAGGGTTGAAAAGCAGTGGGTCACCTTCAAAGCCTATTTTCAGTGGTGATTTACTTTTGTAGGCCAACCATGTCCCTCTGTCGGTCAGGGTGTAAGCATCCAGTTCCGAGGCAATTTGTAGTACCTTACCCATACCCTGACCCGCTTCCCGGTACCAACGCCCTTCGGGTTCGATGCCCGCCTCTTTCCACAGACCGAGCTCTTTTTTATGGGTGCCGGAATCATCCCCACGGGAGATAAAGATGGCCTGATGTTCAGCGAGTTTTTTCAACACAGTGGTAGCGTCCTGTTCGCTGGTAATACCTGCGGGATCGCTGGCGGGACCGACCAGGACGAAGTCGTTGTACATGACCCCATAACGTTTTTCACCATAGCCTTCAGCGACAAATTTATCCTCTGCAGCACGGGCATGTACCAGTACGACATCAACATCACCATCTCTACCCATACGCAGCGCTTTACCCGTACCGACAGCGATAACATGAACAGGGTAACCTGTAGACGCAGTAAATGCCGGTAGCAAGTCAGCAAGAAGACCCGAATTATCGGTACTTGTAGTTGTTGCTAATCGAATGGTCTGATTATTGCTGTCGTCAGCGTTAACTAAACCGGATAAAAGCAGACAGCCGACAACAATAAAGCGGACAGATTGAAAATAATAGAGCGGGTTTCTCATCGGTTGAATGCCTCGGGTTGTTGTTCTTCCTGTGAATCAACTGCAAAAGCGATGCCATATTATGAACTATTTTGCTACCGATAGGGATTGGTGTAGTAAGTGGAATTCTTTTGTCTACTATGTGAGTGTTGATTGGAACAGACTGATGATTTTGGCGTTCGATCGCCAAAAATTGTACCAATAATGGGACAGAGAAAAGCAGGAGTGGGACAAATGGTCGCAAAACGAAGGGTAATAAATTAGTCATTTTGACCCACAATTGAGACAGGTTAATCGGCAAAGCCATGTTTTTAACCTGGGCCTTATAAACAGCATGAAGACTGGAACAGCAACCCATGAACGTAAATGTAGAAGAGCTACAGACAAACAGCGATTCCAAACAGGCAGGTGGCAAGGAAAGTACTCCTGTGCGTATGGCATCCGTCCTTATCGTGGATGATGAGCCGGGTATACGTAGTTTTCTGCAGAAAGGTCTCCGCAAGTATTTTGGGCTGGTCGAGACCGCAGAGAATGTTGAGACTGCCGAAGAGCTGAGACTGCACTGTCACTTTGACCTGATTATCACTGACATCCGTCTTCCCGGACAAACCGGAGGGGTCGAGTGGGTAAGAGAGTTGCGTGAGCAAGGTGGCACTACCGGCGTTATCTTCATGACTGCCCATGCCGATTTGGAGACGGCGATTGCAGCACTACGAGCAGGTGCAGAGGACTTCATTATGAAGCCTTTTCGGATGGAGCAGATGATCACTGCAGTAGAGCGTTATCTCGAGCGGCAGAAGATGCAGCGGGAGAACTTTGTGTTGCGTCGTCAGGTCGAGCAAATCTATGACAGTGCCGGCATGGTAGGTAATTGCCAGCAGATGCGTACCCTGTGCGATGTCATTAAGCGGGTTGCGCCGATGCCTTCTACGGTTCTGATTGAAGGGGAGTCCGGCACGGGTAAGGAGCTGGCAGCCCGAGCTATCCACGAAATGAGTGGACTCTCAGGCAGCTTTGTTCCTGTCAATTGTGGTGCCATGAGTGCGGAACTGCTCGAGAGTGAACTCTTCGGACATGTCAAAGGTGCTTTCACCGATGCCCATCTTTCACGGGATGGACTGTTTACTTATGCAAGCAGCGGCACCCTGTTTCTTGATGAGATCGGTGAGATGCCACTCAGTATGCAGGCACATCTTCTGCGGGCCTTGGAGGAGCGCACCATTCGTCCTGTCGGATCGAACCGTGAGGTACCCATCGATGTGCGCATTATAGCAGCCAGTAATCGTGATCTTGCACAAGAGGTGCGCAATGGGGATTTTCGTGAGGATCTCTACTATCGATTGAATGTTCTATCGTTGCGTATGCCTGCACTACGGGAGCGTCATGAGGATATCCCACTGTTAGCCAAACATTTCATCGATACGCTATCAGCAGAGTTGGGAATAGAATCGCTGCAACTGGGTGAGGGTGAACTGGCCAGACTGCTGGACTATGATTGGCCCGGTAATGTGCGGGAGCTGAAAAATGTCATTGAGCGCTGTCTGTTGCTTAACAAGTCCCCCAGTCTTTGCCTGACGGGATCAGAATCCATCAGTAGTCAATCCGCACAATTCGATCCCACCAAATCCCTGTTGCTGGAGGCGGTTGAGAAGCAACATATACTCAAGGTCTTGGATCTGGAAGGGGGTAACAAATCAGCTGCTGCCCGGGTGCTTGGTATATCCCGCAAGACATTGGAGCGTAAAACACAGGCTTGGGGGCTCGCTTGAAATTAACACATTGAATCCACTGTTCAGGGTAGTACAGGCGATTCGCAGCAGCTTGCGTTATAAGTTGCTGGCATTAGTCCTGTTTCCCATTCTGTTGATGATGCCGATTGCACTGGGCTTGGCCATCTATTGGGGATCGCAATTCAGTTATGATCAGCTCTTTATCAAGGTCAATACCGACCTCTCAGTTGCTGAAGATAATTTTCATCGCATCCAGGAAGATTATCTGAATACCCTCGGACGGCTGGCAGAATCACATACTTTTTACACTGCACTCGAATCCAAAAGCGGTCGCATTATCGGTGAGCAGTTGGCGGAACTACGACAATCTACTGGATTCAGCTATCTGCATCTGCTTGGAATAGATGGGAGACGTCTGTTTCAGTCCTATGATGAGCCAGAGAAACGAGGCCATCCATCACCCTCGTTACTGGCTGCGCTACAAGGCTTTCCTCGCGTTGAGATAGAGATATTTTCTGCAGAAGATCTGGATGAACAGTCACCGGGACTGGCAAAGCAGGTGGCGCTTTCATTGTTGGATACACCCCGAGCCAGACCGACCAGTCAGGAGGTGGAGGAGCGTGGCATGATGATCCGTGCGCTCTATCCGGTTAATAACTCCCGAGGGCAGGTGATTGCCGTACTGGATGGTGGGGTGCTGTTAAATGGCAATTTTCAGTTTGTCGATGCAATTCGTGATCTGGTGTACGGACCGGGTAGTCTGCCAAAGGGGAGCATCGGCACCGTTACGGTGTTTATTAATGATGTCAGGATTACCACAAATGTACCACGGACACCCCATCAGAGGGCGTTGGGCACCCGCGTCTCCAATGAGGTGCGAACAAAGGTATTGGATCTTGGTGAGAAGTGGATTGATCGCGCCTTTGTAGTAAACGATTGGTACATTTCAGCCTACCAGCCGATTATCGACGTCAATGGTGATCGTGTCGGTATGCTATATGCGGGTTTTCTGGAGTCACCATCCCGGAATGCCTTGTGGCAGGCATTTGGCGTTTTAATTCTATTATTTCTCGCATTGATGTTTTTTTCCTCTCTGCTGTCGGTGAAGGGTGCAAAATCGATCTTTAAGCCACTTGAGATGATGATGGCCGTTGTGCGTGCGACTCGTGAAGGTTACACCAAGCGTATCGGTAAGATCGCTTCCATGGATGAGATTGGCGTACTGGCAAATGAATTTGATCTACTGTTGGATCTACTGCAAGAGCGGAATCTCCAGGTCCAACAGTGGGCCGGTCAGCTGGAGGATAAGGTTGACGAGCGAACCGCAGAGCTGAAATTAAAAAATGAGAAGTTACTTACCACCATACAGATACTGCGTGAAACACGTGCTCAGTTGATTACCGCAGAAAAACTGGCTGCATTGGGTGAATTGACTGCCGGAGTCGCCCATGAGATCAATAATCCGGCAGCCGTTATGTTGGGCAATCTCGATCTGTTGGTAGAAGAATTGGGTGAGGACGCCGCTCCTGTGAAAGATGAGATTGATCTGATCATCGAACAGATCTTCCGCATTAAAGATATTATTAATAACCTATTGCAATATGCCAGGCCTGATCAAATAACGGAGATACCCACTCTGATCGATGTCAACGAAGTTGCACAACACACTTTGGCATTGGTGCGCTATCTTCGAAAAGAGAGCCAATTTGAGATCCTGTTGGATCTTAATGCTACACGACCTATCAAAATCAATCCTCATGAGCTACAACAAGTACTGGTCAACCTGGTCGTCAATGCCGTGCATGCCTTGAGCAATGGTGAAGGAAAGGTCTATCTGACGACCCGTGACTGGGATCAGAAGGGTGTAGTAATAGATATAGAAGATAATGGTTTGGGTATAGAAGAGGATCAGATAGAGTTGATATTCAATCCTTTTCATACCCATAAACGTGTAGGAGAGGGTACCGGATTAGGCTTGTCTGTCAGTTATGGATTGATAAAAAAATATGGAGGCGATATCACTGTCAGTTCAGAGTGGGGTAAGGGATCATTGTTTTCTGTCTGGTTATTGGAGGAACCTGACATTATTGAAGAAGAGACGGCCTTGATAGAACAGTTTTACTCTGCTGAACAAGAGCTGGAGGAGGCTGATATCAACACTGCCCAGAAAATGAAGCGTGCATGATTCTTAAAATGACTCAAAGTATAAGGAGAATCGCAATGAAAATAATAAAGCAAACAAATAATATCAATCCATATCATCATTTTTTATCTAAAAAAACATTAGAATGGAAAAACCAGCATTAAAACAACTCATAAGAACCCTTGCTTTTGCTGCACGAAAGCATCGTGATCAACGACGCAAGGATGTAGAGGCTTCTCCCTATATCAATCATCCAATTACTCTGGCCGATATTCTGGTCAATGAAGGGGGTGTAACAGATATAGAAACCCTTATTACGGCACTGCTTCATGACACAATCGAAGACACTGATACAACCGTAGATGAGATTGAATCCGAGTTTGGTCTTGTCATAGCAGGCTTGGTTATGGAGGTGACTGACGATAACTCTTTATCAAAGCTGGAGCGAAAGGAGCTGCAGATTCAACATGCTCCTTATCTTTCCAAAAAAGCGCGATTGGTTAAGTTGGCCGATAAGATCGCCAATTTGCGTGATGTCTATCAGAGCCCGCCAATAGAGTGGTCATTACAGAGAAAGCAGGCTTATTTTGATTGGGCCAAGGCAGTAATCGATGGCTTGAGAGGTACCCATGATGACCTTGAGGCTATCTTCGATGCCGCCTATAAAAATAGGCCCAAGGGTTAATCACTACGAGTTAGAGCGTGATGGTTCGCAAATAAACACCAATAAACGCGAATGCTTGGTTGTAGGGTGTTGCTCTACTGCACCATAAATATATCTGATCAAATGAAAGAGATAGCGGTAATCGTTGTCTGTTGCCTTTTTTATATTTGGGCCTGCTGACAAAAGGTTCGGTGCGGCAGGGCCGCAGCCTATATAGCTACGAGTTTCCTTTATAGAACTTGCAGCCATCTTTAATTACGTCTGTAGAAAAAATCCTGAGGAGTAGAAAGGAATGAGTGAAGATCGACAATTTGTACCATTGAATATCAGCATAATGACCGTCTCAGATACAAGAACAGAAGAGAACGATAAATCAGGCCTTAAGCTAAAAAGCCTGCTTGAGGAAGCAGGCCACAGAATGGCGGAAAAGGTGATTGTTGTGGATGATTGTTATCAGATTCGAGCAGATGTTTCTAAGTGGATCGCTGATTCCAGTGTGCAGGTTGTCATCACGACCGGCGGTACTGGCCTGACAGGGAGAGATGGAACACCTGAAGCTGTACAGCCACTGCTAGATAAAGTGATCGACGGGTTCGGCGAGATGTTCCGGGTACTCTCTTATGAAACCATTGGTACATCAACCTTGCAGTCGAGGGCATTGGCCGGTGTTGCCAATGGTACCTTTATTTTCTGTCTGCCAGGATCGACTGGGGCCTGCATGGATGGCTGGAGCAAGTTGATTGCAGCACAACTCGACTATAGAACACGTCCCTGCAATTTAGTTGAGTTGTTGCCTAGATTGCTGGAAAAGTAAAGTTGTAAGGTGTGGCCCTGCCGCACCAAATGTGAGTTTGATCTAACGGATGAGTAGTTACTTTTGTTATGTGTTTTCTCGATGTGAACAACTCTGTAGGCAAAGGGTTTGGTGCGGCAGACCACACCCTACATGGGGATAACGAAAGGTATGGATTTTGGTGGGAATCAGGTGGTGTCTATATCTGGCCAATCGTACTCATGAAAAAAAACAACACAATAAAAAAGCCGCCGACGATTAGCCATAAGGTGTTCCATCTTTTATGGCGCAATTTAAGTTTGGCTGTCTGAGCGTCGATGAATTCCTTCTCGCTGTCACTGAGTGATGGGTCAATCCAGACCCGTTTATGGTGTAGATCATCAGCCTCAACTGCTGCAATCATCTTTTTGAGGTCGGCACGATAAATATGATTGTCCAGATCGATAAGGGCGTTGTGCAATACGTTATGGAGATGCATTTGACCCGCTTCGATATCATTGAATCGTACAATGTAGCGAACTGTTGAGCCAGGACTGGCTGCTTGTGTGCTAGGTAGTTCGTCCTTGATCAGAACTCGGACCAAGCCCTTATGTTCGGGGTGTGTTTCCAGTGTGAGATAGCCTGTCTTCATAGGTCTTTTATATTAACCCAGCACCTTAATAGGCCCTGTTCAGCCGATGTGTGCCTACCTACAGCAAGGCATCAAAACGCCACTGTAGCACTTCTACAGCAAGTTTTGATAACGCAGTCTGTAGGTAGGCACACATCGGCCTGTCTTAATTAATTAAGTATGTTAGGGGCTTCAAGAATGCCCTTGCTCTACGTTGTGGATCTTGCCAGGGTATCTCCATTGGCTGAGAGCCACGAGGGCATTCTTGAAGCCCTGAACTGGGCCTAATAAGGTGCCGGGTTAATCTTACATGAACCTATGGATTTGGGTATAAGTGAAAGGCAGTTTTTCACTCATCTCCCCAGACCAGTTCTCCAGCTTCCCGCAAGTCATAGCCAGTCAATTTATCCGCCATGGTTTTACAGTCGGAAGAGCGCAGTCTTGTAATGAGGTCCTGGAACAAGCGGCGAAACCAAATGCTGCGCGGTAACGTCAGATCGAAAGACTCCCAGCCGAACGGAATGAATGCCAGACCGTATTCGTTGGCAGCAGCCCGTGCGCCTGGTGCCACATCAGCTTGGTTCATGGCAATACTGGCAGCAGCTTCCCGCTCAGACAAGGCTGTGCTGACACTGTTCAGGCGTTCTTCGCTGGTTCCATAGCGGCTCAGTACTTCGAGTAAAAAGCGTTGCGCACCAGCACCACTCTGTCGCATGGCCCAGCGATAAGGGTGTTCGAAGAGTTGCTCAGGCTTAAGCTGTTGTTGTTCGATTTGCCGGCTGACCATTAAGCCCTGTTCTCGTCGAAACAGGCGTATCAGCACCCATTGTCGATATTGAGGATATTGGCGCAGCAGCGCAGGGTGGCGCATATGGCTTTCCTGATTCGGCCCCCAGTGGATGCCACAGGCATCGATCCGGTTGGCTTGCAGCAGCTCCAGTCCAAGCCGGGTGCCGGTTGGGGAGTAGTTGATTAAAGCGTGAGAGCCGGTCTCCTGGGCAAACGTCATGATCAGTCGATAGAGCAGGGGATCATCGCTGCCGGCAATCACCAGCCGGTTAGTCATCAGGCCACCATGGGCGGAGTCGAGCATCCAGCGATCGACCAACTCTCTCGGGAACAGCCACTTGCCGGTAATCTTGGTCGCTGGGATACGCTCTTCGCTGACCAGTGAGTAGATCTTCTTCTCATTCAGGTGAAGATACTCTGCTACCTGCTTGACGTTCATGAACACATGTTGTTCCTGTGTCATTACCGCTACCATACCTATCCTCCTTTATCGGCTTTTTGCATGTTCCACTCTCCTTTCCCCCGCATTTTTCAGACGACCATCAGGTATTGCATCGAAGGTGATGTTTTCCGCCCCGTTGTAGACCAGGAAGTGTTTACCCTTGGCGCGGGCAATCAGGGTTACCCCGACCCGTCTGGCTAAATCAAGTCCCATCTGGGTGGCACCCGAGCGGGACAGCAGGATAGGTATGCCCATCTGTGCGACTTTGATCACCATCTCAGAGGTGAGTCTGCCGGTGGTGTAGAAAAGCTTGTCATTGCCAGTGGTACCCTGCAGCCACATATGTCCGGCTATGGCATCGACTGCGTTGTGCCGGCCCACATCTTCAATGAACAGTTGAATATCCCCATCCTGGCAGAGGGCGCAGCCATGCACTGCACCTGCTTGCTGATAGACTTGGTTGTGCTCGTTGAGTGTTTTCAACAGATCGTATATCTCAGACTGTCGCATCATGCCACGGGGTAGATTGATCATTTCAATATCATCCATCAGATCACCAAAGACAGTACCCTGACCACAACCGGTAGTGACGGTTTTTCGCGCCATCTTTCCATCCAGACCCTCTACACCATGATAGGTGGTGACGGCAACAGAATCTGTCTCCCAATCTACCTGGACCGCTTTAATCTGATCAATAGTCTGTAGCAGTCGTTGGTTACGTAACCAACCCAATACCAGCATCTCCGGACGGGTGCCAAGCGTCATCAAAGTCACTATCTCGCGTTTGTCGAGATAGAGGGTGAGCGCGCGCTCAGCGGCTATGTGTCCTGCACGTATTTTACCAAATTCATCAACCGCTGATGCGGCCTCGGCTGCATTCAGTCCAGCATCGGTGAGAAGAGGCTGGTATGGCTTACGAAGCATATCCATTGTGTCTCTTTTATCCACCTGTGACATTCATATGACGAAACAGCACAGGCTGAGCAGTGATATCGAAGTCATGACCTTTGGGTTTGATCTGCATGGCATCGATGATGGCTTGTCGCAAGGGCGCCTCATCCAGTGGATTTGCACGCACCACCCGACGTAGATCTTTTGAGTGTTCTTGACCGAGACACAACAGCAGCCTGCCCTCAGCGGTTAGGCGTACCCGATTACACTGCTCGCAGAAGTTGTGGCTATGGGGTGAGATAAAGCCGACCCGGGTATCGCTGCCATTGATACGGTAGTAGCGTGCCGGACCACCACTCGTCTCGGTAGTGGGCATCAGGTCATAGTGGTGTTGCAGATCTTGGAGAACCTGATCACTGGAGTAGAAGAGTTCGGCACGGTTGTGATCGCCGATCTCTCCGAGTGGCATCTCCTCGATAAAGCTGATGTCCATACCGCGACGCTCGGCAAAGGCGACCAGGTCAGCTATTTCATCATGATTGCGGTTTTTTAGAATCACTGAGTTTATTTTGACTCGCTGAAAACCGGTTTCAAGGGCGGCATCGATGCCTGCCAGGGTACGGTGAATGTCACCGATCCGGGTAATGCTGTGAAAACGCTCCGCACGCAGGGTGTCGAGGCTGATATTGATGCGGGTGACGCCTGCAGCCTTGAGTGCTTGTGCATGCTGTGCCAACAGGGTGCCATTGGTCGTCAATGTCAGATCACGCAGGCCATCCAGGGTACCGAGGGACTGAAAAAGCTGCATGACGCCACGCCTTGTCAGGGGCTCACCGCCTGTGATGCGGATTTTGCTTACCCCCATGTCGACAAAGGCTTTACCCACCCGATAGAGCTCTTCCAATGTCAATAACTGGGAACGGGGTACAAACTGCATATCTTCGGACATACAGTAGACACAGCGCAGATCACAACGATCGGTGACCGAGATGCGAAGGTAGTCGATGCGGCGGTTAAATCGGTCTACCAGGCTTGATTGGGTCTGGTGCTCACAGGTCTCTGCTTTCACAGTTATTGTCTCCAAGGGGATCTCTGGATCTTTGGAACAATCTGCAATTACCATACCTAATTAACCCGGCAATTAAGCGAATTTACCTCATCATGGATATTCATCGACATCTCTCTTCTTTTAGTGGAGCAGGACCCCACCCTGAACCATTGGGTAGGGTGGGGCCCTGCCCCACCAATCCCGCCTGAACAGGATTGTGTCACTATTCTCACCCCAATATTCCGGTGGTGGCAGACTAAATGGTACGAAATGTCCCACTTTTGGCATAGTAGGCGGGACATTTTGCCCTGTTTTACCATGACTCCCTTTCCCAGATTATTTTCCCATGACGACTCTTTTACGATTTTCCTGCCACTCTTGCCGGTTGGTATGCAACTTGCGATAGAGGTATTGGATATCAGATCGGGGCGTAAATTATGGTGGCGACAACAATCAGTGAGATTGAAGCTGAAAACCCGAGCGCATTCAGTGTTTCGGTGATCATGCAAAAATCACCCAGTGAATCGACTTGGTTGGATGACTGCTGGGAAGCAGTAGGCATACTGGCTTCAGCCGATGTAAATCGGCGTGTCAATCAAGCGGTGCAACTGATCCATCAGGAGGGGGCTGTTTACCGCTATCTCTATGCCGGCTTCACCCTGCGGTTGCATGTGGATGAGTGCGAAAGCTACTACTACAATCTGGTGTCTTCGCAACCACGCTGTTATGTGGTGGCAAATCAGGATGACCAAGGCAGGCCTGAACCCTTTCTTATCAGCCTCAGTTTCGATGAGGCCCATGCCTATCTTGAAGGTGACGAGACTGTCTACGCAGTGCCAGTCCCCGCTGAACTCTATCGTTGGACCGAGGCCTTCCTGTTGGCCCACTATGTCCCACAAAAGCGCACCAAGCGTAAACGTGCCGACTGGAAATCGACAGCAGCACGAGGTGATCATGAAATCTGATGATCCGACTAATCAGCAGATTCCAAATCAAGACAACTTCTACCATCGCTGGTCTGAGCGGAAACAGGCATCACGCCTGCCGGTTGAGGAGGTGGTGGAGCCTGATGAAGAGCCACAGCTGACCGATGCAGACATGCCGCCGCTTGAGAGCCTGGGTGAGGGGTCGGACTACAGCGGTTTTCTCTCCCCCAAGGTGTCAGAACAGCTGCGTCAGCTGGCACTGCAAAAACTCTTTCACAGCGCCGCCTTTAATGTTTGTGATGGATTGGATGACTATGCAGAAGACTTCACCAGCTTTGAAAAACTGGGCGAGGTGATGACGGCTGATCTGCGGCATCGCATCGAGCAAGAAGCCCGTAAACGGCAGGAGAGCGAGGATGAAGCAGACAATGCTCAACTTGCAGACGCCGAGTCAGATCAAACCCATGACACACAATTGGCAGATGACACTGTGCAACCAGAGACAGATGAGTTGAATGATGGGGAGACCGAACATCACAATGAGGTTAAATCATGAGTGAATCGATTGAGACCAACCGTCGAGCTCGGGAACAAGCGCTGGCGGCGATGGATCGGGTCAGGATTGAACCGACCAGCCTGGTTAACTATCAATCCCATGGCAGGATAGCAGTGATTGGTGATCAACGGGCTCATGAGATAGCCCCAAGGCTGAATGAGAAGCTGAACCCAATCGTCCTCCTGACCGAGGGGGCGGAGGAGCCAGGTGCTCCGGTCATACCTGTTGGTGGACGCTCAATCCATATTGAAGGCTACCTGGGCGCGTTCAGGATTCAGCTGGGTGAGCAGGGAAGATCCAACGCTGAAAGTGTCGCCGTGGACCTGATCCTCGATCTCACCCCACAGCCATTGATGCAAAAAGGTATGAATCCCCCCGGTTACTTCCATTCAGCCGGTGAGGAGGATGCTCTGTTACCTCTATTCGAAGAAGTTGCTCAGATGACCGGTAGTTTCGAGAAGCCACGTTATTTCGACTATGACCCTGAGATCTGCGCCCACGGTAGATCGGGAAAAACAGCCTGTAGCCGTTGCATCGACATCTGTCCCGCTGATGCGATTACCGGATTGGCCGAGACCATCGAAGTGAATAATTATCTCTGTCAGGGAGGCGGTGCTTGTGCAACTGTTTGTCCCAGTGGTGCGATTCGTTATGTTTACCCTTCCGCTAAAGATACCTTGCAGCGTCTGCGTAAGCTGCTGACCGTCTACCGGGAGAAGGGTGGCAGAGATCCGGTCGTGCTGTTTTATGCCGCCTCTGATGATTCTCTTCCGGATACTATTCAGACAAATTATCTGCCAGTGATGGTTGAAGAGCTGGCCAGTGTTGGCCTGGATGTATGGATCTCTGCCCTTGCCTATGGCGCCCGACAGATAAGCTTGGTGGATAGTGGTGCCATGCCGGAAACAGTGGCGACTGCAATGCAGGAGCAGTTGCTGACAGGGCGTGAAATAGTCTCTGCGTTAGGCTATCCCGAAGGTGTGATCAGGCTGACTGATCATGAGGCATTGTTTGAGGAAGTGCAGTCAGTCATGCCGGAGATAGAGCCTGCGGGTTTTTCCGGCATTGGCGGCAAGCGACAAACGATCTATCTCGCTATTGATCATTTGTTTGCACAGGCTCAACGTCCCAAACCTATGGCGACCCTTACCACGGGAGCCCCTTTCGGCACTGTCTACATAGAGGCGAAGGCTTGTACGCTTTGTCTCTCTTGTGTCGGTGCCTGCCCTGGCAAGGCGCTGTTGAATGGTAGCGAAGGCATCCCCCAGTTGCGCTTCATTGAGGCCAACTGTTTGCAGTGTGGCATCTGTACCAGGACTTGTCCTGAGGATGCGATTTGGATAACTCCACAACTGATATTCGATAGTGATCATCGTAAAAAACCACGTACCCTGCATGAAGAGCAGCCTTTCCTTTGTACAGCCTGCGGTAAGCCGTTTGCCACCCATTCAGTGATCGACAAAATGCGCAACAAACTCAAGGGGCACTATATGTTCCAGAGTGAGCGTGCACTGAAGCGTCTGACCCTTTGTGATAGCTGTCGGGTTGTGGATATTGTGCAGGATCCAGAGGCCATCGGTGGTGACCTGGACGGGCAGATACGCCAGTAAGTGAACCCTGTTCAGTGTCCATCCGGAAACAATAGCATGTGCCGGGATAGTGTGGTTTTAAAACATACAGGTGCGGTTAGAGACCTTTTAGCCGATCTCTGCACTTTTTGTCATTTTTTTGCCAGCCGGTCTGGTCCATTGCTTGCACCTATATTACCCCGAGGAGAGTGTGATGATTGATTTGAGCCAAGCGGTCCAAACTGACGACCCCAGCACAGGCACCCGGCTGCCTGAGGCCGAGGATCTCATCTTGGATGAGGAACAACATTACCGCATAGGTGCTTATGGCTTACTGGCACAACTGTTGAGACATATGCCTGATCAGCCAATGCTAGATCAGGTGGCTGGATTCGCTGGCATTGAACCCTCCAGGGATGAGTTGGCACTGGCGATGTCGATGTTAGGCCTCTCTGCGTCGGACTCTCGTCCAGAATCGGTTGACAGCGAATTTCATGACCTCTTTATTGGTATGGGTCGTGGTGAGTTGGTGCCCTATGGTTCTTGGTACCTCACCGGATTTCTGATGGAGAAGCCCCTGGGTCGATTGCGTGACGATCTGGCCGAGTTGGGATTCCAGCGTCAGGAAGGGATAACTGAACCGGAAGATCATGTCGCTGCACTGTGTGAGGTGATGGCCATGTTGATCAACGATGGGATCAGTTTCCAACAACAGTCACAATTTTTCGAAACTCATATGGCAGGTTGGTTGGAGCGTTTCTTCGCAGATTTGAGTGAGGCGAAATCGGCGGTTTTCTATCGTGCAGTGGGCCGTTTTGGCACTGCCTTCGTAGCGATGGAAAAACGTTACCTGAGCATGACGGTATAGCGATCAAAATTTTATAGAGGGCATTGTTTAGTCGACATCGTCCATTGAGGGGCGAACAGCGTATCTACCCGTGGTTATTACGACGCTCATTTCGTCGTATCTCATCACAGGGTGATGTCGACTAGTCAGTGTTCTAAAAAAGCAAAGCATGTTTTCTGAACGGAGGATGAGTCCATGAAAAAACAACCTAAACAGTCACCAGATCCCAAACGTAGGTCATTCCTGCGCGGTACGGCCAGCGCTGGCGTTGGTGCGGCTGTCGCGGTTAGCTTGCCGGGACTGGCAACAGCTTCGACTGAAGCGGTATCCAGTAATGACTCAGAGCCTCAGAAAGGTTACCGACTGACCCCGCATATCGCTGCTTATTACAAGACAACAGTCAGCTGAGTCATTGAGGATACCTGAATGAAACTGCAAAAAACCTCCGATCTGATGAGTGTTAATAACGCTGTATCACCCTCTCCCAAAAAGTCTTCCAGCGGTCAGGCTATGACCCGCCGCGATTTTCTGCGTAACTCCAGCCTGATGGCCGGTGGTGCCGCGCTGGCGACCGGCTTTACACCTGGCATGATGCGAAAAGCCGAGGCAGCGACTGCACAGAAAGGTCAAGTTGAGTTGAAGAAAACCATTTGTACTCACTGCTCAGTTGGCTGCGGCATTATCGCTGAGGTAGAGAATGGTGTCTGGACCGGTCAGGAGCCGGCATTTGATCACCCATTCAATCTTGGTGCTCACTGCGCAAAAGGTGCTTCTGTACGAGAGCATGGTCATGGTGAACGACGCCTGAAATACCCCACAAAATTAGTCGACGGTAAATGGAAGCGTATCTCATGGGAGCAGGCGATCAATGAGGTTGGTGACAAAATGCTGGAGATCCGTGAGCAGTCCGGCCCCGATTCGGTCTACTGGTTGGGATCTGCCAAGCACAATAACGAACAGGCCTATCTGTTCCGTAAATTCGCCGCCTTCTGGGGTACAAACAACGTCGATCATCAGGCACGTATCTGTCATTCCACTACGGTCGCTGGGGTAGCCAATACCTGGGGTTACGGTGCCATGACCAACTCCTATAACGATATCCACAACTCCAAGGCGGTTCTGATCATTGGTGGGAATCCGGCTGAGGCCCATCCTGTTTCACTGCAGCATGTGTTTAAGGCCAAGGAGCAGAACAATGCCAAACTGATCGTTATCGATCCCCGCTTTACCCGCACGGCAGCCCACGCCAACCTCTATCTACGTCTTCGCCCGGGTACCGATGTGCCACTGATCTGGGGCATGCTCTGGCATATATTCCAGAACGGTTGGGAGGATAAGGAATTCATCCGCCAACGTGTCTATGGTCTGGAGGAGGTCAAGAAAGAGATTGCCAAATGGACACCAGATGAGGTGGAAAGGGTCACCGGGGTACCTGAAAATCAAGTCCATGCCGCTGCCAAGACCATGGCTGACAATCGGCCGGGTACATTTATCTGGTGCATGGGTGGTACCCAACACACCATCGGTAACAACAATACCCGTGCCTACTGCATCTTCCAGTTGGCGCTCGGCAACATGGGCACTGCCGGGGGCGGTACCAATATCTTCCGTGGCCATGACAATGTGCAGGGCGCCACCGACTTTGGTGTGCTCTCCCATACACTGCCAGGCTATTACGGCTTGTCGAAAGGCGCCTGGGGCCATTGGGCCAAGGTGTGGGATGTGGATTACGAGTGGCTTGCCGGTCGATTCGATCAGGCCAGTTATGAAAAGGCCAAAGGCAAGGATGCAATGGTGATGAATACCAAGGGCATTCCCGTGTCCCGTTGGATAGACGGGGTACTGGAGGAGAAGGCCAATATAGCCCAGAAGGATAATGTGCGGGCGATGGTACTGTGGGGGCACGCACCCAACAGCCAGACCCGTGGCAAGGAGATGAAAAAGGCGATGGAGAAGCTGGACATGATGGTGATCATCGATCCCTATCCAACCGTTTCGGCTGTGATGCACGACAGGACTGACGGTGTCTATCTGCTTCCCGCTGCAACTCAGTTTGAAACCTATGGTTCAGTGACGGCCTCCAACCGTTCGTTACAGTGGCGTGACAAGGTTATCGAACCGATGTTCGAGTCTCTGCCAGATCACACCATCATGTATCGATTGGCAAACAAGCTCGGCTTTGCAAACGAGTTTTTCAAGAATATCAAAATCGAGAATGATGAACCTTTGATTGAGGATATTACTCTCGAATTCAACAAGGGTATGTGGACCATCGGTTATACCGGCCAGAGCCCGGATCGTATGAAGAAACAGCAACAGAACTGGGGTACCTTCGGCTATACCAGTCTGTTGGCTGAGGGTGGTCCTTGTGATGGTGAATACTATGGCCTGCCATGGCCCTGTTGGGGTACTGCGGAGATGGGACATCCCGGTACGCCGAATCTTTACGACACCAGCAAACCAGTCGCCAAGGGTGGATTGACCTTTCGTGCCCGTTTCGGTGTCGAGCGTAATGGTGTCAGCTTGCTGGCCAATGGTGCCTACTCCAAGGGTTCTGAAATCAAGAATGGTTACCCGGAGTTCACCCATGAATTGTTGAAGAAGTTGGGTTGGTGGAATGATTTGACGCCCGAGGAGCAGAAGCTGGCGGAGGGTAAGAACTGGAAGACTGATCGATCTGGTGGTATTCAACGGGTTGCGATTAAGCATGGTTGTTCACCTTTTTGTAATGCCAAGGCCCGAGCAGTGGTGTGGACCTTCCCTGACCCGGTGCCCATCCATAGAGAACCACTTTATACAAGTCGACGTGACTTGGTAGAGAAGTATCCAACCTACGAAGATCGAAAATCCTTTTATCGATTGCCAACACGCTATGGCTCGATCCAGGCAAAGGATTACTCCAAGGAGTACCCCATTATCCTCACATCGGGGCGTTTGGTTGAGTATGAAGGTGGTGGTGACGAGAGCCGCTCCAATCCATGGCTGGCGGAACTACAGCAGGATATGTTTGTTGAGATGCATCCAAGAGATGCTAACAATGCCGGTGTCAGGGATGGGGAAGATGTATGGCTTGAGGGTGCCGAAGGTGCGCGTATCAAGGTCAAGGCGTTGGTCACCCGACGAGTCGCTGCCGGTGTCGCCTTTATGCCATTCCATTTCGGTGGCCACTTTTTAGGTAAGGATCTGCGCAGCAAATATCCAGAAGGAGCGGATCCTTATGTGCTTGGCGAAGCTTGTAATACGGCCATGACCTATGGCTATGACTCAGTCACACAGATGCAGGAAACAAAGTGCAGTCTGTGTCGCATCAGCAAAGCGTAACTGGGTTTTAACAGAGGATACAAATCATGGCACGAATGAAATTTTATTGTGATCCCGAGCGTTGTATCGAATGCAACGCTTGTGTGACAGCTTGTAAGAATGAGAATGAGGTCCCCTGGGGCGTTAATCGTCGCAGAGTAGTCACCATCAATGATGGTGATGAAGGCGAGCGTTCTTTGTCGGTGGCCTGTATGCACTGTTCGGATGCACCTTGTGCGACTGTCTGTCCGGTTGACTGTTTCTATACCACCCAGGACGGGGTAGTGCTACATGACAAGGATATCTGTATCGGCTGCGGCTATTGCTTTTACGCCTGTCCATTCGGTGCACCTCAATTTCCTGAAGATGGTGCATTTGCTACCCGCGGCAAGATGGATAAGTGCACCTTCTGTGCTGGTGGACCAGAGGCGGATAATAGTTCTGATGAACACAGAAAATATGGTTCCAATCGATTGGCAGAAGGCAAACTGCCACTGTGTGCTGAAATGTGCTCCACTAAAGCGCTGTTGGCTGGTGATGCAGATACCATTTCTGAGATCTATCGTAAACGTGTCATTAATCGCAGTGCAAGTGTGATGGCACGAGGTGTCTCCTATCGGGATGCCTCTTTTCGTGCACCACGTAATGCCAGTGGCAAGAGCAGTGCAAAAGAGTGATCAGTGGTCATCTGGATGGATAAAACTATCTATTGAAAAAACGCTCACTTAGCAACGACTCCAGGGATGGAGGAGGAAAAACAAAGCTTGGGACAGATCCGCGTTGAGCTGAATTGGGTGAGGGTGTTTAAGCGAGGTCAAGGAAGTTTCGTTCATTGCGTCCGGTTATCCCAAGTGATAACACGCACATGGGATCAGGTACTATGGCTAGGTCAATAACCTTACAGATTGATAACCGTAATAAACAACACGCCGGATGGCTGTTACTGCTGTTATTGTGTTTGTTTGTACAACCATTCGATACCTTTGCTAAAGCATCAGAATCGAGGGGCATACCTTCTGCTGTTGTACTTAATCCTGCTGCTGAAATATGGCGTGATGTAAGACAAAGAGAGCAGCTAACAAACGGTACCTCACAGGTTAAGGGTGTGGATTCCGGTGTGCTGATCAATGCTTATGGTGATCAATGGCGTAATTTCCGCATGCAACAGCTCATCCCTATCGGCGGTTTTCTGCTGATAGGTGTAGTCATTGCATTGGCGTTATTTTATTTGTTTCGAGGAAAGGTGGCGATAGAAGGTGGGGAATCGGATAAAAAACTACTCCGTTACACAAACTATGAACAATTGATTCACTGGTTCATTGCATCCATTTTTCTATTTCTTGCCATTTCCGGTTTGATTATTTTATTCGGCCGTCCAGTACTGATTCCGATTATAGGTAAGGAAGTTTTTTCAATCATTGCATCAGCATGCAAAGAGGGGCATAACCTGATGGGTCCACTATTCCTGGTGGCACTGATACTGATCTTCATAAAATTTGTTCGGCGTAATATTTACCAGAAAGGTGATTTGAGCTGGTTATTGAGGGGTGGGGGAATTATTGGAAAAAAACATGTCCCATCCAACTTTTTCAACATGGGTGAGAAAACCATGTTCTGGATGCTTGTGCTTGTTGGTTCTGTAGTCATCATCTCAGGATTCGTTTTGATATTTCCCATATTTGGACAAGGTCGTGAATGGATGGAACTCGCCCATGTAGGCCATGCAATAGGCGCCATCTTAATGATCAGTGTGATTATCGGACATATTTACATAGGCACTATCGGTATGGAGGGCGCGATCGAAGGGATGAAAACAGGTTATTGCGATCTTAATTGGGCCAAGGAACACCATGATCTTTGGGCAACCAAGGCTGAGCAGCAGGGGGAAGCCATATCGAACGATAAGGTGAGTCAATTACGCGAAGTCAGTAGCGCGCAGCCCCTTGGCGGGCATGTACAGGAGGAGTGATGGGTCAATTCATCGACGGGCCATTGTGGGCTTTTTCGTTGGGCGTATTTGTGCTTGGTGTCATATGGCGTGTTGTAACAATCCTCATTGCGGGTAACCGGTCAGATTTGGCCACAGCAAAAGGGAGTGCAGGCAAAGGCGCTATACGAGCTGTGTTTAGCCGTTTTATCCCAGAACGCACAGTCACTTCACGGGGAAGGATACAATTGATTGCCGGGTATTTATTTCACTTGGGACTCCTTGCCTTACTTTTTTTTGCCAAACCGCATGTTGATTTTATAGCAGAGCGGATCACCGGATTAAGTTGGTCTGCAATGCCTCACTGGGCATTCATTGTTTCTGCAGAAGCAGCATTTATTGGTCTGATTCTGTTATGGCTACATCGGGTTCTCAATCCAGTCACCCGTCTGCTTTCTGATCTGGACGACCATGTGGGCAGCATTCTGGTGTTTCTGGTCATGCTGACCGGTTGCCTGGCCTTGGCCCAGTCGTTTGAGCCTTTGCGTTTGATCCATCTGCTGTTAGCAGAGCTGTTACTGATCTACTTTCCTTTCAGTAAGCTGATGCATGCTTTCACCTTTGTCATGAGTCGCGGATATACCGGTGCAACCATGGGACGCAAAGGTATAAATGCCTAAGGAGAGAAGTTGATGAGCGAAAAGTTTGAGCAGGGTGTGCAGGCGCTTCGCCAACAGATAGACGCCAGAATTTCCGCCTACTTTTCCAGTTGTGTACACTGCGGCCTGTGTGCTGAGGCATGCCTTTTCTATACCGAAACCAACAACCCCCGTTTTACGCCTATCCATAAACTGGAGCCGATGAAAAAGCTATGGCGGCGTGAGTATACATTCTGGGGAAAGTTAGCTGCTGCCTTTGGACTGGGCCAATCCCTGACAGAAGATGATTTTGCCGAATGGGAAACATTGGTTTACGACAGTTGTACCCTGTGTGGTCGTTGTTCCATGGTTTGTCCGGTTGGTAACGACATAACCTATATGATCAGGAAGCAACGGGAAGGTTTTTCAGTCGCTGGTTATGCTCCCGATGGAATGAAAGAGGCAACCCGTCGTGCATTGAAGATCGGCAGCCCCATGGGAGTGACCTATAAGACACTTAAGGCTGCCTTGGCTCATGTTGAAAAGGATACAGGGATGACGATTCCTGTGGATAAACAGGGTGCCGACTATATGACCCTTTTCTCCTCCATGGAGATTGTCAATTTCCCAGAGTATATTGAGAGTATCGCAAGAATATTCGATGCTACCGGGGTCTCATGGACGATCAGCAGTAAGGCCTTTGAAGCCACCAATAGCGGTATCCAGATCGGCAATAAAGAGGCCGCTGCAGAGATTGTCAATCGGGTGGTGATTGCAGCAGAAAAGCTTGGGGTCAAATACGTTATTAGTCCTGAATGCGGACATGCTTATACAGCCATTCGCTGGGAGGGCCCGAACCTTATCGGGCGAAAGTATCCTTTTGAAGTGATTCATATTCTGGAACTGCTGGACCAATTGAAAAAGGAGGGACGTCTACAATTGGAGTATAAAGACAGCATACCAATGACCCTGCATGATCCCTGCCAGATCGTCCGTAGAGGAGGGGTTGTAAAACAACCTCGTGATCTACTGAATAGTGTGGCTGAACATTTTACCGAAATGAAAGACCATGGTGTGATGAACTGGTGCTGCGGCGGCGGAGGTGGGGTAAGCGCGAATGAACGTGCCGAGCCATTGAGACTGCAGGTCTTCAATCGTAAGAAAAGGCAGCTGGATGAGTTAGGCATCAATACCATGGTTACTGCTTGCGCCAACTGTCGCATTACCCTCGAAGAGGGTCTTGAGCACAATGAGATGGATGCCGAGGTGATCAGTCTGACTGAATTGATTGCAGATCATCTGGTTAAGGACGAGAGTAAAGTGTAATTGATCGGATCATTGTCTATGAAATGCCCTTTTTTCAAGGGTTATATGACTTCAACATATGCTGTACTCGGGTTGTCAGATAAGACTAATCAGCAAACCAGATAGTTGGCAACACATCGATCAGTATTTCTGAAAGGATATTCAACTCATTTTCTGGAGGTCAATATGTCCTCACAACCTAACAGATACACTATTTTCATATTATTACTTGTGCTGTGTGTACCACAGACTATTGCAGTAACACCTGCCCCGGAGGGAGTGAAGCTTTATATCATTTCACCGGTAAATGGTGATCAGATAACCGGTCCGTTTACAGTTCGTTTCGGCTTGCAGGGTATGGGTGTTGCACCTGCAGGCGTTGAACGTGATAAGACAGGACATCACCATCTACTGATCGATGTCAATGAGATGCCAGTCATGGATATGCCGCTGCCTTCAGATGAGCGTCATCGTCATTTTGGCGGGGGCCAGACAGAAGTGCTGCTTGACCTGCCTAAAGGAAAGCACAGTTTACAACTGGTGCTTGGAGATAAAGATCATATTCCATTTAGTCCAGCGTTGATCTCAGACAAGATAACGGTCACTGTAAAATGATATCAGCACGTCTCCCTGCTGAAGTTCACTGATTCAGGTCGAGGGAGACACAACACTAGACTGACTAAGCATCGTTGAACCTACGCTCAGTCATAGACATCCGGGCGAATGATCTTAAACGCACTGCCCACAGCTACTATCTAGCGTTCACAGCCTCAAAAGGTTGCTGGGGGGAGTTGTACGGCAGAAAAGTCAGGCCAGGGTCTTTCGAAACAACAGAAGACCAGCTTGACCGATAACCAAGCCTATGATGGCTGTTATGCTTAATGCTGAAATCGTAGAGGTGAGTCCCACTAATAAAATGATCAACCAAGTTACTGAATTCATGATGATATACTACTCTCAAAATGTTACTGCATTCACGGCTTTATTATAATATTAGAAATTGCTTAATTCAAGCATGATCCATAAATAATGCCAGTCAAACTAGCGGTCTAGCATGCGAAATAGTTGATATTCATCAACTAATCACTGTTTTTTTGTCGTCAGGCGTTAAATTACTAGCGTTATACACTTGACCAATCCCTAGGTGGAACAGGATACTGGTGTCGATTTTTGACGAATATGAAAAAAAATAATACGTAATTCCGTTTGTGGCTTTACCTGCTGTTTAGTGTTTTTAGCCTCGTTGTATCGGTCGTAATTTTCGATTTTCGGGGACAATAACATGAAAAATATCGCGGCTAGGCCATTGGTCTGGTTCTTCTTCAGTGTGTTCTTCCTTATTTGCTCAACGCCCATTCAGAGTGCGGAAAGTGGTGTTGGTATGCTGCTGGGCGAAACGATTCCACCGGGTTTCGACCCCGAGACGGGTAAACGTATCATACCTAATCAGCGCTGCCTGAAATGTCACGGCGATGAAAACGAGAAGACAGACACCCGGGATGACGGCAGTATCGTTGATATCTATGTCGAACCGCACAAGATAAAGGATAGTGTTCACGGCAAGCAGGACTGCACCAATTGTCATGTCACTGTCACCCGGGTTCCACATCGAGAGGCACCGGAAGTCGTGGTCGGTTGCGTAGAGTGTCACCGCCAGACCTGGGACGAACACAAGGATGATCCCGAAGGCAAACATGAACGCCTGGGGGTTGTGGTCGAGCAGATTGACAGCTTCATGACTTCGGTTCACGCACGTCCCAACACGCGTGATCAGTCCAGCACCAATGCGACCTGTTACGATTGCCACGATGCCCACAATATCGGGTCTTTGGGCAGTCATCAACGTGCCGAGCATCGTCTGG
Source organism: Candidatus Thiodiazotropha sp. (assembly GCA_023838465.1). Lineage (GTDB taxonomy): Bacteria > Pseudomonadota > Gammaproteobacteria > Chromatiales > Chromatiaceae > Thiodiazotropha. The sequence continues at coordinate 36,307 of JAIVEQ010000030.1, forward strand.
AAAATCCTGAGGTATGCGGGGCTTGTCACCGAAAACAGCTATCTGAATACCGTGAATCCGATCATGGTAAGGCGGTGCTCGAGAAAGGTGACAGTGAGTCCGCCGTGTGCTCCGATTGCCACACCACCCACGATATCGACTCTCCGGAGGGCGGGTCGGTGATGCTAACCATCACTGAAAACTGTGGCAGTTGCCACGAGGATGCTCAAAAGAGTTATCGATCTTCCTATCACGGTCAGGTCAACAAACTTGGCTATACCCATTCCGCCAAATGTTTCGATTGCCATGGTGGGCACAAGGTACGCAGTGTGGATGACCCAACTTCCACTATCCATCTGGACAATCGCCTCGAGACCTGCAACAAGTGCCATGAGGATGCTCCAGAGGGCTTCCTTGGTTTCCATGCCCACGGACATGGGAACGATTTCGAGAAATACCCGGGAATATGGATCGTTACCAAATTCATGCAATTGCTTATCATCGGCGTGTTGGGCTTCTTCTGGGTGCATGTAATCTTGTGGTTCTATCGCGAGTACCAGGATCGTAAGGCAGGCAAGAGTTTTGCTCACCCCCGGCCAGGTGATGATACCGTCTATGTCCGCCGTTTCACTGCAACCTGGCGTTGGATACACCTGCTCTTCGCTGTCAGCACCATGATTCTGGTGCTGAGCGGTACCACCCTGCTATTTTCCCATACTGCATGGGCAGGCATCGTCATGACGATGCTTGGTGGTCCCGAGGTGGAGGCCATCCTGCACCGTACTGCCGCCACGATTTGGATTGGCGTGTTTCTGTTGCATTTTATCCTCGCCATGAGCAACATCATGCGTAACCGGGATACCTTCCGCTGGTTTGGACCCAGTTCCATGGTACCGAACATGCAGGACTTGCAAGATGTAGGTGCCATGTTCAGTTGGTTCTTCGGTCGTCGAGAGCGTCCGAACTTCGACCGTTTTACCTACTGGCAGAAGTTCGACTACTGGGCCCCCTTCTGGGGTGCGGCAGTCATTGGCTTCAGTGGCATCATGTTGTTCGCGCCTAAGCTGACCGCCACTTTTCTGCCGGGATGGATATTCAATATCGCCACCATCGTGCATGCAGAAGAGGCCTTGCTGGCAACCATGTTCCTATTCACCGTTCACTTCTTCAATTCGCATTTCAGGCCCGATCGTTTTCCAATGAGCACTATCATGTTCACCGGTGCTGTTCCACTGGAAGAGTTTAAGTTTGAACACCGCGTGGAGTATGAGCGCCTGAAAGCGAGTGGTGAACTTGATAAGTGCCTGATCAAGCCGCCTTCCGAGGCTATGGAGAAGGGTTCGCGCGCCTTGTCTGTGGTCCTCATCTTTGCAGGCCTGGGGCTGCTTACCCTGGTGTTCATCGGTTACCTGACCATGCCAAGTTGAGGGCAAGGGGTATGACCCGTTTACCACTATTCCATGGGGCTGACACCTGGTGAAACAGGTGTCAGGTCAACGGTTCCACAGGCGCAATCAGCTGTGGGTTGAAAACGACGGAGAGATCAGTTCATGAGAAGAAAAACAGTATTTGCCATCCTGTCCTTGCTGGCCTTAGCACCGATAATCACCCAGGCAGCCGGTCCCACTGCCGCCGCCCTGGCCTTCACCTGTGCCGGTTGTCACGGCACTGACGGCTCCAGCGTAGGGCCATCCAGTCCATCCATCGCACAAATGGACCCGGAGGTCTTTATCGATGCCATGCAGGCCTATAAGGGAGATCAAAGTCACTCCACCATCATGAATCGTATTGCCAAAGGCTACAGTGACGAGCAGATAAAAGGTATGGCCTGGTTTTTTGCCAAGCAGAAGTTACGTCTTCAACCCCAGCAGCACGATCCACAGTTGGCCAGGCTCGGCGCTGAGCTGCATGACAAGTATTGTGAGAAGTGTCATGAAGACGGCGGCCGTCCAGGAGATGCTGGTACCCTCGCGGGGCAGTGGATGCCTTATTTGGAATACGCAATGGCTGATTACATCGCGGGAAAAAGACCCTATCCCAGAAAGATGCAACGCAAGGTAGACGCAGCAATCAAGGATCAGGGGGATAAAGCCACCTCAGCATTGATCCACTACTACGGCAGCCAGCACTGAACCACGCAGAAGGAAACCAAGTATGAGTGATTTCAATCGCAGAGATTTCATCCGCCTGGCGACTGGCGCTACCCTGGCCAGTAGTGCCCTGGGTTTTCCCGGTTTGCTTCTTGGCGCTACTCCCAAGGTGGTGGTGATAGGCGGCGGTGTCGGTGGATGTACTGTCGCAAAGTACCTCCGCAAGCTTGATCCGAAGCTGGAAGTTACCCTGATCGAGACCAAAAAGACCTACACCTCATGCTTTATGAGTAACGAGGTATTGAGCGGTGATCGAACCCTAGAGTCCCTCACCTTCGACTATGAGGGGCTAAAGCGTCATGGGGTGAATGTTGTTATTGATTATGTATCCGCAATCGACCCAAGTAAGAAGTTGGTTTTCACTGCTGGCGGTGATCAATTCGGCTATGATGCCTGTGTGGTCTCCCCAGGGGTGGACTTCAAGTGGGAGACGATCGAAGGTTATGACGAGACGGTGGCTGAAACCATCCCCCACGCTTGGTTCGCTGGCCCACAGACCCAGACTCTGCGCAGGCAGATCGAGTCAATGCCCGAAGGTGGGAAGGTGATCATCGTGGCCCCGCCGAATCCCTTCAAGTGCCCACCTGGACCCTACGAACGTGCAGCGCAGATCGCTATGTATTGCAAGCACCACAAACCAAGGGCGAAGATCATTATCTTAGATCCTAAGGATCGCTTCTCTAAGCAGGGTCTGTTCAGACAGGGCTGGTCACAGCTGTACGGTTTTGGTACGGAAAACAGCATGATTGAATGGATCGGTGCAGCGGGAGGCGGCACAGTGGAGGCAATCGACCCTTCAACCCGCACCCTGCAGGCTGAGATTGAGGAGTTCCAGGCAGATGTCATCAATATCATTCCGCCTCAGAAGGCCGGCAAGGTGGCCTTTGCCTCGGACTTGGTGGATGGGGATTGGTGTCCGGTGAACAAGCTCACCTTCGAGTCCTCCCGTCACCCGAATGTCTATGTGTTGGGTGATGCTTCAAGCGCGGCTAAGATGCCTAAGTCAGCCTACGCGGCCAGCTCGCAGGCTAAAGTAGCGGCCGCAGCCATCGTCGCTCGGTTCAACGGCATAGAGCCTGGTGAGCCGACCTTTGTTAATACCTGCTACAGCATCCTGGGTGAAGAGCATGGTATCTCTGTGGCTGCGGTCTACGCCTTGAACAGGGACAGCAATACCATTGAGTCCATCAAGGGGGCAGGTGGCCTCTCTCCCATGGATGCTTCACCGGAACAGCGCAAACGGGAAGTAAGCTATGCCCATAGTTGGTTTAAGAACCTCATTGAGGACATGATGATGTAAGCTGGCAATCGAGAAGCGCTATTTTCTATAGTGCCTAAACAACTCGATCAACAATCCCACCAGTAAACCCAGGGCCACATTAAACAGGACACACACAATACCTGTGATGATACTGACGGTCCTGTCTGCTGTAGAGCCCATTAAAAGTTGTTTACTGCCGGCAAGTTCGATGCCTGCAAATATCAGTAGTGCACCGACAGCGGAGAGTGGAATCAGCATCAATACTTTCAATGCATCCGGCCCTAAAAAAATACCTATCGATAGGCAACTGATACCGAAGATGGCTGGTGCTAACCAGGTGCGTGCACCGAAACGGTGTTGTACAACCAGTCCGCCCGCACCATGACACATGGGGAAGGCGCCCAACGGTGCCAGCAATAGATTGAGTGCCCCTGTGGTGACCCCGAGTCGTGTCGGTGTGATACGGCGCTGCCCATGGGGAAAGAGTCGGATTGCAATCGCGGCAGTCGCAATTATCGCATTGGTCAATGTAAGCGATAGTTGGGGTAACAGTATCGTTTGTGTTGATTCCCATACCTCCAGCCATTCGATACTGACCATCCTGGGAAGATGAAAACCCATTGAAATAACCGGTAACTGATCGAGGTTATTGGTTACACTCCAGGTACTGGCTACAATGATGACGATGACAGCCGCGAATGGATTAAGTGGCGTCGCAATCAGTAGCAATAACAAACCTATCGCTATCACGCCAATCATTGGTTCCTGAAGCATCAATTCTGCACCAGCCCAGGCAAGTATCAGCCCCACACCGAGTTGAATGCCTGAAAGTACTGAATTTGGTATCTTCTTACCTATGTAGCCGACCACTCCGGTAATGGAAAGCGTGAATACGACCAGACCGAGTAGAAGTCCACTTGCTGCGATTGTACCGGCACTGAGATTTTGCGAAATGACGACAGCCGCTACGACCTTCATCGGCTGAACAGGAATAGGGCGACGGTAAATCACTGCTACAGCAATAGCAAACAGACCAAAACCGATAAAAAGACCTGAGGGATCGATCTGTTGCAGTGTAAGTACAGCGATGACAATAGGCAGGAATGTACCAAGATCGGCGAATGCGCCCGATAGTTCACCACTCATTCGTTTCAGTCTGCTCACATGAAATCCTGAACGTAATACTTTGGATGGCCAATCGGCCACCTTTTTTTTATACAAATATGCCCAATTATTTTAGCTTTTCAGGGGGCATTGTGGGTCTACTGCCCTGACCCCGTCATTCTGGCGGATGCTCATTACTGTCCGGACTATAATTCTTTGACCAGAGTCCAGGTTATACACTTATCGTCTGGTAATACTATCTACGCATTCCGGACATTAGTGGGTATTTGCCGGAGTGACGGGGTTATACGATTTCGGCTGTGAATGTTGGATTGATACGTTAAGTATTCTAACAAGGGACAATCTATCCTACCTGACTATGAAGAGAAGATTCCGGCCACACAATACGCTCCCATAACTTTCTCAAACGTTCACCCTTAGATGGGTTTAGCCATCCTACATAAGCGATTCTACCTGCCAAGTGGGATTTGTAGTCATGATGACCCTCTCTGTTTTGACTGTCAGGTCCAAAGTGAATGCAGTTAAAAAGCGTTGCTTTCAACAGGTCGAACTCCTTACGGGGTGGATTCGGCCTTTCGTTTAACACAATACCGGCAAGTCGTTGGCATTGGGATCGAGTCTGCAAACGGGTCTTACGATGATTAATCATGAAGCCTTCATCCATGGCAATCGCCCCGACTAATCCTTGTAGAAAAGATGCCGAGTGCATTAATTTAGCCGAGCCGGAAAAGGCCAGGTCATCAGCATAGCGTGTATATTCTAGGCCAAAGCGTTCGGCCGCACCCTTTAGGCGGCAGTCGAGCCGCCATGCACAGAGATTGGCGATGGCGGGTGAAGTGGGTGCTCCTTGAGGGAGGTGTTTAAACTGCAACTGTTTTTTCTTATCCCACGAAAGGGATTGATAGGGGATGCCGGCAAGTGACGGAGAAATGGCATGGGTACAGAGCCCTTGCATCAGTTTCGCAACAACCCGTGGATAACCCAGGCGTTGAAACAGCGCGGTAATGCGGGGTGTTGGTACCGAGTGAAAAAAATCTTTTAAATCCATGCGCATGACAACTTCCTTCCCCACGTGAGACGCTACAAAGGTCTTACAGGAGCGATGCCGTCTGAAGCCGTGTGCACAGGGATGGGGCGGTACACGATTCAATAATTCACTCAAGAGCTGTCGCTGAATCGCTTTTAACCGGGATTTTGGTATTTCGATTAACCGATTTGAACCGGACGGTTTCATCTGCTGATTGTATCGATAGTGATGGAGCTTTGGTTCAACAACTTTATGCTGCCGTCCTTCGATATCTGCAAACCAAGCCAATTCGTAGTCGAGAAGGCTTAGCCACTGTTGGAGATCCTTCCAGGTCGCAAGTTGTGGTAGAGGGAAGGTGGTCATGTTATCAGGCAGAGATCCCATGACGGGTGGATCGAGTAATATCCTGGGTCCTGGCTTTCCCTTGATCGCTTCAAGGGCCAGCCGAATCTGTTCGTCATCGCGTAGAAAAGAGATGAGTTGTAATCTGCTGGGAGGTGAATTTTCGTCGAAATAAAAAAGTAGACGTGCTACCAGTCGTTTTGGGTCAGGGAGGTTGTCAAGCAGAGATCGGGAGAGGCGACTCTGCAAGGCCTCTTTGTCCCAGCTCCCGGTGATAAGTGAGTCAGCCAGTCGCTGGATATAGATCTTGAAACTGGCCAATCCTTTTCCTCTTTTTTCCTGATAGGAACCTTGTCTAGTTGACTAATCAACCTATTCGTAAGGTCGATGAAAGTGTGCGACCGGCCTCCGACCTATCTCGTATGGCCGGTACGTAACTGCGTACAGCGCAGCGACGTACCGGCAATGGAATGGTTAATCTAAGACTCATCCCCGGGGTTTCCCCGGAGAGTTCATCGACCTGCATAAAGCTGAATCGAGGAACTGCTCGGAGTACCGGTCGCAGGATCATGTTGAAAACAATGATGGCTGAAGTCAAGCTGCGTCAGTTTGGAGATGCTGATTTTCATTGGATATTCATATACAGATTGCAGAATGGGGGGGGCGAGGCATATATTGGGATCTCTGTCGAAACAGTATCACCAGACAAGGGGCATTCATTTGAAAACGCGTATTGGGATAAATGGTTTTGGCCGCATGGGGCGTCTTGCGCTCCGCGCCGGTTGGCATGATGAATCATTGGCGTTTGTACAGGTTAACGAGATTGCAGGTGATGTCACCTGTTCTGCGCATCTGTTGCAGTTCGATTCGGTGCACGGTACCTGGGGTGTCGCTTGTGATTCGGATGAGAAAAACATCCTGGTGGCCGGCACACAGCTGGCCTATAGTTCAAACGCAGATATTGGCAGTACCGATTGGTCAGGCTGCGATATTGTTATCGAGGCTACAGGGAAACACCATAAGAAACCGGAGCTTCTGCAGGCCTATTTCGATCAGGGTGTGAAAAAGGTGATCGTTGCAGCACCGACCGAGGGGGCGCTGAATATCGTTTACGGTATCAACGATCATCTCTACAACCCAGACACGCACCACTTGATCACAGCCGCATCCTGCACCACCAACTGTCTTGCCCCGGTGGTGAAGGTCATGCATGAAAAGATCGGTATCCTGCAAGGTTGTATGACCACCATTCACGATATAACCAATACTCAGATTATCGTCGATAAAGGGCATAAGGATCTACGTAGGGCTCGTGCCTGCGGTCAGTCACTGATCCCCACAACTACCGGTTCAGCAAAGGCGATTACCAAAATTTTCCCTGAGTTGGAGGGTAAGTTGAACGGACATGCTGTTCGGGTGCCATTACTGAATGGTTCTTTGACTGACTTTGTCTTTCAAGCAGCTCGGAATGTGACGGTAGAAGAGATCAATGGCTATTTCAAAGAGGCGGCTGAAGGTGAACTGAAAGGCATCTTGGGTTACGAAGAGAGGCCGCTGGTTTCTGTGGATTATGTCAATGAATCACGCTCATCGGTTATCGATGCCTTGTCGACCATGGTTGTCGATGGTTCATTGGTCAAACTTTATGCCTGGTATGACAATGAGTGGGGTTATGTAAACCGATTGGTCGATCTGACTCATAAGGTGTCGGCCAGCCTGTAATGGATCAGGGTTTACGCAACTATATGGTTGTCACTGGCGGTTATTGGGCGTTCACCATAACCGACGGCGCCATTCGAATGCTGGTGGTACTCTACTTCCACCTGCTTGGCTATTCCCCCTTTGAAGTGGCGATGCTGTTTCTCTTTTATGAGTTTTTCGGCATCGTAACCAATTTGGTCGGTGGCTGGCTTGGTGCACGCATAGGCCTCAACCTGACCATGCATATCGGCATGGGGTTGCAGGTAGTGGCCCTCTCGGCATTGACCGTCCCCGATCTATGGCTCTCCGTACCCTATGTCATGTTTGCCCAGGCCCTGTCTGGTATCGCCAAGGATCTGAATAAGATGTCGGCAAAGGCATCGGTCAAGACCATGGTCAGCGAGGGGGGAGAGTCCAAGCTCTTTAAATGGGTGGCGGTGTTAACCGGATCCAAGAATGCACTCAAGGGTGGCGGCTACTTTATCGGTGCTCTACTACTGGAGTTGATCGGTTTCCGCGGAGCCCTGGCAGTGTTGGCTGTGATGCTGCTACTGGTGTTAATTGTCACTGCACTCCTGCTCCCGTCTGGGCTGGGCAAAATGAAGTCCAAACCAAAATTCAGTGAGGTCTTCTCTCGGGTTGCTGCCATCAACTGGCTCTCTGCAGCGCGTTTCTTTTTGTTCGGTTCCCGGGATGTCTGGTTTGTGGTGGGGCTGCCGGTCTTTCTCTATGAAGTGCTCGGCTGGACCTTCACCCAGGTTGGCGGATTTCTTGCGCTTTGGATCATCGGTTACGGTTTCGTCCAGGCAAGTGTACCCAAATTGGTTCGGCGTACCCATCACGGAAGGGGGCCAGGCGGAAGTACGGCACGCCTTTGGGCTTTCCTGCTTGCTCTGTTTCCTGCAGCTATTGCGATCGGGTTGCAGTTGGGATGGCCGGCTGATCGGGTGCTGGTGATTGGCTTGATCCTGTTTGGTATCGTGTTTGCTATTAATTCCGCCGTTCACTCCTATCTGATACTGGCTTACTCGGATCATGAAAAGGTCGCCATGAATGTGGGCTTCTACTACATGGCCAATGCGGGTGGGCGGTTGATCGGTACCATACTCTCAGGATTGATCTACCAGTTCTATGGTCTGGCAGGTTGTCTCTGGTGGTCAGCGGGTTTTGTTCTCCTGGCAGCTGTTCTCTCCTTTGGTTTACCGGAACTGCAAAAAGAGGCGGTAGCAGAGGAGTAGTGTTAACAGGCCCTAGGTTAATACAATCACGATCAGATCAGTCGGGCCATGCACACCATAGGCCAGGGTCTGTTCGATATCAGCCGACTTGGAAGGTCCAGAGATCAGCAGTGCATTGGTGGGCATGTCTTGTTGCCACTGCTCATGCTCAACAACTTCGGCAAAGGTGTTATAGAGCTTATTGGCATCCAGCACAACGAAATGGACTGGAGGAACCAGTGACCAGCTGCGAGGCTCATGTTCAGTTGGCCATAAAACCAGACTGCCAGTCTCTGCAATAGCAGCTCTGGAAGAGGTGACTGCTGCATCGATGTGAAAAAAGAGCGACTCCTTCCATTCACTGATTGGTCCCTCATTGTTTACCAATACAGGTTGTTCAGTGTTATCCCAGCTATCCTCGATCATTTTCCCCAGTGGCCCCTTTTTTGCGTAGAGCAGGTTATTCAGCTGCTTTTTTTTAGCCAGGCTCTTAAGGGTGTCTGTCCAGTGATCAGGATGAGCCAGATGCACTTCGGCACGCACTGATTCAAGTATCGATTTAAATTGCTCAATGCGTTCCTTTATAGGCCATTCGGGTGTTTCCACTGATACCGGTTTATCTGAATTATCAAAGCTGGGTTGGCTGTTCTGCAAGCGTTGCAGAATGGCATCACGGGCGTTATTTGTCATTAAAACCCTCCTTGAGTGCCAGTTCATGTAGAGTTTTCGGTGCAATATGTGGAGCCTTGCGAACTTGTGTCCAGGGTCCGATTCGTTGCGGTAACAGTTTTCGTAGCCGGGTGATGATGTACATTGCCAGTCGATAGAGTCGGGGTTGTGAATGGACCCAGCTCCAACCTTTCCAGGTCCCTGCTTCCATGACTGTGCGGCCACTACTTTGCCCAAGGGTGGCGCCTGCATGATCGTTGCGGGTACGTTCATAGCGTAACCGGTTAAGCAGTTTGGGGATCGGGATGTGTACCGGGCAGACCTCGGCACAGGCGCCACAGAGGGTAGAAGCAGTTGGTAGATCACCCAGTTTATCGAGCCCGGCTTTCTGCGGCTCGAGAATCGAGCCGATCGGGCCGGGAATGGTCGAGCCATAAGCGTGTCCACCGATACGCGCATAGACCGGGCAGTGGTTCATGCAAGCACCGCAACGGATGCAGCGTAGGGTGGTGATCAGTTCATCATCTTCATAGATCCGCGAGCGGCCGTTATCCAGTAACACCAGGTGTATCTCTTCAGGTCCGTCTTTTTCACCCAGTTTGCGGGGTGAGGTGATCATGTTGAAATAGGTTGTTATGGTCTGCCCCGTGGCTGATCGGCAGAGCAGTTTGAGCAGGGGTGGAATATGTTCCAGTTTCTCGACCACTTTTTCGATGCCGGTTACCGCGATATGTACAGGTGGCACGGTTGTACACATACGACCGTTGCCCTCATTTTCCACCAGACAGAGGGTGCCGGTTTCTGCAACTGCGAAGTTGACCCCGGAGAGTCCTACCCGGGCCGCGTAGAATTTTTTACGCAGTATCTCACGGGCGTTTCGTGTCAATCTGTCCACGTCATCGCTGTAGGGAATGTCAGGAAACTTTTCATTGAACAGATGGGCAATCTGCTGACGACTTTTGTGGATAGCCGGGGCGACAATGTGAGAAGGAGGCTCGCCGGCAAGTTGCAGGATATATTCGCCCAAGTCAGATTCAATACACTCGATCCCATGCTGTTCAAGAAACTGGTTCAGTTCCATCTCCTCAGAAACCATTGATTTACCCTTGATCAGTAAATCAGCCTGATGGTTCTGCATGATCGTGAGGACAATGTTGTTGGCATCCTCGATACTTTCTGCCCAATGCACTTGAATGCCGTTTTTATGACAATTCATTTCCAGCTGTTCGAGTAGTTCAGGCAGCTTTGACAGGGAATTTGCACGAATTTGTGCACCATGAAGGCGAAGGATTTCCAATGCCTCAGTATCGGGGAATGCTGCTTTCCGTTTTGCCATCAGTCCATCCATGGCTGAACGAAAGCTGGCCTTGATCTGGCCGTTCGCTAAGGCATGTTCAACCCGGGTATGAAACTCAGCGCTCTGTTGCATGGGTGCGTTCCCAAATGAAACTGGCGATATGGTGACTGTCGATTTGCTTCTCTTGGTATTCGAGATGTCCCGCAATATTCATCAGACAGCCGCAATCGCCGCTGATCAAGGTATCCGCACCGGTAGCAGTGATGGCATTGGCTTTTTCACTGACCATCTCAGCGGATATCGCAGGGTGCTTGACGGCAAAGGTGCCACCGAAACCACAGCACTCCTCCTTACGTGACTGTTCCAGAATCTCCACATTCGATAACTGTTTGAGTAGTGCTTCATGTTCGGTGGCGACGCCCATTTCCCTTCTTGCAGCACAGGAGGTGTGTAGGGCAACCTTGACGGGGGAGCCCAAATCCTCAAGTGTTATTTTTAGGACATGCACTAGAAACTCAGTGAGTTCAAAAATGCGGCCAGCCAGTGTGTTTGCACGTAACTCATCAGTATTCCCCTTGAACATCTCCGGGTATTGGTGACGCATCATGCCGGCACAGGAACCCGATGGTACAACGATCGGGTAGTCCTCATTGAAGCAGTCCAGTTGACGCCGTGCCACGCGAATCGCTTCGACGCGGTAACCGCTGTTCCAGGCAGGCTGTCCACAACATGTCTGATCCTGGGGAAAGACCACCTCAACGCCTTCCCTTTGGATCAGTTGCATACCGGCAAGTCCCGCTTCCGGGTAAAGCAGATCCATTAGACAGGTTCCGAAATAGTAGACCTTCTCGGGTTTTTCCGGATAACGCTTTTCCTCGGTCATGAAAGCTCCGCTGGGTCGCTAAAGGTTATCAAAGACTTCTAGTGTAGTTCGCCTATATGCCGAAATATATGAATTATCTGTTTTACAGGACTTTAACAATAAAAAAACAGCGGCAATCATACGTGCTAATAAGCTACCTACTGATTAACTAGATATCCAGGGTAGGATACGACCCTGCCACACCTAAAACTGGCCGATTGACAGGGTGTAGAAGGCTAGCCCCGAGGTTTGATTTTCAGCGATTACCCAATCGCACCTAAGATAGGCCATCAAATAGATAGTTCAGTCGATAACCAGTTGAATCAACAGACGAACCCATATTGTAAAAATCAGTACATAGCCGATTAAAAAGGCATTTTTACGACGAATAATATGATTGCTGCCCATATGAATCCAGGCATGTATAAATCGTGAAGTTATATACAACCAAGCAAGGCTGAGATACCAGATATCCACCTTTTGCAGTATCAATATAACCAAAATGGAAAGATAGAAAAGAAAAGGGATCTCAAGCAGGTTGTCGAAGTGCTGGGTTATCTTGAGTAAGTATTCAGGAGGTTTACCTCCTCGATTGTACTTGAAGTAGGCGATACCCAATGTTTTTTCTCTCACCGCCCTGTAGCGTGCAATAAGCATCGCAATACCCACGCTGCCGGTGAGTAAAACAAGGGTAATCATGGGAAATATAATAAGTTGCTGAGTCATGATGCTTGATCCTCTTTTTTAACAATGTTCTCTCCATTTCAAAATGCCAAGAGGCATCGAGGGTTGACGAACATATTAGAGATCGTCTAAATATGATCAAGAACATATATAATAATTTGGATAAACTACAGAACCATGCCTTACACACTTCAACACAAGAAAGCGAGTCGCCAACGTATTCTAGAGAGTGCAGCCCGTAGTTTTCTGTACCTGGGCTATGAACGCACGGGTATAAATGAAATTATGCATGACGCGGGTATGACCCGTGGTGCCTTTTATGCACACTTCAACAGCAAGAGTGAACTCTACGACAAGGCATTGACCTATGCTGCCGCCAATGGCCGGTTTATGGCCTATCACAAAAACGACAAAGTAGGGTCTGCATGGCTCAAGGGTATGTTAGAGGGTTATCTGAGCCAGGAACATTTCGAAGGAGCAGAGACACCCTGTCCATTGGCATTCATTGTTACCGATATCGCCAATAGAGAACCAGAGGTTCGTCAGACCTACACTCGAATCTATAAACGGATGAATCGACTCATTGCGCACTACACTGAAAACAAATCCGATAAAAATAACGATGAGGTATTTGCTTTGACCGCTTTAATGATTGGAGGTGTCGCCCTGAGCCGGGCAGTGGATGATCCTGGACTGGCCGACCGGTTACTGGCAAGTTGCAGACAAGCGGCGGTAAGGTTATTGGATGAGGATGGTGAGTGATAGCACCTATTACAATGGGCTCACTCTCCCTATCAGGTGAAGAGCCCACAATTTAGGTGATATGACGTGCAGACCCTGCTGCAAAGTGAGTCATATGACGTATATTTAACGCCTTGTTTTGATAAATGATTCTTGTCAATGAGAGAGAAGCACAGAGTTGGTTAGACTGCACACGATTGTTTGCTTTGACAGTGTACGAATGTGTGATTGATGAGAAAATCCAACACCTTCCTTGCGTGCGTTTTTCTATTACTGGTTGGCTGTATCGCCACGCTGGTTGATGCCACCCATCGAAAGCATTTGGCTGTTTCAGACGTTGAGTCCGGCACTGCTCTGGTCCGTCAATTCGGTTTAACGGATTTGGCACTATTTACTGAAGCGAGGTATACCCGTCACCTTAGCCAGTCCGATCTCCATTCGGCTTTTCAGGATCATCCTGTGGCGTTAGAACACTTTCCCAGCGGTTCACTGCTGCTGCCTCCCCAGAGAATGCAATGATGTGGCTGTTCCTGCGTAAGCAAAAATATCTGATTGATTTCACCCTCTCTTCGCTGTTGCGGCGTAAGGGAAAGAGCCTGGGTTTGCTGGCAGTCTATACCCTGATTGTCTTTATGCTTGCTTCGGTAACCCTCTTTACCCATGCCCTACGTAAAGAGGCGGGCCTGATGTTGCAGGCTTCACCGGAGATTATTGTGCAGCGGATGCAGGCAGGTCGCCATGCTCTGATCCCGGCAGACTATCTGCAACGCATCGGCCGTCTGCGAGGGGTGACACAGAAAGAGGGTCGTCTATGGGGTTACTACTACGATCCGGCCGTGAAGGCCAACTACACCATCATGACAGCCGGTCAGGTTGCTGCACCCTTGACCGAGATCATCATCGGTACAGGTATTGCGCGTGCACGCGGTTTGGTAGTGGGTGACTATCTCACTTTACGTTCACAAAACGGGGAGGCCTACTCATTCGAAATAACTGAGTTACTGAATGAAAAATCTGAATTAGTCAGTGCCGATCTGTTACTGATGTCACCACAAGCCTTTCGCCGACTCTTCAATATACCGGAGGGATTTTATACCGATCTGGTCTTGTCCGTGAGAAATCCAAGAGAGGTACGCAAAGTAGCAGAAAAGCTGACACTACTGTTGCCGGATACCCGCCCAATATTGCGTGAGGAGGTGCTGCGTACCTATGACAGTGTCTTCTCCTGGCGACAGGGAATACTGTTTGTACTTTTAACGGGATCGATCCTGGCGTTTGTGATTTTTGCCTGGGACAAGGCCTCAGGTCTGAGTGCAGAAGAGCGGCGTGAAATCGGTATTTTGAAAGCAGTCGGCTGGGAGACGGCCGATGTCATGCGTATGAAATTCTGGGAGGGGATGATCGTCTCCCTGTCCGCATTCCTGATCGGCTATCTTGCCGCCTACGCCCATGTCTTTTACGCCTCGGCCAGTCTGTTTGAACCGGTGCTCAAAGGCTGGGCAGTGCTCTATCCCCAGTTTCGTTTGACGCCTTTCGTGGATGGTTTGCAGTTGGCGACCTTGCTCTTCTTTACGGTGTTGCCTTACATCGTAGCCACTATCATCCCCATCTGGCGTACTTCAATTACTGATCCCGATGCGGTGATGAGGTAACCGCCGGTGTTGATTCAACTGACAGATATCAAAAAGGTCTTTAACCAGGGGAGACCTAATGAGTTTTGGGCCATCCAGGGAGTCAGCTTAGAATTCGAGCCTAATCGTGTCAGTTGTCTGAAAGGTGCCAGCGGTTCTGGCAAGACAACTTTATTGTCGATGATCGGGTGTCTGTCGCGCCCAACCAGCGGACGGATTCAGTTAGGTGAGCGGGTGATATCCAGTCTGCCTGAGCGATTTCTTACAGATGTCCGACGCCATACATTTGGTTTCATTTTTCAACGATTCAATCTGATTTCTGGTTTGAGTGTGCTTGAAAATATAATGTTACCCGCTTATCCCCTGGGCCTACCCTATAAGAGACTGGTCGCTACCGCTCTGCACCTGCTTGAACAATTCAATCTCTTGGCAAAGGCTGATAACCCGGTTGAGTGGCTATCGGGTGGTGAGGCACAAAGGGTCGCAATCTGCAGGGCGCTGATTAACGATCCGCAGATCCTGATTGCAGATGAGCCCACTGCTAATCTCGATAGTAAGCTCTCATACGAATTCATGGGGCTGATTGACGAGTTGCGTCAATCAGGGAAGACTATCCTGATCACCAGCCACGATCCGGAGGTATTCGATTCTGCTGTGGTGGATAGGGTGGTGGAGATGCATGACGGTGTTGTGTTGACCTGAATGATGCTACTCAATCCGGCAATCATGGCTTTGCTACTGGTTTCAATCGTGGTCTGCTCGATGTTGATGCTCGCCTCGGGATTTGCCATACAGGTGTTGCGCCACTGGGATATCGAGAGTGGCAGTGAACGGCAGCTTGGTTTGGAACGTCGTACCTACCTGATATCGACACTACTGATATGGGCCTTCAGCTTCGAGCTCATGTCCCTGTTACTGTTTATCTATAACGCAGAATCGATGTCAGGTCAGTTCGTGGGCGCCATGTGCGCTACCGGTGTTTTGAATGTCAATGGTTGGGGTTGGCCAACCCTGTTTTTAAAGATAGCCGTGTTCTTTAGCGGCGCTGTCTGGTTGGCACTGAACTATCTGGATAACCAGGGCTATGACTATCCTGTTGTTAAGTACAAATACCGCTTACTGCTTGCCATTCTTCCGCTGGTGGTTGCCGAGTTCATTCTGCAGTTGTTGTACTTCACCAATATGGATCCTGATGTGATTACATCCTGTTGTGGGACCTTGTTTTCCTCACAGGCCGAGGGTGTTGCAGCAGAGGTCTCTGGCCTGCCTCCAAGAAATATGATGCTGGTATTTATCCTCATCGGTGTGATCGTTATTGTAAGTGGTTTGAGGGTGGCTCTGCGGGTTCGTGGCAATTGGTTTTTTGCTCTGTTGGGTGGTGCTGCTTTTGTGGTTGCATTGATGAGTATTGTTTCTTTTGTATCCCTCTATATTTATGAGCATCCACATCACCATTGCCCCTTCTGCATCCTCAAATCGGGTCATGACTATGTGGGATATATCCTCTATGTCCCTCTGTTTATTGCGGCCGCATTGGCAATGAGTGTGGGTGCCCTCTCTTCCTGGCGGGATAAACCCAGCCTGACCCTGACAGTTAACAGGGTCATACCTCGACTAAGCTGGATTGCGGTCATATTTTTTGCACTGTTCTACCTGGCTGCAGGCTGGTCAATATGGGCCTCTAACCTAACCATGGCGGAGGTCTGGTAGTGAATGTAAGGATCGTTCTCTCACTATTCACACTATTCGTCTCTATTTTTCTAACGAGGTGTCATTCCGATACAGCGCATCTATCCAATGGTCAGGTAACACCTGAATTTCATCTGCAACAACTGCAGCATGGTGAAGCACACTTTCCCGAAGCATTTGCTGGAAAAGTAGTGGTCATACGTTTCTGGGCGGACTGGTGTCCCTTCTGTGAAAGTGAGATGCAGGCCATCGAACCGATCTATCAGACCTACCGCCAAAAGGGTCTGGTCGTACTGGCACTGAATGTCCGGCAGGATCGTGATACAGCCGCTGCGTTCATCAGCAAATTGGGTATTACCTATGATGTTCTGCTCGATAGCGAAGGGGAGACTGCTCGTGCTTACGGTGTCATTGGCCTGCCGACTACTTTCATAATCAACCGGGAGGGTAGGCTGTATACAAAAATTGTAGGGGAATCGACACCCCAGGTTTTAGAACAGATTTTGGGTGAATTGATATGAATCCCGAGATCACGTTCAGCATCGCATTCATGACAGGTATTTTAGGCAGCTTTCACTGTCTCGGCATGTGCAGTGGGATCAATGGTGGTTATTTCATCCATGCGGCACAGAGGCCTCGCCTGTCGTTGTTATTTTCTTTTCATGGTATGCGACTTGCGATCTATACCCTGCTTGGGACCAGTGGCGCCCTCTTAGGTCAGGTGTTGAGGCTGTAGAAAAACCCCTTTCAGACATGTAATTTGGTAAACTATAAAAAACACAAAAGGAAGTGTTAAATGCCAAAATTTATTCC
>JAIVEQ010000031.1 GCA_023838465.1 Candidatus Thiodiazotropha sp.
TAAATTTCGTACACTGTAAATGCCTACAAGGCTATACTATGCTGCACTCGATTGAATATTATGTCGTTGCGAAATCCGGATATAGCCAAAATTATCTACTGGAGCTACAGCAGACGATCTGTTGCGCGCTTGAGGAAGAAGATACAAAAGCACGCTTTATTCAGGATAGCTGGCAACGTGAACCGGGTGACCACCTGGGGGGAGGCGGAATCAGCGCGGTGTTACAGGATGGAAGGGTTTTCGAGCAGGCAGGTGTCAATTTTTCCCATGTGACGGGTAACCAATTACCTGCATCGGCAACAGCACACCGTCCAGAGCTGGCAGGTCGAGCCTTTGAAGCGATGGGATTGTCGCTGGTTATTCATCCCCGCAATCCTTATGTACCGACCTCCCATGCCAATGTGCGTTTTTTTATTGCTGAAAAACCGGGTGAAGAACCGGTATGGTGGTTTGGTGGTGGTTTTGATCTCACGCCCTATTACGGCAACGATGAGGATTGTCAACATTGGCACAGGATGGCCAGGCTGGCATGCCAGCCCTTTGGCGAAGAGGTCTATGAAAAATACAAGGCCTGGTGTGATGAATACTTCTATCTCAAGCATCGCCAGGAACCCCGCGGTATCGGTGGTCTCTTTTTCGATGACCTCAATGAGTGGGGGTTTGAGCAATCATTCGATTTCATGCAGAGTGTCGGAGACCACTATCTACTCGCCTACATCCCCATTGTTCGGCGACGTCGTGATATCGCGTATAGCGAGCGGGAGCGTGATTTTCAACTCTATCGCCGAGGTCGCTATGTAGAGTTCAATCTGGTCTATGACCGGGGTACGCTTTTTGGGCTGCAGTCCGGTGGACGTACAGAGTCAATTCTGATGTCCCTGCCGCCTCTGGTGCGTTGGCGGTATAACTGGCAACCGGAGCCAGGCAGCCCTGAAGCACTGCTTTATGAGCACTACCTAAAACCCAGAAACTGGATTGAATAAGAAGATTCGACATCCCTGACATGAAACCCTTTTCAGAAGCCTGTGAAGAAAACAAGACACCGATTCTGCAGATTTTACATCGACTCTTCACACACCATCGTACAGTCTTGGAGATAGGTAGCGGTACCGGACAACATGCAGTCCATTTTGCTGCAGCGATGCCTGAATTAATCTGGCAAACCAGTGACAGAGTTGAAAATCATCCGGGTATCCAAGCCTGGCTTGATGAGGCGGCACTTCCTAACCTGCAAGATCCCATCACGCTTGATGTTGGCGGTACATGGCCTGATACCCGGTTTGATGCGGTGTTTAGTGCCAATACGACCCATATTATGTCATGGCCAGAGGTAGAACTGTTGTTTCAGGGCGTGGGTCGCCTGCTCAACGGCGGGGGGTGCTTTGTGCTGTATGGTCCGTTCAATTTCGGTGGCGATTATACCAGTGAGAGTAATCGGCGGTTCGATCAGTGGCTCAAAAACCGGGATCCATTGAGTGGCATTCGTGATTTCGAAGCATTGGACAAGTTGGCTGGATCACAGGGTCTGGTATTCAACGAGGATATCGAGATGCCAGTCAATAACCGTATTCTGGTTTGGTCCAGGATGAAGGGTCTTTGAGAGAATTGATATTCCACCCATCTGCACGAATGACTTCGATAACCTTTTTTCATCTGATGCTATAGTATAATTTTCTCAAGTAGTGCCAGTTTAATCTATTGATTATTAAGTAATAAAAAATGATCTTTCCGGTTCAGGCGTTGTTCAGTTTAGGCATCGTAAGCTTTAACCAAAGAGAGGGAGTTTTCCCTCGAATCAGGTTAACCAGGATAAAGCCAGGAGAGATAAGATGAAAAGAGCGGCACTTACTATGGGTACGTTGTTATTGGTGGTATCTGTGGCTGCCAATGCCGGTCATCGTGACCGCTATCGTGACACCGCCAAGGTGATCGATGTGGAACCCATCTACCGTAGTGTGGAGATCTCCTATCCCGAGAGGGAGTGTTGGGACGAGGAGGTCAGTCACTATCGACCGGATGGACGCCGCTACACGGGTACTGTATTGGGCGGTATTATCGGAGGTGTGGTGGCCAATAGCGTCAGTCGTGGGCGTGGTCGTGGCAGAGATGCAGCCACTCTGGCAGGTACCCTGCTCGGTGGTGCGATTGGCCATGATATCAGTCATCAAAAAAGGGGAGGACACTACACCACCTCTGTTGAGCGTCGTTGTGAAGTTACACATCAATCGCGTCATGAAGAACAGCTGGTTGGCTATGATGTAACATACCGCTACAAAGGGCGTGTTTTCACCACCCGCACCAGAGAACATCCCGGGAAACGTATCCCGATTGCGGTCGATGTCAGACCGGTGCATGATGATTAATTCAGGACTGTAATGTTATGACGAGACGATCTCGACCCATACTCAATATGTTTTTGCTCACTCTGTTGCTGATACCCTCAGTCTATGCCAGAGGTGATATCAGTCTTGACCAGGCGGTACAGCAGGCTAAAGAACGTGTGGGTGGACGAGTGATTTCAGCCGAGACCCGGGAACGTGACGGTCGACAGATACATAATGTCCGCATCTTGACCAAGGAGGGAAAGGTGCGTCGACTGCGGATCAATGCCGAAGGCGGTCGCCGCCAGAATGGCAGACGACGTTAAGGCAAACCCTATGCATGTATTACTGGTTGAAGACGAAGCTGCAATTCGCGAGCCGTTGGCGGAAAAACTCCGCAGTCAGGGTTATAGCGTGGATAGTGCCGAGGATGGTGCTGCAGGATTATTTCTAGGCAGAGAGTATGGCATTGATGTCGGTATCATCGATATTGGACTACCCAAGCTTTCCGGGATAGAACTGATCCGTGAGCTGCGTAAACTGGATAAACACTTTCCAATTCTGATCCTCACAGCAAGGGGTAACTGGCAGGACAAGGTTGAGGGATTGGAAGCTGGAGCTGATGATTATCTGGTAAAACCCTTCCATGTCGAGGAGTTGCTGGCCAGACTGAATGCCCTATTACGACGGTCTGGTGGATGGTCTCAATCGATCCTCTCCGGAGGTCCTGTAGCGCTTGATACGAGGACACAAACAGTCAGTTTGAATGGCGATCCGGTGGAATTGACCGCCTATGAATACAAGGTATTGGAATACATGATGTTGCATGCCGGTGAAGTGGTATCAAAGACTGAACTCACTGAACATATCTACGACCAGGACTGGGACCGGGATAGTAATACCCTTGAGGTCTTCGTACGTCGCCTACGCAAAAAGCTTGATCCGGATGAGCACTATAAGCCTATCGAGACCTTGCGTGGCCGAGGCTACCGTTTTGCCCTGGAGCGACGTGTCTAGTATAGGACACTAGTATATGACACTACACTAGCATGGGATCGAGGCGTACCCTCTCCATTCATCAACGCTTATTACTGGCCGCAAGTCTGGTGTTAAGTGCATTTCTCGGTCTTACCGGATTGGCCCTCGACAAAGCCTTCCGCTCAGCCAGCGAGGATGCACTACAAGCACGCCTGTTCAGCAGTGTCTATGCTTTGTTGGCTGCTGCAGAGGAGAGTGAGGTGGGAGGGCTTAGGATGCCGGATGTGTTGACGGATCCCCGTTTCAATCGACCCGACTCAGGTCTCTATGCACAGGTCAGTGGCTTGAAAAGCCAATACCTTTGGCACTCAGCTTCATCACTGGGTCGCAGACTCGATTTTTCACAGATGATGTCCCCAGGTGAATCGAAAATTGAACGATTCAAGCTTGCTGATGGCGATGCTATGGGGCTCAGTTTCGGTGTTGTCTGGGAGGATTTCGAAGGACGTGAGTTACAGTATGTGTTGGCTGTAGGAGAAGATCTGAGGCCTCTGCAGGAACAGGTGAGTACATTCCGGGATACCCTTTTTCTCTGGCTCGGTGGCGCCGCCTTATTGCTATTACTGGTCCAGGGCTGGGTATTGAGCTGGGGACTCTACCCGCTGCGAGAGGTGGAGCAGGCACTGACGGAGATTGAATCAGGCCGTGCGGATCAATTAGAGGGTGCCTATCCGACAGAATTGAGTCGTTTGACCTCGAATATCAACTCCCTGATTCGTCATGCTCAGGCACGCCAGCAGCGCTATCATGACAGCCTAGGAGATCTGGCACACAGCCTCAAGACACCACTAGCGATATTACAAGGTGTTGCTGATAAAGGGAGCAACTCAATACAGAACTCCCCGATAACAGTACGTGAGCAAGTAGACCGTATGAATCAGATTGTCACCCACCAGCTCCAACGGGCGGCGGCCTCGGGGCGCAATATCCTGACCCAAAGTATTTTAATCGGGCCTGTGGTGGAGCGTCTCGTCAACTCCCTTGACAAGGTCTACCTGGAGAAGGGGATTCAGTGGCAGTTGTCAGTGGTGGAAGAGAGTTGTTTTCGTGGCGAGGAAGGTGACTTGATGGAGCTGCTTGGTAACCTAATGGAGAACGCCTGTAAATATGGATCGGGTCGTGTTCATGTAAGTGCGCAAATGGATGAGTACCTCCATTTATGTGTAGAGGATAATGGAGAAGGTATTCCCAGTGATGAAGCGGATGCCGTATTACGAAGAGGGCATCGGATCGATTTGCAACAACCCGGCCAGGGTATTGGCTTGGCAGTGGCCGCTGACATTGTCAGTGCTTATGGTGGTAGGTTAAAGATCGGTCATTCAGAAGTGTTGGGAGGCGTGGCTATCCACATCCACTTGCCAGTTGGATGAGCTTCAATCTCCCATTCAATCGTCGCCTTTCACTTTATCATTGGCCCAGTCCAATATGGGCTGTAGTCTGTTTTTAATCATACCTCTTGCCTCTGTGTAGGGAAGCCAGTGGTAGTGCTGATGCTCAGGTCTGCCTTTTGAGAAGTTGAAGCCTATTGTTATATCTATCAGTTCAGGTCTGGCAAGAAAATAGACTCCCTGCTTAAGGTTTTGCTTTCCATAATACTTGGTTTTTATTGACTCCATGCCCCATGGAAAGTCAATTTCACCTGTTCCATGTACTTCTTCCCGTGTTTCCCTCATTGCAGCTTCCAAGAGTGTCTCTCCTGTATTTACCCGGCCTCCGGGAAAGGCGCAGTCGTCATCATTTCGCTCAAGTACCAGAAAGAGAGGTTGTTGATGAGCATCCATAGATATCAGTACTAGACCGGCGGTTATGGACTGTGTCTCTTCCTCAAGGAAGTCGAGGGCGCGTTTTAACTTTTCGTCTGTTTTTTTTTCGCCCAAAACACACTCCCCTTAGTCTCATCTGAATCCACGGTTCCGGGCTCATTAATGGCGATTGACACCTTGCGTATCAATGGCTAGATCAATTAACAGCCTATCCTCTATCTCCAGGAATTGCTGTTCCGGCAAATCCAAATAGGTCAGTAGAGTAGGCTCGACATCCACCTCATGAATAAAACCATTCGCCAATTCAAGAATCGCCCCAAGGGCATCGGCCTCGTCTTGTATAGTTGCACCCGATAGCCAAGGTCTGGATTCATGCTGGTTGAGAATCGACTGCGTGATATCAGGATTGAGTTGCCATGCCTGAGCCATGGCATAGCCAATCATCCGGTGGTCAATACCGATCTCACCGAGTTCTATTTCATGTAAAGGGATATTCTCTTCGAGTGACCGGTTATAGATATCCATATAGCCAGGATGCTTTCGCATGAGCAGCAGCGTGCCGGAGTGATGGAAAAGCCCAAGCGTATAGGCACGCTCCTTTTCCGGTTGAAAAGGCAGACTGATCTTGCTGGCCAGCGTAGAACAGATCATTGCGGATTTACGGGAGCGCTCCCAGATCAATCTCGACAGGGGGGTGCTTTTAGTATTGAGAATGTTACTCAATAGTTTCTCAGTCACCAGATTATTGATCTGTTTTAATCCCAACATGATCAATGCTTGATGAATGGAGTCCACTGGTCTACTCACACCGAAGAAGGGTGAATTAATGACTTTCAGAACGTAGCTGGCGATACCCACGTCCCTGATAATGATTTTTTCGATGCGGGTAAAATCCGGCTCACTCTTGAGCTGCTCTTTCGCCAGTTCCAGGATGATGTCGGGTTGTTGGGGTATACCAGTTTTACGGATAGCACGTTGCAGCTTGTCTAGATCCACGCTGTCCATTGTATTGGCTTTAGATGATGTTATCGGGAAAGAAGTAGGAAGAAATCGTTAAGGTATACAACAAGCCTAAGAGTCTTTTTTCGTTATGTCTATGACCAGGATTAATTAAATACCATTATCGACGGTGTCACTGCACGACAGAGAATGGTTGAATAAACGGCTGGTAGAAAAAGTCATATCCAGATATCTAATCGTAATACGCAAATTCGATGGCCGAATTATTATGTAACTTATTGAACTATATCCAAATCATCTGCCCGCATGCTTCATCGGCCATCAACTTTTCGATTCAGGATATACTCTGAAGATGGATTCAGACCTGCGGACCCGCTTGGAGAGACGCTTGGGATCGGTGCATGCCCGATTACGTCTCGGTATTGAAGAAGAGTCGTTACCCAGTGTTTTTGGTAAAGGGCTCAATTTTTTTCATCCTGAAAACTGGTATTCCAGTCATGGATTGTTGCGCTCCTTGCTGAAGATCACTGGATTCTATTGGCGAGGACGTAGTAATACACTTAATTTTCGTGTTACTCGCAATCTGTTCGAAATACCACACCTCCCTCCTGATTTCGATGGTTTTACCCTGTTGCATCTCAGTGACCTACATACCGATATGCATCAGCCTGCAACAGAAGCGTTGATCAGCAGAATCAGTGGCATGTCCTACGATGCTGTCATCTTAACCGGTGATTATCGTGCCAGGACATTTGGCGATATCGATGCCTCGATGGCGGGTATGCGTGCATTGTGTGATGAAATAAAGCAGCCGATTTATGCGGTTCTAGGCAATCACGATACAATTAGGATGGTGCCTGAACTGGAAACAATGGGTATCAGGATATTACTCAACGAATCGGTGGAATTGACACGGGGAGGTCAGACCATTCATCTGGCCGGTGTTGATGATGCGCACTACTATCGGGTTGATAATATTGAGAAGGCGGCAGAGGGGATTCCACAGGAGAAGATATCGATACTTCTCTCACACACCCCGGAGATATATCGCCAAGCCGCCCATACCGGATTTGATCTTTTTTTCTGTGGTCATACCCATGGTGGCCAGATCTGCTTGCCTGGGGGGTACCCGCTCACCCTGGATGCCCGCTGCCCCAGGCGTCTCGGTTTTGGTAATTGGCGACATGGTGAGATGCGAGGATATACCACAGCAGGAACAGGTACCTCAATTGTAGAGGTGCGCATCAACTGCCCACCGGAGATTGCGCTGCATACATTAGTAGTTAACAGGCCCTAATAAGGCCGCCTACGGATGCCTAGCAGAAAGAGCAGTCGGGAGAGCAAAGGCACCACCACTAAAAAGGCCAATACCAGAAACAGTACACTCCACCAATTTAGATCGAATACTGCAGCACAGAAAAGAAGTGGAAGTAATGATTCAGGAATCTGATCCAAGCCAATTGCCTGACTGCTTGGTGGCATGTTGAGTCGTCGTTTAATGAAACTGGCAACGAGATCACCGAGCATGGCAACAGCGCCAATCATCGCTCCCCATTGCCAACCAATTTTTACCATATGGGCGATTGCCGAGGTTACTACCACTGCTGCAATCAGACCCCGAACTGTCTTGGATGGACCGAAAAGATGGCGACCTTTGGAGGTCAGATAACCACCATCCAGTGGCCAATTGAAACGGGCGCCAAAAAGATGTCTTGCCAGGATAGGTGCGCCGTTTGCCACTACCAGGAGTAACAAAAGCTTTAACTCGATAGCCATTCCATTAACGGGTGACGACCTGGCTCAACTTGAGAAAGTTGTCCAAGCGTAGCGATGTAATATCTCCCTTGGTCATGGCAGCTCGAATGGCGCAGTCCGGTTCATGAGCATGTGTGCAGTTGTGAAAACGACAGTGGCCAAGGAAGGGACGGAACTCCGCAAAACCCTGTTCCAGTTCCTGACGGGAAAGGTCAGTGAGACGGAAACTGCGGACACCGGGAGAATCGATCAGTTCTCCACCCTGGGGAAGGGCATAACAGGTTGCAGCCGATGTGGTGTGTCTACCGAGTCCCGTGGTTTCAGAAAGATTGCCTGTATCTACCTCATGATCTGGTAGCAAGGCATTGATCAGTGACGATTTTCCAACACCCGATTGTCCCACCAGAATACTTGTCTCCCCTTTTAGTCTTTCTATCAATGAATCCAGTCCATGCTCGCTTTTGGCGCTGACGCCAATGACCGGGTAACCGATTGCTTTATAGGGTTCCAAGCGCTGCAAGAAATGTCGCTCTTCTTGACCATGCAACAGGTCAATCTTATTAATGGCGATCAGGGGTGGGATATGAATAGTCTCGGCTGTGATGAGGTATTGGTCTAACAAGTAGCCGCTGGGTTCAGGCTTTGGTGCGAGTACAATCACCAGTTGTGAGATATTGGCTGCCAAGGGTTTATGCCGACCACTATAGTCAGGACGGCTAAGGACACTCTTTCTCGACATGAGAGCCGTGACGACACCTGTCTTATCGTCCACTGGTTGCCAGATTACCTTATCACCACAGACAGGATGACCTATGTTTTGGCGAGTCTGACAGCGAAACAGTCTCCCTTCCTTATCCATAATGCCCAACGTAGCACCATGACGAATGATGACTCGTCCTTCCTGAGAGGGATTATCAGCAGCTTCGGTGAGGGATTGATTGGCCTTTTTCTCAAGATGCTGCCGACGCTTCTCCTGAATGGCCTGGATACGGCTTTTCTGCTGAATTGTCAGACGGCGTTTAGCCACGAAGTGAAAGGCTCAAGGGTTTTGATTGAATTTGTAATACTCCAGATTCAGGTAAGTTGCGGTATTGGCCACATCATCATCGAACCAGGTCAGCCCCAAGTTCTGCTCACAGAAGCGTACCTGCTTGTGCAGTCCTGGAAGTGAGGTTACTCGCCTGTCTGTTCGAGTATAGACTTCGCTGCCGTGACATTTTACGCAGTGCTCATCATTCAGTTGTTTGCCTATTCCCGGATCGGCAGCTTGTGAAGAAGTTGCAGCCAAAATTAGTATCGTGGCCGGTATAACAGTCTTAATCATGTGGTATTTCCTTTAACCTGAGTTTTGTTGAGAAATATGGGCAATGCGTACTGGAGCCGGTGGATGGCTGTCATGAAACAGCGAATAGAGCGGGTCGGGCGTCAGTGTACTTGCATTGTCTTGATAAAGTTTGACCAGCGCTTGCACAAGAAACTCCCCATTTGTCTGGTTGATGGCGTAATCGTCGGCTTGAAACTCGTAACGACGGGAGAGATAGCTCCCTAATGGGGTGAAAAAAGTGGTGAATACCGGAATAGTGAGCATAAACAGCAGTAGGGCAGCTGAATTCGATGGATGGGTAATGCCCAGTCCGCTGTAGAACCAGGGCTGCTGGGATAGCCATCCAAGAAGCGCCATACCTACCAATGAGAGGAATCCCATCAGTACCATCTGTTTGATAATATGTTTGTGGTGGAAGTGACCCAGTTCATGGGCCAGGACGGCTTCCATCTCATCAATATTCAGGGCCTCCAACAGGGTGTCGAAAAAGACAATACGCTTACTTTTTCCAAAGCCGGTGAAGTAGGCATTGCCATGGCTTGATCGCTTCGAGCCATCCATGACAAAGATCCCGTCGCTGGTGAACCCACACCGTTGTAACAATCCTTGGATACGATCACGCATTTCACCCTCATCCAGTGGGGTAAAGGTATTGAAGAGTGGCGCGACAAAACGTGGGTAAGCCCAGCTCAAAGTCAGAGAGAAGCCCATCCAAACCGCCCATGCCGCTAGCCACCAGTAACTGCCTGCACTCTCCATCAATTGCAGGATGACCCACAGTAACGGGCCTCCCAGTATGAGGGCAAGCAGGATACCGAGTGAGTGGTCTTTAAGGTATTGGATTGGGGTGATGCGGTTGAAACCGAATGCCACTTCCATACGGAATGTACGATAGAGGCTGAACGGAAGGTCAAGCAGACTGCTGATAAAGAAAAAGGAGAAGATAAATGCCATCCCTATGATGACTTCTCCCCAATCATAACCCCGCCAATAGCGATCCAACAGATCGAGTCCGCCTCCAAGTGTCCAGAAGAGCAGCAGGGCTACACCCAGAAAAATCTCTATAGTGGCGATTTTACCTTTGGCTTGGGTGTAATCGGCTGCTTTTTGATGATCGCTGAGGCCGACTTTTCCGCTGAATTCAAGGGGCACTTCTTCACGGTTTTTGGCGACATGACCGAGGTGGCGTATTAGTAACCAGAACTGGAGAAGCGTGCCAAGTGTTAAGAATATAAGAAATAGTTGTGTAAAAAGAGGCATCAGTCGTAATTAGGGTCCGTTTTGTTATCACAGTTGAGTAAATAGTGTCCGTTCTGAATCAGTGGGTTTAGGCTAGTTAGCTTCCAAGGATACAGTCTCCGCTGGGTTCCTGCTAGAATCCGGCGGTCATGCTAAACCCGTCACTTAACAAGGATAACAAGATGCCTGTTGATGCCTCTAATCTAATTTGGATCGACCTGGAAATGACCGGGCTTGATACACAGAAGGATGAGATCATTGAAATCGCGACTATTGTAACCGATGCTAGACTCAATATCCTTGCTGAAGGACCGATGATCGTAATTCATCAATCCCAACAGAGGTTGGATGCGATGGATGCATGGAATCAGCGTCAGCATGGCGGTTCCGGACTGCTTGACCGGGTTAGGGGGAGTGACTATAACGAGGCCAGCGCAGAAGCCGAGACACTCGATTTTCTTGTAAAATATATTCCTGCCGGCGCCTCACCTATGTGTGGCAACAGTATTTGCCAGGATAGACGTTTTCTGGCCAGGACCATGCCAAAGCTTGAGGCCTTCTTTCATTATAGAAATCTGGATGTCAGTACCTTGAAAGAACTTGTCAATCGATGGGCACCCTCACTGAGTGAAGGATTTAGCAAGGAGGGTAAGCACCTGGCACTGGATGATATCAAGGACTCCATTGACGAATTACGCTACTATCGCGATCACTTTCTACGTTTACCTTGATGGCGTACCAGGGCCCAGCTGACGTGTTCAACCAGGAGTGCCGAATCATGGTTCAATCGGCTACTCAGTGAGGTGATAATCTCAGCAGTGGTCTGTGCATTTCCGAGTGCTACTGCAATATTTCTCAACCAGCGCAGATGTCCTAAGCGGCGGATTGCCGAACCTTCAGTGCTTTTCAGAAATGTGGCCTCGTCCCAGTCGAACAGACGTACCAGGGTGGAACTGTCGAGGGATGCGCGAGGGAGAAAATCGTTCTCTTTCGTGAGTTGGGCAAAACGGTTCCATGGACAGACCTGCATACAGTCATCACAGCCAAATATTCGGTTGCCAATGGCAGTCCTAAGATGCTCGGGAATCGAGCCTTGCAGTTCGATGGTCAGATAGGAGATACAACGTCTCGCATCCAACTGATAGGGGGCGATGATGGCTTGCGTTGGACAGCTGCTGATACAGACTTCGCAGTCGCCGCAGTGCTGCTGGGCAGGTTGATCACAAATTAAAGGGATATTGGTGTAGATTTCACCAAGGAAAAACCAGGAGCTTGCCTCTTTAGCAATAAGATTTGTGTGTTTCCCAATCCAACCCAATCCAGCCTTTTGAGCTAACGGTTTCTCCATAACCGGCGCTGAATCCACATAAACTCTGTAATGGGCCGCAGGTACAGCTTGTTTGATCCGATCGGCCAGTTTTTGAAGCCTTTTCCGCAGCAATTTATGGTAGTCACGTCCGAGGGCATAGCGTGCGATGAATGCCTGTTGAGGGTCATGCAATACCTGTTCGGCCTTAGCTAACGACTCCGGCAAGTAGTCCAGTCTCACTGAAATGATCCGTGAGGTGCCAGGTTCCAGTTCCGATGGACGGCAGCGCTTGGTGCCATGCTTTGCCATGTAGTTCATTTCGCCATGGAAGCCGTTTCCCAGCCATTCCACAAGACTGGCCTCAGCACCTGTTAGGTCTGTATCGGTGATGCCGATACCATTTAACCCAAGTCCTCGTCCCCAATCTTTTATCTGTTCGGTTAAAGCCAAAAGTTCAGCATGATTGAGTTTCTGATTCATAATCCTAGAATCCGCAGTTGAACATGGATTTGTGAAAAATTCAGTTTTTGATTCAGCATTTCATTACCTTACGTCAGATATCAGCGGTCAACTGCGGAATCTAGGATAATTAAGCACTATATATCAGTCATCAATATGAGTCTTTTAGGGCTGTCAATAACAGTGAATATGCAAAAATGCTCGCAGGCTTTATTGGGGTGGCGCTTTGAACCATCATCGGCGACACGGTATTGTTGGGTTGGTTTTATTATGAGAACGGATTAATGCACATAATGCCGTATATCGATGAACTACCCTATGCCCTCTATCGGGCTGGGCAGGTACGCGAGTTCGATCGGATTGCCATAGAGGAGTTCGCCATTCCCGGGGCTGAGCTGATGGAACGTGCCGGTAGCCGCGCATTCCAGTGCATGCAAGATCACTGGCCGGATCTATCTGAGATTCTGGTGGTTTGCGGCATGGGCAATAATGGTGGTGATGGCTATGCCGTTGCCAGGTTGGCAAGAGAAGCAGGTCTCCAGGTGCGGGTATTGCAACTCGGGGATGTGCATCAACTCAAGGGGGATGCACTAACAATGGCCAAGGCCTGGTCAGCATTAGGTCAAAACATAGAGCCCTTTGAAGGGGTGACAGGAAAACCCGGCTTGATTGTCGATGCCATTCTTGGCACGGGACTCGAGCGTGAAGTTGTTGGCCGATGGGCATCAGCCATAGAACAGATCAATCGTCATCAGGCCCCGGTATTTGCCGTCGATATACCATCGGGGCTTCATGCAGACAGTGGACGCGTCATGGGTTGTGCCATAGAAGCCGATGTGACTATCAGTTTTATCGGCCTCAAACAGGGGATGTTTACAGGGCGTGGTCCTGATTGTTGTGGAGAGATCACATTCGATGCGTTAGACGTTCCGGCACGCATCTATGCGCAACAAGTCGTTGCAGCCCGGCGTATCGATTGGCAAAAGAGGTCCCATCTGGTCTCTCCACGACAGCGTAGCGCGCACAAGGGCGATTTTGGTCATCTGCTTGTGGTGGCAGGTGATCAAGGATATTCGGGGGCAGCGCGACTTGCTGCTGAGGCGGCTGCCAGGAGTGGCGTCGGACTGGTGACTCTCGCGACCCATCCAGACCATGCTCCTTTCATCAACCAGGGGCGCCCTGAATTAATGGTCAATGGAGTGACTGGCAGGGAGGACCTGCTCAGGCTGCAGAAACGTGCTAACTGTTTAGTCCTGGGACCGGGATTGGGTCGTTCTGATTGGGGGCAACGGGTCTATCGTGCCTCACTTGAGAGTAGTTTACCCGCTGTTTTGGATGCGGATGCCCTGTATTGGCTAGCTGAATATCCGATGCATCGAGAAAACTGGGTGCTGACTCCCCATCCCGGTGAGGCTTCCAGACTTCTGGGTTGTGACACGCAAATGGTCCAAAATGACAGGTTTGCCGCATGTGAAGAGCTACAGCTTCGATTTGGCGGGGTGGTAGTGCTAAAAGGTGCTGGCAGCCTGATTAGTGAGGGTGCCGGCCATCCGCCTGCATTGTGCAGTGATGGTAATCCCGGAATGGCTACAGGTGGTAGCGGCGATGTATTAAGTGGAATTATCGGTGCTTCGATTGCTCAGGGTTATTCACTTCGCGATGCTGCGGAACTAGGGGTCTGTCTACATGCGGCAGCAGGCGACAGGGCGGCAATCAAGGGTGAAATAGGCCTGTTGGCCAGTGATCTGTTAGCAGAATTACGGACCCTTCTAAACCTGGAGGGTAGTGGTGTTTGAGATCGAAGTGGAGGGGGAAGCTGGACAAGAGGCTATTGGTAGGCGATTGGCACTGAACTGTGTCCCGCCTTGCATTGTCTACCTCGAGGGTGATCTTGGCGCAGGTAAGACCACCCTAGCCAGAGGCTTCCTGAGGCAACTTGGTTATCAGGGAAGGGTAAAAAGCCCAACTTACACACTGCTTGAACCCTATGAGCTGGATGCTCTTTCCTGTTATCATTTCGACCTCTACCGCTTGGCGGATCCTGAGGAGCTGGAATATCTTGGGATCGAAGATTTGTTGGGTTCTGATGCAATTTTACTGATTGAGTGGCCGGAGAGGGGTGAGGGTCTATTACCACCCGCAGATCTCAAAGTTCGGATTTCTCATCAGGGCCAGGGGCGGGTGCTGATTTTCTCTGCGGAGAGTGAGCAAGGAGCCAAAAGTTACGAGGCACTACAAAGAGATCTGGCAAAAGGTTAATTTTTTTTAAAGAAAATCGGCCTATCCTACAGAAAACCTTGGAAAAATATTTATCACATGCTATTTTTAGAGTGAATTTCTTATATTCATCAGGTCATTGGGAAATGAGGAAAAGCCTCGTACTGTTACTTCTGGCGCTGCTCAGCAGCTTCCCTCTCTATGCAAAACAGTCGGAAGTCACTGGACTGCGTATCTGGTCTGCCCCTGATCATGTCAGATTGGTATTCGATGCGAATGCCCAGATAACACATAAAATTTTCACCCTGCAGGCTCCCAATCGACTGGTACTCGATCTAGAAAATACTGCTTTGACCAAACATCTGCCTGACCCCACAAAAGAGAACAAAATTATCAGGGGAATGCGTTCAGCATCACGTAACAAACGTGACATGCGGGTGGTTTTTGACCTGAACAGTGCAGTGAAACCCAAGAGCTTCTTACTCAAACCCAATCGAGAATATGGGCATAGATTGGTTATCGACCTCTACGATGACAAGAGTCCAGCCAGTCGGCGTAATAAGCCGGTTAAGACTGCGAAGGCTGTGGGACAGCGGGATGTTGTTATAGCCGTCGATCCAGGACATGGTGGAGAAGATCCTGGTGCGCGCGGGCGTAAAGGTACATACGAAAAGGATGTCGTACTCGCAATTGGCCGGAAACTGGTTGCGATGATCAATAAGCAAAAGGGTATGCGCGCTGTATTGATTCGTGATGGTGACTACTATCTTGGATTGCGTAAGCGGATTGCAAAAGCAAGAGAGCATCAGGCCGATCTGTTTGTGTCGATCCATGCTGATGCCTTCCGTGATCCCCGTGTGCGGGGTTCCTCTGTGTATACGCTCTCACGTAGCGGGGCCTCAAATGAGGCTGCACGTTGGTTGGCTGAACGGGAAAATAGTGCTGACTTGGTGGGAGGCGTCTCTTTGGAAGATAAAGATGACATGCTTGCCTCAGTACTACTGGATCTCTCCCAAATCGGTACCCTGCAAGCCAGCTCAGTGGCAGCAAGCCGGGTTCTGTCTCAACTCAAGGGTTTGGGCAAAACCCATAAGCGTAAGGTGCAACAAGCCGGGTTTGTGGTCTTGAAATCACCCGATATTCCATCCATGTTGGTGGAGACCGCCTTTATCTCCAATCCAGATGAGGAGCGGCGCCTGAGGGATACTGGACATCAGAAAAAAGTAGCCAAGGCCTTGATGAAAGGCATTCGAGCCTACTTCAAGTTTCAGCCCCCTCCTGGCAGCTGGCTGGCAGCCAATCAAGCCTCAAAAGCCCCTCGTAAACATGTCATCTCTTCAGGAGATACCCTGATCGCCATAGCTAACCGCTATCAAATCAGTATCAATCGCTTGCGTAATGCCAATGAATTGAAGGGCGACACCATCCGTATTGGGCAGGTCCTGCAGATACCGGGCGGTTGATCGCGGCTCACTTCTCTTGTTTGTTGATTTCCGAGCTAAGTCACTTGGTGACGGACAGCCCAGTACCTTGATGAGTGACACAATATCCCCACATCTTTGTTCACCCAATCGATCTATTATTCATAACCTCATACCATCAGCTTTAAGAAACTCCAGCCATTTAGTGCCCCTCCCGAGACACCGAAAAAAACGGAATGCCACGGTCGTCATGGAACCCATAGGATACAAAGATTTTCTATAAATCGAACTTTTAGCTTTGCGTTATAATGATCAGCTTCTGAATGGACACCCACTAAAATATGCCTATACGCACTTTATCACCTCAACTGATCAACCAGATCGCGGCCGGCGAGGTGGTAGAGCGTCCGGCCTCGGTGGTTAAGGAACTGGTCGAGAATAGTCTCGATGCAGGTGCACGACACATCGAAATCGAAATAGAGCAGGGTGGGATTAAGCTCATCAGAGTGCGAGATGATGGTGTTGGAATTGCAAAGCATGAGTTGGCTATGGCGCTGTCACGTCACGCCACCAGCAAGGTCAGTCAATTCAAAGATCTCGAGTCACTACAAAGTATGGGGTTTCGTGGTGAAGCACTACCGAGTATCAGCTCGGTCTCCAGACTCAGATTGATCTCACACCACCAGGAGGCACAGGAAGCCTGGGAGATAACGGGTGATGGCACTGACACGACATTTCAGGCAAAACCTGCAGCTCATCCACAAGGCACCAGTGTTGAGATTCGTGATCTTTTCTTCAATACGCCGGCCAGGCGTAAATTTCTACGTACGGAAAAGACAGAATTCAACCACATTAACTCGCTCATTCAACGCCTCGCATTGGTGCAATTTGATGTCGGATTTACGCTGCAGCACAATCGCCGTCCGCTATTCTCGTTGCCACCCTGTGATGACCAGATTGAGAGAGAGCGACGGATTGTCCAGTTGCTGGGAGCAACTTTTCTTGATCAGGCACTCACTGTCGACGAGCAGGCGGGAGATCTGTCGCTGAGTGGTTGGGTGGCAAGACCCAGTTTCTCTCGCTCACAAGCTGATATGCAGTATTTCTATGTCAATCGACGCATGGTGAGGGATAAACTGGTGACACACGCCGTCAGGCAGGGTTATCAGGACGTGCTCTATCATGGTCGTCATCCTGCCTATGTGCTCTTTCTCGGCATGGATCCGCGCAAGGTGGATGTCAATGTCCACCCGACTAAACATGAAGTACGCTTTCGAGATTCCCGATC
This sequence comes from Candidatus Thiodiazotropha sp., assembly GCA_023838465.1. Lineage (GTDB taxonomy): Bacteria > Pseudomonadota > Gammaproteobacteria > Chromatiales > Chromatiaceae > Thiodiazotropha. The sequence continues at coordinate 17,095 of JAIVEQ010000031.1, forward strand.
AGTCCATGATTTCATCTATAGGGGGCTTCACCATGTATTGGCGGAGACACGTCCCCAAGCTGTTAGTGAATCAGTTGAACCGGCAGGGCTTATTAAGGAAATTACAACCAATCAATCTGAACAACAGAATGGCTACCGAGTGCCAAGACAGCAAGGAATCGACTGGCGGCTGGCTGAACGCCCAGCTGCATACCGGGTTGGATTTGTTGCGCAACAACCGGTCGATACACCGGTGGAGATGCCGCAGAGTGAGCAGGTACCACCACTAGGCTTCGCATTGGCGCAATTACACGGTATCTATATTCTGGCTCAGAACCAGTCAGGTCTGGTGTTGGTTGATATGCATGCAGCTCATGAGCGCATTACCTATGAACGTTTTAAACAGACCCATAGCGGGAGTGGCATAACCAGCCAACCTCTACTGGTGCCTGTGAGGGTTGCAGTCAGTTCGACAGAAGCAGATTTGGTTGAAACGTTTCAATCATTCTTAAACCAGATTGGCATTGAGGTCAGCCGATTGGGACTCGACACCCTGGCGATTAGGACAATTCCTGCTCTCCTACAGGGTGCTGATGCAGAAAAACTCTTGCGTGATCTGCTCTCTGACCTCGCAGAGCACGGCCAGACGAAGCGTTTGCAGGATGAGATTGACAAAGTGTTGGCCACAATGGCCTGTCACACTTCAGTAAGGGCAAATCGACGTCTGGGATTAGATGAGATGAACGCCTTACTGCGTGATATGGAGAGGACTGAACGCGCAGACCAGTGTAATCATGGCAGACCCACTTGGGTTCAATTGTCGGTAACTGAGCTCGACCGACTTTTTTTGAGGGGACGTTGAGGTGGCTGAGAACCATCTCGCAAATGAATTGCCACCAGCACTATTCCTGATGGGGCCGACAGCTTCAGGTAAGACTGAACTGGCAGTGGAACTGGTTCAACACTTGCCGTTGGAGATCATCAGTGTCGACTCGGCGCTGATATACCGGGGAATGGACATAGGCACGGCTAAACCTGATCAAGACATCTTGCAGATTGCCCCGCATCGGCTAATCGATATCAGAGACCCGGCTGAGAGCTACTCAGCCGCTGCTTTTCGTGATGATGCCCTGGCGGAAATGGCCACTATCACCAAAGCAGGTAGAGTGCCTTTGTTGGTTGGAGGTACCATGCTCTATTTCAAGGCACTGGAACAGGGACTATCAGATCTTCCTGAGGCCGATCCTGTCATCAGAGCCAGATTGGAGGGTGAGCAATCCCGTCTGGGACTAACCCGACTTCACAAACGTCTATTGCAACTCGACCCTATCGCGGGAAATCGTATCCATGCCAACGATCCTCAACGGACAATACGCGCTTTGGAGGTGATTGAGATCACCGGTAAAACGATGAGTGAACTTCAACAGGGGAATGCAGGTCATAATTTTCCATACCAAGTATTAAAATTAGTTCGAGCACCACAAGATCGTGCCTTGCTACATGCCCGAATCGAGCAGCGATTTCATAAGATGTTGGATCAGGGGTTGGAACAGGAGGTCAAAGGACTGATCAAACGGGGAGATCTTTCGCCGTCCATGCCCTCGATGCGGGCGGTAGGATATCGTCAGATGCTGAGCTATTTGTTGGGGCAGCTGTCTCGCGATGAGATGACCGAAAGGGGTATTATTGCTACTCGGCAGCTGGCCAAGCGCCAATTTACCTGGTTACGATGTGATAAGGCATGTCGTTGGCTGGAGGAAGAGGGCGATGTACTGGAGCAAGCGCTACAGCTGATTTCCAGTAAGTTTCCATGCCTGAAATAGCCACACATGGGAGTTTTTTAGTAGCATGGATAGGGTTTTACCGTGACTAGCTATTGATATTTTGAATACATGGAAAAAAAACATTGTGCTACACTTTCGCCTGTGGAGTAATTTTACTACCGTCGGCAGCTTTTTGCCCTTGATATCACCGCTTACAATACAAACACAATAAGGAGAACCTCCATGTCTAAAGGGCAGAGTCTACAAGACCCTTTTCTGAATGCACTGAGGAAGGAATGCGTGCCAGTCTCAATTTTTCTCGTTAATGGTATTAAACTGCAGGGGCAAATCGAGTCCTTCGACCAGTTTGTCGTGCTTTTGAAAAACAGTGTCAGTCAGATGGTCTATAAGCATGCAATTTCAACCGTGGTACCTGCACGGAATGTTCGCATCCAGCATGCCAATGGCCAAGCTGAAGAACCCGAACAGTCGGGAATCGGTAATTTCTAGGCCTTCACACACTATTCAGTATCGAACGCACCTCAGGTTGGGGTGCGTTCGGTAGAGAATGCTGATTACTCCCTATCCTTTGACTCAATTTCAACATGTTTGAACGTCCCAAAGCGGGTGAACGCGCCGTACTGGTTCATATTGACCTGAACGGGCCAAGTGACCCCGATGAGATTAATGAATTTCGCGATTTAGCGGTATCAGCCGGTGCAGAAATCGTACAGTTTGTTCCGGGAAGTCGTCGACAACCTGATCCAAAACTCTTTATCGGACGAGGTAAGGCGGAAGAGGTCAAGCAGATCGTCTCGGCAGAATGTGCAGATTTGGTGATCTTTAACCATACCCTATCTCCCAGCCAGGAGCGAAATCTGGAAAGAGAGTTTGCATGTAGGGTAGTGGATCGGACTGGGCTGATATTGGATATATTTTGTCAAAGAGCGCGATCCTTTGAAGGTAAGCTCCAGGTGGAATTGGCCCAGTTACAGCATCTCTCGACACGACTCGTCAGAGGTTGGACCCATCTGGAGAGGCAGAAGGGTGGTATCGGCCTACGTGGACCGGGTGAGACACAGCTGGAAAGTGATAGGCGTCTGTTGAATCAGCGTATCAACCAGATTAAGCGTCGATTGAAACGGGTTGATTCTCAGCGTGAACAGGGTCGACGAGGACGAGAGCGGGCTGATATCCCTACCGTTTCCCTGGTTGGTTATACCAATGCGGGTAAATCGACCCTTTTCAATAAGCTTGTAGGCTCCAGTGTCTATGCAGCAGATCAGCTTTTCGCCACATTGGACCCAACCTTGAGAAGACTGGACCTTAAAGGGGAAGGGGCTGTCGTGCTGGCCGATACTGTCGGATTCATCAGTCATTTACCCCACGATCTTGTGGCTGCATTCAAATCGACCTTGAAGGAGACCACAGACGCATCTCTATTGCTGCATATAGTCGATGCGTCCAGTCATCAGCGTGCTACATGTATTGCAGAGGTCAATGATGTACTGCATCAAATTGGTGCAGAAAGAATCCATCAAATAGAGGTCTTCAATAAAACAGATTTGCTTGATAATTTTGAGCCTAGAATTGACCGGGATGAAAATGGTCATGTGATTCGAATTTGGCTCTCTGCTATCACAGGTGATGGGACTGAGTTATTGATGGAGGCACTGGCTGAGTTTTTCCGCCAAAATCATGTGCAGCAACGTTTACGCCTAAATCCCAGCGATGGCCGATTGCATGCATTACTATTTGAGCGGGGCTCGGTGCTCAGTGAAGCGAGCACAGACGAGGGAGGTTGGGAAATGGATGTTGATATGTCCGAACGAGAGTTCCTGAAACTATTAAAGGAAGAGCCTGTCCTGCAGAGTTGTATTCTCGAGTAAGCCTATCTGATGTCGCCAAGGTGGTTCCTGTAGGCTAGTAAAAAATCTTTTCCTCTTTTGTAGCATGCCAAAGAATCTATGACGAGGTACACTAGAACCTAACAGGCTGTTAGAATGTCGCCTGTGTAGATTGAGATGAAAGGTGTATAGCCTTGTTTGAATCAGATGGGGGGATTGAAAGATGATTAATCAGCCCCATATCCGAATTTCGGTTGTCTGAATTGTAACAGACGAAACCAGTAACTAAGTTGGAGTGTTCAATGGCCTGGAATGAACCGGGTGGAAACGGTAAAGATCCCTGGAGTGGCAAGGGCGGAGATCAGGGACCACCTGACCTGGACGAAGTGGTTAAGAAGCTTCAGGATAAATTTGGTGGCATCTTCGGTGGTGGTAAGCCTTCCCGAGGTGATGGCTCGATTGGAGGCAGCTCAGGGCCTGGCTCTAAGTCTATCGGTGTGATAATCGCTATTGCACTGGTTGTATGGTTAGCCAGTGGTATCTACATTATCGAGCCTGCTGAGCGTGGCGTGATTTTACGCTTTGGCGCCTATTCTGAGACCACTCAACCTGGTCCTCATTGGCATATCCCGTTCCCTATAGAAAAAGCCATTCCAGTCAATGTTGACCAGATCACCTCATTTCGTCATAAGGCGACGATGCTGACTCGCGATGAGAATATCGTGGATGTGGAATTTACCATCCAGTCCCGTATCCAGGATGCAGCCGACTATCTCTTTCAGGATCGAGACCCCAATAAGACGATGCGGGATGCTACTGAAACCGCAGTCCGCGAAATCATTGGTAAGAGTGATCTGGATTTCATCCTTACTCAGGGTCGTGGAGCCATCGCAGATCGTATCAAGAGCGGTGCACAGGGCCTGATTGATACCTATAAGGCGGGCCTTATTATCACTAGTGTGAATATGCAACCCGCCAAGCCGCCTGAACAGGTAAAAAGTGCTTTCGATGATGCTATCAAAGCGCGTGAGGATAAGGAGAAGCTGGAAAATCAGGCTGAAGCTTACGCCAACGAAGTGGTACCGCAGGCAAGGGGTGAGGCAGCCCGTCGTACAGCAGATGCCAATGCTTACCGGGATCGTGTGATTGCCGAAGCCGAAGGTGACGCCAGCCGTTTTCTGGCGGTTCTCAAGGAGTATCAACTGGCTCCCGAAGTGACTCGCGAGCGCCTCTACCTGGATGCGATCGAATCCATGTTAGCCCAGACAAGCAAGGTGATGCTCGATACAGAGGAAGGCAATAGCCTCATGTATTTACCCCTCGATAAGTTGATTCAGAGTGCAGAGCAGGGGAAAGAGACCAGCCAACAGTCATTTTCATCGAAGGAAGGTGCGCGTAACCAGACCAACACAGGCAATTTACGTAATGTTGACCGCTCAAGGGGGGTACGCTGATGAAAACATCCAAATTGCTGATCCCCATAGCTGCAATCGCTGCGGTGATTATTTATTCGGCAGCTTTTATCGTCAACCAGTGGGAAGTGGCTTTGAAGCTACGTCTGGGTGAAATAGTCGCGACCGACTATACACCAGGACTCCACTGGATGGTGCCGGTGTTAAACAATGTCAAGACCTTTGATGCTCGAATTCAGACCATGGATGCCCGTCCAGAACGCTTTCTAACAGCGGAGAAGAAGGACGTTATCGTCGATTACTTCGCTAAGTGGCGGATTGCCGATGTAGGCCAGTATTTTCGTTCTACCGGTGGTGGGCTTGATAAGACAGCCCGTCTGCTGCAAGAGCGTATTAATACCAGTCTGCGTGATGAATTTGGTAAGCGTACGGTGCAAGAGGTCATCTCTGGTGAACGTACTGAAATAATGGATAAGCTGACCAAGGATTCCGATGCCAAGGCTGCGGAGCTTGGGGTGGAAATCCTTGATGTGCGTGTCAAGCAGATCGACCTGCCACCTGAGGTGAGCGAATCTGTTTACCAGCGTATGCGTGCTGAACGTGAGCGTGTTGCCAGAGACCTCCGAGCCAAGGGTGCTGAGGCTGCAGAGAGGATTCGGGCCAATGCGGATCGTGAACGTGTAGTCATTGTGGCTGATGCCTATCGTGAAGCAGAAAAGCTGAGAGGTGAGGGTGATGGAAAGGCAGCGGAAACCTATGCAGGTGCCTATAAACAGGACAGTGAATTCTACTCATTTTACCGGAGTCTGAATGCCTATAAGAACAGTTTTCAGAACCGCTCCGACGTGATGGTGCTACAGCCCGATTCCGACTTTTTTCGTTATTTAAAAAATCGTACGGGTCAATAGCGGCCATTAATTATCTGTCCAGGTGTCACCGTCAGTAACGGACATGCTCTGGGAAATGCAGAGAACGTAAAGTTGATGCTCCAGTAAGATGACAGGCTTTGCGTGCTCTGCGAGATAATTTGAACATTTTTTGACTGTAATTTAAGCAAGTAGGGCAGTTAATGGGCTGTGCCGATAGACAAGAGGTGCTTGCTCTGGGAAAATGACCGGCGGTCCAAGTGGGCCGCATGCTCTGGACCGGGATGATCCCCGGTTTTTTTATGGGGAATGCGCTGATGTGGCATGATTTGTTGGTGGCCTTGGCCTTGTTGTTGGTGATTGAAGGCATATGGCCCTTCCTCAGCCCCAACAGCATGCGGGAAGTCTTGCTGATGATCGCTCAGCATGACAACCGCTCAATGAGAATCAGCGGTCTGGTCAGCATGGTTACCGGAGTAATCCTGCTCTATCTTGTGAATTAATTGTGGCTAAGATGGAAAATGAACGTTGGATTTTGCCTGACGGCATCGATGAAGTGCTCCCTCCTGAAGCGGGTGAAATTGAACGAAAACGCCGTGAACTGCTAGACCTCTATAGTAGTTGGGGTTATGAGTTTGTCATTCCGCCATTTGTAGAATTTCTCGACTCCCTATTGACGGGAACAGGCAGTGACCTGGATCTGAATACCTTCAAGCTGACTGACCAATTGACAGGTCGCATGATGGGTGTACGTGCGGATATTACACCACAGGCAGCGCGTATCGATGCACACCACAATCGCTCCCAGAGTCCTACTCGTATTTGTTACCTCGGTACCGTGTTACATACACGATCTGACGGCTTTGCCGGTACCCGTAGTCCATTGCAAATCGGTGCAGAGCTGTATGGTCACAGCGGCGTAGAGAGTGATATCGAAATTCTGCGCCTGATGATGGAGACATTGAAGAAAACCGGTGTCCAGGATGTCTATCTCGATCTGGGGCATGTGGGTATCTTTAAGGGATTGGCAGAACAGACCGGTCTTAATAAACAGCAGGAAACTGAGCTTTTCAATGCCTTGCAGCGCAAGGCTATGCCAGAGATTGAAGCACTCCTAGACTCCTTTTCAATTGCACCCCAGCATGCCGATATGCTCGCTGGCCTGGGCGAATTGAGTGGTAACGATGCCTTGCTGCAGGCAAGGGATTTATTGAAGGATGCCTCTCCGCCGGTCAGGCAGGCACTGGACTATCTACAGAAGATGGCTGACCTGATTGCTATCTGGCTCCCCGATGTCCCCGTCCATTTTGATCTTGCTGAACTTCGGGGATATCACTTCCATACCGGCGTTGTTTTTGCAGCATTCGTCCCCGGTAGTGGCAAGGAGATCGCCAGAGGGGGTAGATATGATGCGATTGGGCGTGTTTTTGGCCGGTCGAGGCCGGCTACTGGTTTCAGTAGTGATCTAAAAACCCTCATTCGGATAGCACAACCGGTAGAGCAAGGTGAAGTGCTGACTGCCATCTTCGCTCCCTGGTCAGACGATGCTCGTCTACAGCAAGAGGTAGCACGATTGCGGGCTGATGGACGAAGGGTTATCTGTGCTCTGCCTGGACAGCATGGAGAGGCCAAGGAGATGGGGTGTGATCAACGGTTGGTGTTGAAGGCCGATCAGTGGCAGTTGATTTCTGTTTGATTCTGTAAGGAATTCTGCAAAAATCACTAACTTTGTGGCAATACAATTCCGGTATCAACCGGATATAACGATTTGAGAGAACCATGGGCAAGAATGTTGTAATAATCGGAACACAGTGGGGAGACGAAGGAAAAGGCAAGGTCGTTGACCTGTTGACTGACAAAGCGTCTGCCGTGGTTAGATTCCAGGGAGGTCACAATGCCGGTCATACGCTGGTCATCGATGGCAAGCAGACAGTACTGCATTTGATTCCTTCTGGTGTGTTACGAGAGGGTGTGCGTTGCCTGATAGGCAATGGCGTGGTATTGGCACCGGATGCCCTGTTGGAGGAGATCGAAATGCTGGAAAAGGGTGGTGTACCTGCTTCCAGTCGGATGGGGATCTCCGAGTCCTGTCCATTGATCCTGCCCTATCACATTGCACTTGATGCTGCCCGTGAAAAGGCGCGTGGTAAAAAGGCCATTGGTACCACCGGACGTGGTATCGGTCCGGCATACGAGGACAAGATCTCCCGTCGCGGTATCCGTTTGGGCGAGATATTTGACCAAGTGCGCATCGCTGAACGTCTACGTGAGGTGATGGATTACCATAATTTTGCTCTCAAGCACCTGTTTGAGTATGGCGAGGTTGACTATCAACAGGTCCTTGATCAACTGCTCGAACAGGCACAGTGCCTGCAGCCGATGGTTGAAGATGTTACCGGTACCCTTCACCAGTTACGCCGAGAGGGCAAGAATGTGATGTTCGAAGGTGCACAGGGAGCACTGCTCGATATCGATCATGGTACCTATCCCTACGTCACCTCATCCAATACAACCTCGGGTGGAGCGGCTACCGGTACAGGGGTCGGTCCGCGCTATATTGACTATGTGCTGGGAATCGTAAAAGCTTACACAACCCGTGTTGGCGCTGGTCCGTTTCCTACAGAGCTGTTTGATGAAGACGGTGATCATCTGGGCACAAAAGGACATGAATTTGGTGCTACTACTGGTCGAAAACGCCGATGTGGCTGGCTGGATATTGTGGCATTACGTCGCTCACTTGAGATCAACAGTGTCAGCGGGATCTGTATCACCAAACTCGATGTGCTCGATGGCATGGAAAAGATAAAGATCTGTGTAGCCTATAAACTGAATGGCCAGGAAGTGACCTCGCCACCCTCCGGTGCTGACCGCTTCGAGGAGTGTGAGCCGGTATACATCGAAATGGCTGGTTGGCAGGAGTCTACTGTCGGCATGACCGAGTTTGATCACTTACCTCAAACGGCAAAAGAGTACCTGGCTAAGATCGAAGCGCTATGCGAGACGCCTATCGATATCGTTTCCACCGGGCCTGACAGAACCGAAACTATTATTCGTCGGCACCCCTTTGAAAATTACTAACCAGAACGTAAGTAACTATTGACGGTCCGCATTCAGCGCCTGCCCTATCATACTGATAGCGCAGACTTGTTTGAGACGATACGGCACCTGGATTGGCCAGTATTTCTCGACAGTGGCAGGCCTATGGTGAGCCAGGGTAGATATGACATCCTCTCGGCATCGCCTTATCTAACGTTGACTACACAGGGAAGGAAGACTGAGGTATGGGATCGAAACAGTCATCTGTTATCGGATCAGGATCCTTTGGATTTACTCAGGGGTTACCTGCAATCAGCTGATATACAAGAGCATCCAGAGGTGCCATTTGTCGGCGGTGCAATTGGTTTTTTTTCCTACGATCTTGCCCGTCGATGGATGCGTCTGCCAGCCTTGGATGCTGACAAAGAAAAATTTCCACAGATGGCTGTTGCTCTTTACGATTGGGCCTTGGTGGTTGATCATGAGTTGCGTAAAAGCTGGTTGATTGGCCAAGGCAAAGACCCCAGGACCAAGCAGGCCTGGTCAGTCCTGGTGAAGGGTTTTTCCAACCCGCTTAGCCAGCAAATGGCTCCTTTTAAACTGACCTCCCCAATTAAAAGTAATCTGACTCGTAAGGAGTATGCTCAACGATTTGCCAGGATTCAGCACTATATTCGTGAAGGTGATTGCTATCAGGTGAATTTCGCCCAATGGTTCAGCGCTACAGTCGAAGGCGATCCTTGGGCGCTCTATCGACAGCTACGGCAAGCTAATCCAGCCCCTTTCAGTGCTTTTTTAGACTATCCATTTGCATCTATTCTCAGCTCCTCCCCGGAACGATTTTTAGAACTGCGGCATAACAGGGTGGAAACTCGCCCAATTAAGGGTACCCGACCACGCAGTAAAGACCCGGATACGGACAGACAGTTAAGTGCAAGTCTGGCAAACAGTGAGAAGGATAGGGCCGAAAATCTGATGATTGTCGATTTGTTGCGCAATGACCTTGGGCGGGTCTGCAAGACGGGCAGTGTGAAGGTGCCTGCTCTTTTTGAGGTGGAATCTTTCGCCCAAGTGCACCATCTTGTAAGTACCATATCGGGTGAAATGGATATCGGTCAGGATGCCTCGGATCTATTGCGTGCCTGTTTCCCTGGGGGGTCAATCACAGGAGCGCCAAAACTACGTGCAATGGAGATCATTGATGAGCTGGAGGAGACCCGGCGTGGACTCTATTGCGGCAGCATCGCTTATATAGGGATGGATGGTTCGATGGACAGTAATATCGCTATTCGAAGCTTGGTTATACAGGGCCAGGATCTCGAATTCTGGGCCGGCGGTGGTATCGTGGCCGATTCCGGTGAAGAGGCTGAATTTCAGGAAACCTTGGATAAGGCATCAGCCATTTTCATGGCATTGGGTGTTGAACCGCCATCGATGAATTGACCCTCAGAGCTCGGCTGAAAAAAGGTGACCTAGTTCACTTATTTGACAACTATTAATCGGGTCTTTGAGATCCGGTCATGCCAAGCAAGCTTTTGTGAATCGAATAATATCCAAATAAAACCGAGACCAAAAACCATGAGTGATAAGAGCGCAGCCAGATGGCGTTTCAAAGCGTCACTCCAGCTTACTACCCCGCCATCTATACGTACCAATCTGAGTCGCCATGCCCGCATGCCAAGTGTTTGTCCACCCCAGGTCCAGAAACCAGTAAAGAACATCAAGGGCATGATTTCAAAGATAAAAAGCTGGAAGAACAGTAGCATGTTTCCTTCCGGACTACCCAGCGGTAAAGTGATAGTGGCAGTTGCTACGAAAAGCAGGGCCACCAATAGCAAGCTGTCATAGAGGATAGCTGCCAAGCGACGCAGAAAACCGGGAGCCACGTAATCAGCTAGGTCAGTCGAGGGATTTCCTGTCATATAATCTCACTTCATTGAGCATGCTTTCTGCATAAGAGAACAGTAAAACCTAGGGCAAACCCTAATATCCAGGAGCGATACTCCCGATTTGTAATTTTCCCTACAGGGTCCATACTTTTAGACCCCGATATAACAGCGATTATTAGGGAGCGAAAGCATGGAACACAGACGTGACCATCGCAAGTTGTTATCTTTAGAAATCGTCATCAACGATCGAAATCTCGGCAGATTAAATGGAAAGATACGAAATATCAGCCTTAGCGGCATGTTAGTCGATATTGGCGACAGTTCGCAGCAGCTGAACACGATTGTTGATGTCTCCTTCCCCGTTGAAGCCTGTGGCGGTACCAAACAGTGCTAGGCCAAGGCCTATGTTGTACACCAACAATCCGGTTGTCTGGGCCTGATGTTCAGTGAGCTCGATGCCGGCGTAAGGCAGATGCTGCGCAAGATGTTATATGGCTACGCAACAGTTGCCGAAAGAGCCTATATGTATCAAGGCTATAGTGGTACTTCCCATACTTTACCTAAACAGGTCACTGTACGCTATTGACCTGACAGTACCTCCTGAAAATAATAATAATCGCCAGCTAGCTGGAAATCACTTGTAAGAAGACGCGTTCAGCGTCTTTTTTTTTATCTCTGCATCGGGTTTAGGTATTTGAAGCACATCAGACTGGATTCAAGGTAACAACAAGAGTAAAAAGAAAGCCTTGTGTAACCATTTCATGAATTTAATTAAAAAGTATACGTAGAGAGTTTTGGTGCATCTGGACGGTGTCTCTACTCATCTCGATAATCCTGCAATATGAGTAATACCAGATCATTAAAGTGGCGTGCCTGGCTGATCAGCATACCCTTGCCTGCACTATCCTTACTTGTTGGTATTCTATGCGGTTTGGTCACCTGGCTGTTATTGGATCCTGTACAGGATAAACGCCTGGAGCAGATGTTTCATAGTGAATTAGTTAGGCGGCTAGATATTCGTGCCGTAGAGACCCGACACCGTTTCGAGCAGTTTTTGCGAGAGTGGCAATTGGCTGGACATGGCCTCTCCAATCACTGGCAGATCATTACCTACCTCAACACATTTCAATGGCTGGAGTCAGAACTTGATCCCAAACACTATCGTGATCAAATTCCAAGTTGGCTCGAGCCTGGACACCCCAATCTGAGTTCGATTGAGCCCAGTCATGTTGTGTTGCTTGATAGCCATGGAGATGCCAGGGAGATCTACCAAAAAAAACCGTTACCTTTCAGTCTTGAGCATATTACTGAGTTGTATACCGGACATGACGAGGCTTTGATTACCCTCATCGATCAGTTACCTTATCTGTTGGTATGGTCGAATATAACTTATCAGCGCAAATCTGATCCTGCTGTTCTTCTGTTGATTGTTGCTGTTGATGAACAGTTTCTTGCCGAGTCCCAGAAGATGGCACATGGTACGGATACCCTGATTGCGCTGATAGATGCGGAGAATCAAAAGCTGTTGGTAAGCAGTAACAGCCAGCAAATACCCCAAGACTCCTATCTATGGGATTGGCAGGATAGCTATCTACTGACATCCCAGGCGCTAACTCGCTACCAATCCATGGAACAGAGTTTGCTCTTTTCTACCCTTGTTTCTCGCGATGTCGTGCAGAAGACCATCCGCAATATCACTAAACTGGCTCAGTTGGATCGTTTGTTGGCTGCATTGGTCTATGTAGTTGCATTTTCCATCATCTTTTATCTGATTTCGACCAAGATCAGTCATGTACTGAAGCGTATTTCCCGCTATGGACAGCAGGCACTGGGAGTCGAACAGCCGGTTATTATAAAAGGTAATCAACTGCTGCTGCTGGAGGATTGGGTAAAGGCATTTTTTCGGCAGTTGATCACGGCGCGAGACTCTTTGCGTGATAAACAGGAGAAGCGGATAAGGGAGACAGAAGTCCTGAAGAGTGCACTGTTCGACAACTCAATGGACTCAATTGTTACCTTGGACGAACAAGGTATTGTTGTAGAGGTAAACGGTACGGCCTTGAATACATTCGGCTATCCCAGGGATCTGCTTATTGGCCGGCGACTGGAGGAGATTGCAATACATCCCAATCATCGTGAACGCTTTCGCTCTATGCTGGGAGGGTGCATCAGGAAGAGTGCCAGTAGCGCCGTATGTCGTGGCCAACCGATGTTGGCGGAAACCATTAATGGTGAAGAGAGGGCTGTTGAGTGCTCAGTCATTTCGATTCATCTTCAACAGCAGATGGTTTTCAATGTCTACCTGCATGATGTAACAGGACGCAAACAAGCCGAGCGTGAGATTACCAGTTTGGCAAAACTCGCCAGTGAAAACCCTAATCCCGTTCTGCGTATCAATAATCGTGGCGTCATCGTCTACGCGAATATTGCCAGTGAGCCCCTGATGGCTTATTGGGGTTGTGAGCGTGGCCAGACCTTGCCCCTGTATTGGAGAAACCTGGTCGCCAGTGTTCTTAAAGAGGGTGTCAATAAAGAGTACGAAATAAATTTGGAGGAACAGATCTTCTCTCTGCAATTGGCTTCAATCAAAGAGTTGGATTATGTGAATATCTACGGTCGAGACTTTACTCAAATGCGCATGGCTGAGATGCAGAGTAGACAGCATCAATCTGAATTAGTACATGTCTGTAGGCTCAGTACAATGGGGGAGATGTCTACTGGCTTAGCTCATGAGCTTAATCAACCGCTCTCGGCGATTATCAATTTTGCCAGTGGTTGTGTCAGACGTCTGCAATCGGGCCGTGGTGGAGAGGCCGAGCTGGTGGATGCGATGGCTCAGATCACCGTACAGGCGGAGAGGGCAGGAGAGATAATCAAGCGATTACGCGCCCTGGTAGGAAAACGGCCACAGGAGCGTGAGGTGGCAAACCTTAATCACCTGGTCCTGGAAGTCGCTTCGTTCATCGAATTTGAAGCCAATCGACAAAAAGTGGAAGTCTCTGTTGAGTTAAGCGATGAGGTGTTGCCGGTAAGGGTCGATCTGGTACAGATAGAACAGGTCTTACTGAATCTGGTAAGAAATGCGATTGATGCTATGAAGCAAGTTGATACCGGCCAGCGAAGACTCTTGTTGCAGACAGAGAAGATGAATAGCAAGATGGTGCAAGTCCTGGTTAAGGATACAGGTCCCGGCATACCGGCAGAAACACTCAACCATCTATTTGATGCATTTTTCTCTACCAAGGAGAGCGGTATGGGTATGGGGCTTAGGATTAGCCAAAAAATCATGCAGGATCACCAGGGGATGATTGAAGTCGTCTCTGAAGTGGGTAAAGGCGCGGCTTTTCATGTCATCCTGCCAACCGATTCAACACTCGAATTACCAGGTTTTTAGCAATGAGTAAACGACCGACAGTATTTGTAGTAGATGATGATCAGGCTATGCGGAATTCTCTCAAATGGCTTATTGAATCGGTTTCCATGCAAGTGGAGACATTTGAATCAGCTGACGCATTCATTAATAGCTACTATCCGGGACGCTCGGGTTGTTTGTTACTTGATGTTCGCATGCCAGGTATGAGTGGTCTTGAGCTGCAGGAGTATTTGAGGGCCAATCAGATAGCTATCCCAGTGATTATCATTACAGGTCATGGTGATGTGCCTATGGCTGTGCGGGCGATGAAGTCGGGAGCGATTGACTTCATTGAAAAACCATTTAACGATGAACTGTTGCTTGAGAGTATTCGTCATGCCCTGGCATTGGATGTGAGGCAGCGGGATATGCAGTCTCAACGGGCTGAAATTGCAACACGCTTGGCTCGTCTGACGCCAAGAGAGCATGAAGTCATGGTGATGGTAACCAATGGTAAGGCGAACAAGGAGATTGCAACGAGTTTGGGTGTCAGCGCTAAAACCGTTGAGGCGCACCGGGCCAGAGTGATGGAGAAGATGGAGGCTGATTCACTTGCTGAATTGGTGAGGATGGCGATCAATGCCAATCTCACACTCCCTGAACCCGAGTCGGAAGAGTAGGATATTAATATCTGATAGCATGCGAGGTCACTCACTTCTACGCAAGCCCGGGGTCTTCGCATGGAGTCTCTACGATTGGGCTAATTCAGCTTTTGCCACAACTGTGATGGCTGGATTTTTCCCTATCTTCTTCAAGCAGTATTGGAGCGTGGACACGGCTGTCACTGATAGCACTTTCCGTTTGGGAATGGCTAACTCGCTAGCAAGTGTGATCGTGGTATGCCTGGCTCCACTACTTGGGGCACTGGCTGATCAGGCAGGCGCAAAAAAACGTTTTCTGCTGTTTTTTGCCGGAATGGGTATCGTCATGACCGGATCACTCTATCTGGTGGCGATGGGGAACTGGATGATGGCCTTGATTCTGTATGGCCTGAGCTTGCTGGGCTTTTCCGGTGGTAACATCTTTTATGATGCGTTAATGGTGTCGGTGACACGTAAACAACACTATGACAAGGTGTCTGCCTACGGTTTTGCATTTGGCTATCTGGGTGGTGGTCTTTTGTTTGCGTGCAATGTTCTGATGACCCTCTATCCTGGATCATTCGGTCTCGCAAATGCAGCTGAGGCAGTGAGGCTTTCGTTTATTACTGTTGCAGTGTGGTGGGCAGTCTTCTCCATTCCCTTGTTCCTGCTGGTTAAGGAACCTTCTGTTGGTACCGCTCAAAAAGGGTGGGTGCTTGCAGGATTTCGCCAATTAATTGGAACCTTCGGTAAACTCAAACAGTTGCGAATGGCCTTTCTTTTTCTTTTAGCCTATTGGTGTTACATCGATGGTGTCGATACCATTGTCCGAATGGCCGTAGATTTCGGACTCTCTATCGGCTTCGATGCAAATAATCTGATGGTGGCTCTGCTCATTACGCAGTTTGTCGGTTTTCCTGCTGCCATCGTATTTGGAGCGATAGGCAATAAACATGGACCAAAACAGGGGATCATGTTGGCGATTTTTATCTATCTGCTTATCCTGTTATGGGCCTATCATATGGAGGACGTTTGGGAGTTCTACCTGCTGGCAATCTCAATTGGCCTAGTGCAGGGTGGAATACAAGCGCTTTCCCGCTCACTCTATGCACGCTTGATTCCTCATGATCAGTCAGCAGAGTTTTTTGGGTTTTACAATATGCTGGGTAAATTCGCGGTGGTGGTTGGACCGATGTTAATGGGCTGGATTGGCGTGCTGACAGGCGATACCCGTCTATCAATCCTCTCGGTCAGCATACTGTTTATTTTAGGCGGTGTGCTATTAAGCTTTGTGGATGTAGCAGAAGGAGAGCTCGCTGTTCAAGCAGAGAAGTAACGTTAAACCTGTGTCTATAGGTGCAAGTAAAAAAATTATCATCAAATACAAAAATTCTCTACACACAATTCTATTCATTCATGGCTGATTAATGTGACTAAAGATAGGCTATACGTAGATGCGCATGAAATCATTCCTGATTTTGTGTTTGATGAGCGGGTTGCCTGTGTCTTCCCTGACATGATAAACCGCTCGGTTCCCGGTTATGGAACGATCATCAATATGATTGGGACACTGGCTGCCCAATACATCAAGCCAAACTCAAATTGTTACGATCTTGGCTGTTCACTCGGTGCGGCAACAATGGCGATTCGGTTTGCCGTGGAAGATCTCGATTTTCACCTTGTTGCAGTTGATAATTCGCCAGCGATGTTGTCTACAGCCAAGCACTGTCTTGCAGAGCAGGATAGAGGTCCGACTGTAGAATTAATATGCGCTGATATCCGGGATATCCAGATTTGCCTGGCATCCATGGTCGTGTTGAATTTTACTTTGCAGTTTGTTCCTGCTGCTGACCGTCTCACGCTATTGACAAACATTTATGAGGGCATGTTGCCAGGTGGATTATTGCTCCTGTCGGAGAAAATAGCATTGCCAAACGATGTAGCTCAGCGGCTATTTATAGAGATGCACCATGGGTTTAAAAAGGCCCAGGGCTATTCTGAACTGGAGATCAGTCAGAAACGTACAGCATTAGAAGATGTACTCATACCAGAAACCCTGGCATGCCATAAGGAACGGCTGCAAAAGGTAGGTTTTTCAACAGTTGAAGTCTGGTTTCAGTGTTTTAATTTTATCTCCTTATTGGCGATAAAATGAAGCAACTATGGGAATGGCGACAACCCTTCATGGATGGACCACTAGCGGCCTGGTTGGAACAACTACCACAACAAGTTGATACTGTCTGGCGTGAAAAGTCACATGGCGATTTGGCTGGGTGGCGTAAAACCTTATCCCAATTACCAGCTTTGGATATCTCATCAATTGACCTTCGAAGTGCCAGAATAAGAGCGGGTGATATAGATGATTGTGACCAGGCAAGCAGGCACAGTCTGCTTCATGGACTACAACAATTTCATCCCTGGCGTAAGGGACCCTATGAGATTTGCGGTATTCATCTGGATAGTGAATGGCGGTCCGATTTAAAGTGGGATCGACTTCAGTCACAGATTAAGCCGCTGCATGACCGACTTGTACTGGATGTGGGTTGTGGAAATGGCTATCACGCTTGGCGTGCGCTCGGTGAAGGGGCGAAGTTGGTAATTGGTATTGATCCGACTCAACTGTTTATCATTCAATTCGAGGCGATCAAGTACTTTCTTGGTGAGCATCACCCTGTACACCTGTTTCCACTCAGTATTGAACAGATGCCCCCTGATTTGAAGGCATTCGATACGGTCTTCTCAATGGGTGTCTTCTACCATCGCCAGTCACCGTTTGCCCACCTTACTGAACTGAGAGGTGCATTGCGCAGGGGGGGGGAGCTGGTTCTGGAGACGTTGGTGATAGAGGGTGGTGAAGATGAGGTATTGGTACCAAAATGGCGTTATGCAAAGATGCGTAATGTCTGGTTCATACCGACACCCAAGACCTTGCAGAATTGGTTACAGCGCGCGGGCTTCACTCATGTAAGATTGATCGACGTTGCTATTACAACATTCGAAGAGCAACGTGCTACTGAATGGATGCACTTTGAATCCCTGGCAGATTATCTCGATCCGGTTGATCAGCATTTGACCATTGAGGGTTATCCTGCACCCCGCAGGGCAATCTTTGTCGCTACGGCGTAGTGGTAGATGAATAAACAGCTTGGGTTGAGTGTTAACAGACCCTAGGTTAGCCGATAGTAAAGAGATTAGTCAGGCAAGTATTTTTTTCCTAACGAAGACTAGATATTTAAATCCAAATAGATCTTCCGGATTACCCACTATGCTCAGCCATCGAACCTTTGAGCTGAGAATAGGGGATCAAACCAATCAGCCCCACTATCTATAGTATTGTTCATACTGGTGGCACTTACTTAACTGCTTAAAATCGAATATGTGCGACCTTGTTCAGCCGTGATTGGTGGGGCAGAGCCCCACCCTACCAAAGAGAGGTGAGTAGGGTGCAACTCTGCCGTACCAGTCAACCAGTATTCGGTACAGTGGGGTTAACAAAGAACCTAAAAAAAAACAGTTAAGTGACCTCGATGGTGAACTCAGGGGTATCCTGCATGTGTCGTTTGACGGCACAGAGTTCCATTGCCCTGACAATGCCACTACGATATTTTTCAGGATACCCTTCTGGCAGCGATAGGTGGAATTTGATTTGTACGATCATCTTTTTCTTTTCATCATCGATGCATTCCATGCGTAATCCCAGACCTTGCGTAGAGAGTTTGCGTGATTCACAGAAATTCCAGGCATAGATCCCTGCACAGGTCGCCAACGAAGCTAGAAACAGGTCAAAGGGTGCAGGCGCACTCGCCTCTCCACCATACTTGGTTGGCTGATCGGTCTGGATGGTGTAAGCACCGACTTTGGCTTCGATGCATTTCCCTCCAGGGAATTCGACTTGTATAGATTCCATGATTGTCATATCACTTATAGTGGATAGAGTTCTTTAATCGGGCTTTCGTTTTTTACATCTACCTGGGCATAGAGGTTGTTGAGAGCAGCCTGTAGAGCCTCTTCTATGACCGGGTGGTAAAAGGGCAGGCGGATCAGATCACCCACGGTGAGTTGTTGTGAAATTGCCCAATTGAGAAGATGGGCCAGATTTTCACCACGGGTGGTGATCATCTCTGAACCAAGAATGATGCCGGTGGATTTATCACCATAAATACGAATGATACCCCGACTCTGGCCCATGATCTGGGCACGACCTACTGGAGCCAGTTTGACCTCACCTATTGCAGTTTTCTGCAGATCCAGATCACTATAGCTTGCACCCACAAGGCAAATATTGGGATCACAAAAGTTGATTGCTAAAGGTACCTTGCGCTTAAATCCAACAACCTCATCATGGGCGGCATTGTAGCCAGCGATTTTGCCTTCATCACCGGCCTCGTGGAGGATGGGACGTTCACCATTGACATCCCCAGCGATGAATATATGGGAACTGCCGCACTGCATGGTGTTGGGATTGAATAGGGGAATACCTTGTTCGTCGAGTTCGATACCCGCATTTTCCAACGCTAAGTTATCTACGTTGGGGGTTCGTCCCAGGCTTGCCAATACTTTATCAACCACAACCGAGTTTGCTCCGGCAGTGACTCGTAACTGTTTACCCTCTTCAGTAATCTCAACAGCCTCTCCCAAGTAGATTGGAAATTCCCGCTGTATAGTTTCAAGGGCCATCTTCGATACTTCGGGATCACTGGTGCCACCTATGGTCTGTGCCATATCAAAACCACAAACGTCAATATCTAAACGGCTGAGTGATTGTCCCAGTTCCAGACCGATCACACCTAAACCGATGACTGCAACCGATTTAGGCAAGTCTTCTAATTCGAAGAAGGTATCGGTGGTCAATACCTTGTGGCCAAAGACCTCCCAGGCAGGCGGAATAATGGGGCGAGATCCTGTGGCGATAACAATCTTCTTCGCGATCACCTTGTCGCCACTATCCAGCTCTAGAGTATGTGGATCGATAAATTTTGCATAAGCTTCAACAAATTTTTCCCCCATGTTGTCAGTGCTGTTTGTTAGCACCCTATCGACAAAATTGTCACGCAGATCCTGAACATGCTCCATGGCTTCTGGAATATCGATGGTCAATTCAGTGTGGCCATCGACACCATAGCGATCGAGATGGGTGCGCCGATGGTAGTCCTCAGCGACCTGAATTAAGGCCTTGGACGGCATACACCCAACCCGCGCGCAAGTGGTGCCTGGCTCGCCACCGTTGATGAGGAGAAAGTTTTTACCACTCGGTCCGACCTTACTGGTCGCGTTCAGTCCCGCGGTTCCTGAACCGAGGATGGCGACGTCAACTTGTTTTTCTGCCACGGATATCTCCTGCGATGATTGCTGCAGTTCGGGATTCTAACGGCTCAACACTTAAAATACAGCCCATTGCATCCTGGGTTATTGGCGAGAAGCTCTCTGTTCGTTACAAATAGCCCTATCTTTAAGAGATACAAACCTAGGTTCTAGTTAGTAATATGTGTCTGTTTCAGTCAAGCCGATTGCGGTATGGTCGTGTTTCTGAATGATTATAGTGAGGAGATATCGAATGAAATGGCTTCAATTTTTATTGCTGCTACCCGTGTTGGCCTTCGCGCAGCAACCGGCTGGTACGCAAATGGACCAGCAGCAGTTCTTTGAGCAGTCGAAACAGAAGATGTTGCCGATGATGGAGAAGAGCATACCTGCTATGAAAGAGACCAAGCTTTGCCTTGATAAGGTGGAGGATCAGGCGGGATTTGAAAAGTGTGCCGAGATAATGACGGCCATGGAGAAGGAGATTAAGGCGAGGATGGGGCCTGTCCCGGGCATGCCGGAAGGGCAAACTGCTCCAGTCAAGAGTCCGAAAGATATCAAGTTCAATGCTGAGACTAAAAAAAGCATGATGCAGTTTCTGGATCGATCAATCATGATCGGCTCGGTTATGACAAAATGCTTCACAGGAAGCAGCACCATGGAACAGATGCAAAGTTGTATGCAAGCGGCCAGACCGAAGCAATGACGAAGATGTCGTTTCATCTTGAAGGCTTACGTCAATTGTTATTTTGCCCGGTGTATGGTGGGTATTGACTGTTCCTGCTGCACACTGCTCTTCTGTACGGGCCTGAATTTATAACCCTGTATAATTACTGGCTTTTGCTGGGCAGGAATAACTTCTGGGAGCTGCGGCAGTAGATCATAAACAGGATAGGCGCGTGAATCAGGATGATAAACCACAGACGGAGGAGGGGGAAACCGCCGATGAGAGGGGCGATAATCATGTGAGCCTGTATGGCTGCCAAAAGAGAAGCAGAAGAATGCTTCTGCGGGGAGGTGCCAGCACAGAGCCACTAAGATGACGATTGTCCTATCTCGAAAATTGCTCATCGCACAAATTGATTAAACCGGAGCAGCCTATTTGTCGGGATAATATCATCCTCCTCAGTATCAGTAATGGGAGTAATGCCTCCCAGGATTGAATATCCCTTTTGGGTCAAATACTTGCTTTAGCTTCTGTTGTAACTCAGCTACCCTTGGCTGGAGTGGGTGAAATACCTCATTACTGCGATCACCATTGCGAAAAAGTATGGCATGACCTGCCTGTTTTTCCACTAATGTGCGTATTTCACTGGCGGGATGATCAGAGATGAGCCAATGCAATCCCCCAGACCACTCATTTAAACTCTCTCCAGGCAGATTGAGTTTGGCCGCTGGCGGAACTGAGAGTCGCCACAGGGGCCTCTGTTGCTGAAACAGGTCCAGCTCTTGGTCACGTAATGCCTGCCAGAACCCATGTTGATGGTCAACTGTGAGCATGCCATAGGTCCCTTGAATCTGTTTCAAACGCTGTTCATGACAGGCAAGACGCAGTTTATGTTGCTCTCCTTGACTGTAGGTAGCTGTGATCGGTATCGCTTTGCGCAGCATCGTATGAATCAGAGACCAGCCATCCTGTTCTTGAGATGAGAATGTCAGGGTGTGTTCGTGGGGTGGTTTGGGTAGCACCTTGATCGACACTTCAAGCAGTATACCTAAGGTCCCCAAAGCGCCTGCCATCAATCGGGAAAGATCATAACCTGCGACATTCTTCATCACCTGGCCGCCGAAACGGAGAATGCGGCCTCTACCATCAAGGAGTTTGATTCCCAGGAGCAGGTCCCGGGGGGCACCGCCCCATGGACGTCTTGGGCCACTGAGCCCTGCCGCTATGGCCCCTCCGATAGTACCTCTGCCAGCGAAATGTGGGGGTTCGAAAGGGAGCATCTGTCCCTTTTCTAACAGCGCCGCTTCTATCTCTTTCAGCGGTGTTCCGGCACGTGCAGTGATGACAAGCTCTGTCGGCTCGTAGCTAATAATTCCCCGGTGATCGGCTAGTGACAGTATCTCTCCCTGGGCTTCCCTGCCATAGAACTGCTTACTGCCGCTACCGACAAGTTGTAAGGCCTTTGTGTTGTTCATGGCATCCAAAACCGTTGTTTGTAATGCTTCAGAACAGTCCCTATCCATAGTCATTAAAAACGCTCCAGTTCAGGAAAGCGCAACTTCCCGGCATGTACATGCATCGCCCCGAACTCAGCGCAGCGAGCCAGTGTTGGGATTGCCTTGCCCGGGTTCAAAAGACTGTGTGGATCAAACACGCCTTTAACGTCATGAAAGGTTTGCAACTCCTCATCCGGAAACTGGGCGCACATCTGATTAATCTTCTCCATTCCAACCCCATGCTCACCGGTAATCGTGCCACCCACAGCAACGCAGAGCTCCAGGATTTCACCACCGAAGGTCTCTGCCTTTTCCAATTCACCCGGGTTGTTTGCATCGTAGAGAATCAGTGGATGTAGATTGCCATCACCGGCGTGGAAGACATTGGCACAACGCAGCTTGTAGCGCTCAGACATCTCACCGATCATCTTCAATACCTTGCCCAATTGGCTGCGGGGGATCGTGCCATCCATGCAATAGTAATCAGGTGAAAGTCGTCCTACTGCCGGAAATGCATTTTTTCTTCCCGCCCAGAATTTTATACGCTCTTGTTCATCCACTGCCGTCCTGACCTGCGTGGCTCCCGACTGGAGCAGTATCTTTCGAACCAGCAAGATCTCTTCTGATACTTCATCATCTGTCCCATCCACTTCACATAGCAGGATTGCCTGTGCATTAGTGGGGTAGCCTGCGTGCACAAAATCCTCTGCGGCACGAATCGAGAGGTTGTCCATCATTTCCAATCCAGCAGGCAAAATCCCTTGTGCAATTATTTCAGCGACAGCATCGCCTGCAGTCTCGATGTCGTCAAAGGCAGCAAGCACTACCTGTTGACGTTCAGGGATTGGTAACAGTTTGACCAGCACTTCAACAACAACACCTAGCATGCCTTCTGAACCGGTAATCAGGGTCAACAGGTCCAGGCCAGGTGCATCATATCCACCACATCCAAGTATTACTTTCTCGCCATCGATGGTGATCATGGTGACTTGCAGAACATTGTGTAGGGTCAATCCATACTTGAGACAGTGAACGCCACCCGCATTCTCAGCCACATTGCCACCAATGGAGCAGGCGATCTGGGATGATGGGTCAGGTGCATAATAGAGACCATGGACTTTTACTGCTTCACTGACAGCAAGATTACGCACCCCGGGTTGTACCCGCGCTTGCATGTTGTCGCAATCGACTTCCAGAATCTGATTGAGCCTTGCCAGGCTGAGCAATACACCCTGTTCGTGGGGGAGTGCGCCACCTGACAATCCTGTTCCAGAACCGCGTGCTACAACAGGTACTTGATGTAGATTGCAGTATTTCAGGATCCCCTCAACTTGGTCGGTTGTGTAGGGAATGAGCACGATCAGAGGTACCTGGCGATAAGCGGATAGACCATCGCACTCGTAGGGGATTAGCTCCTCCTCACGAAAAATCACGCACTCGTCAGGCAGCAACTGGCGAAACGTTCTGGCAAGGGATTGGCGATCATGCATAGCCTGTATCTCCATTTAAGTAGATTCAGATTGTTTCAGAAAACCAGATAGAGATTAACCACCCGCTGATAAGGTGCTTTTAATCGGCACGGGAGATGTTTTAACCTTGTCTCGATTTCGACCAGTTTGAGCATAATGAAACAGGGCCGTATGATGCATGTCAAAACCCTGTCTCAGATTAATACGGTTATAGCACACAAGATGAGAAAAATTATAACAATTGGAGCTACCCTGGCGCTCCTGTTCACCAGTAGCAGTAGTTATGCAAAAGATACCCTGGATCAGGCGATAGGGGTAGAGGTTGCAGCACACAAAGCAGCTAAAATCTCACAGCAGAAGATCGATGATCTGGATGATGAGTCCCGTCAAATGCTTGAACAGTACCGCAAGCTGTCAAGCGACCTTGAACGTACCAGTCAGATGAATGAAGCATTGCAATCCAGGATTGATCAGCAGCACGCAGAGATCAACAGGATCACTCAAGAGCTGAGTGAAATTGATGAGATACGCAGTGAAATAGACCCCTTAATGGACAATATGCTGCAAACCCTTGGAAAGTTCATTGAGCTGGACAGCCCTTTTCTAGCTGAAGAGAGGGGGGCCAGGTATGCCTCTCTGAAACAGGAATTCGATAATGGGAGCAGCACGATATCGGAACGGTTCCGTCGACTGCTTGAGGCCTATCAGATCGAGGCGGACTATGGGCGCAACATAGAAGCCTATCAAGCAAATCTACAGTTGGACGGCAGTCCGAAAATGGTCGATTTCCTACGTTTAGGCAGAGTCGCATTGTTCTATCTCACCCTGGATGGCGAACAAGCCGCTATTTGGGATAACCGCAAGCGGGACTGGCAACATCTCGATAAAAGCTATCTACCTGATATTGCCTATGCCATTCGTATTGCCCGCAAGCAACTCCCCCCCGATCTGATGACACTGCCACTGATTGTACCTGGGAAAGGGGTGCAACCATGAGGGCGTTACTACTAGGATTCGGATTGCTTTTCAGTGTCATGGCACTACCCGATGCGTATGCCGCACAGGGCGATCCTTTACAGGTTCTGCTACAACAGGTACGCGAATCAAGGCAGGCAGAAAAAAAACGGGATCAGGCCAGAGTGGAGCGCTTTCTTGAATTACACAGTGAGCGTGCAACCCAGTTGAAAGCGATTAAGGATAAGTTGGAAGCAGCAATGCAACATCAACAGGCGCTGCAGTCAACCTATGATCAACAACAGACGGAATTGAACACGCAACGTCAACGGCTGGATGAGAAGACAGGAACCTTTGGTGAGCTATTCGGTGTGGTCAGGCAAGTAGCTTCTGAGAACCTCAACTTATTCAAGAATGATCTTACCTCGGCTAACCGGCAGAATGATCTGACGATATTACAAGAGATTGCCACAAGTCGTTCACTACCCTCCATAGAGCGTCTTGAGACACTGTGGGATATTTTCTTACAACGCACAGTGGCATCTGGGCAAATCTGGCAGGAAACCCTGCCGGTGATTCGTACATCGGGTGAAGAGTTCCAGGAGCAGGTGACTGTCATCGGCCTTTTCAATGCCGTTTCAGACGGGCGCTACCTTCGCTACCTTCCCGATACAGCCAGGCTGGTTGAGTTGGGACGACAACCCGCTCCACGCTTTCAGTTGATGGCTAAAAATATGCAGCAGAGCGATGAGGTATTGGTCAGCGTGGCCGTGGATCCCTCTCGCGGCGCTATTCTCTCTCTGCTGGTGCAGTCGCCAACCTTTGTGGAGCGTATCAAACAAGGGGGGTACATTGGTTACGTTATTCTTGTGCTTGGTTTGCTTGGATTTTTCGTAGTTATAGAGCGGTTACTGAAACTCTCACTACTCAGCCGGCGGGTAAGAAAACAGCAGGGGCAATCCGAACCATCGGAAGACAATCCACTCGGCAGGTTGCTCGCTATCGATGCTCAGCACAAGTCGATCTCACCCGATGCCCTGCAAATGCATCTTGATGAAGCCATCTTAGGTGAAATACCCGCTATCAGGAGGGGATTGCGTTTGTTGGCAATCTTTGCCGCTGTTGCACCTCTGCTCGGTCTGCTTGGAACAGTGACCGGCATGATCGAGACATTTCAATCGATTACGCTATTTGGCACAGGTGATCCAAAATTGATGTCCGGTGGTATATCCCAGGCCCTGGTGACGACCGAATTGGGATTGGCTGTGGCGATTCCACTGGTGTTGCTGCATAGCTATCTATCCGGCCGCAGCAATCGTCTGGTTCAACTGATGGACCAGCAAAGTGCTGCTCTGGTCGCTGTCCGGGCAGGTGTTTGATGTGGATAGGCTAATGCTCTGGCTGCCGGTGGATGCAATAACCCTATTTGAGCGGGGAGGATTCATCCTGTCAGTGATTCTGATCCTGTCGATGGTGATGTGGACGCTGATCATCTACAGCTATCTGCAACTTAGGCGTCAAGGTACAAGTCATCTATTCAACAGTGACCAGGTTTGGCTGCCATTGATCATCTCCCTTGTGCAGATACTCCCTTTGGTAGGCCTGTTGGGGACCATTGAAGCGATGATTGACCTGTTCCATGTCATCTCCCGTCACGGTACCGGCAATATCCGTGGCATGGCAGGCGGTATCTCACAGGCATTGATCACTACCATGGCCGGTTTGGTCGCATCATTATCAGGGTACTACTTCAGCAGCGATCTGCAGCATCGAATGGCCTCTGATACTAGCCGGCAGGAGGGTGTCTGATGCGCCATCGTCATGTGGATGATGAGAGTGGAGAAGTGGCGATTAACTTGACCCCGTTAATCGACATGGTATTTATCCTACTGATCTTTTTTATGGTGACCTCCTCTTTTGTTAAAGAGACCGGTGTTGATGTTGATCGCCCCAGTGCAGCTACCGCAGTGCTTAAACAGCAGGCAACTATTCTGATTGGAGTGACCGAGCAGGGTGAGGTGTGGATCGATAAACGGCGAGTGGATGTCCGTGCCGTCAGAGCCAATGTGGAGCGGCTGCATGCAGAGAACCCAGAGGGCGCAGTTGTCATTCTGGCAGACCAGAAGGCCCCTACTGGGGTAGTGATTCGGGTCTTGGATCAGTCACGCTTGGCAGGCGTGGAGAGTGTCTCCATTGCGGCATCACTGGAAGATGGCTAATGCGATTGGTGACAGCATTGCTGATCGCCCTGGTTATTAACCTGGCGTTGTTCTGGTTGCTCGAACAGATGCTGAAGGAAAAAGAGATTCGGGTAGAACGGGTGAGGCATACCGAGCTGGTTGAATTTGTCCGGTTAAAGCGGGAGCGAGAGCCACTCCCGGAAGAGGCGCCTGAACCTGCCGATGAAAAACCTGAGCCGCCTCCCTCGACACCCAAGCTGATGTTGAAGCAGGCCAACCTGCCAAGGCCTGAGCTGCCTGAATGGCAGATACCTGAGTTTGATATTCCATTGGATATTGGGTCAGGTCCCTATATTGGTTCGAGACCGATGTTGCCGCAGGCTGAGATCGGTGAGGCCATCCCCCGTCTCCGCTTTCCTCCGAGCTACCCACAGCGTGCGTTGATGCGCCATGTTGAAGGCAGAGTGGTACTGAAATTTACAATTAATCCGGATGGTACGGTGAGTCAGGCGGAGGTGGTCGATGCAGATCCGCCTGGCTATTTCGAGCAGTCTGCGCTGCGTGCAATCAGACGTTGGCAGTTCCATCCAAAGGTTGAGAATGGTGTGGCCGTTGCCCGTACCGCGACACAAACGATCAAGTTCAGTTTGAAGAAATGACCAGGGAATCTTCCATCACGTCATTCAGGGGTGTGTCAGTCCTGCTGTGTTGCCTGATAGCTGGGTTTGGAATGCCTCTCTGGGCAGCCAAACAACCCAAAGATGAGCCAGAAGCCTATCGATACACCTACGATTATCTGTTCATGATTGATGCCTTGATACGCAGTGAGCGTTACCAGAAAGCGAGGGAAGAGTTGGATTCGCTGTTGGATAGAGTGAAACAAAAACCCAATGAGACCGCCTTGGTAAGACAGGCCTATGGCTATCTGAGTATCGGCTTGAATGACTATAAGGCGGCGATTGATCACTTTCTGTTCGCTATCGATTCGGGTGCACTGCCTGAAAATATCAAGCATGGCTTACGCTATACCCTGGCGCAATTACTCTATCAAGAAGGACGATCCAGGGAGGGATTGGTGCAACTCGATAAATGGCTTGCTCAGGAAAAACAGCCACATCCCCAATCCCGAGTATTGCAAGCACGTCTCTACCATGCCTTGAATCGTTGGAAAAAAGCGGTGAAGGCATTAAAAATCGCCATCTCCGAAGTGGATCAACCAAACGAATCCTGGTATCAAATGCTGGTTGGTATCTATCTTGAGAAGGAACGGCTAAAGCAGGCGGCTCCTATACTGCAGAAGATGGTCAAGCTGTTTCCCGATAAGGCGCAGTATTGGCAGCAACTGGCAGGGGTGTTATTACATCTAGGTAGAGATTCCCAGGCTACAGCGATGCTGTCACTCGCCGCTGAAAAGGGACTGTTGAAAGAGGAGAGCCTCTTGCGCCTGGCACGCTTGACTATCTCGCAAAACAGGCCGATGGATGCTGCAGAGTTGTTGCAGTCCAAACTGGTCAGCCGTGAAATCAAACATTCCAGTGAAAACCTCAACCTCCTGGTGGATGCCTGGTTGTTGGCCAGGGATCAGCAGCAGGCCCTGGTTGTGCTTGAGCAGCTCGCAACTATCGATAATTCCGGTAAACCGCAACTCAGAGCGGGCAGGGTTTTGATGGAGACTGAGCAATGGAAGACCGCCGCAGCCCAACTCAAGCGGGGAATCAAGTTGTCTGACAAACCTTCATTTGATGACTGGATGATTTTAGGTAATGCCAACTACCGTAATCAAAAACATGCTGCGGCAAAGTCAGCTTTCGAGGCTGCTCGGTTATTGGCAGGTAACACGAAGCAGCGTGAACTGGCTGATAGCTGGCTTGAATACCTCACACCGCATGACCAGGTGCAGTAGGGTCTTTTCAGTTCCTGATTACTCAGCCGCGATTGGTGGGGCAGGGCCTCACCGTTACACACTGGAGGTCCACACAAGCCCCCAAATTAACGATTCAGATCTCATTAGGTGCCTACACAATAGCTGGGCATGGTGAGTATTCAGGTTTCAATTTGAGTCATTTGCCTGAGTATCCGTGTCATATGACTCGATATAATCGATTACTTCTTTCCCTTATCTATTACTTCATTTTCTAAATCAACTAGTTAATGGTTTGGTGCGTAATTTGCATTTCCTCATCGGTTCGAATAACGAAAATATGAGGTAAAAACGATGCGACTTACAGCGCTCTCCCTAGCGATCAGCTCCTTACTGGTTTCCCCCTCCCTGTTGGCCGAAAAACAGACTGAAATACTCACCGACGTACATGTCGAAGGAGATGCCGAGACAGCGCCAGCCGTTACGGTAATACCCATGGATGTTGGTTCACAGGGTATTCCTGCGGATGGGGGTGATTTTCTGCGCGATATCAATGGTGTCTCTGGGATTCGTATGGGGGGACACGGTATCGACCCTGTGATTCGTGGGCAGAGCCAAAATCGACTCAATATCATTCTCGATGGTGCCTATATTCATGGTGGTTGTCCGAATCGCATGGACCCGCCAACTGCCTATTCAGCCATGGAGAGCTACGACAGTGTGACAGTGATCAAAGGGTCACAGACTGTAATTTACGGTGGTGGCGGAAGTGGTGGCACCGTGTTGTTTGAGCGTACCCCCCCACAATTTATAGAAGGGAAAAACTACCTGGGTAAAATCGATGCCGGCTATAAAAGCAACTCCCAGACCAAGGATTTATCTGCCGATATCGCTGCTGGCACAGAGTTGGGCTATATACGGGCTGTTGTTGGTTACAAGGATGCTGACAACTATGAAGATGGTGACGGCAATGAGGTTCGCTCAGCCTACGAGAACAGCAGTGGCAACTTGATTTTGGGTTATACACCCGATCAGTCGAAGCGTCTTGAACTCAATATTGAGGCCACACGGGAAGATGATACCCTGTATGCAGGCGCGGGTATGGATTCTCCCTTGAGTGATGCAGATAATCTGCGCTTTAAATATGAACAAAACGATGAGCTGGGACCATTCACCGGTGTAAAAGCTGAGATCTACTCCAGTCAAGTCGATCATGTGATGGATAACTTTTCTCTCAGAGAGTTGGCTGCTCCGATGCGCATGAGTGTACCGTCGAGTTCGGATACAACAGGTGGCCGGTTACTGGGTGATTTGATGATAGGGGATAACAGTCTCACCATCGGCATCGACTACCAGAACAATGAACGGGATGCCGATCGTCTTTCCGGCATGCCGACAATGGAGCCATCAACACTCCAGTCGATCATGTGGCCGGGTGCAGAGTTGGAACAGACCGGCCTGTTCGCCGAACTTGCCATGCCGGTTGGGGTTGAGAATTCTCTGAAGATCGGACTCCGCTACGATCAGGTCGATGCCTCTATCTCCCGCGGAGACGAAAAGCCGACTCTGGGACCGAGTCCGACACCCAATAATCTCTATGCCGCCTACTATGCAGACAGCTCGGATAGTCAGACGGAAAATAATGTGGGTGGATTTATTCACTATGAACATTCACTGGGCGGCGGCACCCTGTTTACCGGATTCAGTCGTAGTGTCAGAACCGCAGATGCAACCGAACGATATCTGGCCAGTTTTTCACGCAACATGATGACTGGAATGGATTCCAGTTGGGTAGGTAATCCTGAGTTGGAACCTGAACTGCATCACCAGTTGGAGGCAGGTTATAAATGGCAAAGTGCTGGCTGGGACAGTGATATTACACTCTACTACGATGATGTTTCAGACTTTATCCTGAGAGATAGAGCAAGAGGGCAGGATGGTATCCTTGTCTCCAACGGTACGGCAACCATCTACCGCAATGTGGATGCAGAACTGTATGGTATCGAATGGCAAGGGGGTTATCAGGTGTCGAACTCGCTAGTGGCAAAAGCCAGTCTGGCTTATGTACGGGCTGAAAACACCACTGACGACAGAGCGCTTGCCCAAATAGCACCTCTCGAAGCAACCCTGGGATTGGATTACACCAGCGGTGACTGGGAGTTGGGAGGCACCTTGAGGATGAATGCCAAACAAACCCGAGCAGATTTGGAGAACGGAAGTGGTCAGGATGTTCAGGAGACACCCGGTTGGGGCGTGCTGGACCTGTATGGAAAATATGATATAGCGAAGAATGCCGATATCCGGTTTGGTATCGACAACCTGCTCGATAAGAGTTTCGCCTATCATGTGAATCGTGCCAATGTAGACCCTTTCAACCCGGAAGCGATTCAGGTCAATGAGCCTGGTCGCGAAGCCTGGGTGAGAGGCAGCCTGAAATTTTAATCGAGGATCTTTTTAGAAAAGATCTAACTAACTCTGTCTGAAGCGCAAATTCTTACACCGCTATTTCATATCAGCGAAGATAGGATACGTGGTGCATGGATGCACCATTTCAGGCCGCTCAATGGAGTTCAGTAAATCATTGAACCGACTGGATCCTGGCCTTCGGTCACTACTGTCCAGAGTAAGTGAACATGATTGGCCTGGAGGTAAGGCAGTGTCTCTGCTTGGTCACGATAAGTCACAGATGAGATTTAAACTTTCAGTGTCTTACGGGGGGGCAGGGCCCCACCCTGCACCTCGAAATAGACCGTAGGGTGGGACCCTGTCCCCCATCATTTGATGAACAAGGCCGGGTTATGCACCTTGGCTATGAAATAGACAATAAACATCATAACGAATTTGGTCATCTCAGAGGGGATTCCAACCCATATGGCCATGTTGCCTGGTATACGATTATTGGCAGGAACAGCTACTGTTTTCAGGGTTATAGGGTTAGTCCATTACGCAAGGTCGCCACTCCGGGAGTAGCCTCGACCCAGCAACTTTTACCTATTCAATGAGTGGACTATTGTCGTATGATTTGCCTGTAACGCTTTGACTACACTCAAAATAGTGGTATTCGTATTTGTCACAACCATACAAGCATCAGGTGATAAGCTTGATATTCATCAAGGTCATTGATGGTCTCTGTTTTAGCATTGCCCTGCGTTGTACCTTGACTTGACTTGAGGTGTCATCGTGCCTCTGAAATGATCAGTAAACGCTTCACACTTTACGACAGGAGTAGATAGACTCATGCAGACAGATGCAGTTGTTGAGTCTGGCAAATATCCACCAGGGGATCTGGCTATCTGGGTCTTTATCCTTGCTGAATTAGGTGCATTTGCCGCTTTTTTTGGCTCCTATGCCTTCACACGCATGAAAAATGTAGAACTGTTCAACCACTATCAGATGACTCTTGATAAAGATGCTGCGTTGATCAACACATTTGCATTGATTACCAGTAGTTATTTTGTAGTCAGAGCGGTTGCCGCTATCCGTGACAGTGATAGCCGGGGATGTGTACGTTGGTTGGTAGCGGCACTTGTCATGGGCGCGATCTTTCTGGTCGTGAAATCACAAGAGTATGCCCATCATATCGGAGAAGGTATTACCCTGAGTACGAACACATTCTATATGTTTTATCTGTCGCTCACTTTTTTTCACTTTATGCACGTCATTATGGGTATGGTGATACTGGCTGCAGTAGCGGTGAAGGCGAAACGGGGATGCTATAGTGCAGAGCAACATACTGGTGTGGAGACCGGCGCGTCCTACTGGCATATGGTCGATCTCGTCTGGTTGATTCTGTTTCCACTTGTCTATGTCATGAGATAGCTGAGTGCTCTGTCAATATCATCATGAAGGGGTACTAGAATGAAGAAGCGCACTGTTTTGGGTATCCGTGCCTGCACCTGGGTGTGGTTACTGATGATGAGCCTGACACTGATTACCTATTTGATCGGGCAGGTTGGTGTTGGAGGCGTGAGTGCCTCACTGACCGTATTGGGTTTTGCTTTGATAAAAGGGCAGATGCTTGGGGACTATTTTATGGGTTTGAAGCGACTTAGCGGTTTTTGGCGTTGGCCCGTCAGCCTTTGGCTGTTTCTACCTGGCGGTTTGATCAGTGCCGCTTTTATGCTTGTTGGATGAGGAGATGCCGATGGATAATTCCATAAATGCAACAGCCAGAGATCTACATCAGGATCTCCCTTTCTATAGACCTCAAGCAAAAGAGGTGGAGCTGTTTGAGTATGGTTATCGGCATCAATTGCCAGTATTGATCAAAGGCCCCACCGGTTGTGGTAAAACGCGTTTTATCAATTATATGGCGGCCAGGCTCAACCGGCCTGTTTATACAGTGGCATGTCATGACGACCTGAGTGCTTCAGATCTGGTGGGCCGTCATCTGATTGGTGACAAAGGCACCTACTGGTCAGATGGTCCTTTGACCCGTGCTGTCAGAGAGGGTGCCATCTGTTATCTGGATGAAGTTGTCGAGGCACGAAAGGATACAACAGTTGTGATGCATCCGCTTACCGATGACAGACGTATTCTGCCCTTGGAGCGTACTGGAGAGATCCTTAAGGCTCCGCCGGAATTCATGCTGGTGGTCTCCTACAATCCCGGTTATCAAAATCTTTTGAAGGGGATGAAACCAAGTACAAAACAACGATTCATCGCGGTTCGATTTGATTTTCCTGCACCTGATCTGGAACGAGAGATTCTCATCGGTGAGACAGGTGTCGATGCAGAGATGGCCCAGCATCTGGTACGACTGGCCAATGCCATGCGTGCCCTCAAAGATCATGATCTGGAGGAGGCTGCTTCGACAAGGTTGTTGGTCTATGCGGCGACCCTGATTCTGGGTGGCTATGAACCGGTTGAGGCCTGTCGGGCAGCTTTGGTCGAACCCTTGACAGATGATACCGAAACAGCTGCAGCCTTGATGGAGGTAGTCTATGCCACAATCGGGCAGTGACTATCCCTCACAGGATCCTCCAGGTACCCGTCTGGCGATCATTGCGGAATCACTCTACTTGGCCAATCTGTTGCTGGTACCTGGTTTCGCCTTTATCATATTAATGGTGATCTTCTTCAAACACCGCAAGGAGACACCTCCGACACCTCCACTGGCTTTATCGCATCTTCAACAGACCTTGTCAGCTTCTCTTTGGGCGGGCGTGCTGCTGGTATTGGTGAATCTCTTTATTGTCCTGATGGGGGGTTATAGCGGTCCCAACACCTGGATGGCCGTCATCATCTACTTTACCCTCTGTCACTCCACTTTGATCCTGATCGGGATGTTCGGTTTAGCCAAGGCATTAGCGGGTAAGTGTTTTCGTTATCCGCTCATTGGCAGAGCGTTACCAGCAGGTTGCAAAGGGATGCTGTGATAATGCTATCCACCAGCTCACATCGACCAAATCGGCTATAGACCATGGAAGAGAAGGTTGGTGAATTCTGGCACAGACTGATCACACGACTTGCACAAGACCGTTACCCGCAAGCGGCTGTGCATTTGTCTGATCTCAACAATACCCTGGGTATTGTATTTCGTGCCTTTGGAGGCGATGGTGGGTTAAGGGTGGAGGCGGCAGGGGCAACGCAACATCATGCGCGACGTGGCATTATGCAACGTATCGCGGGCAGTTCAACCAAGATCGAGCTTGCTTGGCGGGATGAACACTCTCTCAGGCTGCCTGAAGTGATTGATCTATTTCCCCAGCAGTCATTGAATCGTGATCTCTATTTCTGGCTCGCTGCACTGGCATCCTGCGATCAAGGGGGTGTTGAACCTTGGCTTGAGAAAAACCAACGTTTGGCGCGGACCACTCTGGAACGATATCCCGGCATGACAGAGCGTTACCAACGCTTGCTAGAAATGCATCTCTTACAACGTCCTGATCCAGATCATATGAAGCAGGATGAGGCAAATCAGGAAATCACCATTAGAGAGGCGCTGAAACATCCTGGTAATGTTTCAGGTTTGTCGCCGGCAAGTCATGCGCCCTGGCCAGTGCCACTATGGCTGCATCCATCACCGCCGGGTGTCATTTGGGGGAGTTCGGATAGCGCTGAATCGGAAAGTGCTTCAGGCGGAGATGCGAAGAGACTTGACGATGAACGCAGTCGACGCGGTGAGCGTACGGAATCGCAAGAATCAGACCGTGGTTTAATCACAATTCGTATGGAGAATATCCTGACCTGGGGAGAGTTTGCCAAACTCGATAGAGGTGCTGAGGAGAATGAAGATCTGGATCAAGCTAAGGATGCAGCTGAGCAGATGGAGCAGTTCAATGTTACCCGTGATGGCAAATCCGTTGCTTCAAAATTGCGATTCGACCTTGATTTGCCATCCGATGCTTGTGATGACGAGGTATTGAATGATGGCATACTGCTACCTGAGTGGGATTGGAGACGCCAGGTTATGCTGCAGGAGCACTGCCGAATTAAGATCCTGCAGGCCACTGATGCACTCCCTATAGAATTGCCTGCGCATTTAAAAAAAATAGCTAAACAGTTGAGAGCACAGTTTCAGCAACTGATGCCTGCTCGTGTCTGGGTGCGTGGTCAGGCAGATGGCAGTGAAATTGATCTGGATGCTTTCTTGCGTTTCTCCACGGAACGTGACAGTGGTCATCTGACCAATCCGGATAATCTCTATCGGGAACTACGTACAGGTGCGAGAGATTTGACCTGTCTAATGCTGGCTGATCTTTCACTCTCTACTGACAGCTGGATAGACAACTATCATCGGGTGATCGATGTGATTCGGGACAGTCTGTATCTGTTTGCTGAATCCCTCTCTGCAACAGGTGATCGTTTTGGCTTGTACGGATTCTCATCCAGAAAACGTGATCCTGTCCGTTTTCATCAGATTAAATCGTTTGATGAGCCCTATTCAGCCTCATCACGGGGTCGTATTGAGGCAATTAAGCCTGGTTACTACACGCGCATGGGGGCTGCTGTGAGGTATGCACATCAACTGCTAAATGGCCAGCCTGCACAGCGACGCTTGCTGCTTTTATTGAGTGATGGAAAACCCAATGACCTGGATAAGTATGAAGGGCGTTATGGTGTGGAAGATACCCGGCAGGCTATTCGTGAAGCGCGAAAATCGGGTATTCAACCCTTTTGTGTCACCATTGACGAAAAGGGTAATGATTACCTACCTTACCTGTTTGGCAGTGGTGGCTATGTGGTGATACATAAACCGCATGAACTACCACG
The DNA here is from genome assembly GCA_023838465.1 of Candidatus Thiodiazotropha sp. Taxonomy (GTDB): domain Bacteria; phylum Pseudomonadota; class Gammaproteobacteria; order Chromatiales; family Chromatiaceae; genus Thiodiazotropha. The sequence goes on from JAIVEQ010000031.1 coordinate 53,023, forward strand.
AAAGCTACCTTTGCTCTATGCGCGGCTGACTCGAGAGTGACTGATTCGATACGGCTTCAGCGTTTACCAGTGGACTTTTTATATATCAGATATTTAGCCGCAAATGGATGCAAATCACTGCAAATAGAACGCGAACTGTATTTGCAGAGTAAATATAATTTACCTGAATAGCCAGTGTTCAATAAACAGCTCCTTGCTAGGTCGGGTGAGGAAAAAATCATATAAGGTTCGGCCCTGCTGCACCTCACTACTCTCAATAATCCAATCATTAATTAGAAAAATTGAGAAAATAGCGATTCTTAGGGCTGTTTGGTATCCATTGGTGATTTATTCATACACTGTTCGGCTAGATCGTAATTTGCTGTAAATCCTTTTCTTTGGCTATATCCGGATTTCGCAACGACATAATATTCAATTATGTGCAGCATAGTATAGCCTTGTAGGCATTTACAGTGTACGAAATTTAG
>JAIVEQ010000032.1 GCA_023838465.1 Candidatus Thiodiazotropha sp.
AGCTAAATTTCGTACACTGTAAATGCCTACAAGGCTATACTATGCTGCACTCGATTGAATATTATGTCGTTGCGAAATCCGGATATAGCCCCCAAATGTTTACATCGTGACTACAAGTTAATGGCTAAGGAAGTCAATAAACTACTAACCATTCGAGATGCAGATAATGCGACCTAACCAATCTGTCGGTATATTTGATTCAGGGATTGGCGGGCTTTCAGTTGTACAACATATTCGTGATTTACTACCTGCAGAAAGTCTTATCTATGTATCAGATAGAGCCCATCTTCCTTATGGCACAAAGGACAAACAGTTTATTCTTGATCGCACAGTACACATTACTGACTTTCTCATGCAACAGAATGTTAAGGCTATTGTTATAGCATGCAATACTGCAACAGCAATTGCAGTTGCTGATCTACGTCGCACACTACCTATTCCGATAATTGGCATGGAGCCAGGATTAAAGCCTGCTGCAGCCCGGAGTCATAATGGTCTGATTGGTGTTCTTGCAACTGAAGGCACACTGGATAGCGGTAAATTTAAACGACTCATGCATCAGCATGCCAATAGTGCTGAAGTCATCATCTGCCCTTGCCACGGCTGGGTTGAAGCCATTGAGCATGATGGATTAAACAATACACATACCATTGAACTCGTTGAGCAACAGCTACAACCTATTCTGGATAAAGGTGTAGACACATTGGTCTTAGGGTGTACTCACTACCCTTTTGTTCGAGATATAATTCAAAGAGTGGCGGGAGAATCAGTTACAATCATCGATACCGGCCTGGCTGTAGCCAAGCATCTTCAGAAAAGATTAGCTGAAGAAGGTATTCTTTCAACGAATCAGGTTCCAGGTAGTGAAAGTTATTGGTGTAGTGCGCCAACCGAGAAGACCCGTGAACTTATCGAAAAGTTACAGGGCAAATCCTGCGTTATAAATTCACTACCGATAGCTGTTAACAACGACTAATTCGCGTTAATTTGCGGAAACATTCACCTTAGCAGAAAAAATATGTAGTTATGATGTGAATGACCTACCCACCCAAATCAGGGAGGAATTCATCAATCTAAGCATTGTAAAGAAGGCGCTCGTATAACGTAAGGCATCGATCGATAAAGGGGCGCATATCTTTCGGCAACGGCAGCTGCTCCATCTCAATTGCAGCCAACATGTTCTTCAGGTGCACCCCCAGGCCTGTATCACCATCCATCACCAAGTGACGCTGAAAGAAGAGGGTATCGGGATCTTCCCTGCCACTAATCAACAATAGATAATCATAAACAGTGCCGGTTATAGTCAATTCTACCGCCCTGTCTCCCGCTTCAGCAATTGCATCTTGTTTCAGGGTCAGTGAATAGCTGAGACCGGCATCGCTAACCTTGATCTGTACAACCCTGTCCTCAAGGAAATCAAGTTCACCTTCACGCCGCTCATTGCGTAAAACCTGATTTAAGATAGCGCTTAAGATCATGCCATGTGCCTTTTTAGGCAGGAGCTTCAGTGGCAGGGAAAGCGGCTTTGGCATCAGCGGACGCCTAGTTACTGCTTGCATGGTAGTGTGCCTCATAGGAGATTTGTTTTTCCAGCAGCCCTCATCCACTGTATCATACCAATAGTGACTTCAATCTGCGAAAAACCATCGTATGCCTATAATATCTGAATCCCCTTTCAATCCTGAAAATCAGGATACCTATGCAATATGGCGAGACAAGAAACTCGACAATTACCCAAAAACGGTTGGTGATCTGGTCGTAGAGCTCCGTGACCCTCGCAATCTATCCCAATCAGAATACGACAAGCTTCTCTCTCTCTGTCAGAAGGCCAATATGGCCATATGGTCAGGCCTTTCCGGGCATGACGGAGATAAAAGCATCATTGCTGATCTCGGGTTGAGCTTTGGCCTCAATCGCCTGGATCACAACATGTGTGCGGATAATGACGCCATTACCTCATTGACCGTTCAGTCGGATGCTCTGCACCAGGGCTATATACCCTATTCCAACCGCCCCATTGCCTGGCACACTGACGGTTACTACAACGCTCCCGATCAGCAGATACAGGGACTATTATTGCACTGCGTCAATCCTGCAGATGAGGGTGGAGAAAACGATCTACTCGATCACGAGATCCTGTTTATTCAGCTCATGTCCCATAATCCTGATTACATCCACGTCTTGATGCACCCACAGGCAATGACCATACCAGCCAATATTGTGGACGGTAAAGAGCTCCGACCTGCACGTACCGGGCCCGTATTTGCCATCTATCCGGATGGCCATCTGCATATGCGTTATACCGATAGAAGCCGCAGTATCGAATGGATGGATGATCCCTTGCTGAAGGAAGCGATTAGTTATCTAAAGTCGCTGCTGAAAACGCCCTCACCCTGGCATTTTCGTGGAAAACTGGAAGCTGGCCAAGGGCTTATTTGCAACAATGTGTTGCATACCCGTAGTGGATTCACAGATGGCTCTCAGGGTCGTCTACTCTACCGGGCACGCTACTATGATCGTATCCATCACTGTTAGTGGTTCATTTCCTGATCAGTTGGGTAACAACCATGTAGGCCCTGCTGCATCGATTTCTGAGTTTGCGGGAATGAACCACACTGAAACTTCACACATCGATAACAGTTATTCTTCAGCTTAATCAGACTGACTTATGGTGCAGCAGGGCCGCACCCAACGACTACAATAACCCCAAATATTTTCGATGGGTTATTATGTAAATCACACATCATTGTGAAGATCGAGGGTACTTCTCTCAGCTGTCTCGCTTTGATTTTTAGCGCCATCATTGCGCAAAAGCTCGAGCTGTTCGAGATAGGTGTCACTGACATCGCCGGTGACGTACTCACCATTGAACACAGAGGTATCAAAGCGTTCGATATCTGTCTTACCTTTTTTCTGAACCGCTTCAATCAGATCCTCCAAATCCTGGTAGATCATGCGGTCAGCGCCAATGATATCCCTTACTTCATCCACTGTTCGGTTATGGGCCACCAATTCACTAGCAGAAGGCATATCAATGCCATAGACATTGGGATAGATCACCGGTGGTGCTGCAGAAGCGAAGTAGACTTTTTTTGCACCGGCTTCTCGGGCCATCTGCACGATCTGCTGTGATGTAGTCCCTCGCACAACCGAGTCATCCACCAGCAGGACGTTCTTGCCCTTGAATTCCAGATCGATGGCATTCAACTTCTGTCTGACAGATTTTTTACGCACAGTCTGGCCCGGCATGATAAAAGTGCGGCCGATATAGCGGTTTTTTATAAAACCTTCGGTGTAGCGCACATTTAGCTCATTAGCCAATGTCAGCGCAGCAGTACGACTGGTGTCCGGGATCGGTATGACCACATCGATATCGTGGTCCGACCACACTCTCTGGATCTTTCTTGCCAGCTTCTTACCCATGCGTGAGCGGGCTTTATGAACAAAAACATTATCGATAATTGAGTCAGGGCGGGCAAAATAGACAAATTCAAAAATACAGGGGGATTTGACTGGATTGGCAGCGCACTGTTGGGCGTGAAATTTCCCTTCCTTGCTGATGAAGATCGCTTCCCCAGGCTCCAGATCACGAACCCGTTCAAATCCTAATGTGTCAAGGGCAACACTCTCGGATGCAATCATGTACTCAGTACCCTTGTCCGTCTCACGCTTACCATAGACAATTGGGCGAATGGCATGGGGATCGCGGAATCCAATCAGACCCACTCCCGGAATCATGGCCACTGCTGCATAGCCCCCACGACAGCGTCGATGAACACCAGCCACTGCTTTGAAGATATCCTCCGGCGCAATACGCAGCTTATTCTGCATCTGCAGCTCATGAGCAAAGATGTTGAGTAATATCTCAGAGTCAGATGAGGTGTTGATATGGCGCAAATCCTCAACAAACAGATCCCGCGTCAACTCTTCTGCGTTGGTCAGGTTGCCATTGTGCGCCAATGTGATGCCGTAGGGGGAGTTGACATAGAAAGGTTGAGCCTCAGCTGTGGAGGCACATCCTGCCGTTGGATAGCGAGCATGCCCTATCCCCATTCTGCCTTTCAGACGCAACATGTGGCGTGTATGAAAGACATCACGTGCCAAGCCGTTGGCTTTACGCAGGTAGAGTTTGCCTTTTTCGCAGGTAACAATACCGGCAGCATCCTGCCCACGATGCTGTAACACCAGCAATGCATCGTATAGCGACTGATTGACAGGTGTCTTACCCACCATTCCCACAATACCGCACATGATTTAGTTCTCCGAATCAGTAGTGGAAGTTTGCAGCAATATCATCAGGGAGAAAACTCTTTAACCAGAGGGCCATATCCTGAAAATAGGGAATCAAGCGCGACGCCTGCCACCAGTTGTCGTTCGGGAAGGGTGTCAGGCCTGCCAGCAGGACTAAAATAGCCACCACTACAGCGCCGCGGGCGACACCGAAGAAGATCCCTATCAGACGATCGGTTCCACTCAAACCGGTGGTATCGACCAGCACCTTCATGAAGTGGTTGACGACCCCTCCAAGGATGAGCACCAGCAGCAGGATGATAGCGTAAGCGACACCCAGGCGAATGGATTGCACATCGATCCAGGGTTCCAGTTCGATAGCCAGTGGACGAAAGAAAAACCAGGCAAGGGTAAAAGCGGCTATCCAGGTGGCAAGCGAAAGCGCTTCCTGAACAAAGCCCCGGATCAGGCTTATGATAGCTGAGAGTGCGATGATGGCGATGATCAGAATGTCGATCCAGAGCATATCGCTATCCTACCAGTAGATCGAATTGAGGGACTTCCAGGCGCATGTCGTGCGGATACCCTAGAAAAAAGCGTGCCCGGAACGAATCCGGTCTGACTTTTATCGAATCTGGTGGAGCCAGGCGGGATCGAACCGCCGACCTCAACACTGCCAGTGTTGCGCTCTCCCAGCTGAGCTATGGCCCCGGAAAGCGGCGAATAGTAGGGGATTATCCCCATTTTGTCCACTGCTTTTTTCCCGCTCTCACCATCGTCGAGTGGGCTGTTGAAAGAATAGGATTAGCCAGGAATCGTGCTGATCCAAGAAAAGACACCCTGGTTTCATACGTCATCACCGTGACCTCGTCATTCCGGCGAATGCCGGAATCCAGGGATGGTACATCTGTTAGAGATTCTGGATCCCGGCATTCTCCAGGATGACGGTGAAACATCAAATCTGACGGTTTACTGACTGAGGGTCACCAACAGTTATGAAGCTAGCGGCACAAGCTCAATTCCCTGTAGAGGTTATTATCCAACTAGGGTTATTTTAAAGCTTTCAGCCACCCGCTTTGTCGATTTTCACCCAAGAGTCACGCAAGGTGATAATCCGGTTGAACACCAACTCCTCTCTGGCTGCCTCGCGGCTATCCAGTATGAAATATCCTTCTCGCTCAAACTGGTACTGCTCACCCTCACCCGCCTCGGCCAGCGCTGGTTCGAAATAGCAGTCAGTCAGGGTTCGCAAGGAGTCAGGGTTGAGGTTGTCGGTAAAACGACCTCCCTCCTCCACTTTATCGGCATTGGCCTGATTGAATAGCCTATCATAGAGGCGCACTCCACCTTTCACCCCATGTTGAGCAGAAACCCAGTGGACGACCCCCCTCACTTTACGCCCTTGGGGATTCTTACCGAGGGTCTCCGGATCGTAGCTGCAACGCAGTTCAACGATTTCACCCTGATTGTTCTTCATCACTTCTTCACATTTGATGACATAGGCGTTGCGCAGACGCACTTCCCCCCCTGTCACCAGGCGTTTATATTTCTTATTGGCCTGCTCACGGAAATCGGCTTGATCGATATAGATTTCGCGACAGAAATCGATCTGTCGCTTTCCCATTGCCTCATCTTTGGGGTGATTCGGGGCAGTCAATGATTCACTCTGCCCCTGCGGGTAGTTCTCAATTACCACCTTCAACGGATGCATCACCGCCATACGACGGGGTGCATGGGCATCCAGATCCTCTCGAATACAGTTCTCCAGCATCCCCATCTCCACCAAACCATCCGACTTGGTGATACCGATACGCAGGCAGAATTCACGAATCGATGCCGCACTGTAACCACGACGCCTCATACCCGCCACTGTCGGCATGCGTGGATCGTCCCAACCCTCTACAAACCCCTCATCAACCAACTGTGTGAGTTTGCGTTTACTCAACACGGTGTATTCCAGATTGAGCCGGGAAAACTCGATCTGCTGTGGGTGGCAAGGGATAGAGATATTATCCAGCACCCAGTCATAGAGCGGTCGATGATCTTCGAATTCCAGGGTGCAAAGGGAGTGTGTAATACCCTCCAGGGCGTCAGAGACCGGATGGGTGTAGTCATACATCGGATAGATGCACCAAGCCTCCCCGGTCTGGTGGTGAATCACACCATGACGAATCCGATACAGGGTTGGGTCGCGCAGGTTCATGTTTGGTGACCCCATATCGATCTTGGCCCGCAGGACCCGCTCCCCATCGGCAAACTCACCTGCCTTCATGCGCTCAAACAGATCCAGATTTTCCTCCACCGAACGGGATCGATAGGGACTCTCCTGACCGGGCTCTTTGAGGGTGCCACGATAGGCCCGCATCTGCTCACCATCAAGATCACAGACATACGCCTTTCCGGCCTGGATCAGCTCCACAGCAAAGTCATGGAGTTGCTGAAAATAGTTTGAGGCATAGAAGAGACGATCCTGCCAATCGTAGCCAAGCCAGCGCACATCCTGCTGGATACTGTCGACGAATTCGATATTCTCCTTATGCGGATTGGTGTCATCGAAACGCAGATTGCATTGTCCTTTGTAGTCCTTGGCAATACCGAAATTGAGCACGATCGATTTAGCGTGCCCAATGTGCAGATAACCATTCGGTTCCGGTGGAAACCGGGTATGCACATGGCCATCGTTTTTACCTGCCTTCAGGTCCTGCTCGACGATTTGGCGGATAAAGTTCGTCGTGGTGCTGTTTTCCGTTTCGCTCATGATGTTTGCTTCTTTGCTCTGGTTTGCCTGTACTAAAAAGTTCGTCGCCTAACCGGCATTGGCTTCACGTTGGCGAATATAGTCGAGTGCCTTATCGATGCGCCGCAGGCTCGCCTCTTTACCCACCAGGTAGAGGGTCACGTCGATGCCGGGTGATGCGGCGCGTCCCACCACGGCTACGCGCAGTGGCTGTGCCACCTTACCCATCTTTACATCCAGATCTGCCGAGACCTGTTCCACCGCTGTGTGTAGTGTCTCCGTTGTCCATTCGCCCAGACTATCCAGCGTTTCACGTATCCGCTCCAGAGGTTCCCTGGCTGCGGGACGCAGATGTTTTTTTGCCGCCTTCTCTTCAAACACCTCATAATCCTGATAACAGAAGGCACTCATCTCAGCCATCTCCACCAGACTCCTGGCCCGTTCCTGATGGGCTTCGGCTACCGCCACCAGATCGGGGCCCTGCGAGGGATCGATACCGAGATTTCCCATGTGCGGACTGAGCAGATGGGCGATGCGCTTCGCATCATCCTGTTTGATGTAGTGCTGATTCAGCCACAACAACTTGTCGGTATTGAAGCTGGAGGCAGCCTTGTTCACCGCATCGATATCGAACAGTTCAATCATCTCATCGACACTGAAAATCTCCTGATCCCCGTGTGACCAGCCGAGTCGCACCAGGTAATTGAGCAGTGCTTCAGGTAGAAAACCGGCCTCCCGATACTGCATCACACTGACCGCACCATGCCGTTTAGACAATCTTGCCCCATCATCGCCGAGGATCATCGGCACATGGCCATAGATGGGAGGGCCCGCATCGAGCGCCTGTAAAATATTGATCTGTCTGGGCGTATTATTGAGATGATCATCGCCTCGGATGACATGGGTGATCTTCATATCCAAGTCATCCACCACCACTGTCAGGTTGTAGGTGGGTGAACCGTCTGTACGCCGGATAATCAGATCATCCAACTCTTCATTGTTGAAAGTGACCCGACCACGAATCAGGTCATCCACTGCAACCACCCCTGTCTCCGGATTACGAAAACGGATCACATGAGGTTCGTCCGGGCTAACCTCAATATCACGGCAGTGGCCATCGTAACGGGGCTTCTCCTTGCGCTTCATTGCTTCGTCACGCAATTTATCGAGGCGTTCGTGACTGCAGTTGCAGCGATAAGCCAGGCCACGTTCCAGCAGATCCCGGATGACCTCATCGTAGCGGTCGAAGCGCTTGGTCTGATAGAAAGGTCCCTCATCGTACTCCAGGCCCAACCAAGTCATACCCTCCAGAATCGCATTCACCGACTCCATGGTCGAGCGCTCCAGATCGGTATCCTCGATACGCAACACGAACTTTCCGCCATGTTTACGAGCATAGAGCCAGGAAAACAGGGCAGTACGAGCACCACCCACGTGAAGAAAGCCGGTCGGGCTGGGAGCGAATCGGGTACGGACAGTCATGATCAGATAGAGAATCCAGTTACGGGCAAAACCGCGATTCTAACAGACCCGGGGTGATTCGGAAGCTGAGAAATCGCGTCAGGATTCAGAGCACCCCCAGTCTCGACCTCCACAGCGGCCTCAATTGACCTGCTACCTATACCACTTTAGAATGCGCCACTCACGTACTCGGGCGCATAGCTCAGCTGGGAGAGCGCTGCAGTCACATTGCAGAGGTCACAGGTTCGATCCCTGTTGCGCCCACCACTTCATTAATTAATTGGCACGATGATTATCGCAACCAGTCAATGGGAACGAGTCATATTCCGATCTCACAAAAACTCCCATTTTGATTCTACAAATCCTGTTCTGTCACGAACGATCAGCTCATCGCAGCTTTTACTTATCAAACACCCCATTACTTAAAAAAAACACTACCTGTCGAATAACCTCATCGTCTCGCATAATAAACATATGATCAGCCTTAACCAGAAGGAAATCTTTCATTTCCGGTAGCTTGGTGCGTTCAACTGCAACCTTGCCATCGTCTTCACCGGGAATCTCAGGCAGAAACCAGGATGCTCCCTCTTTCTCTCCAGCAATAATGCCAATCTCACCGTCTATGGGTTTGAGTTTGTTAGGCAGACTGTCAACATCCGTGCCCAGAACCTGGCCAGCCGGTCCCAGAATCGTCTTATAGAAAAAGCCGTCTTTCATCTCATCGGTGATTTCGCTACCTTGATTGGGAGGCGCTAACATCACAATCCGGCCCAGTTTAGCTACAAAGTGATCCTGCAAATAATATCTTACGAGAATGCCACCCAGGGAGTGGGTGACAAAATGGATTTTCTCACTCCGTTGACTGTTGCAGAATGCCAAGCCTGATTCAATCGCCGGTTCAGTCAGTTCATCAACACTTTGTGTCAGACTGGGATAGCTGTCATTCCACACACGATAACCCTGCTCTTCCAAAGCCTCTTCAATCAGCCCCAATGAGAGAGAAGTGCGACCCATACCATGCAAGAGAATAACGCATTCACTCTGAGAACCCAGGACGACAGGTATATACAATGATAACAGTAGACAAAGAAAAAACTGTTTCATCATCGATCAGACAATCGATTGGCAATTCGGACCATTCTGGCCAACTCCTTTTCCAGTTCCTGACGTTTATGGCGAAGATAAGCCTTCAGATCACGCTTACGTAGAAAAAGCAGAAACACGCTGATGTTCTCTAGAATTCGCTGTTTTTCGCCACGTACAAGTAGAGCAACAGCTGAGCTAATAATAAGTGTGGCGGTATACAGCAGCATCCACTTCCAGCCAAAGTAATGAAAAACCAGAAAGATCTGTAGGCCCCAGATGAATGTAAAAAAAAGAAGCCCCATAATCATTTTGGTAGTGTCGTGTTGATTGGTTCCCTTGGCGAAATGGTTTGACAGGTGTTTTGCCAATTGATAGGGAATGTAACTATTGATGATGCCCCATAAGGCGACTGGAAAAACAACCAGCAGCATCCAGGTCATTCGCAGTAAGTAGAGCCCGATTAATGTGGGCTTGTAATCAATCGATAGTTGATAATCCTTCACACCACAATGCTGACAGATTTTTTCAAACTGTTTTAACTGGATAATTAGCGCCCGCACTTTATCAGGCTCGTAATTCCTGAGTAATCGCTGTGCATCGATAAGACGCTGCTGAGTGCGGAAACGTTGCTGGAGATTACGATGATGATATTTTCCATGACGAAATGCGAAGAAATTTTCAATTCTGGCAACCAGGTTAATCTCTTCCCAACTTTCTGCATTCAACGTGATGGATTCCAGACCGGCACGGATTCGTCCGGTCAACTCAATAACATTCTGTTCTTGGGTGTTCTCTTTAGCAAAGACCAGGTTGAGCGGCTTACCAAATTGAACCAATACAGCACTGCGGAATTGACCCTTTTCCGGAAAAGTCAGACCGACAGGAATGACGGCTGGCTCAGATCCAGTTGCCTGGATCGTTTCCAAGGCCATCCGTGCTGCTCCCGTTTTCAGCTCCGTCAACTGGGGAATGTCATGACTTTGTCCCTCGGGAAAGATAATCAAGGTTTCACCCTTGGCAAGCAGTTCATAGCATTGTGAAAAGGTGTCTTTGTTTTTTGTAGTATCAGCACCTGGATCGCCGCGGCGAAAAATGGGAACTGCACCAATTCGTTGCAGGATCGGTTTTAGCAGCGGATTTTTAAACAAACCACTACGCGCCAGCGGGCGAATAGCCTTTCTGGTTGCTGCCTGCAATACCACTGCGTCAGCAAGCGCATTAACATGATTTGCACATAATATAATGCCCTGCTTTTCAGGCAAATTGTCAGCGCCGGAAACTTCAAACCTGCGGTAAAACACCTTCACTACAAGCCGGCAGAAACTTTGCCACACTTTTTCAAACCAGGTTAACGTCCCTTGTCCTGACTCTATTGACGGTTCTATTCCCATGGTGCGCTCAAGAATATCATGCTAGTGGAATATATAGCAGCCATGCCCAATCCCATCCAGTCACATATGAAAACCACACACCTTTAAGCCCTGTTGCCAGGAGATGGTAAGTGATGCTGTGGATGGATGTACAGTCAGAGGGCTCTTTTAACTCAAGTATCGGCGTTTATCAGCTAATGTCTCTTTCCTATAACGAACTGATATTCATGAATGATGATGATCTAGAGGATATTGTATCTGTGTCAGAAAATAGCTGTTCAATGTCATTTCGATTGAACAGAGCAATCTTAAGACAAGGTGGTTGATGATCCCTCCTATGGTCGGCATGACACAGTACTCGAACTCCATAAATTGGGTATTAACAAGGCCGTTTTAGCGTTGCAAGCTGATCTTAACCCGTCGATTTTCAGCTCGTGCCATTTCAGTTTGCTTTGCAATCTTAGGTTTGGATTCCCCATAGTGTCGTTGAGTCATCAATATCTGCTTGACCCCCTTTTTTGACAGATATCGATAGACATGCTCTGCTCGCCGTGCTGACAGTCGTTTATTATAGCGTCTGCCTCCCTGATCATCGGCATGACCTGCGATCATGATGCGATTGATCTTTTCTTCGGCCACAATGTAGGCCGCTAATTGATTCAGTTGTTGTTGAGCTTGCTTATCCGGGGTATCGACATCCAGTGCAAAATGAACAACTGTATGTCGGTAATCAGTGAGACCGTTATTTTGCAATTGCCGGAGACACTGTTTGAATTGCCGATAGGCTTTTTGAAAATTGACGGGCGACAGTTGTACCTGAACCTGTCTGCGACTATCGTCCCAATCAAGAAAATCAAAGCTCCCTAACTGCCCTTTGGTCAAGGAGGTGAGCAACCAGCCCGCTTGCTTCCGATCGAGCTGCAGGGGACGCATACCCGAGTGAATCACTACCATTTGCTTGAGCGAATCGGGTTCATTATGCTCCCATGCCGGTGAGACCTCCCTAAGGATAGCCTCGACTTTTTCCGGTATGGGTTGGTAGCTATCGATAAGGAAATGGAGATTGTCTCCTGCGATACGTCGAAAGCGCGCTTGACCAAATTGAGGTATTTCGTGTTGCAACTCACAACTGACGCCTGAACCGGAAAATCCCCACACCGACTCATGCATTCCCGCCACATAGCGCTGTGCCTCGAGCTCAGCAGCATTGAGCAAATTCGAATTGAAAATGGCCAGTAGGCTCAAAATAACCATCAAACAGAAGCTTCTAGTTATCTTTTGTCTGCTATCCAAATACGCCATACCCACCATCCGCCAATTAACAACTGAATCTGTAAAGCTTATCGGCCAACTGAGATCGATCCTTAACGGACCCTTGGAGAGTAGTGTATAGGAATAGAATTGGCCAACGAATCGGTTAGAGCCTGATAACCTGTGATTTTTTGAAACCATGTCATCCCTGTCTTCGCCAGGATGACATGGTTTTGCACAGATAGCCTTCTGAACAGGTAGAAAAAACTTGTAAAGTTACTCGTCTTCGTGGGCCTTCAGGTAATCGATAAGGCTGCGAAAACGATTGTAATCCTGGCGATGAAAGACTGGATCGTCAATATGAGCAATCTCCTGTTCAAGCTTCGCCCAATCTTTATCGCTGAGTGCCTCATCAACAAGAGGAAACACCTCATGCTCTTCCAGATTGAGGTGCAGACGCTGTAGGGCCACAAACTCTCTACCCCGGGTCTCAACCTCTTCTCTCAACAATACTTCACCCTGCATGGCTCCCTCCAGGGTCTCTCTGAAAGTATGTGCCAAACCAATTAGATCACCATGTTCCTTGCATATACGCTCATACAGTGCATGGTGATCTTTCATCGATTTCTTGCGAAATGCCACACGATTGATCTGATCTTCGGTGGGATGGTGTACCTGCTCGGCATAGTGTTCGATATAGTCCAGCATCTCGACCTTGAGGTCGAAATCTGATTCATGACCGGCATACAGGGCATCTAACTCCTTACTCAAAAGATCGAGTAATCGACTAAGATTGATATGATCACGGTGGAGCTTTTCCAGTAATGGTCTCATGTCACCTCTCTTTTTCTCAATCGGCGCCAGATCCAACCCTCCGGCCTGGCCTCACCCGTAAGAATATAGTTTAGGGCATTTTCATTTTGCAGGGTCCAATCCATGCGGTTTTCGGCATATAAAGCACCACAGAAGAGTACATGATCATCTTTTTGTACCTTCAAATCCTCTTCAGGAAGCAAGATATAGTCATTGTGCCGGAAAAGCATCAAAGGAATACAGGGTAGCTTTGTACTCCTGTCCCGGGGATCTGTCATCAAATCACCCAGGGATAACTGATTGCCTCTCCGTACATAGGAGCATACTGCATGGGAATCGTGCTCCGAAAAGGCCACTTCCCATACTTCAGGGGCGTGATGGGTCACCAAGGCAGAGATTCTGCTGATCAGTTGGCAAGCCCATTCGTCATCCTGGTGCATCACAAGTTTGACGAACTGATGCTGCATAGGAACCCCTAATAATACCCGGATGCGATTGGCGATGATATCACTGGGCAACATCACCATATCCGCATTGACAGCCTGTATGACCGGATCGTTGTGTTTGAGATTCTGTCTTAAAATCACGAACAGGTCGCTATTCAATTCTCTCGCAGTCATGATGATGGAGAGGTTGTTGGCATCATTGTCGGTTCCAGCCACCAGGCCGACAGCCCTTTCAATATTTGCTTCCAATAAGGTGTCCGCCTCGGTGCCACGCCCTTTTATAAAAGGTGATTGAGGTTTCCCGGTCAAGTCAGGTTCCGCTTCCACCACCACGACCTCCAATCCTTCACGGACAAGCTTGTCGTAGACGGCCTTGCCGAATCGACCATAGCCGCAAATCACCCACAGTCCCTTACTGGGCGGGTAGACAGGGTCATTGAGCATATCGCGCTTACCCAATGACAACCAATCCTGCAGTAAGCTGAGACAAGGTGCCTGTATCGCCGTGGCCAAGTGAAGAGCGAATGCATCGAAGGGATCGATAATATAGTCAGTCCCGAATGAGGCCATGTTGTTTTCGATATCATGGGAATCGGCCCGACAGATTACTTCTATGTCAGGATGCAGCAATTTAGAGGTAATGGCGATCTTGAGATTGGCTTCATTGGAATTGGTCAATGCCGCTACACCTTCACAAAGGGGGTGATTCAGGCCTGCCTCCAGAAGGTGCGCAGGTAGGCGTGCATCACCGCAAAAACCTGGCACATATTCACGTAAGTTTTCCAGCTTAAGCAGATTGACTCTATCTTCAAGAATATCGATTACCACGGCATGCTGGTTTCTGTCAGTTAGGGCTTTGACCAGCGCTTCACCTGTCTGACCATAACCACAAATAAGGTAAAATGACTCACACATCCGACTGATTTGTTTAGCAAATCTTCGCTCAGTTAAAGCATTTTGAAAGGTTTCATCCTTGAGTAGGGCGAGTACTGTACCAATCGAATAGAGCCATACCACAACAGTAAAGAAGATCGAAAAAATAACCCACAATCGTTGACCTGATGTAAAGGCGTAGGGGATTTCTCCAAATCCGATTGTGCTGGACATGAAACTGACAAAGTAGAAGGCATGGAAAATATCCATATGCCAGACATTACCGTCAGGATCCTTACCAGGTCCCCAGCATGGCGATTGAGTAGGTCAGGATCAGCGTCAGCAGCGGTGCCCGCATACGCCGGAAGATTAAAAAGAAGATATTGTTCATGAATCCTGCTGCAACTGTTTTAACGGCGCAGCATAACGGTTTCGATTATCAACAAAATGACTGAAACCACATTTGCCAACATGGCTCCCCCCGAGAGCGAGACGATACTGGCCATGGTGACCGTTGTAAGGCCTGCCTCAGTCACATGTACAGCCACTACCCATACCAAAGCTGCGGCAAACAGTTGCAGAAGCGCGACCAGACTGGTGGCCAACAGCACCGCACCCATTTGGGTGCGGTCACCAAACTTGAGCACTGTAGCGACCATGTTGACCACAATAACAGCGAACAACTCATAGACGTGGTGGTGATCCGGATTATCCAGTTCGCCGACAAAAAACCCAAAATTGAGGGTTAAGGCAAGCACGATGAAAAAACCAAAAAGCACCTTCTCCGGATTCACACTTATTCTCCTATTAAAACCACATAAACTCTGATCTTGGTGCAAAAGATAGCCTTTTTCCAGTCGTTTAGGTGCATATAGAAAAATAATTATTGCTTTATGGGTTTTGTTTTGGCCCTGTTTGAAGGTGACATACGCTGTTGAAAGCCCCATTTATCAGTCAAAGAACATAATAAATTGAACCGGCCCCATCCGCTAAAGCTTTTTAAAAATCGAACGCTACAAAATGCAATAAGGGAGAGAATTTCCAAGTGAGTCTTCGATCTCGTGATGTCTTTTAGGCGTCCCAGGCCTAAAAGACACTCGATCTTTGACAACCTATTAGTGCCCCGGACGGTCCTGGTCACTGACACTACGTGATCACATCGCAAGCTCGTGACCACTCCGCCGTCAGTTCCCAAATGACTGGACGCCGTGTTCGGATGCTCGCTTTGCATCCCCTCTGGCGCAAGGCACGACGGGTCTACAGTCTCGCCTCACGCCTACCGGGGACTAACCGCCTCGGCTTTCAGCCTTCCTTGGCGCTCAGCGAGCGCGCAAACCGCTCTCTCTATTCCGGGTAACACCCTCAATATTGAGTGATTGAATCATGTCTAACTTTATAAAATCTGTAGATGACCGTACACGCCTGGCTGGCACCAACCGCCTGGAGGTCCTCCTTTTCAGCCTGGGAAAGGATATCAGGACCGGTCGTGAAGAGACCTATGGAGTCAATGTTTTCAAAGTTCGTGAAGTCATGCTGGTACCAGAAATCACCCATGCACCCGATATGCCACCTTCTGTTGAGGGAATGGTCAGTTTGCGGGGAAATATGATTCCTGTTATCAACCTCCCTGATTTCTGTGGCATTCAGACTGAGGAGAAACCCAGTATTCTGATTGTCACTGAGTACAACAAACATGTGCAGGGCTTTCTGGTACATGCGGTCGACACAATAGAGCGGCTGGCCTGGGAAGATGTCAAAGTTCCCCCACCCATGATGGCGCAACAGCATGGTGGTCTGGTGACCGCTGTCACCGAATTAAAGGATAAGCGGCTGGTGATGATCATGGATGTTGAAATGGTACTCAGTCAAACCTCGGGATTCGGCCAGGGTTCAGATATATTTGAGGGCATCCAGCACGTGGGCGATAGTGATATCACCTTGCTGTTTGCTGACGATTCCGCTGTTGCAAGAGATCAGATCATACGCACCATGGATTACATGGGCATTAAATACATAGGCACAACTAATGGATCTGAAGCCTGGCAGAAACTGAAAGAGATAGCTAATCGCGCGGAGGCAACGGATCATAAAGCCAGTGATTTTATACAGATCATACTCACCGATGTGGAGATGCCCGAAATGGACGGCTATGTGCTGACCAAGAAAATCAAAGAAGATGCACGCTTCAGTGATATCCCGATCATTATGCACTCCTCTCTCTCGGCAGATGCCAATATGGCCTTGGGTAAGGGCGTGGGCGCAGATGCCTATGTGCCCAAATTCGAACCCACCGAACTTGCAGCAAAACTCCATGAGATGATCAGCAATGTCCATAGCCAAAAGGTCTCCTAGTATACTGCCTCATCACTAGGAACAACTTCTGACTACATTCATGCAGGGAGCCAACTCTGGCTCCCTGCCAGATAGCTTGAGCCAAGGGTTGTTACCTAAGGTAACAGCTGCTAGGCTCTAGAGATGCGAGAGCCACCCCCACCCGATCGACAGATAGACCGTACCCTGGCCTTGGGTCTGTTGATCCTACTGCTCTTCTCTACACCGATCATGATTTGGTGGACATCAGCGGGTAGCCCCTGGTACCTGCCCTATATTATTTGGCTGGGGGTTATCTTCTTCATCGCCTGGATTAATCTGCGTCATTATGAGCCATGATCTCTGGCTACTGTTCGGGATTGGCTTTTTCTACCTGGCGCTGCTGTTCCTTATTGCCCACGCGGGAGACAGTGGAAGAATTCCCGAACGGCTGATTCGCCATCCCTTGATCTATGTCCTCTCCCTGGGTGTCTACGCCACCTCCTGGACCTACTACGGCAGTGTTGGTTTTGCCCAGAGTCAAGGTTATCTATTTCTGACTGTCTACCTGGGGGTCACCCTTGCATTTGCTCTCACCCCGATACTGTTTCAGCCGATTTTACGTCTAACCAGAGAGTATCAGCTGACATCACTGGCCGACCTGTTTGCATTCCGCTACCGCAGTCAACTGGCAGGCATCCTGGTGACCCTCTTTATGCTGGTGGGTACCCTACCCTACATCGCTCTGCAGATCAGGGCTGTGACAGATTCACTCCAGGTAATCAGTCAAACAGTTGCGCCAAGAATTTTAGCCTTGATCTTTTGCTCTACGCTGGTGGTATTCGCCATTCTATTTGGTGCCAGACACAGCACCAGTCGAGATAAACATCGCGGCCTGGTACTGGCCATCGCCTTTGAATCGATGGTAAAGCTGGTAGCAATGATGGTCATAGGCCTGACGACCCTATTCGGTGTATTCGGTGGTTTTGACGGCCTCAGTCAATGGCTCAGTGAGCATCCGGAATCACTTGATCGACTCTATCAACCCGTCAGGGAAGGACCCTGGTCAACCTTGCTGTTGTTGGCCTTTGCAGCCGCATTTCTGCTGCCACGACAATTCCATATGTTGTTTACAGAGAATCTGGACCCCAAAGCGTTGCGCATTGCAAGCTGGGGCTTCCCTCTATTCCTGTTGCTGATTAACCTACCAATTCCTTTGATTCTTTGGGGTGGTGAGGCACTGAAACTCACCTTGCAACCCGACTACTTCGCTTTGGGAATCACCCTTAGTCAAGGTCCCTCATGGATACCGATACTCGCTTTTATCGGTGGTATATCTTCAGCAAGCGCGATGATGATCATCACAACCCTGGCTTTATCATCGATGACCCTGAATCATATCCTGCTTCCGACCAACTTCCCTGATCCGGAGGTCAATCTCTATCGTTGGCTGCTGTTGGGACGGCGACTCTTGATCGCACTGATCATTATGGCGGGATATGGTTTTTATGTATTGCTGGAGAAGCATCAGGGCCTGGTGCAACTTGGACTGATATCCTTTGTCGCTGTGGCGCAATTTCTTCCAGGTATCATCGGCCTTCTCTATTGGCGACGCGCCACCCGACTCGGTTTCATCCTCGGATTGGTAGCAGGCATTGCTGTCTGGTCAGGTGCACTGCTGCTCCCTTTATTGGAAAGTTCTGGATTTGTCCGTACCGAATTCGATATCCCTGCATTGCGGCTTGCCTCTGGTATGGATCAGTGGGAGTTTGCCACATTTTGGTCACTAACCGCCAATACTCTGCTTTTTGTCTTTGGTTCTCTGGTCAGCAAGCAGAGCCTGGGTGAAAAAGAGGCTGCCAGCGCATGCTGTAGTGAGTCACTGGTACCGATGGGTGGCATGGTCAGTGCCGGTTCAACCGCCCAGTTCACCAAACAGTTGGCGCAGATGCTGGGTAGTGAGGCGGCACAACGGGAGGTCGAGCAAGCCCTACGGGACCTCAGTCTTGCAGCCAATGAGACCCGTCCATCGCAATTGCGTCGTCTGCGTGAGCGTATCGAGCGAAATCTATCTGGCCTGTTAGGCCCTCAATTGGCGCATATGATCATCAATCGCCGCCTACAGCTGGATATCCATACCCAGTCTGCATTGGCTGATTCGATGCGCTTCATCGAAGACCAACTGGAGCACTCTCGCTCGCGTCTGCGCGGTCTCAGCGCCGATCTCGATAACCTACGCCGCTACCACAGACAAATTTTGCTCGATCTGCCACTGGGGGTCTGTACTATCGATCGATTGCGTACAGTCACCATTTGGAACCTGGCCATGGAAGTCATGACCGGCGTACCTGCACGGGATGCAATCGGCGTGTCGCTACACCGATTGCCCGCCCCATGGGGACATCTACTGGCAGGATTCGCCTCTGCGGCCGATGAACATATTCATCACCTGGAGGTCACTCATAAAGATAAGAGCCGCTGGTTCAATCTGCATAAGGCTGCAATCCCTGCCCCATTACCTGTCGATCACCCCGTTGAAGAGGCCCGCACCAGCCAGGTCATGCTGATGGAGGATCTCACTGATCTCGAAACACTGGAAGCTGAACTTGCCCATAGCGAACGTCTTGCTTCTATCGGTCGATTGGCCGCCGGGGTGGCCCATGAGATAGGCAACCCGGTAACCGGCATTGCCTCACTGGCCCAAAATCTACGCCATGAGGATAATCCTGAGCTGGTTCGGGAGAGTATCGAGGAGATCATCAACCAGACCCAGCGCATCACTACCATTGTGAAGACCTTAATGAACTTCAGCCGTGGTGGTGGCATCGGTGGTAACATCTGTGACTTCTCGGTGAGAGAGGTTGCGGATGAAGCTGTTCGTTTGGTGAAACTGACTCACCACGGCCGACAGGTCCAGTGCGCAAACCTCTGCACTACAGATATGAACATCCAAGGGGACCGCCAGGGCATCTCTCAGATCCTGGTCAACATCCTTACCAATGCCTGTGACGCTTCACCGCCAGGAGGACAAGTGGAACTGCATGCTAGAGAGATTGGTGACCTTGTCAGAATCGAAGTCCAGGACCATGGCGAGGGGATTGCTGAACAGAACCTAAGTTATATCTTCGAGCCTTTTTTCACTACCAAGGCACCGGGTGAAGGAACCGGACTGGGGCTTGCCATTGCCTACAAAATCGTCTCAGACCACAAGGGAGCCATCACTATCGACTCGGAAAAAGGGGTTGGGACTCGGGTTGTTGTTGACCTTCCCCAAGCCGGTATACACGCTATTCCCTCAAATACATCATGAATCAGATACTTATCATTGAAGACGAAGAAGTCATCCGTCGTGCAGTAAAGCGAATGCTGGAGCGTCATGGTTATCAAATAGCCGAGGCAGGCTCAGTTGAGGAAGCTCAAAAACATCCCCTTACTTCATTCGACCTGATCATCAGTGACGTCCGTCTACCCGGTGTCCCCGGCACTCAAATCATAGAGCTGGCAAGCCCCGTACCGGTTCTGATCATGACCAGCTATGCCAGCATCCGTTCTGCTGTGGATGCTATGAAACTCGGTGCCATTGACTATATTGCAAAACCCTTCGACCACGATGAATTATTGATAGTGGTCGAGCGCATCATCAAACAGGACCGTCAACTACGCCAGCAGGAGATCCTAAAATCGGAGGTGGAAAAGAGTTATCCGGTAAGGGGGATGGTTGGCGAATGCCCAGCCATGATCGATGTATTTCGCCGAATCGACAAGGTAGCCCCCACCGATGCAACCGTATTGATCCTCGGAGAATCGGGTACCGGTAAAGAGCTGGTTGCCAGGGCTTTACATGAGAGGAGTCATCGCAGTCAATCGCCGTTCATCGTATTCAACTGTGCCGCTGTACCGGAAAACCAGGTCGAGATTGAGCTTTTCGGTCCACAGGATGAACGTGAGACACGCCGTGGCGGACTCCTCGCCAAAGCCCATGGTGGCACCCTCTTCATGGATGAGGTGGGAGAACTCTCAATGGCTGCTCAAGCTCGCCTACTGCGTGTATTGCAGGGGGATGACTATGCCTCTCAAAATGAGGCGATACAAAGTGGTCCGGATATCCGCATCATCGCCGCCACTCATCGGGATATCCGAAAACTGGTACAACAGCAGACCTTTCGCAGCGATCTCTATTTTCGCCTGCGTGTCGTGGAAATGACACTGCCACCTCTGCGGGAGCGGGGTAGTGATATTAAGGCTTTGGCGAAATTCCTCCTTGCAAAATCCTGTCGCCAACTCAACCGCTCCGCGCTGAATCTAAGCCGTAGTGCCCTGGAGGCGATTCGTCGCTATCATTGGCCGGGTAATGTGCGGGAGCTGGCAAACACCATCGAACGCTCTGTCATTCTGTGCGAGGGTGACTCTATCACTCCGCAACTGTTAGCGATTGACCACCACATCACGACCACTAACCGTCGCGCCACTGACAATCCAACTGACAATCTCTCTTTAGAAGAGTACTTCCGTCACTTTGTACTGGATAATCAGGATCACATGACTGAAACTGAGCTGGCCAAACAGCTTGGGATCAGCCGCAAAGCCCTATGGGAACGTCGCCAACGGTTTGGGATTCCGCGCGAGAAAAAAGGCAAGAAAAGTTAGCCGCAGTCCTGCAGAAAAATAGTGGGATGATAACGAAATATAGAGTGTGCAGCAGATTGTCAGGGCTGGGATTTAATCAGTTTGATCCAGTTAGAGGTCTGCAGCAAATGTCGCTGTTTCGATAGTGGATGAAATCCATGGCTGGTCTGAGCATGGCGCAGCAGTTCTTCACTGTTTTCTGCGTCGGTGGGAAATACTGAAGTACCAATGGTCAGGTCCAGACTAATGCTTCTGCCATTGACCTCAATCGGGTTAGAAAGCCCGATGCGGATCTTCTCCGAAATGTGTATGACGGATTTCTCATTCTCGATATGCGGCAATAGCAAGACAAACTCACTACCATCAATTCTCGATAGGATATCGCCTTTTCGGACCTGGCGCTTAAGTCTGGCCGAGATAGTCTGCAGGCATTGATCTCCCACCGCATGGCCATAGCGTTCATTAATCTGTTTAAGATCAACCAGTACCACATTCAGCAAGCAAAGCGGCGTATTGTCCTGTTTTGCCTGGGTCAATGCGAAACTCAGGTAATCCTCGAATAGTACCCGATTAGGCAAACCGGTCAGCGCGTCATGAAACTCCTGATACTTATTGAGCTCTTCAAGCTTATTGTATTGTGTGATGTCCCGCACCACGCAATAGGTGCCAAAAAAGACCTTTTTA
This sequence comes from Candidatus Thiodiazotropha sp., assembly GCA_023838465.1. Lineage (GTDB taxonomy): Bacteria > Pseudomonadota > Gammaproteobacteria > Chromatiales > Chromatiaceae > Thiodiazotropha. The sequence continues at coordinate 21,888 of JAIVEQ010000032.1, forward strand.
TCATCTTGGTGGGAATAGAGCCTTCGCGATTGCATAGCAACCAGTATATTTCTGGATTTAACACTTTGATTGGATTCGGATGACTCACTGCAGCGCAACCGGAGTTCTACTTCAGGAAACCGGTCGGGAGCACTTCGACGCTCTTCGAAGACATGCTGCATTCGCTCCACTTCATCCCCTTCCACCAGTGAACTCCAATGCTTGCCAAATATCTCCTGCTTGGTAAAACCGGTCACCTTGGTGAAGACGGTGTTCACCATACGGAAATTACCCTTGGTATCGAGAAGAAACTGCATGTTAGGGGCAATATCGAACATCATGCGATGCAGACCGCTCCTGATCTCTATCTTTCTCTTAACACCCTTTAGCTGCTCCTCTTTAACCTTTTTTCTCAGACTCTCATCAATCGCTTTGAGCAGATCTACTGGGGTTACCGGCTTGCGAATGAAGTTGTCAGCCCCTTTCTTTAGAGACTTAATTGCATCATCCATGGAGGGATCACCCGAGATGGTGATAATCCGGGTCAACAACCCGCGCTTACGGATAAAGTCCATGACCTTATACCCATCGGCCACGGGCATATGCAGATCCAGCAGTACCACATCAAAATTATCAGAAATCAGCATGCCTGCCGCTTTTGCGCCATCCTCGGCAGTCTTCACATCATAACCCCAACTGGCCACCATCATTGCCAGACTCTCAGCATGGCGCGATTCGTCATCCACGATGAGTAGGCGACCTTTGGCAGTGGATTTTCCTTTGTGGGTATCTTGTTCGGTATGCATAGGTCGAGGTTCCAGCAGGCTAGATCGATTTCTCAACAGAAATATATCATGATTTATGTGTGGAAATGGGAAATTGAATCATCAACAGCAAGGGTGTGTGTGATGACGGAGCCTAAGTCAGGTAGAGTTCATGACCCTATGTTTGGCTGCTATGAAATCATTGTGTGGGACATAGATCAGTTCAGCCAGTCTACGGATGACATGCTCCTCATAGCGGTGTAACTGCTGATCAGCAAAGGCAACCTGCCAAAGTGCTTCTACAACCTTGATCTTCTGCGCTTCGGTGTAGTGTTCATTGATCAATCGGGTGAACTGGAAATAGTCAGTTGATTCAGTGTGTTCCTCCTTAGCCAAGGACATCAACTGCTCTGCTGAAGCCCTGTTGAGATCAAACTGCCGCTGAATGGACTGTAGGATGACACTCCTCTCTTCAGGAACCTCCTCGAAATCCGATTCCGCAATTTCAATCAGTAATACGGCAACCGCTAATCTGATCGACTGCTCCAGCTGATGCGACTCCTCGTCGGAATCAGGGGTCAGGTAAGTGTCAAAATAGTCTTTGATTGCCTTGATCATGGGGGATTTCCAAACTGGTTTATTCAATCACTACGAACTAGGGTACGGCCTATTTTACGCAATATGGATCGCTAAGGAATCTCATCCAGTCCGAGTACGGACAACCCTAAATCAGAGCACGCCTTTTTAAAAGCAGAAAAAAACTGGTTTCTTACCAATGGAAACGAATGGCGATTCATTCGGTTACACATACCACCTATCTCTGCTACCTACGGTAACACTTTTGCTGCCTTGCAGCATGGAATTATCCAGCTTATGCTATTGTTTTATTTGACTTTATCGACAACTGCGCCACAGAATAGTGCAATGTGTATCCGTTTTAAGTACGGTAACACACAACGTAGTGTTTGCTCATTCAGGGATAGACCTTCTCACCTAACTCAGTCCCAGACAGGATGCCAATGAGGGTGACAGACACTCAAATGACAAGAACTTTATTATACGGCGGAGTGATCATGACATGAACAAAACTGCTGAACAGTATTGGAAAGCCAATATTCGCCTAGTGAGCGTCTTGCTGGTGATTTGGTTTATCTGCTCGTTCCTATTCGGCATCATCTTAGTAGACCCTCTCAATACCATTAAGATCGGTGGTGTCGGGCTGGGATTCTGGTTTGCACAGAATGGCTCTATCTACGTCTTCTTGGTGCTGATCTACGTCTACGCTAAACGCATGAATGCTCTGGATGTCGAATTCGACGTCCATGAGGACTAATGGGGGAAACTGACTCATGGATCTGCAAACACTGACATATACAGTAGTAGGCTTTACTTTTGCCCTCTACATAGGTATCGCCTTCTGGGCGCGCGCTGCAACCACCGGTGAATTCTACGCCGCTGGCCGTGGTGTCCATCCAGTTGCTAATGGTATGGCCACTGCTGCTGACTGGATGTCCGCAGCCTCTTTCATTTCAATGGCTGGTTTGATCGCCTTCAACGGCTACGGCGCTTCCGTCTTCCTGATGGGGTGGACCGGTGGTTATGTGCTTCTGGCACTGCTGCTTGCTCCCTATCTGCGTAAGTTCGGTAAGTTCACCGTGCCTGAATTCATCGGTGACCGTTACTACTCACGTACCGCACGAATCGTGGCAGTTATCTGCCTGATCCTCGCATCCGTGACCTACGTTATCGGACAGATGAAAGGTATCGGTGTCGCCTTCTCGCGCTTCCTCGAGACTGAATACGATACGGGCCTCTATATCGGCATGGGTATCGTCTTCATCTACGCGGTTATGGGCGGTATGAAAGGCATTACCTACACCCAGATCGCCCAGTACTGCGTACTGATCTTCGCCTACACGGTTCCAGCTATCTTCATCTCCCTGAATCTGACCGGCAACCCGATCCCGCAAATGGGTCTCGGCAGCACTATGGCTGATGGCTCCGGCACTTTCATGTTGGACAGGTTGGACCAGGTGGTAACGGACCTGGGCTTTAAGGAGTACACCACCCAGGTGATGGGTAGCAAACTGAACATGTTTGTCTATACCCTCTCTCTGATGATCGGTACTGCTGGCCTGCCTCACGTTATTATCCGCTTCTTCACTGTTCCTAAGGTAAAGGATGCTCGCTCCTCAGCGGGTTGGGCATTGGTTTTCATCGCCATTCTTTACACCACGGCTCCTGCTGTCGGTTCCATGGCACGTCTGAATCTGATGAACACCATCCAAACCGGTGAAGTGGGCTCAGCTGAAGGCAATGTCGAGATCGCCAATGTACCTCAGTGGATGACCAACTGGGAGAAGACCGGTCTGCTGCAGTGGGAAGACAAAAACGGTGACGGTCGCATTCAGTACTACAACGACAAGAATGCTGAGTTTACCGCCAAGGCCGAAAGCTATGGCTGGAAGGGTAATGAGATGACCAAGGTCGACCGTGATATCATGGTACTGGCCAATCCGGAAATCGCCCAACTACCCAACTGGGTTATCGCCCTGGTGGTTGCCGGTGGTCTGGCCGCCGCGCTCTCTACCGCTGCCGGACTGTTGTTGGCTATCGCCTCTTCCATCTCTCATGACCTCCTGAAGGGCGTCTTCATGCCCGACATCTCGGAGAAAAATGAGCTGATGGCAGGTCGTTTTGCGATGGCAGGCGCGATCGCCATGGCGGGTTACTTCGGTCTGCATCCACCGGATTTCGCAGCCGGTACCGTGGCCATCGCCTTTGGTCTGGCCGCCAGCTCCATCTTCCCTGCGCTGATGATGGGTATCTTCAACAAGAAGATGAATCGTTCAGGTGCTATTTGGGGCATGATCTCCGGTATCGGCGTGACCATGCTGTATGTATTCCAGCACAAGGGCATCATGTTCATTCCAGGTACTTCATTCCTGGGTGACATGGGTCCAAGCTGGTTCCTCGGTATCTCTCCGAACGCATTCGGCGCCGTAGGTGCACTGGTCAACTTTGTAGTGGCTATCGTGGTCTCCAAGGTGACTGCTCCGCCTCCTGACCACATCCAGCACTTGGTGGAAGATATTCGTGTACCTAAGGGTGCCGGTACCGCCACCGATCACTAAACGATAATCATAAAGCTGTAACTGAGTGCCCCGCTTCGGCGGGGCCTTTTTCCTGAAGAGAATAATCTCCACGAATAGGTCTGATCGGTAACACACAGTTTCGGATCAATCCGTTGAGATTTTTTACTGAGATCACCATACTAGCGGAATCCAATTCCAGACGTATGCGAGCCACCCCCTATGGAAATCGAACTGGTCGAGATTCGCGATTTTCTGGCAAAACGTCCACCCTTCGATGCCCTGCCGGAAGAACAGCTCAATCAACTCCCGAAGTCTCTCGAAATACGCTATCTGCGTAGAGGAAACCTATTTCCGCCGGGTGATGCCACACAAGGCTATATCTATATCCTGCGCAGCGGCGCCATTGAACTTCGCGATGAAGAGGATAATCTGGTAGAGAAATTGGGTGAAGGCGGTATCTACACCACCGATTGCCAATTAATCGACTTCGGCAGGGCGACTCATGGCCTGGCTGCGGAAGACTCCCTGATCTATCAATTGCCCTGTGATCTGCTCAAAGTACTGCGTAAGTCTGAACCGGCATTCGACCGTCATTTTGCAGAATCGATCAGGGATCGTCTGAAACAGGCGGTACGAACGCTCAAAGACAATGCTGATGAAAGCCCCATTGCACAGATGACAGTGGAAGTTTCTGATCTGATAAAGAAATCACCGATAACCATTGACATCAACTGTTCCATCCGCCAAGCGGCACAATTGATGAGTGAAAAAAACGTCTCTTCCGTGATGGTCATGGAGCAACAAAAACTGGCCGGTATCATCACAGACCGCGACCTGCGCAAACGCTGTATCGCTGCGGGAATATCGACGGATCAGCTGGTCAGCCAGATCATGACCACCAACCTGGAAACAATCCAGAAAAACACCATGGCCATTCAGGCATTGATGACCATGACGCGATTACATGTGCATCATCTTCCTGTGCTGCAAGGTGATACAGTCGTTGGCATGTTGACGGCAACCGACCTGGCACGCCACCAAACCACTAACTCAGCCTTTCTCGCCAGTGATATCCGCAAAGCGGCCACAGTGGAGGATTTGGCCATTGTCAGTGAACGCCTGCCTGATGTTCAGTTTCAACTGGCGAACTCCAATGCAGCCGCGTTACATGTCGGCGAGGCCATCTCTTGTATAACAGATGCCCTGACGGCACGCTTGATAGAAATGGCTGAGGCAGAGCTTGGCCCACCGCCCGTACCCTATGCTTGGTTATGTGCCGGTTCACAGGCACGCCACGAACAGACATCCCATTCCGATCAAGATAATGCACTGCTCATCGCTGATGAGATGAAACCTGAACACGAGGCTTACTTTGAAGCATTGGCCAAGAAGGTTTCTGATGGTCTCAATGCCTGCGGCTATGTCTATTGCCCAGGCAATGCTATGGCAACCAATCCCAAATGGCGACAGACACTTCGAATATGGCGAAAATATTTCAACACCTGGATTAACAAGCCTGAGCCGATGGCATTGATGCTGTCGAGCATCTTCTTTGATCTAAGGGCTGTCTACGGCAACATGGAAATGTTCGATGAGCTACGTACCGACATTCTCAACAAGACCCGAGGTAACGGCATCTTTACCGCTTTTATGGCAGCGAATGCATTACAACATCGGCCGCCACTTGGCTTTTTTCGTACATTCGTACTCATCCATGGCGGTGCCCACGATGACACATTCGACATCAAACACCGCGGGATAGTACCGATCACTGATATCGCGCGGGTGTTTGCCCTCGATCAGGGTCTCACCCCTGTAAATACGACTGAACGTTTAGAAGCCGCAGCAGAAACAAAGGTTCTCAGCCGTGAAATGGGAGAAAATCTAGTAGATGCGATGGAGTTTATCGCCAGCATCCGTATCTATCATCAGGCAGAGCAGATTCGCAAAGGAATAACCCCAGATAACTACCTCTCCCCTGAAGAACTTTCTGATCTGGAACGCAGACATCTGAAAGACGCATTCCGGGTTATCCAGGAGATGCAGGATGCCATGGAAAACAGATATCAGGGCGGGCGCTTCCTATAGCTATGCTGAAACATTTTCTCAGTCTGGATTCATTAAGAAAGAGAGCTTTATCGAAGGCTGAGCCGGGTGCACTACATGACTACCTCTCTACCCCGTTGACATCAAAAAGGACCCAATGTGAGGAGTTATCTATCGTTTCACTGGATCTGGAAACCACAGGTCTCGACCCGACTAAAGATAAAATTCTCAGTTTTGGCCTGGTTGAGATGCAACATATGACGATAAAACTTGAGACGGCTCGCCATCAATTGATCTCAATCGAAGATGAGATACCGGAAGCATCAGCCGTTATCCATCAGATTACCGATGACCAGGCAGCTACAGGGGTACCACTGGATGAAGCCCTGCCTGAGCTGCTGCAGCGATTGGCGGGCAAAGTTATGCTGGTCCACTATTCTGCAATAGAGCAAAATTTCATCAGTGCTGCATGCCAGAAGCTATTTGGCGCACCATTCGTGATACCGATCATCGATACGTTGGTCTTGGCACGAAGAATTTTTGAACATCGTAATCACACCATTCAAACGGGTGATCTGCGACTATTCAATTTACGTCCACGCTATAATTTACCCAATTACAAGGCGCACAATGCTTTAAGCGATGCGGTAGCCACCGCTGAGCTGTTTCTAGCCATGGCATCAGATATGGTGCCACAACCCAGCCAATGTCAACTCCGTCGTTTCCTTACGCGTTGACAGGCAATAGAATGATGAGACAAAACAACAGTAGTATTTTATCTATTCGGAATATTGCTTTGGGTTTTAAAAAGTCAGTTTCTTTTTACTTAAGAAACAGACTTACACTTTCCTGCTGTTGAGAATGAATAACCACCGTTGAGGAGAATCCAATGTCAGAAAACAAGATTTACCCCGTCCCTGCCGAATTCGCAGCACAGGCGAATATCCGTGATGCGGAGTATCAGACGATGTATCAGCAGTCGATTGACGACCCTGATGCCTTTTGGGCGGAACAAGCTGATAAATATGTCACCTGGTTCAAAAAATGGGACAAGGTCACTGATTGGAGTTTTGGCAAGGACGACCTGCATATTGAGTGGTTTAAAGGCGCTAAATTAAATGTCTCCTACAACTGCCTAGATCGTCATCTGGAGAGTCGAGGCGATCAGGTAGCCATCATATGGGAGGGTGACAACCCGGATGAGGATCGTAAGATCACCTATCGTGAACTCCACGAAGAGGTCAGCAAGTTCGCCAATGTATTGAAATCTCGCGGTGTAAAAAAGGGAGACAGGGTCTCCCTCTACCTACCGATGGTCGCTGAGGCTGCCGTGGCCATGCTTGCCTGTACCCGGATCGGTGCTGTCCACTCAATTGTGTTCGGCGGCTTCTCACCAGATGCCCTGCGCGATCGAATACTCGACTCAGACTGCCAGGTGGTGATTACCGCTGATCAATCAATGCGTGGTGGCAAGAAGGTACCGCTGAAGTCAAATGCCGACAAAGCCATTGCCCAGTGCCCCAATGTGCATACCTGCCTGGTCGTAAAGCGTGGTGGTGATCCGGTAGATTGGAACAATGATCGGGATGTCTGGTATCACGAAGCCATGTCCAGTGCCTCTTCAGACTGCCCGGCTGAAGAGATGGGGGCCGATGATCCCCTGTTTATTCTCTACACTTCAGGATCTACGGGTAAGCCAAAAGGTGTGCTTCACACGACAGGTGGTTATCTGCTACAGGCAGCCATGACTCACAAGCTAGTGTTCGACTACAAGGATGGTGAAGTCTACTGGTGTACCGCTGATGTGGGCTGGGTAACCGGTCACACCTATATAGTCTACGGTCCATTGGCTAATGGCGCCACCAGCCTGATGTTTGAGGGTATCCCCACCTATCCCGATATCTCCCGTTTCTGGCAGGTCTGCGACAAACACAATGTCGCCACTTTCTATACAGCACCAACTGCCATTCGTTCTCTGATGAGCGCTGGTGAAGAACCGGTAAAGAAGACCAAACGCAGCAGCCTGCGCCTGCTTGGCACAGTCGGTGAACCGATCAATCCCGAGGCATGGGAGTGGTACTATCGCGTGGTCGGTGATGAGCGCTGCCCCATTGTCGATACCTGGTGGCAAACCGAAACCGGTGCACACATGTTGACCCCACTACCCGGTGCAACACCATTGAAACCAGGTTCTGCCACTATCCCCTTCTTCGGCGTCGCGCCGGTGCTGCTGGATGACCAAGGTGTCGAGATCGATGGCAACCCGGCAGCAGGCAATCTGGCCATCAAGCAGCCCTGGCCAGCCATGATGCGTACCTTGTATGGTGACCACAAACGCTTCTTTGAAACCTATTTCGCTATGTATCCCGGTTACTACTTTACCGGTGACGGTGCTCGCCGTGATGAGGATGGATACTACTGGATCACAGGCCGGGTAGATGATGTATTGAATGTATCAGGCCACCGTCTGGGTACCGCAGAAATTGAGTCTGCCCTGGTACTGCACGATATGGTTGCTGAAGCTGCGGTTGTAGGCTATCCCCATGAATTGACCGGTCAGGGTATCTACGCCTATGTCACACTGATGACAGGTATAGAAAGTAGCGATGAACTAAAGGCCGAATTGGTAAAAATGGTACGTTCCGAGATTGGACCTATTGCCAAGGTCAATCTTATCCAGTGGGCACCTGGTCTGCCTAAGACACGTTCTGGAAAAATCATGCGCCGAATTCTGCGCAAGATCGCCGCGAACGAAATAGAGAATCTGGGTGATACCTCTACCCTGGCTGATCCTTCAGTCGTTGACAATCTGATCGACAACAGGGAAAACAAGTAGTCATCTATCTAACTGGTATCTATCCAGATACCAGTTAGTTCGTCATTTCGGCGAATGTTGGAATCCAGTCAGTTGATCGTTTCTCTGGATCCCGGCATTCGCCAGGATGACGCAACACGATAAAGTGTGCATTATTATGTCTTACCCATTTTACAAGTGACTACATGAATTTAAAACTCCCCTCATTTTATAAACGCATCCTGGCATTCTTCGTTGTTATCGGGCCAATTTTCTGGTTGGTCATGACCGAAGATGGACAACGTCGCACTGACTCGGTCGTGCTGACACTTTGGGGTGAGGATGATATTGCATTGAATCTCAAAGTACTCGACAACCAGATCACCGAAAAGGAATTGAAGCAAGTCTTTCCCGATGTGGAGTGGTTATGCGATGATGAAGTCTCTAGTTTTGGTAACCGTCTGTGTGTATCACGTATTGGCATTTTCAATGGTATCCCTGCACACTACATCAGTGTTTTTTTCCACGATCAGTGGATAAACGGGGTTAAAGTCGGTTACCGACGTAATTATCACGAACAATTAAAACAGCAACTCTGGCAGCAATTGGGTGCTCCATCTAATAACAGTGAGCCGGTTCAAGTCGTTCAGGGTATGGAGTCTGTGCTTCACTGGATTACAGCGTCCGGTAATGTGATCCTCAAAAAGGCATTGACTGAACAGGAAGAGCCTGCACTACTTTGGCTATCCTTCTCAGTCATACCACAGTAACGGTATAGTCTCAGTCAGGGAATCTATGATTGGCCCTATCCAGGGTTGTTAGGCTCGCAACTATCAGACACCATACAACGATTCATGTAAAAACTGCTTGAAATACCTCATTACCTGCCGAGGTATGACGCTCTCTGCGTGTATGCGCAATTCATGAATTTCATCTGTCATCTGATAATCGTTTAACGCTTGAGCTCTCTCTATAGCCTGGTGTATAGATTGGTCAAGAATCAGCCCGCTGCGGTGTTTTACCACACTGTAAACTGCCATCAGTGCAATCTGTTCTTCCAGCTCCATCTTGCACTGATTGTCCAGTATCGTCAGCATTACTGTCGTCACGCAATCTATTTGAAGAGGATCCAGTGAGATAGTTTCTGCCCATACAGCTGCCGGATGTGGCGCATCAAATGCTGTTTTTGTGTTTTTTGATAACATGACATTAATTCCATGTGCCTAAAACATATACTAGTGTAGTCTCCTAATATTGGAAGGAGCCATAAAATGGCAAATCTTATAAAGGCCTTCGAACAACGTTTCCTGCTGGGTATTGAGAAACTTGATACCGACCATCGTAAATTTGTTGATTTGGTCAATCAGTTGGAATGTTCAGAAAAAAAGACGTTCATCAAGCTCTATCCCCTGCTCGTAAAACATATCAGTGAACACTTTATGGCTGAAAACAGTTTGATGGCTGAGAGTGGTTACAGTGGAATTCACGAACATATCGATGAACACCAACGGGTACTGAATGAACTTAATCGTATTGGCGAGATGGTCTCAAACGGTTCTGTATCGATGGGGCGTACCTATGTTATCGATCACCTGCCAAACTGGTTTGAGCATCATAGTAGGATGATGGACAGTAATTTGGCGGCCCATCTCAAGTCCCGGGGCTTTGCGACTGTCTGAGCACAATGAGACCGGTCTCATGCCAACTGTGCCGAGTGTAAAAATCGAGCGCTGAGCGATTGCTTCGATCCGCTACCAATTGCAGCCGGGACAGGCCATGTTCATCACTCCACTGTTCAAGATGATGCAGTAACATGCGTCCAACCCCTTTCTCTCTGTGATGTAGATCCACGATCACATCCTCGACCCAACCAACGGGACCACCTTCTACGGTTGATAAGACTATCTGCAACGATGCCATGGCGACAACCTCTTCAGTGGCCTCAACCACAAAGAGCTGCGCCTGGTCTGCGTGCAACAGCATTTCCAATCCGGCCCGCTGTTTCACAGGATCAACCTTAAAATCCTGTTCAATTGTGAACAACTGGGTTAAAAGATCTGCCATTTGCCCCACATCTGTGGGCCTGGCATCACGAGTTGTGTAGTTTGGATGCATCATTTCTCTGTCAGGTTTCCGAACTAGGGAGTGTAGCTCGTCATTGAAACTGGAATCTTCAGCAAGGCAAGGGTACGGCTCTACCCCATCGATCAAGTATTGGTAGACATGGTGCGGCAGGGCCGCACCCTACATCTGCTTCTAAAGCCGCGACGATACGATCTCAAAAGAGTGTGCGTTCTGGATGGAACTAGTTAAGAGCCAGACTGTGCCTGACCTCACCCTGGTGATCAACAATTTCCAGCCGGGTGAAATTCCCTTTAGCAATTTTCAAATAGAGACAGGGATAGGTAAGAGCCTGCATCTGCACCATGCCCGGCTTAGGTTTCACCCATTCAACTGCTACCCGTGCTGCATCTGAAGCGAGTTCAAGATGATCGGAGAGTAATTTTAAACCATATCCCCCGCTGGGTTGCTGGCCCATATCCACTCTGACCACCCAAAATTGCTCTGTTTCTATCTTGTCACTGATATCCTTTTGCACTTTAGCGCCAATTCTAGCCCCATCTCCATGGGTCAAGGTGCTATCTGAAACCAACTGAACACCTGCAGCCTGGTTGACACTGCAAATGTATCCTTGCTCCAGTACACTGACCGAAGAGGCAACCGTGTTACAACTTGAAATTGCCATAAACAGGGGTGCCAAACCCATCCATCTTATCCATTTGTTTAGATTAACGAGTCTCATTTTTGAACATCCAGACGTTGAAACATAAGTGACTGCTGAGGAGCTTGCAGCGATTGTGAACTGGGTGACTGGTATTCATAGGAGGTGATGAAATCACGATCAGTGATATCATCTGTTCCGACTGTAATGACACGAGGCTGCGAGACTGTGGAATAGGCACCACATGATTCTCCGGCATCACAGATAATACCATCCATATCCATATCAGAGCCGGCAACGATGAGGTAGTCTCCTGATCCAACGTCGCTGAAGCTGTAGCTTACGCTCTCCCCGACTGCCTCTACCTCATCCTGTTGTAATACCTCATTGGTACTCTGATCCACCAACAGAACGTAGTGGGTGCCTGCATCACCCGTAAGCGTGACATCCAGCACCTGCATGATCACTTCAACCGTTGCAGTGGCACTGCCCGCGTTAATCTGAAATGTTGCGCTATAGGTGGCGGGAGCAAGCCCAGATCGATCGACACTGACCGCGTAACTACCAAACCCGGAGCCATCAACCTGGTTGGCAGTCAAACTCAACCAACTGATATCCTCCGTGATCTGCACAGTGCCCAATGCACCTCCTATCTGCTCAATAAACAGTGTGGCAGACTGCAGACTGTGTGAAAGATTCAAGCTCTGTGGATTGACACTCAAAGTGGGAACTACCGGTGTCCCTCCTCCGCCCCGTTGCTGAGCGGCGTCCACCGCCTTGAAGGCATCGATCAAGCCATGGCCATATAAATCGTCTCTACCTGTAGCACCAATATCTGTGGTCAGATCACCTGCGGCAAGCATGCTATCGAACTCCGCCGGGCTCAGACTGGGGTAGACCGCCTTCATCAGGGCGGCCACACCGGCTATATGAGGAGCAGCCATGGAGGTGCCATTATAGAAGACCAACTGGTAATTGACGCTGCCGGATGAATCATCCCCGCCGGCACTAAGCACACCATCGGGCCGTGAATCGCCGTTGAGATCCACACGCAGATCACCACCCGGTGCCGCAACATCGATGGCAGAGCCAAAGTTAGAATAGGGTGCACGATTACGATTGATATCCACGGCACTGACCGAGACCACTCCGTCATAGGAGGCAGGATAGGAGAGTTGGGCTGTATTCTCATTGCCTGCCGCAGCAACAATGATCACCCCGGCAGCGCGGGCGGCAGCGACAGCATCCCGGCTGGTCTGATTGGCAGGACCACCACCCAGGCTCATATTGATGATGTCGGCGTGCTGTAGCGGCACTGTACCGGAACTGTTTGAAAGCCCTGCTGCGAATCGGATGCCTTGTACCAGATCCAGCGTGTTGCCACCACTCTTGCCCAGCACCCGGATCGGCATGATGCGACTATCCCAGGCGACACCTGCAGCGCCTTGAGCATCGTTGCTGCGCGCTGCCACGGTACCGGCTACGTGGGTACCATGAAAGGAGGAGGATGCACCCTCCTGCAAGGCATCTCCTTCATCGTTGGGATTGTTGTCGATGCCATCGCCATCACCGGCATTGTCCGGGTCGGAGATAAAATCATACCCGGCAGTGAGTTGACCGGCCATATCGGGATGGTCAAGCAATACACCGGTATCGATGACTGCCACGATGACGCTGTTATCACCGGTGGTGATATCCCAGGCCTGGGGCAGGTTAATCTGGGGATAGTGCCACTGTAAACCGTAGTACTCATCATTCGGTGTCGCCAAGGCGTGCAGAATATAGTTGGGTTCTGCATAGACGATATCTGGTCGATTACTCAGTTCTTTAATCGCTAATAGAGTATCGAGTTTTTGCTGTTGTTCATGGGTAAGCAGGGTGTTGTCCTCAGACCGGAATGCAACCTGTCCGGTGTTATCCTTTAGTCTCAGAAGTTGGACACCCCCGGTGTCTCCTTGCTGATTGACAACCTCAAACTTATTCAGTGCTGAGTCCAGTTCCCTGGCTTGGATCGAAGAGGTAGCGAAACGGGCCAACACATCACCAGGTACAAAATCGTCAGAGAGCCTGAGTGCACCGGGTGGTAGTGCTGCAGCAGGAGTCAAGCCTACAGAAAGCAGATAGTTGGAAGCGCCATCAAAAGCAAACACCCTAATATAGTATTGACCATCCGCGGGAATGACTAATGATTCAAATTTTGAAGTACCGATTGAACTATCGATAAAGTTACCATTCAGGTCGTACAGATAGAGATCCAGATCGACACCAACACCCAGGTCTGCAATATTGAGCAACAAGGTCTGACCGGCGTTCATATCGATCAAATAGTAGTCTTCCTCATCGCCAGATAAAGAGGAGTTGCCTGAAGATCCACTGCGCGGAATATTGACATAACCACCGATATTGACAGGATTAGGCACCTGTTGCGCTGCCGTTCGGGGTTGGTTGGGGATCGGGGTCGTTTCGATGTCATTGACGTCACTGTCTGTCACCACAAAGGCGGGGACGATCAGATTGCCACTGATCACTACCCTTTGGTTACTATCGACATCATTACTACTGCTCCCTCCACCCCCACCACAGGCGCCTACAATGGAAGCCACAACCAGGGAGAGGCCTAAGTATGTCAGTTTGTTAAATCTCATTATAACGCCCACTCCTCGCTAACCCCTTGCACATCCAGGTGAATAATAGAACTTCCGATTGTAGTTGAATCAAAATACATTTCAAAGGCAGGATTTTCCCCTATACTAAAACGCCTAAGATCAGCGTATCACGCTTCACGCCTTATACTTGGAGCGAAAAACAATGCCTGAGTTTCACTGACAAACACGACACCTGTAACAGACCATGGGACGTTACAAACCACCTGCCCAACCAAAATCACCCTACATCACTGCTCCCGGCTATGCTCGGCTCAAAGAAGAGCAACAGGCATTGTGGATTCGTCGACGCAGTGTCACTCAGGCATTGGCTGCAGCAGCAGCCGAGGGCGATCGTTCCGAAAATGCAGAATATATCTACCGCAAGAAGGAGCTGCGGGAGATCGACCGACGTATACGTTATCTACAGAAGCGTCTACCTGAGCTAACGGTGGTCAACCAGCCACCCAGCAATCCGCAACAGGTTTTTTTTGCCGCCTGGGTTGGATTGGAGAGTGAGGATGGCTCAGCGTGTGAATACCGAATCATTGGACCTGATGAGATCGATCATCAACCAGCCTACATCAGCCTTGATTCTCCCCTTGCACGTGCTCTGATGAAGCGGTCACTGGATGATGAAGTAGTTGTTGAAACCCCGGCTGGCCCAGCCCGTTACTGGATTACAAAGATCCGCTATGAAGAAACCTGAGTTAAAACCAATGCCGCTTGCTTAAAGAGGAAAAGCCGCAAATATCACCTTAATGACATGCGATGCACAACTACCAAATCAGCGCCGGTTCATCCATCCGGGCAAGCTGTTCACGAAGTGTCAGAATATGCTCCTCCCAGAAACGTGTTGTGTCGAACCAAGGAAAAGCCTGGGGAAAAGCAGGATCATCCCAGCGTCTGGCCAACCAGCCAGCATAGTGTACCAATCTCAAAGTACGCAGGGCCTCAAGGAGATGGAGTTCTGACGGATTGAAATCATAAAACTGTGTGTACCCTTCCAACAGGTCAGCCAATCTTTCATTCATATAACCTCGATCTCCCGACAGGAACATCCATAGGTCCTGCATCGCAGGGCCTGTCCGGGCATCGTCAAAGTCAACAATCTGTGGCCCGTCATCGCGCCACAGGATATTTCCTGGATGACAATCGCCGTGCAGACGAATATGGCTCACTGATCCAGCACGGGCATAACAATCCTCGATACGGGTCACCAAGTCCTTCAGCAGGCTCTCATAGGCGGCTAACAAATGATGTGGGATAAACTCATGCTCCAAAAGATATTGGCTGGGCTCCTGTAAATAGCTCTCGATGTCGATACCGGGTCGATATTGGAAAGATCGGGTGGCACCCAAGAGGTGAATCCTACCGATGAAACGTCCTAACTGCTCGAGTTGATCAGGATTATCCAGTTCCGGTGCACGACCACCCTTGCAGGGGTAGAGAGTAAAGCGGCAGCTTTCATAGTGTAAAAGTGTATCGCCCTCTGCATTACTAAGGGGTGCTATCACAGGTATCTCCTGCTCAGCCAGATCAAGTGTGAATTGGTGCTCTTCCAGAATAGCCTGATCACCCCAACGATTGGGACGATAAAATTTGGACACCAGAGGAGGTCCCTCTTCCATACCCACTTGATAGACCCGGTTTTCATAGCTGTTAAGCGCAAGAAACTGTCCACTGCATACGACCCCTGTCGATTCAATGGCATCCAGCATGGCATCGGGGGTCAATGTGGCAAAGGCATGTTCATCTTTACCTGAAGACCCCTCTTCGGAGAAGCTCATATCCAACTACTCATCGATCCAGTCTCCTGACGCTCTCCAGAATGAGTCATTCATTTTGGATATTAGTATGTGGCCAACTATCCAACGATCCTGATAGTGACTTTAGTGTGGTGTATCATACTATTATACTTTGCATCAGTTTTGATCACTTTCCTCGTTCCGGTGAGTGCCAGAATCCATTCAACAGGCAGTAAAATAATGTGTTCAACAGACTCCTTCCTCAGTGAACCAAATCCCAACTGGTTGCAACGCTGGAAAGATAATAACATCGGCTGGCACCACGTTGAGTTCAACCAGCACTTGCTAAACTACTGGCATGCCCTCTATCTACCACAGGGCTCCCTGGTATTGGCGCCACTATGCGGAAAAAGCAAAGATATGGTCTGGCTTGCTGAACAGGGTTACCGTATTCGTGGCGTCGAACTGAGTCAGCTGGCGGTCAAAGCCTTTTTTGAGGAACTTGCACTGCAGCCACTGGTAGAGCCTGTCGGCCATTTTGAGCGCTGGAGCAGTGGCCCGTTCGAGATACTATGCGGTGATATTTTCCACCTGGATGATCTTGATAACAGTGACGTAGATGCTGTCTATGATCGAGCCTCCCTGGTCGCCCTTAACCCTCATCAGCGAGCTGGCTATGCCAGGTTGTTGATAAACACACTGCCCAAGCAGTCAAAGATATTACTGATCACTATGGAGTACCCGCAGCAGGAGATGACAGGACCGCCCTTCAGTGTTCACGAGAGTGAGGTACTTGCGTTGTTTGAAAACCGCTTTTCCATACGAAAACTACATACATTAAATATATTGCAGGATACGGAACGCTACCGCGATAAAGGCGTAAGCCACATAACCGAACAGATATACCTGTTAAAATAGTCTTTGCTTTATTTAGTGGAGCCAGTCACTCACCTCAACAGTAACGGCCTGTTTATCGTCTGATAGCCAGACTTGATTCTCCTGAATGGTGGCATTGAGATGCATATTCCGTTGAGAGAGCACGTTAAGTTGGGTCTCACTAGTCACTGACAATCTGACGATACGGAGATTAGAAAAACGCTTCAGCATATCCTTGTTCTGCTCCCACCAAACAGTGGCGCTACGATCCGCATAAAGATAGACAATAACCTGCTTCGCTTTCCCACAAGCACGCCGTAACCGTTTTTCATCCAGTTGTCCCAGCTCAATCCAGAGCTCTATCTCATCGCACAGGCTCCTCTGCCATAGATCAGGCTCACTATCGCTACTCAGTCCTTTTGTAAAACTCAGTGCATCATTGGCATTGAGTGCAAATGCAAGGAGACGCACCATCATACGTTCATCGGTCTCTGAAGGATGACGGGCCAAGGTCAGACTGTAACTCTGATAGTGATGTCTATCCATATCAGAAATCTGTAAATCGGTTTTAAAAATAGTCGCTTTTAGTGCCAATCGAATGCTGCCATGTTTGAGGTGTCTCCATTAAAGATAACTAAGAACGGTTTTTAAGGGGAATAAAGTCCCGGCGAGACGGCCCCATATAGACTTGACGTGGACGACCGATTCTCTGCTTGGGGTCACTCATCATCTCCATCCAGTGAGAAACCCAACCTACCGTTCTCGCGATAGCGAACATCACCGTAAACATATTATTGGGGATATTCAATGCACGATAGATAATACCCGAATAGAAATCTACGTTCGGATATAATTTTCGCTCAAGAAAATAGTCATCTTTTAGTGCAATCTCTTCCAGTCTTAGTGCCAATTCAAACGTTGGATTATTACTATCAGCGAGTTCTTCTAACACCTTTTTAGACATTTCACGCAAAATATTCGCACGGGGATCGAAATTTTTATAGACACGATGGCCAAATCCCATCAAACGAAAGGAATCTTTCTTATCTTTCGCCTTGTCAATGTAGTGGTCAATATTTGATACATCACCAATCTCAGTCAACATATTCAACACAGCCTCGTTCGCTCCACCATGAGCAGGACCCCAGAGTGATGCAATCCCTGCTGCGATACAGGCGAACGGATTGGCCTGAGAACTGCCTGCCAGCCTGACTGTTGAGGTACTGGCATTCTGCTCATGATCGGCATGTAGAATAAACAACAGATTCATCGCCTGAACGGCTATTGGATGCGGTTGATACGACTCACAGGGTGTTGCAAACATCATCTGAAGTAGATTGGCGCAATATGAGAGATCATTACTGGGGTAAATAATTGGCTCACTGACATTGTGTTTGTAGCTGGCAGCCGCAATGGTTGGCATTTTAGCTATCAAACGATGGGCAGATATCTCACGGTGTCGGGGATTATTGATATCCAGTGAGTCATGATAGAAGGCCGATAGCGATCCCACTACACCCACCATGATGGCCATCGGATGAGCATCATAATGAAAACCACCAAAGAAATCCTTGAGGTTTTCATTTAGCATGGTGTGGTGAGTAATGATTTCGTCGAATTCCTGCAATTGAGTGCTATTCGGCAATTCACCATACAACAACAAGTAGGCGACCTCGACATAGTCTGCCTCTGCTGCTAATTGTTCGATTGGATATCCCCTATACTCCAGAATCCCCGCCTCTCCATCGATGTAGGTAATATTGCTTTCACAACTCGCCGTTGACATGAATCCCGGATCATAGGTAAACAATCCCTGATCCCGATAGAGCTTGGTAACATCAATGGCTGGAGGACCTTGAATAGGTTTTCTAACTGTCAGCTCAATACCATTATCAGACGCATCTTCCTGTTTTAAATAGTATTTATCAGTCATTGTTATTCTCCCGACAATTTTTTAAGACTAACCCTCGACTAAGCAAAATATAGAGCAAAACAAAGAGTAAGGGTTTAACTATTTGACAGGTTGGGGATGACGATGTTCTGATTCGGCTTGAGCGCTATATAGCTGAGGCACATCGACAGCGGTTATTCGGTGACTTTTCGACGCAATGCTTTCTGCCGGCCACGAAGGTTTTTGTTATCTAAGCGCCGCTGACGTGAGGCTTTTGTCGGCTTAGTGGCAACCCGCCTTTTTTGACTCACTGTCACGCTGTGAATCAATGTTTGGAGGCGCTGCAAGGCATCTTGCCGATTCTTCTCCTGATCTCGATAGCGTTGCGCTTTGATCACAACAACACCTTCTCGACTGATTCTTTTATCCCTTAGTTTCAACAGCCGCTGTCGATAGGCCTCCGGCAATGAAGATGTTGTAATGTTAAAACGCAAATGGATTGCAGAAGCAACCTTGTTGACATTCTGCCCTCCCGCCCCTTGCGCGCGGATAGCGCTGAACTCAATCTCATTGTCCGGGATCACGATTTGATTGGAGATTTTCAATGCCATGGGGTCTCACATAGAATGTTAACAATCACTATGGAATTCATTGATAATAACTGAGCCTCAAGATACATGCCATTAGGTAACAAATCGTCATTTCTGCTAACTGGCAAACATATTGTCTATCGCATAAATACAGATACAGATAAAAGCAAAGACGTGTAATAAACAGCCTTGCAGACTCATAAGCGGTCGGCGGTCATCTTTCACAGCATTTCACACTAACACTACCTATAAGCAAGCGTAGTGTCCTACACTAGATTTGTAGTCAACACGGCCAGTGGTGAAAACGATGACTAATCCTACATTGATTATGATTGCTTTAGCGGCATTTCTTCAACCTATATCTCCTGCGACAGCATCACCCGTTATTCAGACTGAGAAACATGTTATCTCTTATCAGGTTATTACCACTGGATTATCTCACCCCTGGTCAATCGCTTTTCTACCCGACGGTGAGATATTGGTCAGTGAACGGGGCGGTAATCTGCGTCTTATCGATAATAAGGGGAATCTCGAACCTACACCGATAACAGGCGTTCCACCCATTCGGCAGCACGGTCAGGGAGGTCTCCTCGATGTCGTCATACACCCTGATTTCAACAGCAACCGCTGGGTCTACTTTTCCTATGCTGAATCGGATGGAGATCGTGCTGGGACTACCGTGTCTCGTGGCAGACTCGAGAATAACCACCTGGATCAGGTAGAAGTCATCTTCCAAATGGAGCATAAAACGAAGGCCCGTCAACACTTCGGGTCACGCCTGGTATTTGACCGGCAGGGTTATCTCTATATCACCTTGGGAGATCGCGGCAACCGGCCTCGTGCACAAGATTTGAATGACCATGCCGGATCGTTGATTCGTCTACATGATGATGGGCGAGTACCCAAAGACAACCCCTTTAGCGGCAGAAGTGGGGTAAAACCAGAGATCTACAGTTACGGTCATCGCAATATGCAGGGAGCGGCACTCAATCCGAAGACCGGTAAAGTGTGGACCCATGAGCATGGCCCTCAGGGTGGTGACGAAATCAATGTACCCGATGCAGGTTTGAATTATGGCTGGCCAGTCATCAGCTATGGAGTAAATTATGTTATTGGTACGAAAATCGGTGAAGGCTCACATAAAAAAGGCATGATGCAACCCATTCACTATTGGGTGCCTTCTATTGCGCCCTCAGGAATGGCTTTTTACACAGGAGGCAGATTTAAAGGCTGGCAAGGCAATCTGTTTGTGGGATCACTCAAATTCCAACAACTCGTCAGACTCGAGCTGGATGAAGAGACAATTACCCATGAAGAGCGTCTTTTGAGTGAGGAACTGGGGAGAATCCGCGATGTACGACAAGGTCCAGATGGGCTGATCTACTTGATCACCGATGAGGAGAATGGAAAGCTGGTTCGTCTATTTCCAAGCCCTGAAAGTTAGACTTATTTCCACTAGACTGGGTCGTTGAGGCAGGGATTGATTCGCCAAATAAACCCATATGGGCTCCCTCCACAAGACACTCAATGGATTGAATGCGCATGGCACCAAACACACCATCTTATTGTTATTTATACTTTTTTATAAATTATCCTCAAGACATTTTCGATAACTCTTTATTTAATCGATTTTTCCTTCGTCACTTCAAAGTATCTCAATCAATGGAGAGTAACAGACTACCTGTTAATTCATTTGTATGGGTGACTAGATCAATGTTTCTGATGTCATGGAAACTGATTTTGAATCAAATAGGTAGAGCGACTTTATCATACATTCTCATAAACTCATGGCCTGACAATTTGTCAGAGAAATTCCCTCAAATAAGGTTAGAATCTATTACTAGAAGCGGTAGTTGGTGGTTGTAACTGGTATGCAGTCTTGGCAAGGACTCAGTTTGGCTATTATGTTCCATTGGATGACATCTCGATTAAATCGTCGATTTCTGGTTGCAACTGCAGCTGGATTGCTGATGAGTACGCTCATCTTTCTGATGCTTTTCCTAGGTATGTACAAATCAGAAATCGGCCGGGAACGAACCGAAGCGGTCACTCAGGTTAATCAACTGTTACGCACTTCATTGGAAAATGCGATGTTGAAACGCGATCTCGACGGTCTCCGCCATATTGTTCATGGATTAGGCCAGCAGCAGAACATTGTCAATGTAATGATAACTAACCCGGCTGGTGAAGTACGATTCGCAGACTCCCCCACTCTTCTCGGTGACACGCTGATATTTAATAAAAAAAATAACGATGCCACTGCAGGTTTTATTATCGACAATGCTGGACATGAAGTACTACGCAGTATCAACCCTGTGCATAACAAAGCACCCTGTACAGAGTGCCACGGCCCGATCAATATAAATCCTATCAACGGCATCCTATACGTGGATTACGATGCAGCCTCATTACGTCAGCATGCCTGGCAAACGACCTTGGTATTGATGGGATCCGGTGCAATCATCGTACTAATTAACATTACCGGAGGTTGGTGGTTTATTCGTCGCTATGTCTTGAAACCGATCTCTACACTGTCAGATGCCAGTGACGCATTGAGTCAAGGTGAATTAAAGACGCGCGTTACATTGCAAGGAGAGGATGAGTTGGCACGACTCGGTCATACCATTAACCGAATGGCGGGCAACCTTCAGGATAAACTCCGAGAACTGAAGGAAAAGGAAGTATTCCTCCAGTCCTTGGTTGATGCTATCCCCGATGGGGTAAGAATCATTGACAGTAATTATAATGTGCAACTGGTTAATAGGAGTTATAAAGAGCAACTCGGCCTTTCGGACAAATCTGCCCTGGATGTCTGCTACAAGTACTCCCACAATCGAACCGAGCCATGCCCACCCACACTCATCACCTGTCCGGTTCATGAAATAGTTCAGCACGGGAAACCGGTCAAGGCCCTGCATCATCATACCCGGCATGACGGCAGTCGCATGGATGTTGAAATCTATGCAGCACCCATGAAGAGCTATATCAACGGTAAGATGGAGCAATTAATTGTTGAATCTATCCGTGACCTGGAAAAGTCCGTCAAATACTCGCAGGAGCAAAAACTTTCTGAACTTGGGCGTTTGGCAACCGGTGTCGCTCATGAAATTTACAATCCTCTGACTTCGGTGCGCATAGCTTTACATGCCTCGCTGCAAATACTCGCGGAGCTCGACATGCCGACTGATGAAGTATCCAGCTACTTGGAGATACTCGATAAAGAGGTGGATAATTGTATTGATGTGACAGAGCATCTTTTGAAACTGGGTGCACCACAAGACTCCTCCCCGTTATTGCTTGATATTCAAAGCGTACTTCGGGACACCATCAGCCTGCTACACTGGGAGGCTGAAAACAACAAAATCGAGATTATTGAAAACTACCAGCCTGGGTTGCGAATTCTCGCTATCGACAGTGAAATGCGCATGGTCACCCTCAATCTTGCACAGAATGCCTTTCATGCCATGCCAAATGGCGGCACGCTTAAGATAAATACCGCACGAACCGGCATCGGGATAGAAATTGTTTTTCGTGATAGCGGGGTTGGTATCAAAGAGAATGACTTGAAGAAGATCTTCGATCCTTTTTTCAGTCGCCGCGCTGATGGTTCTCATGGGACAGGATTAGGTCTCTCCATCACCCATACAATCATTAAAAACCATGATGGTAAAATTTCAGTCAATAGCTCAGAAGGTGACGGTAGTACGTTTCGCGTACTGCTACCCGACCCTGATAAAACATTAGGTGAAATAAAATGAGTGAATCGATTCTTGTGATTGAGGATGACACCACTCTGAATCAATTAATAGTACGCCAATTAACCAAAGCGGGCTATCAATCATCAGGGGTACTTAGTTGGTCTGCAGCACAGAAACATCTACACAGCAACGAGCCTTCATTAATTGTTATGGACGCCCGACTCCCTGATGGTAATAGTCTTGAACAATTGCCATCTATTGTTGACGAATATCCCGTCATTATTCTCACTGCTTACGGTTCAGTAAAAGACGCTGTCGATGCGATGAAAAAAGGTGCTGCTGATTACCTTTTAAAACCTATCAGCCCTGAAGAGTTGTTACTGACCGTAGAAAGAGCCATTTCAACAGCAGCCTTGCGGAATGACCATCAATTTTGTAAACGTCAGCTTCGTGCCACAACCTACAAGGAGCGGACATTGATTGGTCATAGCAGTGTCTTGGAAGCGATTCGGCGACTGATCGAGGCCGTAGCACAGGATGATATTTCAGTGCTGGTTCAGGGTGACAGTGGCACCGGGAAAGAGCTTGTTGCACGAGCTATTCATGAATACAGTCCCCGGTCATCACGCAATTTTGTTGCTGTGGACTGCTGTACACTCCAGGAAAAACTCTTCGAATCTGAGCTGTTTGGACATGAAAAAGGGGCATTCACCGGTGCCGACAGACAAAAGAAAGGACTTATTGAAGGTGCAGCAGGAGGTACTCTATTCCTTGACGAAATTGGCGAAATTGATCCAAGTATACAATCAAAATTATTACGTGTACTTGAGACTGGAATCTTCAGACGACTGGGGGGTATAAAAGATCTGGTTGCCGATGTACGCATTGTTGCAGCCACGAACCGTAATTTGGAGGAGATGGCAAATACAGATGGATTCAGAGCTGATCTCTACTATCGCCTGAATGGTTTCAATATCACTGTTCCACCTCTTCGTGATCGTCGAGAGGACATTCCTCAACTTGCTGATAATTTTATAAAAAATCACAACTTTTCGCGCCGTATTGATAAGCAACTTACACCTGCTGCAGTACGTAAGCTAACGGCCTATGACTGGCCGGGTAATATTCGTGAGCTGAAAAATGTGGTTGAACGTGCGATTATTCTCTCTCGAGACAAGAAAAGTATCCAGCCTGAACATCTTGCTTTCGGTCCATCAAAGAGTTACCAACGAGCAGTCATCAACCTCGCCTTCGATCACGATCCAAGCCTGGAAGAGCTGACCGCAAAATATTTAATGCAACAATTGAAAAAATATTCAGGCCGTAGATCACAGGTCGCAGAGGTCATGGGTATAAGTGAACGCAGCGTCTATCGAATGATCAAGCGGTATAATCTTACAGCGCATATGCTAATCGAACATTAGCGTCAATCTCGATCAAAATAGTCAATCAAGCTGACTGTATAAAAGCTGCGCCAATAGACATAAAGATTACATACACTATTAGAATGACTCATTTACGTCATTTCATATGACGCCTAATCTCTCTACAGAAAGACTTACCTGAATAGCTTAAGGCTAGATTCCAGGGGTCCAATTTAGATTTTGACTCCCCCAAATATCCAGATCTGTCATACATTGTATAGAGAAGCATCCTAATTAATCTCTAAATGGTGTATTTTCGGCAAACTCTGTAGTATTTCACAGTTGCCTCCATACCTATTGCATCAGGTACAATGGCGCTCTTTTGTTAGAACCCCTATTTAAACAGTATCGTGTAGTATGACAGTGGACAGTTCCCATCTAAAGATGAATAAATTCAACATCAACTCGAAACTTAGCCCAAAAGCAAGACAGGAGTTTCAGCAGGGTACTGTTCGGCTCCTTTTTATTACCCTCTTTTCTACTTATATCTACTCTCTCAAGACGCTTATACCTGTAACAGAGTCTGTTCATCATTTCCATCTTTATGCATCATTGAGCTATATACTATTCTCGATTCTGATACTTGCTGGCTTTTTATATCATGCGGAATCATCACTGATTCGTAGAGTAGTTACCCTGATAGGTGATAATGCAATCGTTTTTTATGGTCTCTACACAATGGGGGAATATGGCACTCCACTTTTCGCCATCATGCTTCTTATCACTGTTGGGTATGGTGTGCGTTTCGGGATTCCTTATTTATATGCTGCGACAGTCATCTCCAACATCGGTTTTCTAATCGTTATCGAGACAGCTGCCTTCTGGATGGAGAATAGGTTTCTTAGCTACAGCCTGCTGGCTACTAATATCATTATTCCTGTCTTTGTCTCTTATTTATTAAGAAATCTGTTGCTGGCAAAACAACAGGCACAAATAGCAAACGAGGCTAAATCAAGATTTTTAGCCAATATGAGCCATGAGATACGTACACCTTTGACAGGAATTATCGGTGTAAGTGAACTGATGCGCCAGCAACAGCATACGCCCTCTACAAATGAGAATATTACAATAATAGAATCTTCATCAAAACACCTCTTATCCATACTCAACGATGTACTTGACATTTCTAAGATTGAGGCGGGTTACGTTACTATTGAGAATAAGCCTTTTGATTTGTACGCTTTGATACATTTCGTTGCAAACAGCCACTTGTTAGTCGCACAGACTAAATCACTTAAACTACATACCCAGGTATCAGCTCATGTCCCATTCTATATCTCAGGTGATCAGATTCGCTTACGACAAGTTCTTATGAACCTGCTGAGTAATGCCGTTAAGTTTACCGATACGGGTCACATAGAACTTATAGTGAAACGAATAACCAGCAAAGAGCATAGGACATTAGTCAGTTTCGAAGTAGTTGATACAGGAATCGGCATCAGCCAGGAAATGCAGACCGTGATTTTTGAACGATTTACTCAACTTGAGGATTCAGATGCGCGTAAGGTTGGTGGAACAGGTCTTGGAATGGCGATTGCCTACGACTTAGTCAAACTTATGGGAGGTGAACTATCGGTCGATAGCAATATAGGTGAAGGTAGTCGGTTCTTCTTTAACTTAGAATTTTGTGAGGCATTAAGTTCAAATCTTGATTATTTTGCTGGCTGTAAGACAATCACCATTACTCATAGTGTTGAATTCGCAGAATCCATTGAAGAATTCCTCTCAGGTTGGTCAGTATCCAATACACTACTCCATGAAAAAAGTGACATCATTCAGTTGGAAAAAGGTCACACAAGCAAACTGCCCGGATCATT
This sequence comes from Candidatus Thiodiazotropha sp., assembly GCA_023838465.1. Classification (GTDB taxonomy): domain Bacteria; phylum Pseudomonadota; class Gammaproteobacteria; order Chromatiales; family Chromatiaceae; genus Thiodiazotropha. The sequence continues at coordinate 47,974 of JAIVEQ010000032.1, forward strand.
GATCATATTTGATGAGTCCTGCCTACAGTTTGATAAAGAAGGATACTACAATCAACTACTTTCTAACCCATTGTTTTATGCTAGAACTATCTTTATACGTAATCAGCAAAAATCAATTGGAAAAATTTCTCCTATTCTTGATACCTGTATCGTTGTTGATTCGCCCAATGAGGAAAAGCTACTCCGCAACGCCATACACTATCTGTTATCAAAGGGACCACTGGCCAGTGATACGAACCTGCCTATTAAGGAAAGCCGCAGCATTGATAGGGATAAAAAGATACTTGTCGCAGAAGACAGCCCGGTAATTCGCTACCTCATTAAGGAAATCCTGGAACGGGAGGGATATCAGGCTGTAATGCATGATAATAGTCAAAGCGCTCTTGAACAACTAAATAATGACAGATTCGATGTTGCAATTCTTGATATGCAGATGCCGATAATAACCGGTATAGATATCATTAAGCAGGTACGTGCTGGTTGTCGCATCAATCAATCTATTCCAATCATGATACTGACTGCCAATCTAACCCATGAAGCACAGCAACGATGCACTGCAGCGGGCTGTGATGCATTTCTAACCAAACCAATTAACTCTTTCCACTTCTTACAAACAATTGAAGCTCTGATATTAACCGTACCAAACAGGCTGTCTAATCAAACACTAAAACAGCACACGAGTAATTAACATAGTTTTAACTATAAAATGTAATAGTTGATACGGCCTGTTGAAAAAGCCGCTACACACAAAAAAGGTTGCCTAGACAACCTTTTTAAATAACCATTGTGGCTTGACAGTAATCCTTGTAATCTATTTTTTCTGCCACTTACCACCTGCATCTTGAAACCAATATCCTTTTGGTGCCTCCTCTACCCAAACCCGTGCAAAAGTATCACGAATATCTTTCTCCCATTGAGGCTGTCCATTCGCTCTGGCTATCTCCGCATAGAGGCTCTTACGATCACCATTTTCATCTACAACCAGCTTCTTTACCTTGTTACGGTCTCGCAGTGAAATAAGCTTCAGATCTCGTATGGCGACCAAACCATTATTAGTAAATCCCAAAGCCCCCGAACGATAGTATCCAGCCAGTCCAGTTTGACGACCTGACATCGATGACCTAAGACTGCGAATCGCAGGTGAATCAATATCTATATTCGGTTGTGCTGCCTGAGCAGGCGGTACAAAAAAGTCCAACACCCTTACCATAGCAGAAGAATAATAACTATTTGTATGCTCTAAAGAAGATTGTTTATCATCTACTTTTGGTGTTGATTCCGGCGCCTGATTTTCCTGCTTCGCAGGTGCCTTCTCACCGAGCACATCACGCACAATGGTCCTTGCAGCCTCCTCTGCAGCAGCAGCTGGAAAATAGATATTAATTGTCACACAAGCCACCAGACTCAGTGCCATAAAGGGATATCCGAGAAAGCGTTTCAGCATGTTTGATTCCTTACATAGGGTTGTTTTTTGAGATACTTTTCGATAAAAATACTCTTGCTTAGTTCTGGAATATTTCATTTATTAACACAAACTCACTCACCAATATTGTAATCTTTTACAGTAATTAACATTCTTTGGTGTCTACCCATTCCCTTTTTTGTTACTTATCAGACTATCTGACCTCCATCCCTTCGACACGGATATTTTTCAACCGTTCCAACAAGGTTTTCCACGCGACTTGTCGATTTCTTGCTATTACATCAATTCTAGGGAGACCAGACCCCTTAACGAGATAGTAGCCACCGTCAGAATGCTCCATTCCGTCCAGTTCTGCAATACTACCTTGTAGATTTGCCTGCAGCTCGATCCTGTTATATCTGAACTCTTTAAAGATACCCAGGAAGGTACTTGAAAGACCACTACCCACGCCATTCCCAAGAGAGGTCAGGTTATCCACCGCACGTTGGCTAATACGATGTGATGTCTTGTCATTTTCCGGCGTATTAAAACGGGCTCGAAAGGCAATAGGTTCCCAATTTGCCAGATGCAGCCCCTCAACGCGCCCTTCAAGACCACCCTCTATATGCCCAAACGAGAATGTCTGTGTGATTTGGGCCAGCTCCAAATCGCTTAGATGCAGATCTGCGAATAACTCAGGTACTCTACCCAGTGGATCCTTGATGACGAGTTGACCTATGCTTATAGCGCCTCCAAAAACATCAAACTTCAACTCCCCATCTAATTTCAGTGCATGGTACCTGTAATGAACAGTAGGTATGCTTCCATTCAGTTGCCCTTTCATAGTCGGCCAACCAAATGAATTGGCAAGTGCTTGAAGAGAGATATCGGTGAGCTGAGCACTGGTTGTCCATTCTGGTGAATGATCTAGCAAACCCTGTGCATTGAGTTGCTCGATATGGATGAATCCATCCATCAGCGGTATGTCCACTGGCTCTAGAAATGAAACTTCGCCACTTTGCGCTCGCGCATGGATCGTGATCGGTCCGTAATCGATTTTATAGAGTTGACCACCTTCAATTTGTATATGGGATGCATCGGATTGACCATCCCGTAACCACGCCAATTGGCCAGACAGCCCATACAAGGCAAAAAGACTGCGTTTGTCATCAACGGAGACCCGTTCCATTGATGAGTTAAAACGTTGTAATTGCCCATCTTTTAACTCCAGTTCAGCTTTAACCACTCCGGTTGTCTCAAGATCATCCATCAGGGTACCTATTAGAAAAGGTTGTAAAACTGTGGTGTACAACCCTTCCAACTCATCAACCTGAAGTTGGATGTTTGCCTCTATCACATGGTTTTTCGTAATATCTAATATAGCCTGGCCCTGTGCTGTCACGACCTGCGGCACAATCAATTGAGACTTATCAATCTGTAATTGTTCAGAAACCGGTCTCCATCGTCCCTGCAGGCTCATCTCAACCGGTTTTTTGGCTATTTCCAGAAAAAGCGGATCCGAATAGAACTCGCCTTGAGAGAGTGTGAGTTTTGTCTCTCCCAGCCAGTCTGCATGTTTTCGCCTGGCATTCAGATTCAATTTCAAAAACCCACCCTCTGCTACTTGCAGACCTTCCCTATCAGCATAGGCCAAATTTTGAATTTGAAGTGCCAGTTTGACGGAGTCAGGCTGGTCTGAGTGCCCGGATAGTTTGGCCTGTAGCGTTGCCTCACCAGAAAGATTCCAGTCCTTAGGTAAAGGCAGTACATCAATTTGCTTTCGTAAGGAATCAAGCTTGAGTCTTTTGCCTTTAAGTGCCAGCTTCCATTGCCCCTCAGTTAGCTCGAGTTCAAATCCCGCACCGCCGCCAGCGAACTTTAGGCCGCCGACCTGTAGTTTAAGATGTTCACTGTCAATAAACTGGCCACTTGCTGCTAGATCCTGTGGACCATAAGGGGAATCAGCAATTCGTAACCGCCCCCCTGTACAGATGTACGCCTGTTCATGTCGTTGAATGGCAGGACAATTGAACTCAATACCGTTTACTTGACCTGGCAATGCACTATGGACGAATGTCGAGGCAGCCACATTAACAGCCAACTGGTTATCATCGGATAGTGCCAGTTCAACATTCAGCCCTTGCATCGACCATCCACTGGCAGTTATTTTAGGGTCTATCCGGGTTTCGCAAAGAAATTAAGGTATTGATCGGCCACAGATTCTTCTCTATTTTTGATGTTGAAAAGGCATCAAAAAACAG
>JAIVEQ010000033.1 GCA_023838465.1 Candidatus Thiodiazotropha sp.
TTTCGTACACTGTAAATGCCTACAAGGCTATACTATGCTGCACATAATTGAATATTATGTCGTTGCGAAATCCGGATATAGCCGGTTTTTTTACTCGAACTTGATAAAGCAAAAAATAGAATCGAACAGTATGACCATGAACTCACTACCTTTAAGCAAGCTCTTACGACCCAAAACAGTAATGAGTATACATTACGCCAACAGGTTGAAAAAATGGCACTTCTCTGGCAAGCATCCACACTCATTCAGTATTCAGAGGAATATACTGCTGAAGCATTCGTGTTAAGCCGCATTTCTTGCGACCACGGATACATGTACGGAACGCTCCCTGAATACCTACCCTTTAGAGATATTATAGATAGAGCCAAACCAAGCATTTAAGATTGAACAGAATTCGATACAACCCTAGCAGTCCAGTGGAAAATTAAAATATCACCGACCTATTTATTAAGCTGTCAAATAGAACAGATAGAGAGATAATGACCAATCCTAGACTAAATCACAAACTGCGCTACACCATCACGAAATGACCAATCGATATCATGGTTTTCAGTTATCGTAATCAACACATTGGCTGGATCAATACCGGGATCGGTTGCTAAATTCTCAACCACTTTTGCATAAAAAGCCTGCTTTGATTTGTTCGAGCGGCCAGCCCTCATAACAAGATGCATCATAACCCGGTCTTCAGTCCGTTCCTGAAATTGAAGACAATGCGGTTCTATTTCATGAATAATCTGGTACCGATCATCATCCGGAAAGCCCATGGTTTCAATCACGGCCGCGTTTACACCATCGGCAATGGCTTTAATATATTGTTGGGATTTACCTTTCAATATCGATATATTGACTAGGGGCATAGTAATATTCCTATGATGCTTCTGATTTGTTCATCATTCTGCAAGAAGAGAACTGTAGACCTGAAATCAGCTGATTCAATTTATTGGCATTATTAGATTCCTGCATTCCTCGGAATGAGAAAAACATATTAACCAGAGCTCCAATCTTTATTAAATATAGTGTTCCTTTTAATATGTCAACGTATCGGAGACATACCGTAACACCTGACGAATGAGACAAACTCCTGCAATGCCTCCACACCACTTGCTTCTGCCTGAACGCACCACTGGCTCAAAGCCTCCAGTCGTTTTTCATGACTGGATGCCTGTTGTTCCCAGATCTCCTGCAGACGTACCTTGAACTGATAGACGTTGTTCAAGACGGTATTGTTGTCGAGTATTTCATTTAACTGCTTACGGTCACCGTCACTCAATAGCATGCTGTCGCGACGTACCAGGCGCGATGCATTGCGGTAGAGACGACGCAGGGGCCGTTTGGCATGACGTATCTCATTACGAAATACCGGCTCTAGTACTTTACGTCGATAGTCACTGAACAGCTGCAGTCTATTCACAGTCAGGGCTGCTATTGCTTCCAGATCGAGTTGTGGGCGCTCTGCAACAAAAGCACGCTTTGGTGCAACCTTGAGCACTTTGGCCAGACGAATGAAGGTGAAGAGTTTGATATAGAACCAGCCCAGATCAAATTCAAACCAGCGGTTAGATAGCTTTGCCGAGCTACCGTAAGCGTGATGGTTATTGTGTAACTCCTCACCACCAATCAGGATGCCCCAGGGAACGATATTGGTGGCGGCATTGGGGATCTCGAAGTTGCGATAGCCCCAGTAGTGACCGATACCGTTGATCACACCGGCAGCCCAGAAAGGAATCCATATCATCTGAATGGCCCAGATCGTCAATCCTGCAGGCCCCAACAATACAAATTCAGTTACCAGCAATAGAGAGATGCCCAGGTAGTTGAAACGCTTATAGAGGTGATTTTCAATCCAGTCGTCCGGTGTACCTTTACCGTATCGCTGCAGGGTTTCATGATTTTCCGCCTCCTGCTGATAAAGCTCTGCACCCTGCCACAGCACCTTTTTCAATCCTCTGGTTTGTGGGCTGTGAGGGTCATCCTCGGTTTCACACTTTGCATGATGCTTGCGGTGTATGGCTACCCACTCCTGGGTGACCATGCCGGTCGTCAGCCATAGCCAGAAACGAAAAAAATGGCTCAGGATAGGGTGTAGTTTCAGTGCCTTATGGGCTTGGTGGCGATGAAGAAAAACGGTTACCGAGATGATGGTGATGTGGGTAAGCACCAGGGTAAGTACGAAATAACCGGATAGAGAGAACTCGAATAAGCCATTGAATATCATAAGAAACCTACAGGTATAAATGACATCTTGTCGGTGGCGGTAAGTGGAATACCTCTCAAGTGTACCCCAATCAGCGATGCCGCCAATGTTAAATTAAACGACAGGCGACTAATTCCATGAAGTATATACGGTACTTTCTATCCTGCTTGATTGTTTGTGAAAATCCTCTGTCCTGGGGGCGCAATACACGCAGTTTTTGACCGTCAAGTCAGACATAATGTGTAAAAAAAGTCTTGTTGTCTGTGTCAAAAAGGAAACCAATCATCAGGTCAGCGAGAGCAACGCAGAAACCAGCATCTTGGAATCGTAAAAAGGAGCGCTACGTTTACTTATCAGGGGGACATCGATAACCTGAATGTTCAATTCACGAACAAGCTTCGCCGATAACTTGGAGGGATAGCTCCCGTTTCTTTTGTCCAACAGTACGAAGTTCAACAGACTTTCTGGCGTACAGCTTTTCGGTACATCATCTTTCAGATAGGTCATCAGTTTTTGTAATGAATCGTTCATTGTCATCCCTACCTGCTCCGGATCTGAGCCCAGATTAGGGATATACACCTTCGGACAATCATTGGCTGCTATCGAGGCAGCAACACCCTGAGGAAGCAGGTTCGCTATCATACTGGAGTAGAAACTGCCCGGCGGATAGCAGATCAATTCTGCCTGCTGAATAAGCTTATGATTCTTTTTTCGTAGCTGTGGTTTTACGGGAATATATTTGTCCAGTCGCTTAGAAACGGAGAGTCGGTCCACTGCTGATGTAAGTGGATCGACCTCTTTCCCGGTTAGCAGATGTTGGCCGATAATGCGGCTACCATTCTTGAGTTCTGCGGTCAGGTGATAATTATCATTCACTACCGCCCGCACAATACCTTGTACACCAACCAGTTTCTCAAACAGAAAAATAATCGGATCGAGATGTTCATGATTATTGAGGTAGCCACCGGTCAAGATCAGGTTGCCGATACTGGCGCCACGCAGATCAAATTTGACCGGCATTGCGTCATAAAAATAACCCAGCTGATTGCGAATAATACGACGCATCGGATTGAGCACCGGATCCACAAGCGGGTGCCTGCCACGAATCATGGATTCAAGGTGATCCAGCAACTGTCCCTTTCTTGCCTTGTCGGGAAAGCGATAGGTGAACAGGTTATATATCTCTGGATGCCCTGTTACCGTTTCGTCAGCCAGTGCAATCAGGCGGCTGCGCAAGTCACCGATCGAGGGCATCGCAAAGGCCTTGCGTAACTTGGCAGAGCTACCTCCGGAATCGAACGGTGTGACCAGATGAATCGAGTTGTGTGTGTAGTTTTTTAAAACCCGGCTTACATCGTTCAGCGCGGTTCCACCACTAAAGAAGAGTATCTTTGGACCAAGCTCTGGGGCTCTTCGATAACGGCTGATTCTCACCGGGTCCGGGATTCGGACAGAACGGGTAATATAGACTGTTTCCAGGGGCTGTCGGCTCATGATGATGCCTGATGGATAGTCCAGAACCCCATGCCACAGTACCTGAACAGGCACCAAGAAAAATCACCTATTTGATCACCCAATTTGTTTACCCAATCAATCACAGCATGCCCCTCAACGTCTACAGTATAGCCTGGATTTTACCCTAGACTTTACTTTATGGCTGGCTGAACCATCGTTGATAGCTTAGCTGCATCAGTTAAGGTGATTGCACCACGCCGGGTAGAGACAACACCTTCGGCAACGAAGCCCTGCATAAGCCGGGCGATGACCTCGCGAGTTGTCCCAAGATGACCAGCCAGTGCTTGCTGAGTCATTTTCAGCACCCCCTCTTCCGTGGCATTACTCAAGATGAAATTGGCCAATCGTTGGTCCAGATTACAGGCATGTACCTGCTCCAGCTCATTCATGAGACGGAATACGAGAGCGGATAGCGCCTTGACCGTCAGGTCCTGTACCGATGCTTCACGCTCAAACAGCTGTCGGTAGAGTGGGCCAGGGATGATATCGACACTTGTATCGGCATCCGTTTCAACCCAGGCAGGGTAAAGTAGATCGTTGAATAAGCAGTTGAGCGCCAATACACAGGTTTCGCCGGGCTGTATAAAATAGAGGGTTGCTTCACTACCTTGAGGTGTAAAGGTAAATACACGCAATCGACCCTTACTGACCAGGTAGGCGCCGGAAACGCACTGCCCCTTATGAATGACAGATGTCGGGTTCTTGAAGTGTTTATGTAACACACCTTCATCAAGAAGCTTCATGCCCTCGGATGAAAGGTTGAGCAATGTATCGGTCACTGGTACTCCTCCGATCCAGGTGACGACATCTTACCGTAAAGTTGCCTGGTGTGGTGTAACGATAGCGGGTAGCCTCCTATACCACCTGAAGCCTGCCTTTTATAGTGATGACGTGGCATTAATGAAATATGTGATCCTGGACGAAGGCTAGTTATTTACATAAGCCACCCCAGCCTGTGCCTTTGACATATGGATGCGTTGGACCAACTTTTCGCTGCTAAGCGCATGCAGAAAAGCAACGATATCATTCACCTCATGCTCATCCAGTACTGGACGGTCGAGCCGCGTCAGCACTTTGTTCGTATCGGCCCACAGCAGATAACGTCCGGTTCGTCCTAGCTGTACACTGGACATGACACGCACCGCCTCTGCAAGGTCGGTGACGGAGCCGTTGTGAAACCATGGACCGGTGAGTGCTACATTTCGCAGCGACGAGATTCGCCAACTACCACGACCACTACCTGCCCCGGCAGCGCCACTATCCTGAGTCAGCTCATATTGCTGCTCATAGGGGGTGGGATAGATGGGAAATATACGCATCGGTGCACGGGAATCGAATACGCTGGCACCACTGAAGTTGGGTCCGAAATGACAGCTGACACAACCCTGTGACTGGAACAAAGCCATACCCCGAAGCTGCTCCGAACTCAGTGCATCGAGGTCGCCACGCACAAATCGATCATAGGGTGTGTCAGGAGTAATCAGTGTACGCTCATAAGCAGCGATGGCCTCAGCTATACGATCGATGGTTATCGGCTGTTCAATACCGAAGGCTTGTGCAAACGCCAGGTGATAGGTTGTATCCTGTTGGACCCGCTGCTCTACCGCTGTTAACGATACCATGCCCATCTCAATGGGGTTTACCAATGGTCCTTTAGCCTGCTCCTCAAGTGAAGCGGCTCGCCCATCCCAGAACAATACCGACTGAAAAGCAGTATTCCATACTGTTGGAGCATTACGCCCTCCCTGCTGACCATTAATGCCTATGGACGTTGCTCGACTGTCATCACCACTCCCACCAATCACATCGTGACAGGCGCTACAGGATAGGGTGCCATCGAGGGAGAGATTCTTATCAAAAAACAGGCGTTCCCCCAATGCTACCTTTTCCGGGGTAACAGGGTTGTTCTCCGGTGAAGGCGCTTGCTCCGGCAGCGCTTCCCAGACATAGGTCAAATTAGCGGTCGTTGCATTCGATCCACTAGATGCTGACTCACTACCCATAGGCAAGGGTTGCCAGACAAAGCGTTGTGGAGCTGTCATGCCATAAAGTGGATCGGCTACTGCCACGGGTCTCTCGACAATATCTTTTTGGATCAGGGGTTCTACCAAAGTCTCAGGAAAATTTGCTATGGCAAGAATAATGACCAGTTTGAGAGCGAAGGCAAGGATACCTGTACCCAATGCTGTGGCCAGTAGCCACTGTCTACCTCTGGCCAGCCCGCCCTTTGGACCGAGATCGTAACGCACCATCGTTAGTAACACACCAGAGCCCACCAGTAGTGTAATGACTGCAACACCCTGAATATTGATGCTCGCGTTATTCATGTCGACTTCCTATCCTCCCTATATTCTTACCCTATCAACTGCATCCCTGATGACAGTGGTTCAGGGTTTTGAGAGACCAAGTTGTCGCAAGTTACAAAAACCTTCGACATAGTTCTGTAGCAAATGCTACACACTACATCTACCTATTTTGTAGTAATGCCTTCAGACATAAATGGGGTAGACAGGAATGAATCTTCTAGCGTGATTTTCTGATCAATGACATGATAGGCAAACCAAATAGGTATTTAATACCTTATTTCCGAGGCCAATATTTATTGTAAGGAATCTTCAGATAATGAGTAGCTCTTCAGCCGAAATGAATAGTAAAAAGGCCGAATCTGAGAAGACAATTACACTGTTGGTGTATGCGCTGCAAGCTGCCTCTTTTCTCTTTGTCATCACATTTCTGATTGCTGTCATCATTAACTATGTAAAAAAGGATGATGTAGAAAATACCTGGCTGGAATCACACTTCAGATGGCAGATCAGGACATTCTGGTACAGCCTCTTGTGGATGGCTATAGGTTTTCTCACAACCCTGATCGTTGTTGGTTACATCGTTCTGTTTGTCAACGCCATATGGCTGATCTACAGAATAATAAAGGGCTGGTTAAGACTCGCTGATGAAAAGGAGATGTATACAACTGGCTAGTACTTCTTCAAGATAACCCGTTTATAATTGACCTTTATTTCATTAAAGCATTCACGATGCAACAACAACGCCCCCCTTTATTATCGCCCAAGCGACTCAAAGAGGCCCTCATTCGGGGTGCCATATGGGCCTTTATCGGGCTACTCTACGCCATGCTTTTTGTCTTCTTCGCTGCATTTTCAGACTATTGGCAACTACCGATTGACCCACTACTTTTTGCTGGCGTACTGGCGGGTACGCTCGGTGCTTTAATCTATAGCAGCATGCGTCTCGCTGTTTTAATGACAGTGATTATCTCTCCAATCTGCATCTTTTATTTCATACTTGCCAGTCATCCTGTCAATGTTCTCTATCTATTGCTCCTGGTATCCGTATTGGGCGCGATTATAGGTGCAATGTATGGCGTCTTCTCTATGGGATCACGGGTTAATCGCGCTGATGCAAAAACCCTTGCAGGCTTCAGTGCAGGCTGGCTGGCATCGCTCGGCTATCTTTTACTGTCCAGTTTTACCGATGTGCTGGCGTTAAGCACCATTGTCGCTTTGATGTGCCCTGTTACGGGTATTATTTATGTCTCTTTGGTGCCAGGTTTCATCAAATTATATGACAACCTGCTACCGCCGGTAGGCGATGGCCTGATCGTCGGAATCGGGGTTTCCGGTTTTGTCGCACTCAGTTTTTTTGTGATGATCAGCAGTGTAGACAGCAACGTGGCTGGACCACTCTTAGCTGCACTGGAAGTCATTCAATTGACATTGCCCGGTGCTGCTATAGGAGGCATCCTCGGTGGAGGTTTTGCCGGTATCCTCTCGGGGATACTATTGACTGACTGGCAGGATCTATAGCCATATCAACCGCAAGAAAGGAAATTCTACCAGTCGGAATGAACAAATCCCCACTCCGGGTGATCTACCCGTTCATAGGTATGGGCACCAAAAGCATCTCGCTGCGCCTGGATCAGGTTTTGCGGTAGACGCCCTGTGCGATAACTATCAAAGTAGCTGAGACAGGCACTCATTACCGGTACAGGAATCCCCGCGGTCAAAGAGAACCCGATCACTCTACGCCAAGCACCCTGTAGTGCCTGGAGTTGGGTACTCATCTCTGCATCTATCATCAAATTTACCGGTTCAGGATCACAACAGAAGGCCTGCCGGATGGGGTCCAGAAGACGGGCTCGAATGATGCAGCCCCCTTTCCAAATACGTGCAGTCTCTGACAAATCAACTGACCATTGATAACGATCCGAGGCGCTACGAATAAGTGCCATACCCTGGGCATAGGCCGTAATCCGTGAGGCATAGATAGCACCGTGCAGGTCAGCTAACAGTGTTTGAACATCTGTCACTTTATTGCTTGCCGGACCCTGCAGGATCGATGAGGCTGCAACCCTTTGCACTTTCATCGAAGAGAGCAGTCGTGCATCGACTGCGGCGGCAATACCGGGTACGGCCACACCCTGTTCCAATGCAGCCTGAACAGTCCAGCGTCCTGTCCCCTTTTGGCCGGCTTTATCCATCACCAGGCTGACCAGTGGGCTATTTGTCTCACTATCCTTGACCTTCATGACCTGGGCCGTCAACTCAACCAGAAATGACTCCATCGGCCCCTGGTTCCACTGATCGAACAGCTCTGCCATCTCGCTTTCACTGAGGCCAACACCACGCCGCATCAGATCATAGACCTCGGACAACAGTTGCATGTCCGCATATTCGATGCCGTTATGAACCATTTTTACAAAATGGCCGGCGCCATCAGGCCCTACATGTGTGACACAGGCCCCGGCTTCTGTCTGGGCGGTAATCGCTTCAAACACAGCGCTGACTTCTGCGTAGGAATCCGTCGAGCCACCCGGCATCATCGATGGACCGTGACGCGCCCCTTCCTCACCACCCGAAATGCCAACCCCGACAAAGTGCAGTCCTTTATCGCGCAGATATCTTTCACGGCGCTGGGTATCTTCAAACCATGAGTTACCACCATCCATCACAATATCGCCAGGTTCAAGTAGTGGCAGCAGTTGTTCAATCACCTGATCGACAGGATCACCCGCTTTGATCATCAGCAACACCCGCCGGGGGCGCTCCAACATCGTCACAAATCGACCCAGATCTGCATCTCCCCCAAACTGCTTACCCGGGTATTCAGCAACAAACTGATCAATGGCTTCACTATGACGGTTCCACACGGCTACAGGAAAACCCTTCTCTTCCATATTCAGAGCCAGGTTACGCCCCATGACGCCCAACCCGATAAGGCCGATATGAAACTGTTTATTGACTGGCATTGACTGTTCCTATCATCCTAGAATCCTCAGTTGAATACCGTGAAGAGTGCATTTGGTTAATGGATAGCGGTCAACTGAGGATTCCAGGATCATTCTAAAAACCCACGAGTTTGTCTTTTGGCAGTGAGCGCGCAGCCTGGCTATCCATAAGCCAGTCACCATCCAGCGCCAGGGCAGCGGGCACACTGTTATTGATCAGCGCCAAGCGCACAGCATCTGCCTTGTCTTCACCTTGCACCATCACCAAAAGATGCTCCGCCTCTTGGATGACACGTGGCGTAATTGTCAGTCGTTGAAGAGGCGGCTTACTGGCAATTGCCGGCATCACTCTGCGTTGTTCCTCATCCAATGCGGCAGATCCGGGAAAAATCGATGCGGTATGCCCGTCATCACCGACACCGAGTAATAGAATATCGATCCTCACCGGCAATAGTGATTCATAGACCTGAGCCGCCATATCAGGATTCTCTTCGCCACACATACGATAGACATTCATGCCATCAGGTCGCGACACGGGGAAAAGGCTACCCATCACCATGTGGTAGTTACTCTCCGAGGTATCGACAGGTACACAACGCTCATCGCCAAAATAGAGGTTGATACGTGACCAGGGTATATCCAGGCGTTTTCCCAACCGCTGATAGATCGGCAATGGGGTAGCCCCACCAGCCAGCATAAGGTGACAACGCTGCGATGTCTCAAGCACTGCCTGAATCTTGCTGAAGATCCATCTCTCTGCTTGCTCGACAAACTCTTTCTCATTAACTATGAAACGCTCCATTAATTTATCCCCCGCCATTGGCGACTGTAGCGATCCATCAGGTTTTCTGCCTCGACAGGGCCTTCACTGCCCTCGGCATAGAATACAGGTTGTTTTTTGGTTGCGGCTTCCCAGCTATGCAGAATCGGTGTCACAAATCGCCAGGCAAATTCGACTTCATCCCGTCGGGCGAACAGGGTAGCATCCCCTTTGATAGCATCGAGTAACAACCGCTCGTAGGCATCTTTAATAGGATGAGCGTAGGTCTCCGAGTAGCTAAAGTCCATCTCCACAGAACCCACTTCCATCTCATCGCCCGGCTTTTTGCTGGTGATTTTCAAGGCCATCCCTTCATCAGGTTGAATACGGATGGTCAGCACGTTTGGCTCCAAGTCCTCGCACACATCGTCTCGACCAAACAGACATAACGGTACCGGTCGAAACACCACAGAGATCTCAGTCACACGTTGCTTCAGGTGTTTGCCTACACGCAAAAAGAACGGTACCCCTTGCCAACGCCAGTTATCTATATAGCACTTGATGGCGGCATAAGTAGGTGTTTTCGACTCACTCGCCACATTATCCTCATCACGATATCCCCGATACTGGCCAAAAACCACATGATCGAAAACCTCTTGATTACTGAACTGACGGAGGGATCGCAGTACTTCCAACCGTTTATCACGGATATCATCGGCGGCAAACGAGACCGGGGGTTCCATGGCACAGAGTGACAACACTTGTAACAAATGACTCTGAACCATGTCGCGCAACACGCCGGTCTGTTCATAAAACCTACCCCGACCTTCCACACCGATGGCTTCGGCAGCAGTGATCTGAATATGGTCGATATATTTACGATTCCAGAGCGGCTCGAAAATTGTATTACCAAGACGAGCAACCAGTATATTCTGTACTGTCTCTTTACCCAGATAGTGATCGATTCGATAGACCTGATCCTCCTGCAACACCTCACCGACAATGCGATTCAGGTCGGTCGCCGATTCGAGATCGTGGCCATAGGGTTTTTCCATGATGACCCGTGTCCAGGGTATTTCACTGCCACCCGATTCGATCAGCCCTGCTTCACTCAGCCTGTGGAGAATGACCGGTGCCGCAGATGGCGGCGTTGCAAAATAGAATAAACGGTTACCTTCGCTTCCGATCTCTCTCTCAAACTCCTCCAATTGCTGACGTAGGGCGATGTAACCTTCGGGATCCTCGAAATTACCTTCTACATAAGCAATGCGCCGGCTGAAAGCCTGCCACACAGAATCGTCTATCGGCTGAGAGCGTGAGTAGGCCTCCAGTGAATCGCGCAATACCTGACGATAGTGATCGTTGCTTTTCGGAGAGCGACTATAACCGATGACAGCAAAACGTTCGTCCAGTGCCTGTTCACGCACCAGGTTATAGAGCGCGGGTAATAGCTTGCGCCGGGTTAAATCCCCCGCAGCACCAAATATGACCAGGATGCAGGGCTCTAACTTGTCTGCCTGCAGAAACAGCTCACTTGCAGCAAAGCGTTGGAGGGCTGGAAAGTCGGTTGCCATTATGTTCCCTGCCTTTGGTTTCAACCTGAAACCACAGATTCAGGTTAATTTATTATCGTCTATCTCTATGCCTACCATGCCAGAGCACAGGGTATAAAATCCATCCCCTTGTAAAACCCATATATTATCTAAGGATACTCTGAACAAGTCATGGACGGTCATGTTGCGGCCAAAATACTTCCGCTTCTGACTTGTCAATCCTGGCAATAGACTCGCTATTACCTACGATTGACGCCTTGATGTGAAAATTTTTACTCACAATCCGGCTCGCTCGGACTTGTTTAGTGCTTCCTTACTTTGAATATCTCACAAGTTATCTATCCATGTAACACGGGACTGGCAGAAACAGTGGTAAAAGTTATCCAACTCTCTACAGTGGTGAAGTTTATCCCTATTTTGTGTGTGCTTTAGTGTAGACCGCAATTAAAATTATTCCTAAATCCGTTGTATAATCATTAGTACATAAATAACAAAGTATACGAATGAAACGATTCTGACCCGCTGACAAGGTAAGTGACTATTCTTGCCGGATTCTCGATCTTTAATCTGAATTCGTAGATGTATGATGGCAAAATGACATCTCATCTACCCTGAGCCTACAGATTCAAGCTTAACTTTTTTTTAGTTCCCCTTAATACTTCAGGAAAAGCACATTGCATCAAGATATAAAAATTGGCGTATTTGTTGACGCTGAAAATGTTCGTTACAACGGCGGCTATCAACTCCGCTATGACATCCTGAGGATGTTTGCAGGACGTTATGGTGGATCTCTGCTCAGGCTTAACACCTACATCGCCTTTGACCAGGAGCGTGCCAAGGAAGATCCGGAATATCGACGGCGCGCTTTAACTTATCAGCAAATGGTGAGGGATTATGGCTGGAAGGTCATTGTAAAGTATGTACGCCGTTACACAGATGATGAGGGCAATGTCACTACCAAGGCCAATGCTGACTTGGACATGGCTGTTGATGCCATGCTCCAGTCGGAGAAACTCGATCTGCTGCTGCTGGTGACGGGAGATGGTGACTTCCTTCAGGTGGTTACCGCCTTACAGGACCGCGGATGCCGTGTTGAGTTACTCGGTTTTCGGAATGTCTCCCAGGAATTGCGTTTGCTTGTGGATGACTACTATTCCGGCTTCCTGATTCCAGAGCTGTTACCGATATCCTACGAGCCCCGGAATGAGTGGGGTGCCCCCGGCTCCTGTGTTCGAGGTGTCTGCGCCAAGTGGTTCCCTGAAAAGGGCTATGGATTTTTACGTTTTATCAAACGCATTGATCCCAATCTCTGGATCATCGATCCCCGCAATGGGGATTCACCCTACGAGAGTGTGTTCTGTCATGCCAATGAGTTGGCCGATGGGGTCACCGACGAGGTGATGATGAACCGTGACTCGATCCTCGAATTCTATATCGAGAAGAGCGATAAAGATGAAGGCCTGGTGGCAAACAATGTCCGCTTGGTCCCAAGCTATGGTAGCAGCGGGCTTTAAATTCAATCTGAATCCAACATGATGCGATAGCTCTTGGAAGATTCTGGTGTCCGGATGATCGTGCCGCCGCGAAGGGGGAAACTACCCCCTTTACGATCGGCATAGTAGAGTTGCAACGATTCCCGGATCACTGGAAAAGCCAGCTTCTCCCAGGGAATTTCATGCTCTTCAAATAAACCGACCTCAAGACTCTCCTCCCCAGCTGCAAAATCGAGATCGAGAAGACGGCTGCGAAATAGCAGGTAGACCTGATTGATGTGTGGCAGATTGAACAGTGTATAGAGTCCTTCGACCTCTACTCTTGCACAAGCTTCTTCCTGGGTTTCTCGGGCAGCCCCCTGCTGACTTGTCTCTCCATTTTCCATGAATCCGGCGGGGACTGTCCATAATCCATAGCGTGGTTCAATCGCGCGTCGACACAGCAGCATTTTCTGTTCCCATACTGGAATGCAACCTACCATAATCTTTGGATTTTGATAGTGAATGGTACTGCAGGCATTGCAGACATGTCTTGGCCTGTTGTCACCTGACGGGATCTTGATCTCGACCAGAGAACCACAAAGGCTGCAAAACTTCATCTTCTATACCCTATTCACTATTCAAACCCTATTGTCACTGATTGTTGAAAGCGACGACAAGAGGCGCATGTCACATGATGAAACCCTTTTTTAAAAATCATACTAAGAGATTCATAAGTAGCGAGTTAATCAATATTGTACAAAACCTATTCCTGATATGATGGCGCACTTTTCAACACCCCCCCATTGCAGCCGTAGTCATGGAGAATCAATAACAGATGTCGCAACAGATCCCAGAGGCAAACCTCGAAGAGGCAATAGCCGCCATAGACCTTGGCTCAAACAGCTTTCACTTGATCGTTGCGCGTGTCATAGAGGGACATTTGCAAATTATCGATAAAATGAAGGAGATGGTCCGGCTCGGTGAAGGATTGACAGCAGACAAGCGTCTAGACCCCGTGGTATCCAAACGCGCCCTGGAGTGCCTGAGTCGCTACTCACAACGACTGCGGCCACTGCCGGCTGAAAATATTCGTGTCGTCGGCACCAATACCATGCGACAGATCCATCCGGATGACAACTTTCATAGCCTTGCAGAGAAGGCCCTGTTGCACCCGATCGAGATCATTGCCGGCCGGGAAGAGGCTCGACTGGTTTACCTTGGTGTCGCCCATGGACTCGCTGCAGCCAATGAAAAGCGGTTGGTTGTCGATATCGGGGGTGGCAGCACCGAGTTGATAATCGGTGAAGGCTATTTGCCTCATGAGCGTGAGAGCCTGCATATGGGTTGCGTCAGTATGAGCCGAAGGTTCTTTATGGACGGTGTCATAACTGATCAAGCCATGCACGAGGCAGAGCTCGCCTGTGCCTTGGAAATCCGTCCGGTCAGAAATGAATTCAAAGAGGGGGGATGGATCAGGGCAATCGGTAGTTCCGGCACCATCAAGTCGATTGGCAATGTGGTCATCGAACAGGGATGGAGTGAAACGGGAATCACCCGTGAGTCACTTGATAGGCTCAAACATTATCTTATCGATGCAGGCTCCATCGATAAGGTTTCTCTAAAAGGGCTGTCTGAAGAGAGAAAACCGGTATTCGCCGGTGGCCTGGCAGTCCTCTCGGCTGTTTTTGAACATATTGGTATCGATCATATGGATGTTTCGTCAGAGGCTTTACGGGAAGGCCTGATCTACGACATGATCGGACGCAGTCACCATGAAGATGCCCGTGAGCGCACCTTAAAAACCTTGGGGCGGCGCTATGACATTGATGAAACTCAAGCCAATCGGGTGGAAACAACTGCGTTGGCCCTCCTTGATAGGGCAAAACGAGCCTGGCAACTGGAAGATCCGCGCTATCTGGCCATGTTGAGTTGGGCCGCCAAGGTACATGAGATAGGCCTGACTGTGTCCCACAGCCAGTTCCAAAAGCATGGTGCCTATCTGCTTGAGAAATCAGATCTTTCCGGTTTCTCGCTGCAGGAACAGAAGGTTCTCGCTGCGTTGGTCAGGGGACATCGGCGTAAATTTCCAAGCGCCATCTTTGACTCACTCCCGCGGGAGGTGGTCACTTGCACAAAACAGCTGTGTATCTTGCTAAGGTTGTCGGTACTGAGTCATCGGGCCAGATCTTCAGTCGCAAAACCCATGCCCAGGCTCGAGGTAGAGGAAAACCGAATCTCCCTGGTATTCCCTGATGACTGGATCAATCACCACCCTCTGACCCGTGCGGAACTCCAACAGGAGGCACAATATCTCAATTCAGCAGGTTATCTACTCAGATTTTCCTGAAGCAGTGGACGTATCACAGCAATTAACTCCTCTACAGTTGAACCGTGCGGCATTTTCCCTGCCAACTTTCCGTGACGATCAATGATGTAAGTATCAGCTGTGTGATCAACTGTATATTGGGTTTCAGTCTCTTTCTCTACAGCACGATAGGCAGCTCCATATCGTTTTGTAATATCCTCAATATCTACCGCTGAGCCAGTGACCCCAACCAGACTTGGATGGAAGTACTCAACATAATCTTTCAATCGTTGCGGGGTATCACGTTCAGGATCTACGCTTACAAAAATCGGTTGCACTTCAGCAAGACTATCAGAACCCATCTCAGTCATGGCTGCACTCATCATTGCCAGATTGGTAGGGCAGATATCCGGACACCAGGTATATCCAAAATAGAGCAGAACCACCTTTCCTCGAAAATCACTCAGGCTTACTGCTCCACGATGGGAAAGCAGGGTAAAATCACCCCCTTTGGGTTGTGCAATCAGTCGTTCATTGTTTGCCTCATTCCCAACATCCTCTGCAGGCTGCCAAATAACCAGCAACCAAATCAGCAGGCACGCCATTAAAGCTATAGCGGTGAATAGTAAAAATCTCTGCATTATATCTCTATCAATTGCCTGTAAGCGTGTTGCTTAACGTTGATGCCGTACCATCGTAAATATGTAACGGGTAATATATCTGTTGCAGTCAGGTGGTGAAGACTTAATCGGGATGAAATAGTGCATTGAATTAGCATGTCATACATTGACATATGGCAAATCATTGCAGGAAATAATTGTTCAGACAATTGGTTTAATCAACAACTCAAATTCAATGCTGACGAAATCAGTGCCACTTAGCAAGAATGCTCAGTTATAGAGTGCAGCAGGGCCGCACCCTTGTACAAGGTAATAAAGAATGCAACACCTAAATCGTAGCTACGTCCTAGCGTATTTCACCTGAAATAACCTGCAGACTCTGCTTAACCAACTGGTTATAGTCTTCAAGCAGTGAAAGCAGTTGGTTTTCTTGTTCGCTCAGCTTCTGTCTCTGACTATCGTACACTATGGAAATACCATACTTCTTCTCTAGCTGCTTTGTCACATGGACCAAGCCTTGATCTAAACTGCTAGCTTTACGCCTCAAGTCATCGGCAATGAAGTGTGCTCTGACTTTATTGATCCCGTTCCGTTTATGCATTGCAATCAAGCGCTCTAGGTCGGTCTGAGCCTTACCAATACTGCGCTCGATATTATGGATTTCTCTGATTTCGAAATTTGCAGCCATGCGCATACTTCTTAGCTGTATGCGTAACTGTGGTGCAAGCGCTTTCATTGCTTGAAGATGCTCATCCAGGCTTTTTAATTCAATCTCGTCAAGCCGTTCGAATTCAGCTGTTTCTGCTGAATAAGCGGTTTGTATGAACATGATGGAGATGATCATTATGGCGTGAATAAAACGCCGCGCTGACCAAGAATAGAGGCTATTGATATTTGCGGTACAAAGATTCATCTTACAATCCCTAAATTTATATTTCTGCTAGATCACCTTTCTCTTCCAGCCATTTTTTTCGGTCTGATGCACGCTTCTTTGCAAGCATCATGTCCATGACTTTGTTTGTGTTATCTCCTGACTCTACCGTTAACTGTATCAACCGTCGAGTATCCGGGTGAATAGTCGTCTCACGCAGTTGCAGCGGATTCATCTCACCGAGACCTTTGAATCGCTGCACATTGACCTTACCACGTAACTTCTCGGCTTCAATACGATCCAGTACACCCTGCTTTTCCGAATCGTCCAATGCATAAAAAACCTGTTTACCCACATCGATTCGATAGAGCGGAGGCATCGCCATATAAACATGTCCCTGCACCACCAACTGCTTGAAGTGGCGCAAGAACAAAGCGCACAGCAAGGTTGCGATATGCAGCCCATCTGAATCCGCATCGGCCAAAATGCAGACCTTGCCAAACCTAAGTTTAGACAGGTCGCTGCTACCAGGTTCCACGCCAATTGCTACCGAAATGTCATGGACCTCCTGAGAAGCCAGCACATCAGCAGGTTCCACTTCCCAGGTATTGAGTATCTTTCCACGTAGCGGCATGATTGCCTGAAACTCCCGATCTCTGGCCTGCTTTGCTGAGCCTCCGGCAGAATCTCCTTCCACCAGAAACAGCTCACTGCGTGTCGGGTCTACTGAACTGCAATCGGCCAATTTACCTGGTAGTGCCGGGCCCTGCGTCACCTTCTTTCTTGCTACCTTACGGCCTGCACGCATACGGCTCTGTGCAGAAGTAATAGCCATCTCGGCGATTCGTTCACCGACATCGGTATGCTGGTTGAGCCATAAACTGAAGGAGTCCTTGACCACACCTGAGACAAAGGCGGCACACTCCCTTGAAGATAGACGCTCTTTAGTCTGACCGGAAAACTGAGGGTCCTGCAATTTGACGGAGAGCACATATGAGACCCAATTCCATACATCCTCCGGTGTCAGTTTAATGCCACGGGGCATCAGATTGCGGAATTCACAGAACTCCCTGACAGCGTCTGTCAGGCCGGTTCGCAGGCCATTGACATGGGTACCTCCCTGGGAGGTTGGGATCAGATTGACATAACTCTCCGTAACAACCTCACCACCTTCAGGTAACCATACGACTGCCCAGGTAGCCGTTTCGGCATTCCCAGACATCTCCCCGACAAAGCCATCGAGCGGTATTTTATCCACCCCTTGCAAGGCATCCAGCAGATAATCCCTTAAACCATCCTGGTAGACCCACGCCTCTCTTTCACCACTCTTCTCGTCAAAAAATGAGACTTTCAGACCAGGACAGAGTACCGCCTTGGCCCTAAGGACATGGCGTAACTGCCGAGTCGAGAAACGTGAGCTGTCAAAATAGTTCGCATCCGGCCAAAATCGGACACGAGTACCGGTATTATTACGCCCTACCTTACCCACTACCTCCAGATCAGAAACCTTGTGCCCATCCGCAAAGGCGATGTTGTACTCTTTTGCATCTCGACGAACCCAAACTTCAAGATGTTTGGAGAGTGCGTTTACCACTGAAACACCGACACCATGCAGACCACCGGAGAACTGATAACTCTTATTTGAGAACTTGCCACCGGCATGCAGCTTGGTCAGTATCACCTCGACACCCGGCACCCCCTGATGCGGGTGGATATCAACAGGCATACCGCGACCATCATCCACAACTTCCAGCGAACCATCTTTATACAGGGCGACATCAATCGATTTGGCATAGCCTGCGACCGCTTCATCCACACTGTTATCAATGACTTCCTGGGCCAAGTGGTTTGGCCTTGTGGTGTCGGTGTACATGCCTGGTCGCTTACGTACCGGCTCCAGGCCGCTGAGGACTTCAATATCGGAAGCGTCGTAACTACCACTCATCTTGCTCTGTCGATCCTATACTATTGGTTATCAACGGCGGGGAGTTTACACACCTGTGATATGGCTGGCGAGCCTTGAATCTGAAACTGTGGACACAAATCAGGTTGCCACTTTGTCCATCATGTCTCAAACATCCTCCCATCACCGGGAAACCAGCCCTTTCATCTTTATTGACCGTTACATGAAGGGTGGGTTAGTTTAAACTCCCCCGATTCAGGTAAAACCATCCACAGCGACGACGAAAACGTGCCTAGAAAAAAGAAACTCCCCGCCTTCGAGGAGGCAATGAACGAGCTGGAGAGCCTGGTTGAATCCCTGGAGCAAGGCGACCAGCCTCTTGAGGAATCCCTAAAATCGTTTGAGCGCGGTGTAGCCCTGACCCGCATCTGTCAAACATCACTGCAAGAGGCAGAACAAAAGGTTCGTATTCTCAATAGCGACTCCCAAGCATCTGACCTGGTACCCTTCTCCGATGACAACGAATGAAGCACTGAACCACTACACCCAACAGTGCCAGCAGCGTGTCGAGCAGGCCCTGGATCAGCTTCTCCCCTCTACAAACACCCTGCCGACTCGTCTACATGAGGCGATGCGTTATGCTACACTCAACGGTGGCAAGCGGATACGCCCTCTATTGGTTTATGCGGCAGGCCAGGCACTTGATATTGCTCAGGAACGGCTCGATGCTCCCGCCTGTGCAGTAGAGCTGATCCACGCCTACTCTCTGGTCCATGACGATCTACCAGCGATGGATGATGATGACTTAAGACGCAATCAACCGACCTGTCATCGCGCCTATGATGAGGCAACGGCCATCCTGGTTGGCGATGCGCTTCAATCCCTGGCCTTCAAGTCCCTGTGCTGCGATGAATGCATGCAGGCCGATGCTCAGATCAGACTTTCCATGGTCGAGATCCTGGCCCGCGCCAGCGGCTCACGTGGTATGGCAGGAGGACAGGCTATCGATCTGCAGGCTGTAGGCAGGGACCTCAACCTGGCCGAATTGGAAAATCTGCATATACATAAGACCGGCGCACTCATTCGTGCTGCTGTACGGATGAGCACACTAATCAATCCTGCTGCAGATAAAGCACTCACTACCGGGCTTGATCACTATGCCAAGTGCATTGGACTGGCATTTCAGATTCAGGACGACATCCTCGACGTTGAAGGCGATACCCATACGCTGGGTAAGACAAAAGGTAAAGATTTCGCTCAGGAAAAGCCCACCTATCCCTCTTTGTTAGGTCTTACCGGCGCCAAAGAAAAGGCTGGACAGCTACTTCAGGAGGCTTTACAGAGCCTGGATAGGTTCAACACCGAGGCTGATCCACTACGATGGATTGCGCAATACATTACAGAGCGAAAGCACTGATACAACGCCTGTCCAACCATCACTGAACATTGCGGCGATGCTCCTTTAGAGTGTGTAAAAACTGCTAACAAACTGAAAAACAACTATCTTTTATGAAATTAACCAAACAACCATTTGGTCAGAAGTTTGACTCTACCCACCGATTTTGGGGATAATTTCTGGTTCGACCCGATTGATTAGGGTGTACGCAGTCACAAACCACACCTGAATCCACGGACTCAGTGTTAAATACCTGATGTTCTATCAGTTGTCCCCAATGCGTGGTGTGGATACCCTTGGATCAATGATTTCATCACAAGCTCACACCACAGGGTGAAGCAGGAAAAAACGAACATGCTCGACAAGACACCGCTAAACGGATCACAGATTGCTGACGTGCAGAACAGTGCTGATACCCGCCAAATTGCCATCAACAAGGTAGGTATCAAGGATATACGCCACCCCATGAGGATCAAAGATCGCAGTGAAGGTGAGCAGCACACGATTGCGAATTTCAATATGTACGTCAATCTGCCACATAACTTCAAGGGCACTCATATGTCCCGGTTTGTTGAGATCCTCAACAGCCATGAAACCGAGGTTACGGTCGAGTCATTCAAGGATATGCTGGCCGAGATGACCGATCGTCTGGAAGCGAAATCCGGCCATATAGAGATGAACTTCCCCTTCTTCATCAATAAAACCGCACCGGTTTCAGGTGTCATTAGCCTGCTGGATTACAACGTCACCCTGATTGGAGAGATCCATGACGGCACACCCATCATCGAAATCAAGGTTGTGGTTCCGGTCACCAGCCTCTGCCCCTGCTCAAAAAAGATCTCCGACCGCGGAGCCCATAATCAACGTTCCCATGTCACTGTCCAAGCCAGGACCAATGGCTTTATCTGGATCGAAGAGATCATCGACATGGTCGAAAAACAGGCATCCTGTGAACTCTATGGCCTACTGAAGAGACCTGATGAAAAGTTTGTCACTGAACATGCTTACGACAATCCGAAATTTGTCGAGGATATGGTGCGTGATATCGCCGTACAGTTGAATAACGAAAAACGAATCAGTGCTTATATCGTCGAATCGGAAAATTTCGAGTCGATTCACAACCACTCAGCCTATGCATTGATTGAGCGGGATAAAATGACGGATCCAGTTTAGTTGGTCCGTAAATGGATGTTATTTACGGTAGGGTGCGGTCGGGCCGCATCCTATATGGCTGATCATCATTCATTTTCTTCCTCAGAACCGCTGTTCCAAAATCAGTACTGATCCCTGGTCCTCCATCTTCACCCGGTTGAGAAAGCTCATACCCAACAGGACCCGTCCCGGGCCATTGCTGTCGATCACAAAACCTCTGATCTGTCGCAGTGTAATATCCCCTACCTGAACCCGGTCCAGGACTACATCATAAGCGGGCGTAGTCCCATTGGCGGTACTGACATAGATCGGACTTCCCTCAAGTCGATAGGATATGCCCAGGCGTTTCGCCTGGTTTGCATGCATCGCTACAGCGGTTGCGCCGGTATCAACAAGAAAGTTCACGGTCAAGCCGTTGATCGTCCCCACGGTGGTATAGGCGCCTGCTTGATCTCGCCAGACTTTGGCAGTGAGCTGTTCCGGTTTGGAGAAGCGGGTGGTGATGTGCCCTCCCAATGGATAGGTTTGGCGTTCTCCATTCAACTCAATAACCGCCTCTTTACTGGTAGCCGATATAAGACGCAGCCCTTCTGGCGAGGGTTGATTGAGTTTCAGCAACCGCCTGACACCATCCACACTAACCATCGCCTTGTCAGTGAAAAGTGCCTCCACAACGATCTGATCGACCGCAAAGGCCTGACTGGAAATCAGGCTGATCAGTAACAGTATCAGACATTGTCCATTTCTCATTTATAGCCACCTCAATAGATGCAGCAAAGCCATTGTGACTGCGGCAAAGATGCCAGCTAAAAGATCATCCAACATGATTCCAAAACCACCATCCACTTTACGATCAATCCAGCGTATGGGCCAGGGTTTGACGATATCAAACAGTCGAAAGAGTAGAAACCCAACCAGGATCCACACCCAACCAGCAGAGGCAAAAGCCATGGTAACCAGATAGCCGACTATCTCATCCCACACAATGCCACCATGATCATGCACACCCAGGTCATCCGATGTTTTTTGACAAATCCAGATACCCGCTACGAACGCTAGCAGAACAAGCATTAAATAGTAGGATTGTGGTAGTGGCTCTATCACCAGATAAAGCGGTATACCCACCAAAGTGCCAAAAGTACCAGGTGCCTTGGGCATTAATCCACTGCCAAATCCGAATGCAAGTAAATGCATGGGCTTTTTCATATCTGGTAGTGATTTCTCAGTCATTAATCTGGAAACCTCATTAAGGAACACGTTGGCCATGCCAAGATAGCTGACAGGGTGTGTTCAACAATGCCTGGCAAGTTCCCCTGATTCGCAGATATTCCGAATATTGGCATGAATAACATAGTAACCCGGCCCCTTAATAGGCTCTGTTCAGGACGCGAAATGTTGATACCCAGAGCGTTCAGGCACCCAAAGCGTACCGTCTCGTTTGAAACAACGAAGACCCGCTTTCTGTTCTATATATCCTATCCGGGTCATTGGTAAACCCAGTCTATTCGCAAGCTCGCCGATTTGAATACGGTCCACTTCGGGTAGGGTGAAACAGAGTTCATAGTCATCTCCACCCGCAACAACCCTTGTCCAGTCATCCTCTTTACGAAGTGAATCTGCAACTGACCTGGAAAGCGGTAATTTCTCTAGCTCCAGACAGGCCCCGACACCACTGGATTGTAGAATATGTGTCAGATCCCCCAACAGACCATCAGAGATATCGATTGCACTCGTTGCCATCTGCCGCAGGGCCAAGCCCACCTCAACTCTCGGTTCAGGCCGTTCCAGACGTCGTTTGAGGTACGCTATATCCAAGACATCAACGGCTCCCCTTGACTCTATATGGTGCAGGGCCAATGCAGCGTCTCCCAGACAACCCGTGACATAGATATCATCACCCACTTGCGCACCACTACGACGCAATCCTTCTCCGGCCGGTAAGAAGCCGTGAACTTGCACGGTAATACTTAACGGCCCCAGTGTGGTATCTCCCCCCACCAACTGTACACCGTGATCTGTTGCCAATTTAGCGAACCCCCGACAAAAGGCACTGAGCCATGGCTCATCTATCTCTGGCAGGGTCAGTGCGAGGGTCACCCAGGCAGGTTGGGCACCCATTGCTGCCAGATCACTAAGATTAACTGCTAGCGCTTTATGACCAAGGCTTTCAGGTGATACGTCTGAGTAAAAATGCACGCCGGAAACCAGGGTATCAATACTCACAGCCAGGACCCTATCTTGGGGCACCTTGAGCAATGCAGCATCATCACCGATCCCCAACTGAACATCACTTCTAGCGAGAGTCAATGCTGAAAAATAGTGCTTGATCAGGTTGAATTCAGCAATTTCACGATGCTTGTTCATGTCAGTAGCTGATAGGGCCTGTTAACACTAATTTGATCGTCACTGCCAAGACCATTTTTTTGTCCAGCAAGGCAGAAGGAGTGCGGTGTAGCCCGTCTACATAAGCGACTGATAACGCCGCTGGGCGAAAAAATGGCCTTGGCCCTTCGGGTTGCACCCCGAAGGAAGTGCCCTTGGGGTGCGCCTGAAAAAGCACCCCTCCGCGTTACTTGTCGCTCATTTGGAACAACCAAACCTCTCTCCTCGTGCCTTGATGGGTGCTTTTTCAGGCACAACAGTGGCAATCAAATTAGTGTTAACAGGCCCTGGTTGTCTCAATCAGTTCAGCAGTGTAACTTTTGGAAGGCAGGAGAATAAAGAAGGATAAAAATAAAATGAGTAAAACTGAAGGGAGATAACGAGGATTTCTAGCTAATCCTTACTTTTTTTTGCCTTAATCTCTACAGAACGGACCTGCTTTGCAACCTGATCGAGAACCCCATTGACGAATTTATGACCCTGATCTGCACCGAACACCTTGGCCAATTCCACTGCCTCATTAATAACTACACGATAGGGTATTTCCAACTTATGGCTCAATTCATAGACGCCAAGTCGCAGAATTGCACGCTCAACCGGATCCACACTCTCTATGGCGCGGTCCAAGGAGGGCTTGAGTAGTTCATCCAACTGAACAAGATGACTTGGCACCCCTCGCAGAAGATCCTGAAAATAGGGAATTTCAAAACTATCGAGATCCTGCTCCTCAAGAAACTGATTGACGATATCATTGACATCCTGGCCGGCAACCTGCCATTGATAGATGGCTTGAACGGCATGTTTACGTGCTTGACTGCGTTTTACATTCATTAACCGATCTGACGCAATAGATTGACCATCTCAATGGCGGAAAGAGTGGCTTCCGCCCCCTTATTCCCCGCCTTGGTGCCAGCACGCTCAATAGCCTGCTCAATGGTATCCACCGTCAATACACCAAATGCAATAGGGACACCGTGCTTAAGACTCACCTGAGCCATCCCTTTCACGCATTCACCAGCGACATAGTCGAAATGCGGGGTACCACCACGAATCACAGCACCAAGTGCAATAATGGCATCATATTCTCCGGAGGCCGCCAGCTTATCTAATGCCACTGGCATTTCAAATGCACCGGGGAGACGTACCAGCGTCATATCATTATCACTGGCACCATGCCGTTTCAGGGTATCGATGGCCCCATCCAGGAGACTTTCGACAATAAAGCTGTTGAAACGCGCCGCCACCAGGCAGAAACGCGCATTGTTGACAGTCATTGCCCCTTCGATCGTCTTTATACTCATCATACTTACCCTGAAATTAAAACTGACAGTTTGCGCTATTCAAACCAACTATAGCTTCTCACCCACAACATACTCAGTAACTTCCATATCAAACCCCGACAGGGCATGAATACTCTTTGGCGCACTGAGTACACGCATTTTTCTTACCCCGAGATCAGATAGGATTTGCGCACCCACACCATAGGTACGTAGCTCCTTGCTGTGGTCCTTCTTGGCAAATTTTTGCTGTGAAGCTCCGATGGTTTGCATATCCATCATACGCTGCACAATCTCCCTCGCAGAATCATGGTTTCTCAAAACCACGATCACACCCTCTTCCTCTTTGCCGATCATGCTCATGGCACTGCGTAATGGCCAACCGCAATCACTGAGTTTGGCTTCGAAGAGATCACAGAGGCTGTTCTGCATGTGTACCCGGACCAGGGTGGGACGCTCAGCCGAAGGGTGGCCTTTAACCAGTGCCAAGTGGAGTTCGTTATCCACTATATCCTGATAGGCAACCAGACGAAAATCACCGAACTGAGTAGGAAAATTGCATTCACTCACCCGTTCAACGGTCGTTTCATTTTTTACCCGGTATTGAATTAAATCAGCGATCGTACCGATCTTCAGATCGTGATCCGCTGCGAATTGTTCAAGATCTGAGCGACGCGCCATGGTGCCATCCTCATTGAGGATCTCAACAATGACAGATGCAGGCAGGCGACCAGCCAGACGAGCCAGATCACAACCGGCTTCTGTATGCCCGGCTCGAACCAGCACGCCTCCCGGCTGCGCCATCAGAGGAAAGATATGGCCTGGCTGGACGAGATCCTGTGGTTTCGCGTCAGGCGCCACGGCTGCAAGTACGGTAGTGGAACGGTCAGCAGCGGAGATACCTGTCGTCACACCATTGGCAGCCTCGATAGAGACGGTAAAATTGGTTGCTGCCAACTCGTCATCTGTAGTCACCATCAATGGCAGGCGCAGTTGGCTGCAATGCTCTTTTGTCAGGGTAAGGCAGATCAATCCACGTCCGTAGCGGGCCATAAAATTGATCGCATCGGGTGTCACGGCCTCAGCTGCCATGATCAGGTCACCCTCGTTTTCACGATCCTCATCATCCATGATGATGACCATCTTGCCCTGTTTCAGGTCGGCAATGATTTCTTCTGTGGTGTTTAGCGCCATGTACTTTCTTGAATTTTGTTCAAAGTTAACCGCTCATTCTATCAGAGGTGGGCAGCAAGGGCATCTGATAATCAGATCCAGCTGTTTGCTACCCAAAATCACAGCGTGATGTATTTGTGATCATTTCGTGACGTTGATGGGAGTTTACAGACTCACACTCTCCCATACAGCACAGATCACTAGTCAACTGACTAACGGGATCGTGGGTTGGTTATCCAACTCACTTCTCGGCAAGTAAACCCAACCATTCACTCCACAGTTCTGTGACTGCACCACGATACAAAAGAGGATGAGATTATGAAAAAGAGCCTGACTGCCGTACTGGCTTCTGCCAGTTTACTGATATCAGCGAATTCAATCGCAAGCGACCGTGAGGTCAGTGTCGAGATCACCAACTTGACCAATGCCATCTATTTTACCCCCCTGCTGGTGGCGGCCCATAAGCGGAACACCCACCTGTTTCAATTAAGCACAGAGGCATCGGACAATCTTCAAGCAATGGCGGAGGGAGGTAATATTGACGGACTGATTCTTGACCTTGAAGCAGCGGGTAGTGACTATGTTGCCAATCCAGCCGGTGGACTCCTGGAACCCGGTAAAAGTGCAGAAGCTGTACTAGACAGACAAATGAAAAAGAACCGCTACCTCTCCATCGTCGGCATGATGCTACCTACCAATGATGGCTTTGTAGGCATTGACGGATTGAGAATCCCCCATAAAAAAGGGACCTACACTTACTATTTGCATGGCTATGATGCGGGCACTGAGGCTAATGATGAAATCATAAATGGTGGCGGTGCACCCAATACTCCCGGCATCCCTGCTGATCCAGGTGGAAATGGTGGTACTGGCGGGATTGCTAATGTCGGCTCAGACCATAACCCTACCGTTCATATCCATCGGGGAGTGACAGGAGATAGCGATCCATTGGGTGGAGAGAGTGATCTCAATGCTAGAGTCCACACATGGCAGGGACCGGTGGCAAGGTTGGTGATTCGGATCAGTGATGATGACTAATCTATCGATCAATTCCAACCCGAATCCTGGGTTCAGGTCCGAATAAAACCTCGCGCTTGCAACAGTGCCTCGGTTAGCCCCGAGGCACTGGGTTTTGCAGCTTGATCACCCAACATCAGACGCTCGAGATAACGGGCAATCTGGTCTACTTCCAGATTCACCTCACTACCCTCTCGGTAGGCTTCCATGATGGTCTGTTTCAGGGTGTGCGGCACGATATTCAAGTCAAATCTGGCACCCTCCACACCATTGACAGTCAGGCTGGTTCCATCGATACAGATGGAACCTTTGTGGGCAATATACCGGGCCAGTTCATCCGGCGCCTCGACAATAAACCGCACCGACCGGCCATCATCTTTTCTTTGTACAATTCGACCCACACCATCCACATGACCACTGACCAGATGCCCACCTAAACGTGTATTGAGGGTCAATGCCTTCTCAAGATTGACCTGACTGCCTGGTTGCAGCTTATGCAGGGTAGTGAGAGAGGTCGTCTCACGGGAGACATCCGCGCTGAAACCATCTCCCGGCAGATCGATCACTGTCAAACAGATGCCATTGGTAGCGATACTGTCACCCAGTACCACATCACTCAGGTCGAGTTGGCCACTTTGAATCGTCAACCGCAGATCGCCACCTTTTGATGCAAGACTGGCAACACGACCGATTGCTTGGATAATACCGGTAAACATATTCAGTTCCCGCCTTCACGCTCTCTTTGGGGTCTTGCAGTAATACGGATATCAGACCCAACCTGACGTAAATCACAGATGTCCAAAGCTATTCGATCTGCCATATGCGTTATGCCGGGTAGAAGCAATAGTCCTCGCGCGGCACTGCCCATTAAGTGTGGAGCCAGATAGACAACCAACTCATCCACAAGCCCCTGTTCCAACATGGCACCGGCCAGGGTGGCCCCCGACTCCAACAGTACCTCATTGATCTCTTGTAATGCCAAAAAGCGCAACACCTCTTGAAGATCGAGTCGTTGATTGTCTCCAGGCAAAACAGCTATCTGAGCCCCGGCTGCCTCCAATGCAGCACCATGTACCGGCTGTTCGTCGTTGCAGATGATCAGGGTTGGGCCTGGCAAGCCAAGCATTTTTGCCTCTGGAGGGGTTTCAAGACTGGGATCAAGTACAACACGTACCGGATGAGGAACGGGAAGAGCTGCATCGATAGCCAGCTCACTGGCGGATAAACGCACGTTCATCGACGGATCATCGGCTAACAAAGTGCCAACCCCGGTGAGAATTGCCGCACTTTGAGCACGTAGACGTTGCACATCTGCACGGGCGGCAGGCGAGGTAATCCATTGACTCTCGCCATCGGCCATAGCCGTACGGCCATCCAGGCTCATGGCCATCTTACAACGCACATAGGGGAGACCCTGAGACATACGTTTGATAAAGCCGGGATTCAATGCTTCTGCCTGTGCCTGCATCACCCCCTCGATAACCTCGATACCGGCTTGCTGCAGCTGTTTGAAACCACTGCCGGAAACCTTGGGATTAGGGTCACGCATGGCTGCCACCACACGTTTCACACCGGCTTCGATGAGCGCATCGGCACAGGGAGGGGTACGGCCATGGTGACAGCATGGCTCCAGCGTCACATAGGCGGTTGATCCTCTTGCAGCTGCACCTGCCATCGCCAATGCATTTCGCTCCGCATGCGGTTCACCTGCCCGCCGATGATAGCCCTCAGCAATGATCTCCCCATCCTTGACCAACAGGCAACCGACTCTCGGATTGGGGTGAGTGGTATAGAGACCTTGTCGAGCGAGGCGAATTGCGTGGGCCATAAAGCGGTGATCAAGGGCACTGTTCACTTCTTTTTTTCCTCATCCTTCAACAGCTCTAACTGTCGTCGACGCTCCTCGGGACTCGGTTGCTGCTCCAGCCGCTCAATCTCCTCGCGGAAAGCATTCACATCTTCAAATTTTCGGTAGACTGAAGCAAAACGGACATAGGCGACCTGATCGAGTCGTTTCAACTCTTCCATGACCAATTCACCGATGGCCAGTGATGGCACTTCTCTCTCACCACCCGCCATCAGCTTGCGTGTGATGTGGTTGATTGCCGTATCCACAAGCTCAGCTCTGACCGGCCGCTTTTCCAGTGCGCGGGTCATCCCAGCACGAAGCTTGCGACCATCGAAATGGACCCGGCTACCATCCTGCTTTACAACCCAGGGAAGATTGAGTTCAGCCGTTTCGTAGGTCGTAAAACGTTCCTTACAGACCGTGCATTCGCGACGTCGACGAATCTGATCACCCTCCCCTGCAAGACGAGAGTCAATAACCTTAGTATCCTGGGCTCCACAAAAAGGACAGCGCATAACTTTGTTGAGTTTTGAGTTTTGAGTGATGAGTTTTGAGTAAATGGGTGCACTGCACGCACGATTATTATAGTAAGCGTGAGCGAAGCGAACACCGATACTCAAAACTCAAAACTTAAAACTCATAACTCTTCAACCTCCATAGACAGGATACCTGGCACAGATCGCCAGAACCTTTGACTTGATTGTACCGATAACGGCCTGATCGCCACGACTGTCTATGACATCACACATCCAGCCAGCCAACTCCACACAGTCAGACTCGTTGAATCCACGGGTTGTAGCCGCAGGCGTACCTACCCTGATGCCGGAGGTGACAAAGGGAGATTGCGGATCGTTAGGTACGGCGTTTTTGTTGACAGTGATATTCGCTGCGCCCAACCAGGCATCCACATCCTTACCAGTGAGACCCGCCTCAATGAAACTGACCAGGAAGAGGTGATCATCCGTGCCTTTGGAAACAACATCATAACCCCGGTCCATGAATACCTTGGCCATAGCCCTCGCATTGTCGATGACTTGCTGCTGATAGACTTTATACTCCGGCTCCATAGCCTCTTTGAAAGCAACTGCCTTTGCTGCGATCACATGCATCAGCGGGCCACCTTGAGTACCGGGAAAGACCAGCGAGTTCAGCTTTTTCTCTATTTCCGGATTGGCCTTCGCAAGGATCAGGCCACCACGAGGACCCCGTAGGGTTTTATGGGTCGTGGTGGTGGTGACATCCGCTATCTGCACCGGATTTGGGTAGAGTCCGGCAGCAATCAAACCTGCTACATGGGCCATATCGACGAACAGGTAGGCACCCACTTCATCCGCAATATCCCGAAAACGCTGCCAATCGACGACACGGGAGTAGGCAGAAAACCCGGCGACAATCATCTTCGGTTTATGCTCCCGAGCCAGCTGCTCGACCTCTTGATAATCAATCTCACCCGTCTCAGCATTCAATCCGTATTGAACGGCATGGTAGATTTTGCCGGAGAAATTGGGTTTGGCGCCGTGTGTCAGATGTCCTCCATGAGCCAGACTCATGCCTAACACAGTGTCGCCAGGCTGGCATAGGGCCATATAGACCGCTGCATTGGCCTGAGAGCCTGAATGAGGTTGAACATTGGCGAAATCCGCGTCAAACAGTGCCTTGGCCCGATCAATAGCAAGCTGCTCGGCTACATCGACATTTTCACAACCACCGTAGTAGCGTTTGTATGGGTAGCCCTCAGCATATTTATTGGTCATTACGCCGCCCTGGGCCTGCATCACCCGTGGGCTGGTGTAATTTTCGGAAGCAATCAGCTCAATATGTTCTTCCTGACGACGCTCTTCCGCCTGCATGGCCGCCCATAGCTCGTCGTCATAACCCTGAATCTGCATACTTTTCTGGAACATCTCGCTCTCTCCGGCCATGATGAAAGGGCCGAAATATATCAAAATTTTGATGCTGAGTCCTGTACCTGAGCGGTACAGAACCTATGACGAGGCACACTAAACTATCAAAATGGTGTCACCCT
This sequence comes from Candidatus Thiodiazotropha sp., assembly GCA_023838465.1. Taxonomy (GTDB): domain Bacteria; phylum Pseudomonadota; class Gammaproteobacteria; order Chromatiales; family Chromatiaceae; genus Thiodiazotropha. The sequence goes on from JAIVEQ010000033.1 coordinate 30,717, forward strand.
CAGGGACATTTCAAAGAAATGAGAGCAGGCCCGATTGCTTGATCAGTACAATTATATCCTCTCTCACCCCTAAGACATGAATTAGAACTATCCCAATAAACAGGAAAAATAGCATTGATACCACTGAAACGAAGCCACTGATTTCTACACGTCTTTTCATCCGCACATCGTCTGTCATAACCCTTGTTACCTGTCCTAAAACCGGAAATTCGAGTTCACTTCTGAGGGTCCGCGTATCAAAATAGACAGGTTTGAACTGAGACAACAGAAAGGCGATTCCACCTCCTACACCCAACGAGGCAAGAAGCACAATAGCGCTTAATAAGAGCCGTTTAGGACCCACCGGTAGTATCGGCACCTTAGGCGGTTCTACAATCCTGAATTTTAAATTATCACCTGCCTCATCGGCTTGCTCTGACATCCTTGCCGATTCCAAACGCTGCACAAGTTCCTGGTAGTTCTCCCGGTTGATATTGTAATCGCGATTCAGGCGAGTCAATTCCGCCTCAACCTGGGGTAAGGTATCCAGCTTCTTCTTTAATTCTACAATGCGCGCCTGATATTCATCATATCGCAGGCGAATGGTTCTTAAATCGACTTCCGATTGTCGGTAAGCCAACTTTAACTCCTCCAAGGCTGTAGATATCGTAGGCGAAGCAGTAACTGTCCCGATTGACACAGTAGCGGCTGATTGCTTTTTCAATTCTACAATCGTGGACCTTAGTTCCTGTACATCGGGATGCTGGTCAGTATATCTAAGAAGTAATCCATCCAGCCTGCTCTGCATTGCAAGCAGTCGCTGCGCTGTTGGTGAATCGGCATTTGCCGACATCCCCAGGCTTCTCCTTCTTTGTTCTTCTTCTGCCAGTGTTGTTGAATATTGCCGTTTGAGTTCGTCCCGTCGAATCTGGGCCTCTTTAAATTGCAGCTGAATCTCCTCCAATCCTCCCCTAGACTCTTCAAGTCGTTGGAATATGCCACCACCTTCACGTGGAAGGGTATCGACGTTTTTTCGTTTGAACTCAGTCAGTCTGTTCTCCGCCTCAACCAGCCGCGTCTCATACTCTCGAATCTGTTGTTGGAGAAACTTTTGTGCAGTATCAGATTCTATTCGGGTATCACCCAAGGCACTTTCGACAAAGATGTCTAGCAAGACCTTGACCACTCGTTGTGACAGAAAACGGTCGCTATAGGTAAACCCAATGGTGTAAAAATTCTCCGTCTCTCGGGTACCAGGAATTCGTCTACGATCGACATCTACTACAATGGTATCCCTCAACCAGTCGATGAGCTGCTCTTCCTCTTCGCGAGTTGAAATCTTGTGGTCCATATCCGTTTGTAATATCAACTTTTTAAGGTTTTCATGGCTTAGCAAGGTTCTGGTCATCAGATGCAGACGTTGATTCATATCATTCTGCACAGCCAATCCCTCGAGCAAGGGCCTCAGCACACTCTCCGTATCGACATAGACTTTTGCTTCGGATTTATATTGATCCGGCATCGCAAAGATCGCGGCCCAACCTGCAATCGCAACAAACCATGAAAAAGCGATAGCCAGCCATCGAAAACGCCAAGCGGATCGAATGTAATTCTTGATCTGTAAAATAATTTCGTTCATTGAACTATTTTTTTGCCACCGCAATTATTGAGGTTTATCGGAATCCATGGGGTTGATGGCTTGATTCTGGGTACTGTCTTTAAGGAAAATTTGTCCACATTCTATTTCCATAATAAATATCAATCCAATTATATAACTACCGCTCACTATCCACATACAGAAGAGATTCCATGAAATGTACCGTAAATCAATCAGAGAATCCCAACTGAGACAAAGAATACTAAAATATTAACAACTTAGCTTCACATTCTTTTCACACCCCAATCCACGCTGCATTAGACGTGTATGACCCTGGAAATGATTGATCACCCAGGATGAGAACCCCCTATTTTCTATGGGGTGTTTGATCGTGCAAAAGTTGTCTCGCCTAGGAGACCACATACCCTCATTTAGACACCACATTATGGCGTATCCATATGAATGAATGGTAAATTATTCCATTAATCAAGGACTTTTCCTCTCGAAATCCATCCAATCTGGAATGGGTCCGTGATACCTTAACTTTTCTCAGCGTAGTGTAGATGATTTAAAGGTGTCTGCGGATGAACGCTACCCAATACCACCGGGGTTTCCCCCTCCAGGTAGGTGTAGCCCTTCAATCCCGCTTGATAGAAGCGTAAAAAGCTATTCGCTTCACGTGCTGTAATGCGGCCCTTGGTCCGAGCATCCTGAAGCTGTCGACGCAAGCGATCAATCAACACCTTCTCGTGAAACTGCACATAGTTGAGCACTTCGGCTACCGACTCGCCTTCAACGACTTGTTCCAATTCGTAGTGGTCGCCATCCATGCGGATATGTACCGCATGGGTATCACCAAACAGGTTATGCAGGTCGCCTAATATCTCCTGATAGGCTCCCGTGAGAAAGATACCGAGAAAATAGGGATCACCCGGGACTTCTGCATGTAACGGCAATGTCAGTGAACGTCCTTCCGCAAGTGGAAATTGTTGGATCTTCCCATCAGAATCACACGTCATATCGACTAGTATCCCCTGGCGTGTGGGCTCTTCATCCAGACGGTGGATCGGCATCACAGGAAATACCTGCTTGATGGCCCAGGTATCCGGCAGGGACTGAAATACAGAGAAGTTACAATAATAACGATCAGCGATCTGGGTAGCCAGACCAGGTACCAGCTGATCCATCTCTTCTTTGTCAAGACTGGTCATGATCCGAGAAATGAGCCGCCAGTAGAGATCATCTCCATGGGCCCTATCCGCAAGAGAGGCATGCCCAAGCGAAAAGAGCTTGTTGATATCATCACGATAGGCTGTGACATCATGCAGCGCCTCACGGGGCGAGATACGATCAAATTCAGCCAGCGTCTCCCACAACTGACGAAGTTGGGTGGGACTGCTTTGAGCTGGCTCCACTGGCGGTCCTTCAGTAGTACGCCTGGAAATTCCGGTTACATCCACTATCAGCACAGCATGGTGGGCTACCAATGCTCTTCCTGACTCGGAAATAATATGGGGGTATGGCAGGGATTCCTCATCACAGATATTCTTCATGGCCCAGACGATGCCATTGGCATACTCCTGCAGGCTGTAGTCTACTGAAGCGGTACTGGCTGCAATGCTGCCATCATAATTGACCCCCAATCCGCCACCCACATCCATGAATTCGATGGGAGCACCCAGTCTCCTTGCCTCAACAAAATAGTGTGCCGCCTCCTGCATTGCTTCCTTGATACGACGGATCTGTGGTACCTGGCTACCAATATGAAAATGTAATAACCTCAAACAATCTAGCTTTTTAACTTGCTTGAGTTTATTGATCGCCCCCAACAACTCAGAGGCGGTGAGACCGAATTTGGAGTTATCACCACCGGAATCGTCCCATAAACCCTCACTGGTTGAGGCCAGACGGCATCGCAATCCAATCAAAGGTTCCACATCCAGGCGCTCAGCGGCATTTAGAATCAGCTCCAGTTCATCAGGTTTCTCCACTACCACAAAAAGCTGCTTGCCCATTTTCAATCCCATTAAGGCGAGATCGATAAATTCCTGATCCTTGTAGCCGTTGCAGATGATTAAACCTTCTACATCTTCCAGCATCGCCAGGGTGGCATGAAGTTCCGGTTTAGAACCCGCCTCAAGTCCCCAATTGTAACTAGTACCAAATTCGACAATCTCTTCAACAATTTGCCGTTGCTGATTGACCTTAATCGGATAGACACCATAGTAGCGTCCAGTGTATTCAGCTTCTTCACAAGCAATAGTGAAGCGCTTATGAATCTGTGACATACGCTGTTTCAACATATCTGAGAAACGTAGTAATAGAGGTGGTCTAAGGCCTCTGTTCGCCAGTTCATCACAGAGTTGTTTCAGATCGATGCCTCGTGTTCCATCTGTAATCGCTTCGACATGTCCTTGCTGGTTGATACTGAAGTAACCTGCGCCCCACCCATCAACCTGGTAGAGACTATTGGCTACATCCCTATCCCATACAGCGTCACTCATCTTCTGCTCCAATTTGAGAACCCATGGCTTGGCGTTGATCGAAACCCTGAGACTTGCCCCAGAAAGAGATACATTTTTGTAGTAACTTTGCAGCTACCATATCGGACACACAATTTTCCTCAGGAACCAATTCGAGGATATCGATCCCCCTCAGGTCGATGTTCCGATTGTTGATCAACGTCTGCAGAATATCCATCCCCTGATGCCAGCTGATACCCCCCGGTTGGGGTGTCCCAACGCTGGATATCAGTGCAGGGTCAAATCCATCCATGTCTATAGTCAGCCACACAGGGCCTGTAAGGGCCTTCAATGTCTGCAACAGGCCATGCCAGACATCGGCATGCTGCAAGGTACGATCGAAGTAGGTTGTGATGGTCTGTTCAGCAGCGAGCAACTGTGATTCGTCTGCATGCAGGGAACGTATTCCAATCTGGATTAGTGCATAGTCCCTTTGCCAGATTCGATACATCGGACAGGCATGATTATAGATTGAGCCATGATAGGTAGAACGCAGATCTGCATGGGCATCAATCTGTACGACTGTGCCCCCCTCCGGCATCCGAGCAAACACCATCTCCGGGGTGATTGAATGTTCTCCACCCAATCCTATAAAGAGGTTATTAGGAGGAAGAGCATCCACCGTGTTGAACAAACGATGATGAAATACCTCTTCAGAATCGCACCCTACATCAGCCGCTGGAAGCACGGCAAGCTTGAGATACTCCATCGGGCACCAGCCTATATCCTCCTCATAAAACTCCAACTGATTACTGGCTGCGAGAATGGCTTCCGGTCCCCGACCTGTACCCTGTCTATAGGTCACAGTCTGTTCGAAAGGAACAGGTAGAATTAGTACATCGGCACACTCTATAGACGCATTGGGGAGTGAAAGAAATTGCATCACCGCCATTAGCTACAGAGCCCCCATCAGACAAACACTGAAAGGAACAACACTCAATCAACCCAAATGCGGGCATTCCGGAACAGACGTAACCAGGGGGCATCCTCTTCCCAATCATCCGGGTGCCAGGAGTGTTGAACTGTACGGGTCACCCGCTCAGGATGAGGCATCATTATTGTCACTCGACCGTCACTGTTGCAGAGCCCCGCAACACCATCCGGGGACCCATTGGGATTGGCAGGATAGCGTGTAGCCAACTTTCCATTGTTTTCCAGATAGCGAATCACCGTCAAGGGACGAGCTTGTGCCAGATGATCTTGATCGTGAAACTCGGCACGTCCTTCAGCATGAGCCACAGCGATCGGTAGTCTTGAGCCGCTCATTCCCCTCAACAGGATCGATGGCGATTCATTGATCTCGACAGTGACGAAACGTGCTTCAAACTGTTCTGAACGGTTGCGTACGAAATGAGGCCAGTGATCGGCACCAGGAATCAGTTGATGTAGATTTGAAAGCATCTGGCAGCCGTTGCAGACGCCAAGCGCGAAGGTATCCTGACGATTGAAGTAGGCTTCAAATTCATCACTCGCCCGGCCATTGAACAAAGCCGATTTTGCCCAGCCTTCCCCAGCACCCAAGACGTCCCCATAGGAAAAACCACCACAGGCCACCAGCCCCCTGAAACGGCTCAGGCTGGTTCTTCCCTCAATGATATCGGACATATGAACATCGATACACTCGAAGCCGGCACGATGAAACGCTGCTGCCATCTCCAACTGCCCATTGACACCCTGCTCTCGCAAGATGGCGATCGGTGGCCGCACTCCAGTGGCAATCATCGGTGATGAGATATCCTCATCTGGATCAAAGGTAAGTTGTATCTGGATACCGGGATCCAGCTCGGCAATACGGCTAAACTCCTCTTCGGCACATGCTGGGTTGTCCCGCATGGCCTGCATCTGACGGGTAGTCTCCGACCAAGCCTGTTGGAACTCCACACGACTAGCGCTCAGTACCGCTTTGCCTGCACGTAAAAACTCGATCCGGTCCTCACCGTTTAGGGTACCGATGACGTGACTGCAGCGCCCCAGTCCGGCATCGCTTAGCATTTTCAACACCTCATCGGTATCGCTATGACGTACCTGAATCACCGCCCCCAACTCCTCATTGAAGAGCGCAGACAGGTCATCTTCACCCAGGTCATCGATCTCCACAGAGACACCACAATGTCCGGCAAAGGCCATCTCACAGACCGTGGTGAAGAGTCCACCATCAGAACGATCATGATAGGCCAATAGCAGATTGACGCGACTGAGTTCTTGTATCAATCCAAAAAAACGTCGTAGCGCTTTCGGATCGTCCAGGTCCGCACCATGGTGTCCAATCTGTTTGTAGACTTGGGCAAGCGCTGTCGCACCCAATCGGTTCTTTCCCTTACCCAGGTCGATAAGGATCAGATCTGAATCACCTACATTGCTCCTCAGAAAAGGTGTCAAGGTTGTACGTACATCCGCCACAGGTGCAAAGGCAGAGATGATCAGTGATAAGGGTGCCGTCATGGCCCGCTCATCACCCTGCTCCTGCCATACGGTTTTCATCGACATAGAGTCTTTACCGACAGGTATCGCAATACCGAGTGCTGGACAGAGTTCCATCCCGACGGCTTTCACTGTTTCATAGAGTTTAACGTCTTCTCCAGGATGTCCGGCAGGCGCCATCCAATTGGCAGAGAGTTTAATATCCGACAGTTTGTCAATGCTTGCAGCCGCGATATTGGTTATCGCTTCACCAATGGCCATGCGCCCGGAAGCAGGTGCATCCAACAAGGCCAACGGCGTACGTTCACCCACTGCCATCGCCTCTCCTGTGTATCCCATAAGACCCGATGCAGTAACCGCCAAATCCGAAACAGGCACCTGCCAAGGTCCCACCATCTGATCACGGGTCACCATCCCGGTAATCGAGCGATCACCGATACTGATCAGAAAGGTCTTGTTCGCCACAGTCGGCAATTTCAGTACCCGTAGCGCCGCCTGTATAAGGTCGATAGAGGAGAAATCGAGTTCCTGCTTCTTGAAGGTCTTGCGTCGCACTTCCCTTAACATCCGGGGTGGTTTACCAAACAGCAGGTTCATTGGGATATCGATGGGATTGTTATCAAAATGGGCATCACCTAAAACCAGGTGCTCCTCATCTGTTGCTTCTCCAACGATTGCGTAGGGACAACGCTCACGCTCACAGATTGATTTGAATACTTCCAGCTTGTCCACGTCGATGGCCATCACATAGCGCTCCTGGGATTCATTGCACCAAATCTCCATCGGAGTCATGCCCGGGTCATCATTGGGGACTGTGCGTAATTCGAAACGTCCACCCAGTGCGGCATCGTGCACCAACTCCGGCAAGGCATTGGAGAGACCGCCGGCACCCACGTCGTGGATAAACAGGATGGGACTGGCATCACCTCTTGCCCAGCAGGCATCGATCACCTCTTGACAGCGTCGTTGCATTTCTGGATTGGAGCGCTGTACAGATGCGAAATCAAGATCCTCTGCCGAGGTGCCGCTGGCCATACTCGAGGCTGCCCCTCCTCCCAGACCAATCAGCATGGCAGGACCGCCCAGCACCACCAAGGGAGAGCCCTTTGGAAAACTGCTCTTCTCAATATGCTCGGTACGAATATTTCCCAAGCCGCCTGCCAACATAATCGGCTTATGGTAGCCTCGAAATTCCATACCATCTGGACCAGGCACTTCCAATTCGTAAGTGCGGAAGTAGCCACATAGATTCGGGCGACCGAATTCGTTATTGAATGATGCTGCGCCAATGGGTCCTTCGAGCATAATGTCCAGTGCGGAAACAATGCGTCCTGGCTTACCGAAATCAATCTCCCAAGGCATCTCCCCGCCAGGGATCCGCAAATTGGAGACTGAAAAACCGCACAGTCCGGCCTTTGGCTTGGAGCCTTTCCCTGTCGCTCCCTCATCACGAATTTCACCACCTGAGCCGGTTGCCGCTCCTGGATCGGGTGAGATTGCGGTGGGATGGTTGTGGGTCTCCACCTTCATCAAGATATGTACATCTTCCTGACCAAAACCGTAACTTTGGGATTGTGGATCAAGCACAAACCGCTCTGCACTCGGACCTCTGATAACGGCGGCATTATCCGTATAGGCAGACAACACATCATCCGGTGAGGTATTTGTTGTATTGCGGATCATATTGAAGAGTGAGTGAGGTTGCCGCTCTCCATCGATAATCCAGTCTGCATTGAAAATCTTGTGTCTGCAGTGCTCAGAATTTGCCTGTGCAAACATCATCAATTCCACATCAGTGGGGTTTCGTTGCAGGGCTTGAAAACTCTCCACCAAGTATTCGATCTCATCATCAGACAGGGCAAGACCCAAGTCTGTATTGGCGCTCTTTAACGCAGCAACCCCACCCCCCAGAATATCGACCTGTATATAGGGTGCCGGCTCAGCACGACTAAACAGACATGCAGCATCTTCCGCATCGGCCAATACTGACTCGGTCATGCGGTCATGCAGTAGGCCTGATGCGGTGAAAGAGAGATCACTATCGAGCTCCTTTCCATCGACGGTCAGATAGTAGGCCACTCCCCGTTCAAGCCGATTTACCTTCTGCAAGCCACAATGGTGCGCAATATCAGTGGCCTTTGTTGACCAGGGCGATAGGGTTCCAGGGCGAGGAACCACCAGTATCAGCGTCCCATCGTGCTCCATCGCGGGCATTGCAGGTCCATAGCGTAGAAGATTGTCGAGTATGGCGCGATCCTGCTCATTGAGCGATTGGTTTATATCAGCAAAATGGAGATACTCCGCAACAACTTTCACCGGGAGTTTCAGTAGATCGGAGAGACGTTGGGCAAGTTTGTTGAGACGAAAATCTGAGAGTGCTGGCGCGCCACGGAGAATCAACATTGTTGAGCCTTTATCCTGCAGGTGGAAAAAGCTCAATGATACTCGAAAAAAAGGTCGTGAACCCGTATTGAGATTGAAATGTTAAATTACTTTACAACCAGCTGCATATCTGGGGAGATTGATTTTTCTCAATGCAACTGAATCCTGACGATGGTGGAATAGCACCAAGTCAGCCGGAACAGCCTTGTTGCGGTGGCTTTATCTCCTCCATCCTCCTTTGGTATAGCCGTTTCGACAACATGTCGGAGCGGTTTTTTTTTATTCAGGATTATCCTTACAGTCAGGTATGAATCTGGTGGGTGAAGCGAGTGAACGCTACAACTACCCTCTTTTCTCCTAAATCTATACCTAATGATCAATCTAGAATCCTCAGTTGACCGCTATGCGTAGTACCCAACAGGTTGAAAATATGGGACTATTTCGTGCAAGGAGCGTTCACCTTCTAGGTGAGCATCACGACACAGCAAATGGCACGCTTGTGGTGTTCAAAAGATGATTCCAGGTTCAATCAGTATTGGATCAATCCTTTAGCCGGTGACGGCAGATCACTGACCGGTTTGTAGATAATCGCCCGCAACTTAATAAGCTTTTCTTCCACAATCAATCGTTCATAGCTTGTCTTTTCAGCTAAACCATGGGCCTTTTTCAATGATTGATGGGCCAGCAAAAGATAGGCTTCAGCCAGATTGTGGTGAGGCTTGGGCTGTCTTGGATCCCGCTGCAGTGACGACTCGTAGGCGTGGATCGCCGCTTCTATATTGCCTTGATGTAGCCGTGCATTGCCAAGCCTGAACCAAGCATAAAAATCTTTGAGAGCAATCTCTATAATCGCCTGATAGTGTTGCTCGGCCTCGACCCACCTGCCCTGATCATAGGCCTTGTCCGCCATCTCCAGATGAGTGAACGCCTTACCCTTAGGACCTGTGCTGCTGCAGGCCGTAAACACAGCAAAGAGCATCGCCAAAAAAGTGTGTGTTACCGATTTACTTAACACAATTATTCCCTCTCCACTGCATGCCATACAAAACGATCATCAACGGTGATGCTCTGTTTGCGGATCATCCCCTGATTCAGTTCCAGGGTGTAGTAGGCACCGCGCACACCTGCGGTGCGAAATGGCTTGACACCCTCCTGACACTTCAGAACCTTACCTCGCTTGTCCATGAAGACCAGATCGAGTGGATAGTGCATACCAATCGTGTGAACGGTTGCGCATCGCTTCAGCAGCAACCCCTCAGAGTCACTGAGTTGTTTTTTTCCCAGCAGTCCACGAAGTCGGCTCAGATAGCTGTCGGCCAAAAGAACCTCAAGGCCGATTGCCTCACCCGTTGTTGGATCATCCATCTCCTGTCTGCACAGACAGATTTGCTTCATTGCCCTTCCGTTGTCTCTTCCGTTGTCTCTTCCGTTCCCTCATAGTTAATCAGGCTCTTTTTCGGTATCTGTATTGATCTCCATCGATCCATAACCATCTCCGGCATAGGCGTGCAGGGTCGCCTGGTAACCGCCGCAGGAGGTGTTAGTCCTGACAATCACCGTCTTGGTGCCATGGTATTTTTCTGTCTTTGTTTCATAAAGAATCGGATCACCCGCGCCGCTTACCAACTCCTGGGGATGATCGACCACGCCATTGTTGTTGTGGTCATCATAGAGATAAAAAATATGCCAATCATCGAGCTGTGGTGACGATGTACTATTGGAGGGAGAGAGATAAACTTCTAAGTCCATCTCACCGATTGGCCTGCCATTTGAATCGTTGACGGTTATGATTAAAACATTGTCCTGATAATCATCCGGTGAAAACATGCATTGCCCCTGTGTATCGAGCAATTCCGTAACAGTCCAGGTATAAGAGGAGGGTGCGATGGTGACAGTCGTTCCTGGCGCAAACTGTTCAGTACTATTATTGCATGCTACGAGCAGAAGACTCAGCAAGCAGGCCGTTACGACTGCGCTCAACCACTTTATATCCATTTTCATGCTAAATAATCTTGAATTTTTCATATAATTCCTAACCCGGCCAGTTAAAGGCCCATATCAGCGGTTTGAATATCGGCCAGGCCAACACGCCCTTTTGGATTGCACTGCTGAGGATGACAAAAATAATGATCAGAAAAGTGTTGGGAAATATAAACATGACCAAGGGTCCAAGTAGCTTGACCGGTGCCTCCATGGCCATCTTTTCTGCTTTCTGGAACCTGGCCGTCCTTAATTGGTCGGCTTGAGCTTTGAGAACAGGCCCCAAACTGGAGCCCGTTTTTTCAGCCTGGATGATACTACTGACAACATTGCGCACGCTTTCACTGTCCACCCGGTCCGCCAAGTCTCGAAGCGAGTCTGCCCGTGGTTTTCCGGCACGAATATCTCTAATCACCCGACTGAGTTCTTGTCTGAGTGGACCATCCGTTGCTTTGTTGATTGCCTGCTGTAGCCCGCCGGTAAAATTGGTGCCCGCTTCTACAGAAAGAATGATGATATCGAGATAAAACGGCAGATCCCTGAAAATGCTTTTATTACGCTGCTCCGTCGCCTCACGCAGCCAAAGCTCAGGGTAGAAGAATCCCGCAATCAGTCCCAACAACATAAAATACCAGGTTGTTGATCCCAACATGCTCAGCACCAGGTAGGCGAACGAAGTGAAAAGCACAGCAGCCACTACCTTCCCAGCAAAGAACTGATCGGGGCTTAACATATAGTCCAGTCCTGCTTTTCTCAGTCTCAGCAGGGTGACAATACGATAGTTCTGACTGATGAGTGAACCGAAATAGTGTACGAATCCATTGACAAGGGGCCAGGTCAATCGAAAACCGAGCGGAGGGCGGTCAAGGTAAGACCTGTCCTGGTCCGGTACCTGTGCAAACACCCGGTAGCTATTCCATACGATCAGAGCAAGAATGCCGCCAAATAGAAGGCTGATGGTAAGCAATTCCATGATCAAATATCGATATTGACAATTTTTCGGATCATCAACCCACCGATGGCCTCAAGGATGAAGATGATGGTGAGAAAGATCCAACCGAGCAAGTTTGAAAAGATCGGAGCGATATTCTCCCGATCTACGAAATAGAGTGCACCGATGATGAAAAACGGCAACAGCCCGACCACCCAGCCCTGGAGTATGCCCTGAGAGGTCAACGCCTGGATCTTGCCTTCCATCTCCATCTTGCGCCGTAAGCTCAGTGACAGCCGATGAAATATCTCCGACAGGTTACCACCCACTTCATTAGCGATCTGGGTGGCGGTCACGACCAGGTCCAACTCCTCCGTCTGAACACGCTCCCCCAGGTTGTCCATTGCTTCAGCGAGCGACTTTCCCAGTCGCTGCTCCCGCAGCACCAAAGAGAACTCCTGACTAATGGGTCCTCTCGTCTCCTTCACCATCATCTCCAGGGCTGAAAGGAACGTCTGCCCGGCAGTCATGCCACTGGCAATCTGCGACAAAGCATCTGGAAGTGCGGCAATAAAATTCGCCTTACGCCTGACCTCTAAGCGCATCAACAGCAGCTTGGGCAGCACTAGCAGTGCGATAATCGACAAAGCCACATAGAACAGAGAGCCGGTCAATAAATAGACTGCAACCGGAAGCACAAGCAGTGAGATGACATTGAGCAAAAAGACTTTTTTTGTATCCACAAACAGGAACAGGTTCTCCAACTTGCTCTCTGTTCGTTCGGTAAAGACCGATTGATAGCGCTCAAAACCCTGCATGCTGAAGGTAAGCAGCACCCAAATCATCATACTGATACCGGTAAACAGGATAGCTAATACAATGTAAATATCCATTAAAGGAAATCGTCCAGGTCAGTGCTGAAAATCGACAGATCCACCGCCACACTGATAGTTTTCAGTTTTTCATAGAAAGAGGGTACGAATCCGGTAGCGACATATTCGCCTCGCACCTTGCCGTGCTTATCCAACCCTTGTTGCCTGAATTCAAAGATATCCTGTAGTTGGATAGTGTTGCCCTCGATACCGGTAACTTCAGTTATTTTGGTAATCTTTCTTGAGCCACATGGGTAACGGGTTTGCTGAACGATAATATTGATCGCCGAGGCAATCTGCTCACGAATCGCTGAGACGGGAAGTTCCATGCCCGCCATCAATACCATGACTTCGAGCCTTGATAGCACATCCCTCGGACTATTGGCGTGAGCCGTCGTCAGTGAGCCGTCATGACCGGTATTCATCGCCTGGAGCATATCAAGCGCCTCACCACCGCGACATTCACCGACGACTATTCTGTCAGGGCGCATACGCAAGGTATTCTTCACCAATTCACGAATAGTGATCGCTCCCCTGCCTTCCAAGTTCGCCGGTTTGGCTTCCAAGGAAACGAGATTGGGTTGGTAGAGTCTTAGCTCGGCGGCATCTTCAACGCTAATGATACGTTCTCTTTCAGGAATGAAACTCGACAGCACATTAAGCAGGGTCGTTTTACCTGAACCGGTTCCGCCAGATACGATGATATTTTTCCGCTGCTCCACACAGACCTTGAGAAAATCGACCATCGCCGGACTGATCGAACCATAGTGAACAATATCACTGAATGTTAATCGCTCTTTGGCGAACTTTCTGATTGTCAGACTCGGCCCTTTAATAGCCAACGGTGGTATAATGGCATTGACACGTGAACCATCTTTCAGACGGGCATCCACCATGGGACTGCTTTCATCAATACGCCTGCCCAGTGGAGTAATAATACGCTCGATCACGGACAGAACAGCCTGGTCGCTACTAAAACTCTCCCCACTATCAACCAGTTTTCCTGCCCGCTCGATAAAAACCTCTTGATGGTTGTTGACCATGATCTCCGTGATGGACTCATCTTCAAGAAAGCGTTCCAAAGGTCCCAGACCGACTGCCTCGTTAAGGACGCTGACTCGCAGTTTTGCAATCTCTATATCATCCGGCAGATCCGATGCGAGGCGGCTGATGATCTGGTCGAGGAGCGTCTCCGCTTCAGCCCTGAGCTGCTCATCCGACATGCTGTGCACATCTTTACGACGTAAATCCATCTCCGAGATCAACTGCTCGTGGATAATCTTTGTCCAATAAATGATTATCTTTTGCTGGCTGTTCTGCCCACCTTCGTTGTTGTTATTTAGACACTCAACATGTTCTAAGTGACTAGCCTCTTTTATGTCACCTGCAGCTATTTCCTGTAACACCTGAGACTGATCTTGAGCAATCTGTATTTCAATTTTCAGGCTGACATCACCAATGGTAATCTCATCATGCTCGGTAAGTGGCCCATAGTTTATGACACGCTCCCGATTGACCCAGGTGCCGGTGATACTGCCCAGATCCTCAATATGGATCTGGTCGTTCTGTGCATACAGGGTGGCATGCTTTTTGGCGATATGACGGTGTTTAAGCACAAGGTCATTATGGCGTGCACTACCGATCACACACTGGTCGCCCTTGATAGTGTGATGTGTACGGCGTTTCCTTCCCTGCTGATACAGAATTTCAAACATAATGATCAGTCCAGTATGCTGAATTTCAGCCTCTCTTTGAGTTGATCGATCGTACGATGACTGATGCCCATCAGCCTTTCGGCATGTTCATCATAGGTATCTTCCTCTTCCACTACTTCCGGAGTGAGAAAGACCACCATTTCCGACATCTCCTTCTGCACATCATCCGTACTGAACAACCTGCCAACCAAAGGCAGATCCCCCAGCCCCGGTACCTTGCTGCTGCCCCTGCCCTGTTTGGCTTTCAACAAGCCTGAAATCACAATGGTTTGTCCCGAATTCACATTGACAATAGTCTCGGTTTCATTTTTCAAAATGCCAGGTACCCCCAGCACCGTAGTGGACTGATCGATTTCACTGACTTCCGCCTTGATGGTTGTGTAAATCTGCTTTTCCCGGTTCGCTCTTGGAGAGATTTCCATTTTGATACCGTACTGTTTGAATTCGACGCTGGTGCCACCGTTGTTACCAATAACAGGTATGGGATATTCACCCCCGGAGATAAATTTTGCAGTGCCACCGTTGATACAACTCAGCACCGGCTCGGAAAGCACCACAGCGTCACCGTCGGAAGCGAGTAGATTAATTCTCGAAGTGAGCGCCGTAGCAATACCAAAATAGGAGGAAAAGGGCTTGACATTGAGTGGCAGCGCTGCCCCATCTATCGCCGCATTCGGCGACCTGAACATTGAGTTAGTGACAAAATCACCCACCGTCGCAAAGGTCGGGCCATTGATATCCTTCGACCAGTCTATGCCGAGCTTTGAAAGCGCACTCTTCCTGAACTCCACCATTTTGACACTAATCCTGATCATGCTGTCCATACGCACTCTTTTCTCAGGATCCTGCTCCGCAACCCGTATGTTGTACTGATACTGGCTGCCATCCTTGTTCCATAGACGCAGGGATGTACTACCTACTTGCTCACCAATAATCAACAACTCCCGGGTACTGAGTATCTCCACCTTTACGATACCGTCTTTACCGATTGCCACCCTGTCCACTTCAACCTTGTCAAGAATATTCACCTCACCCACGAACAGGTCGATGTTTCTTGCACAAACAGCGCCCGATGCAACTATCAACAGTAGTGCAATGCCTATCTCCGTGATTTTTCTTATCACTTGCCGGTTACCCTCAAAATAAAACCAAAAAACCTGATGCAGAGACTAACTTCTGCGTCCGCCAATGATGTACTCGATCCCTTTTGCTTTTCTGACGACTTTTTTCCTTGGCTTTGCCTTTGGCTGAGGTTTGTTCAACAAGCGCGCCACTGTCATAGGTTGATCGCTGATCGGTTTGTCATCCTGAGGCGACCTCAATAGAGCAGTGAGCTTACCGATACTCTTAGCAAGCGTGATCTTTTCTGCGACTTCCGGTGTTACTTCCACAGTGATCGTTCGAAATGAATCGTCCGTCTGTCTTCCTGTTTTATCGATACGGGTGCGGGGACCGGTAGCCAATACATGGAGATTTTGGATAATCGGAATGATCTGACCTTTATATTCAATCAATAGATCGATATTATCTTTGGGCTGTAAAAAACCGGATATGGAATTAATCTTATCGACAGTAAAGGCCAACGCTCTCGTGCCCGGCTTCAACTTGCCGGAAAAGGTCGGCATCACACCACCTTCAAGATGTGCCCATAACAGCGCCCGTCCTTTGGTGATATCGAAACTGACTCTTTGTCCGATTGCCGTATTGAAGTTTGATTTGTTGACCGCATTTGCATGAGCATATTTTTTGGGTCTATCCGGGTTTCGCAAAGAAATTAAGGTATTGATCGGCCACAGATTCTTCTCTATTTTTGATGTTGAAAAGGCATCAAA
>JAIVEQ010000034.1 GCA_023838465.1 Candidatus Thiodiazotropha sp.
CCGTCCGGGGCACTAATAGGTTGTCAAAGATCGAGTGTCTTTTAGGCCTGGGACGCCTAAAAGACATCACGAGATCGAAGACTCACTTGTCCTCGTCTCCCACACTGCTGGCATTGGCAACCGTTTTTGTATGGCTTGACTGCAATCTCCAGGTCGCCGCCCCTTTTGAATGCTAAATTGACGACCTTCAGTCCCTTGAACTTTAGAAGCTTTCCTATAAGCTTGTCTATGGCCATAGATTCTATCCCCTCTGTTTTTTGATGCCTTTTCAACATCAAAAATAGAGAAGAATCTGTGGCCGATCAATACCTTAATTTCTTTGCGAAACCCGGATAGACCCGTTTTTTTTAAGTACTGGCACTGTAATAATATCGCATGAAACAAACTGACGATCTTCGAATCAAGGCTATCAAAGAGTTGAGTCCACCGGCTCAAATTCACCAGGAATTACCCATCACCGAAAAGGTTTCGAACACGGTACATGAAGCCCGTCAACAAATTCACCGAATCCTACATGACGAGGATGACCGGTTATTGGTGATTATCGGACCCTGCTCAGTACATGACCCTAAAGCTGCTTTTGCGTATGCAAAACGCCTTCAACCGCTACGTGAGTCACTTAAAGATCACCTTGAGATCGTCATGCGGGTCTATTTTGAAAAGCCTCGCACCACTGTTGGATGGAAGGGCCTGATCAATGATCCAACCCTGGATGACAAATTTGAGATCAATTCAGGACTGCGGCTGGCACGAAAATTACTGCTGGATATCAACGATCTCGGTATTCCGGCCGGTACGGAATACCTCGATTTAATCAGTCCACAATATATTGCCGATCTAATCAGCTGGGGTGCCATCGGTGCCCGCACAACAGAGAGTCAAGCCCATAGGGAACTCGCCTCTGGCCTCTCCTGTCCAGTTGGATTCAAGAATGCCACCAACGGCAGCATGAGGGTCGCCTTGGACGCAATACGCTCCTCTTCCCGTCCCCATCACTTTCTATCCGTCACCAAAGAGGGTCGTTCTGCAATCTTTTCAACCCACGGCAATCAGGACTGCCATGTGATTCTCAGAGGTGGCAGCCGACCAAATTATGATTCAGAAAGTATCAATATTGCCGCTGAAGAGATGGATAGCAACGGGCTCAAGCCAAGGTTGATGGTCGATTTCAGCCATGCCAACAGCCGCAAACAACATGCAAGACAGCTCTTGGTAGGGCGTGATGTGGCCAGCCAAATAGCCCGTGGTGACCAACGCATTATGGGGGCCATGATAGAGAGTTTCCTCACTGAGGGAAGACAGGACCGAGTAGAGGGTAATGCACTGACCTATGGACAGAGCATTACTGATGCCTGTATTAGTTGGGATGACAGTGTACCTTTGCTGGAAACCCTGGCTGAAGCGGTAAAACTGCGGCGCGAGCATGTCAACGCATCTTGATCCCATGATACTCAATACGCTGGATCAATATGCAGTATAGGACACGTCACTCGTATCATCTTGAAGGAGCACTAGATGCCCGAAGAAGCAATTGAGCTACTGGTTCTAGGCAACACAACCCCTGAGGTTGAAGCCTATCTGGATGCACTACGCAATAACGGTAATCCGGCACATGCCTCTCGCATCGAGCATGATGCAGACTTGCTGGCTACCGATCTCAAGGAGAAAAAGCTGCTCGATCTGCTGATCCTCACTATCGAGAGCGATTCCCTCAGTACCACACAATTATTTGCCCTTATTGGTGCTATTAATCCCATCATCCCGGTGATTGCCGTTGCTGATGAGCCCGATGAAGAAATGCGCCTAGAGCTGATGCAGCAAGGTGCCAAAGATCTTGTTCAGCGTAAGGACCATGCTCATCTGGTGCAGGTTATTCTGCGTGAACATAAACATCTCGGTATCCTGCGGCGGTTACAACGGGCTGAACGCCAGCTTGAAGAAGCTGAGGAACGATGCGATGCCCTGACTGAAAGCTCTAGGGATTCCATCGCCTATGTACATGAAGGCATGCATGTCACAGCCAATCGCGCTTATCTGGAACTGTTCGGTCTTGCCGGTGAGGATGAAATCGAAGGACTGCCGATTCTGGATATGATCGCCTCATCAGAACATAAAACCTTCAAAAAACTACTACGCAAACTGAGTGCTGACGCCGAGTATTCAACCGAGGTAAAGACCTCTTGTTTACGTAATACTGGCTCAGAGTTCAGTGCTGAACTCCATTTTACACCGGCCAGTATTGATGGTGAGCCCTGTACTCAAGTAATTATCCGCGACCAATCGATATCCAGAGAAGTTGAGGAAAAACTTCGGCTCCTCAGCACCCAAGACGTACAGACCGGCCTTTACAACCGCCAATATTTTCTTGGACAACTGGATGAAGAGGCCAAGCACCACTTTGGCCAGGGTAATAATCCGCAAACCCTCTTTTACGTCACCCTGGATAACTTCACAGAGATACGTAGCAAAACAGGCATTAAAGCAAGTGATGCACTGCTGATGGAAGTAGCGGGTGAATTACGAAAAATCGTATCCCAACAGGAGATACTTGCACGTTTTGGCGACCATACTTTTACCATTCTGTCACCCACGCAGGAGATGAAGGCAACAGAAAGCATTGCCAGCAATATCTGTAACAAAGTAGCCTCTCATGAGTATCAGGATAGTAACAGTGAAATGAGCCCCACCTGTAGTATTGGAGCGGTCTTCTCATCCGATGACGTACTTAGCGGTCACGATTTCGTTACTCAAGCCTATCATGCATGTGAACAAGCACGCTCTCGGGGTGGAAACAACTTCCACATTACAGATACACAGCTGCCGGAGGAGTCGGAAGCAACCGCCAGCGAAGCCAATCTCAGTAACCTGATTCGATATGCATTCGAAAACGATCGATTCCAACTAGCATTTCAACCGATGGTAAGCTTGCATGGAGACACAAGGGAAAACTATGCAATAACCATCCGCCTGCTTGACGAAAGCCAGGAAGAGATTCAACCTGATCATTTCCTGAGTCAGGTCAAAACAATGGGCAGAATGCCCGAACTGGATCGCTGGATCATACGACATGCCATTGAAGAACTTGCAAAGCAGCGAAAGCAAGGTAAGAAAATCAACTTCTTTGTCAATATTTCTGGTGCCAGCCTGGATGATGATACTTTATTGCTTTTTATCTGTGACTGCCTAAGGGATTTCGAGGCAAAAGGATCCTGGGTAATTTTCCAATTTGATGACAATGAGGCTCGTACCCATCTGCATCAGTTACAAAAGCTGACGGAAGGACTAAAGAAGATCAAGTGCAAGACCTGTATTGACCATTTTGGCTTGGCAAAAAAACCACAAGCCATTCTTGGCAGTTTTCCGATAGATTTTATTCAATTTCATAGCTCGTTTCTCTCTGACCTATTTGAGAACCAGGATAAACAGGATGGTCTCAACCACCTCAACGAATTGATTCAGGACCAAAACATCAAGACTATTTCCTGTGGTGTGGAGGATGCCAGCAGCCTAGCGATACTGTGGTCTATCGGTGTCAACTATATTCGTGGTTACTTCATTCAAGAACCATCTTCATCCATCGACTACGATTTCCATACAGAATAGCCGTTGCCCAAGCATCCACTATCCAGCCATGGGTGCAATCTGATGAGAAATGTTTGGAGTACGTCGACTTTTTATGGAAACAGAGGTTATTCCCCTGATCACATGGACCATATTATGAGAATAAAAATGCTGCCAATCACCGCCAAGGAATGCTAATAACTCAAACCTTCGGATTGATAGAATGATACTTGTGTATTAGCGGGGAAGAGCCGAAAGCGATATCTCAGCCAGGCCTATGGTGTTCTACGATCACCAGGGCATAAAAGAATTCCAATAAGTCATCGGGCGAGAGGCATCGTGAATATTGTGGTTCATTGACTGCATATCACGTTGGATGCCATAGGTAGCATGGGTCATGGTCTTCATTGACGCTTCCATGGAATCCATACTTGTAAGCATGGGTTCCAGGGTTCTGACATCATTCGCCATTGACTCAACACTGACCGACATCGTACGGACATTGGCCGAAAGCTGGCCAACACTGTCTGTCATTGTCATCAGGTTACTTGACATGACATTCATATTGGAATCAACGCTCAATGCCAGAAAATGGACATCCTTGGCTAGACTGAAAATCAGATAGAATCCGTAAGCTGCAAGTAAAATAAAGGCGAACAACGAGGGATAGACAATCAGCTCCCAGCGTCTGGCGCTGGTCTCGAACGCCATCGACAGGCGATCCATCGAGTATTGATTATCTCTGTTATCATTATCAGCCACCCCCTCTTCAAACTGGTCATTTTGGGGGTTATGGTCGTTTTTATCTATCATGTTTTTTCAGACCCAATATCAACTGCCTCTATCCAATTACAGAAAATAGTAGCATATCAAGCTTTTATCACAATCAATACCTACTTATTTGCTGATGGTACTTATACCCTTCAACAATATAGTCGGTATAAAAAAACCGAGCAACTGCCCGGTATTTTTATTTTATAATACAGATAGTTATATATTATTAGCCGGCCTTCCATCCATCGCTAAAACTCACCCGTTGCACCACGATTCATGATATCCAGGATATACTCTTTGACTTTTATTGCCTCTTCCTTCAGCTTGGGAGGAAGCGACTCTCCGCCATAGATCATCATGTCCATATTCAGTGTCATTAGCCAAAGTTTTCCCTGTTTATCCTCAATCAACGTGATTCTGCAAGGTAGATAGGCTGAATAGGCATCTGAGTAATCTAGCATCTGAGCAGCAGTCAGTGAATTACAGAAAAGATAGATCTTTACGAAACGATAGTCAGACCCCTTTTTTGCTGTAATATCGAGCGAAAGCGGCAACTCACCAACATTCGACATGTTGTGCTCATTTGCAACAAACTTCATGGTCTCTTCGACTTCTTCAGGGGTTAAGTCTTCAGCTACCGGAATCTTCCAAATGCTAGCCTCAGCAGCACTCTTATTGGCAACCAAAGATTGTGCAAACTCAAGAAAAACCGGACCTGCCCCTGGGTCAAAGTCCATAATTTCCTGGTGATATTTTGAGTATATGGCTGCCGCCCCAATCACTACCAGCAACCCAATCAGGGCAAAAAGGTTTTTTATCATCCCCATCTCTCTCTCCAACGAACAACAAAATCAATTAGCTTTCCAGGTCACCTAACGAGGTGTCCTATACATGTGCTTGGACCCAATTACTCACTGAGCTATGTAGTTTGGATACAACGCAGCCGTCAGCGCATAAAACTCTTTACTACCTTTTCCTCGCGGATCCAACTCATAGACAGCCAAACCTTCACTGAAGGATCGACGAAATACAGTTCTTTGACAGAGACGGTGCTTGATAAAGCGAACGTCTGGTAGCGAAACCAAAGCAACGGCGGCTTCATCCGATTCCCGAATTGCATGATGGGTATCAGCACGATTGATGAACGCCAGCAGGTCTGGGCGATCACCATCCACAGCTTCGTCAAGAAAGTTGATGAATCGTTGAGTCGACCAGATATCGGCCTGCGAAGGGGGTACAGGTATCACAACCCGGTCGGCAAGCGCTAATGCCAGTTTCATCGATTCGATATCCGAAGTTCCCACATCGATCAAAACTTCATCGTAACCCGCAAGCTTCTTCCGGGACAGTGCCGAGGCTGTTTTAATATTGAGAAACGGCTCATACCCCTCTTCGGTCCGAACTTCAGAAACATCACTCAAGGTTGCCTGAGGATCTGCATCAATGACCAGTACTTCAGCCTCCGCCATCTCCAACCAGACAGCCAGATTGAAGGTCACTGTACTTTTACCTGACCCTCCTTTCAGACTACCGATTACCGTTATCATACACTCCCCTTTATTATGTTTTTGGGTGAAGCTAGTACCACTTCATTTTAGATGGAAGGAGTACTTTTTTCTGTTGTTATAGCCCCACAATAGCCCTTAGTCCACCGGTACATATTGAGAAACACGAGGCCACTCCTGCCGCTCAGCTAATTTGTACCATGCTCCATCTCCGTCGGAATGGCCATCGTACCAATCCACTCCATAACGACTTGGCAATGCAGGTCGTTGTGTTGCCACACCCGGCATGGGATAAGGCGTGTTGATTCGTGGCGGCCAGACATTGTCCATCCCAACTGGATATCGCCATCTATTGTCCATAACCGGATATCCCGGAGGGGCAGGATAAAAATTCTGTACAAACCGGTTGCGTTGACCAGGATGATGATACCTAACCAACCCGGACGGGTTCAGGGGTCGAAATCTTGGTCTGTTAAATCCTGTTCTGCCTGTATGGCGTGAAACTGGGGTTGTCCCTGGAACAGGGTATCCAATACTCGGCCTCAAGGGTGCAGCGTACTGCGGCCAAACCCGTGCATAGCTGTTGCCATAGACATATCGCCTGTTGGGCGGGTCCTGTTCTACATGGCGTGGTCGATAACCAGTCCTTCCATAGATCGTCGGATCACCGGGAGTGTAGCCATATGCGGGCAGGTTCTGTTGGGCCAGCGGCCGCTTCTGTTTTATGACTTGCAGTGGCCGATAAACATAGTGGTTGAGAATCTGGAGTTGAGCGGGTCGATAGGTCCATTTCAGCGAGTTGTCCATCTGTTGATGAACATTTTGCGTTCTGAACTTAAAACCGTTGGTTGTTGTATAGCCTTGATAACCTGGTGCACGATTTTGTACAGGGGCTCGCCAATAGGTAGGCTCAGGAGAAACAATATTTTGTGGCTGTTGAAATTGTGGGTAAAGCGCATATCTCCGCATTGGAGAATTACCCCTCCAGGCATTCTGTGGCTTGCTAGCGGTATGCCGCCACGAAAACCTTGTCCCACGGTGACGATGGCTGCTATCCCCTTGCCAAGGACGGAATCGATAAGACGATTCGACATTGTAGGGGTGATTACCACCTTTCTGCCAAGCCACTTGTTGAGCAGCATAGTGCCGCGAGTCTGAAAAGGAGTATGGCATTGTCGGCACAACACCCTGACCTGGCATGAATTTCCATTGGTTATTGGCATAGTATTGAGGTACGACTTCAGCTGAAGCAGTTGCCAACGGCAGGAGTGTCAAGGAAAAGATCCCAGAAGCCAATAGTGAAAATAGCTTAAATTTCATCAGGTTTAACTGTTACCTCTGTTCACATATTGTTGTGTAGCCAATTATCAACCCTATTTGACTGCTGGTTAATAAACAACAGTTTAGCGGCAAACAAGCTGCTACAAAACCATCTTTGCACTGTTTTTGTTGGATGATGATCCGAGAATGGTAGCAATCAGTTCTGGCGCCATCACCTAATCCTGGCGAAATATAGGCGCCGGATAGGTCCCGGTGAAGGCTGGATTGTAGGGGAATGTGTGATCTTCCCGTCTACCACTGCCTCGTCTCTTCTTATCAAGTCGTTTATCTGGCCGAAACCTAAATCCTTCTCTATTGTTGGTATCGGTATAGCCGCCATAGGGATTCAGCGGCGCTTTCTCGCTTCTCTTTTTCTCAACCCTGTTGTGTGACTGCCTGTTCTCTTGGTTCCTGCGTTTGACGCGCAACTGCTCACTTGGGGCAAGGGTACGAAAACGAAACCCCTCCTTGTGAGGCGTAATGTTGTGCCGCTCTTGTACTGGACGATAGACGCCACGCGGTAATCCAGAAGGTGAATCAGCATAGTCAGTGACAGGCGAAAAGTAGCCTGGTTCATCCCCACCCTGACCCTGAAAAGCTTGATCAGTCAGACCGGAGTATTCCATATCGCCATTCAACGGACGCCAACGATACTGATCCTCAGGGTAACTACTGTTTTGCTGCAAGCTACGGAATTGAAAATCGGCATGGGGTTGCTGTGCCAGGACCTTATCAAGGCTGCCCAAGCTAAGTAGACAAACTAACCATAGCAATGCATTAATACGCAAACCAACAACTCCAAAATGCCTAGGTGATTATAGACCATGCAGGTATAGGCAAGGCTTTGTACTCCATCAAGGTAATATTGATGGAGTACTCAAGAGCCTACTACTTGAGTCGTATTCCTCTTCTTACCGCCTTTTTGCGAATCGGAAAATTCGTCACATTGGAGGCACGCTTCGTAGTTGGCTTAGTTGATGATGCTTTCTCAGGTGTGCCGTTTCCCTTACTCTTAGCGGCGGCAGCCTTCTTTTTCACTACCTGCTTCTTTAATGTCGATGGCCGTTTACGTTGCTTAGCAGCACTACCGGGTGACGATTTTTCAGTCGAGACTGCCTGCTTCTTTACTTCCTTAGTAGGTTTACCCGCTCTCGTCTCAACTACTTCACTCGCCTCAGTCAGCTGTGTTTTTGATTGCTTGGTTGGTGTTGCTAAACCGCTTTTAGCTTTTCTCACAACCACCTTAGCTGCCGGTGGAGTAAGTACAGTTTTCTGTTCAGACTCGGCATCTGTTTTTGCTTCACGCTTAATCACAGGTGATGCTGTTGCTCGTTTTCTAACCGGGGCAGCAGCAATCGATTCATTATCTTCATCCACAGAAGCGTTTCCATCTGGAGCGACCCCACCGCTATTCGAACCGCTCGAAGAACCACCTCCCCCTGTAGCTGTACCTGTACCTTTACCTTTAGCATTGATCTGTTGCTGCGATTTACCTCTGCGAAAGAGTCCTTTAACTAGCTGTCCTATCAGCAGAAAAATTCCCCTAATCAAGTAAAACAATATGCTTACAACAGCAATGAACTTAGCCCATATCACGATTGGCAACGAATCCTTTGCCTCATGCTTAGTCTCAGCTGCAGTATGGGTTTCTGCGGCTACCGGCGGCGCCATGGGGGTTTCCACCTCCTGCGCCACGCTGCTTCCTTCTGGTGCGGTTGCTGTTGCAACCTCAATGATATCCTTACTGGCAGCAATACAACCCAGCGGGATCACAATCAACGTCAATATGGTTGAAACCAAAACACCAGAGGCAAGGGAGATTGCCATCCCCTGAAAAATAGGGTCAAAAAAGATCACCGAGGAGCCGCAGACCAGGGCAAAGGCGGTGATCATGATCGGACGGGTACGTGTTGTACATGCCATAATGACAGCATCGACAACGGATGTTCCCTGCTGCACCTGATGGATAGAGAAATCGACCAGTAGGATTGAATTTCGTACGATGATGCCTGCTAATGCAATCCAACCAATCATCGAGGTTGCAGTAAACTCGCCACCCCAACCCGCTTGGAAAAAGATAAAATGAGCAGGGATGATACCCAGCAGGGTCAAAGGTATGGGCGCCATAATCAGCGCCGGGATGCGAAAGTTACCGAATTCCCAGACAACCAGGATATAGATCAGCACCAGCGCGACAGCAAAGGCGGCACCCATATCACGGAAGGTTTCGTAGGTCACCGTCCACTCGCCAGCCCACTCAACAGCTGATTTTGAATCGTTCTGTGGCGGACCCAGCCACTCTGTTTCGATTGCAACATCATCAGGTGCTTTGTACCCACTTTCTGCAAGCAAATCCTGCACCTGCATCATGCCATACACAGGCGCTGCCAGTTTTCCTCCCACTTCAGCCACCACGTACTCTACGTCCCGCAGATCCTTATGATAGATAATCGGATCTTCCAAAACCTGCTCAAAACGACCCAGTTCCCTCAATGGTATAGTCACACCACTACTTGAATGAATTGGCAGATCCCCCAGGCGGGTGACTTCGGATCGTTCTGCAAGGGGCACCTGCATCATGATGTTAATTGGTTCATGACCCGCCCGTTGCTTAACATCGCCCAGTGGCGAACCACCAAGAGCCATACCCAAGTTACGGTTGATGGTATCGACAGAGATACCACGACGGACAGATTTTTCCGTATCGACGGTGAAACGCCAATATTGATAAGGGTCGCGCATGTAGTTGTCCACATCGCGTAGACTCTCTGTCTGCTTGAAAATATTTGTCAGGTCATCCGCCAACCGACGCCTGACCTCTGAACTGGGTCCATGCACCTCTGCAACAACAGACTGCAGCACGGGTGGACCTGGGGGCATCTCCACGACCGCCAGCTTGGCACCCGTACCCTCAGTAACCTTGCCCAATACTGCCCTGGTCTCAACTGCGATCTCGTGACTGGTGCGATTCCGTTCCGTCTTATCCAACAACTGCACCTGGACCTCCGCGTGCCAGGGGTCTGAGCGAAGATAGTAGTGTCTGACCATGCCGTTGAAATCAAAGGGTCGTGCGGTACCGGCATAGACCTGTACAGCGGTGACTTCAGGCATCACCCGGATTTTCTCAGCCATTTTATGGGCCAGGTTGGCCGTCACCGGCAAAGCGGTGCCCTCGGGCATATCCAGTACCACCGCAAACTCCGGCTTATTGTCCAGCGGTAACATCTTCACCGCCACCCACTTGAAATAGAAAAATGAGCAGGTGACAAGGAAGGTACCCCACATGATCAGCTTGAACAGACGCGCTTTACGCGGCGACTCGATCATGGGTATGAGGATGCGTTTGAACAGGCCTTCAAGCCACTTCGCCTCCTTGTGTTCACGCTCACCGGCAACTTCCAGATAGCGCATGGAGGGTCGCAACCAGTGGGAGACCGTCAGGTAGGGAGTAAAAACAAAGGCAGCGAACAGAGAGATCAGCATCGCTACGGAGCCCAACGCGGGGATAGGCTCCATGTAGGGACCCATCATGCCGGTCACAAACCCCATCGGTAGCAGGGCGGCAATCACGGTAAATGTCGCCAGTATGGTGGGGTTACCCACCTCTCTGACAGCATCGACAGCAGTGGCAACATCGGTGGAATTCTCTTCCAACCAACGCCGATAGATATTCTCGACGACAACAATGGCGTCATCGACCAGAATACCGATTGAGAAGATCAGCGCAAACAGACTGACCCGGTCTATGGTGTAACCCATCACCCAGGCACTAAAGATGGTCATCAGCAAGACCACCGGAATGACCAATACCACCACAATTGCCGGGCGGAAGGCACGAAATGCTGCTAGCACCAGTAAAAAGACGAAGCCGGTAGCCATGAACAATTTGAAGATCAGCTCACTGACTTTGTCGTTGGCAGTTTTACCGTAATTACGAGTTACACTGACTTCGACATTTCCAGGTATCAGCGATCCCTTGATGTGTTCGATCCGCTCCTTGATGGAATTTGCGACGGAGACACCATTTGAACCCTCTTTCTTGGCAATTGCCAGGGTCACAGCAGGCACGCCGTCAGCCTTAATCACCAGATCGTTGGCGGCGCCTGTATAGTAACCCACCAATTGCTTGGCATCTTCCGGTCCCTGTTTCACCCGGGCAATATCATGCATATAGACATTGACCTCATTATGTGTGCCCACAACGAGACGATTGATATCTTCCACCGAGGTCAAAAAGGCGCCGGAGACTAGACGTTTATGTGTACTTCCCGCCTCCACGCTACCTGCCCACTGTTCGCTGTTTGATTCCTTTATCCGACTAGCAACCTGATCCAGACTGATACCGAAGCCGGCCAATCGTTCAGGAAAGACCTCGATGGTGACCTGCTCACGACGCCCCCCCACAACAAAACCGTTACCGGTATCCGGTAGCTCTTTGAGCGATTGCAGCACATCGTGGGCCAACATGCGCAACTGGCCATCATCCACATCAGGCGCCCCATCTCTATCCACATCCTTAGACCAAAGTGTCAACGTCACAACGGGTACATCATCGATCCCTTTTGGCTTGACCAGTGGCGGCATGACACCTGGCGGTATCAGGTCCATATTAGAATCAATTTTATCGTTCACCTTGACCGTGGATGGCCCCATCTCCTCGCCAACTTCGAATTCGATAGTGACAACACCGCCGCCCCGCTGCGACGCGGAGTAGACATGCTTCACGTCAGGGATCTCCGACATGATGCGTTCCAGGGGCTCAATGGCCAGTGCTGCAACCTGATCCGCAGCCGCACCCGGATATTGGACAAAAATATCCACCATCGGTACCGATATCTGGGGATCTTCCTGGCGTGGTGTAATAATCAGTCCCAGCAGACCCATCAGCATCATCGCCAGAAAAAATAGCGGAGAGAGGGGGGACTGGATAAAAAATCTTGCGGTTCTTCCCGCAATACCCAGATGGGCCTCGTAATTAGGGTCCATAGAGTGGAGCTGATCGAGTTTATCGTCGTTCTGGCTCATATTTAATCTCGAAGCATTGAAATCAGGCAGGTCCTACAAAAGGCACTGACCCGTAAATATTTTGGTTTCGTTTGAAAGTAATATCGTCCGTGATAAAGCTTGCCTATGGAGCGCATTTCCCTCGTAACTGCTAGCGCTGAGGAGATGTCCAGCCTGCACTGATGCCCAACGGGGGATTGCGTAATACCCGCTCACCCGCTTGCAGCCCAGACAACACAGTACTGTAATCTCCCGGCAACTTCTCACCCACACGAATTAACCTGAGCATCGCCTTGTTATCATCACCCTCAACATAGACGCCGGGAAGACTGCCATTGTAGCGAATTGCACTGTTTGGAATAATCGGATTGGATCTGGCTGGGGCATTGAAATCAGGCACTAACACCTTCGCGTACATACCTGGAGCAGACACCCCCTGAGGTAGATCAAATTTGATGGTAACAGTATGCCTTTGAGCGTCAGCCATAGGGAAGATCTGGGCCACACGAACAGGCACTTCTTGATCACCCACATCCAGTTCAGCACGCAGCATCATACCCTCATTCAAACCGGGACGAAGTCGACCTGGCACATCAACAACGATCTGAAGATATTCTACATCGGCATATTTCAACAGTGGCTGCCCTGGTTGGACAGTGTCCCCTACTTCGACGAATTTCTTCATGATCATGCCATCGAATGGAGAGAGGCTTTTGGCATCTCGCATCTTGGCGTCAATGGCACGAATCTCAGCCTGAACTCGGTAGATGGTATTCTGTGCCTGTTGAATATTGGTACGTGAGGAGTAGATATCCGCACTCCGCTCAGCACCTTGGTCCCGATCACCGAATGCATCCTCCATGGGACGGGTGAACATCTGATCGAAGAGATTGGGAACACCCATGCCACCCATCGATGATTTTGACTTTGGGGACCAGAGTTCTCGATTGTACTGCACCCCCGCATTGCGTAATTGGGCATCCGCATTCGCCAGTTGCGCCAATGCTGCCTGGCGCTTGGCCAATAACTCGCTATCATCCAACTCAACCAGACGATCGCCTTCTTTGAAAGTGTCACCCTCTATGCCGGCAAGAAAATTAACCCTGCCGGGAAGCTGCGCGGAGAGTGTAACTTCCTTGTAGGGGACGACCGTACCGCCAAGAGAAACATTAGGAACAGCCTGTGTTTGCTGTACCACAAAGTACTTATCTTCAGCCATATAGGGCTGCGCCAGCAGTCCGCTTGTTACTAGAGTAAAAGCTAAACCGATAACCAGTACCTTTGCCTTGAATCTAAAACCCATAATATTTCACTACTACCCAGTGTTGATTCTTTTCAGAAAGGGCTATCCCGCCTCACAATTTCGTCAGACACGCCCCATCACTGCGAAACTCTTGATAAAAGGACTCGCCATGCGCGGATCTTTGATCATGGAGGAGTAGTCACCGACCACAAACTTCATCTTTCGAGACGTGAATGCCATACCAAGCCCCATCATTCCTGGTGGCTTGGAAATCCATTTGCGCCACTGATCCTCTGATGCACGAATATCCCAGTTCATTGTCTGGCCACTAAAGGCCTCCCCACTCACGGCCTTGCCGTTTTCGATGGTGAGTACCCCCTTTGGTGTATCATCACCATCATAGCCGTAGCCGATCACACTATTGAAGCCGATTTGGGACAGGGCGTCAGCCAACTCGGGTTCTGCGTTCCAATGAGTTGCAAATTCATTCATCCAGGCCTCGGAAAACAGTTCTGCCATCTCAATCTCCTAAATAATTTCTTTGATTTGTTTTTTTATGTTGCGGGTGAAATTTAACCCCGTTTGTGAACCTGTCAGTATCTATGAAGGCGAGTACCAATGCAACCGAGAAATTTGATCAGAAACCCCTAAAAATCATGTATTTAAGAATATTACCAAGTAATAATATTATGTTTTAAATCAGTCACATAACTGACTCATGACCCCTCTATTTTTAACTAAAAAATCAGTCCATCGGAGCGCATTTTTTTTCTTACTTTCGAAATTTTGAGCTTATTTCACAACGCAGAGCATATTACAGAGAGGTCGTACCTGAAAAAAAATATGCACACATTCCAGGCAACCATTAAGATAACCTCAAGAATATCTGAATCAGTGGGTTCAGGTAACAACCAGACAATAAAACAACCCGCTAGAGGAGTGAGACAACCATGCATCCAGCCGGAAAGGTCATCGAAGCACGCCTTCAACACCTAGAAACCCATCTGGAACAGGAAAACCCGATACTTCTCAGTACTGTTCAAAGTTTTCGCGTACTCGACACAGTCGCTTTCCGGCTCGGGCTGTTAGAGGGAGACAACTCATTTGCCACACAGATACCCTGGTGGCCATTGATCTCCATCCTAGGCACCTTCTCTGCAGGCAAGTCAACATTTATCAACCATTACATCGACGCCACACTGCAGCGTTCAGGCAATCAGGCGGTTGACGACAAATTCACGGTCATCTGCTACAGCAAAGAGGCCTCTGCTCATGCCCTCCCGGGTGTAGCCCTCGACTCCGATCCCCGTTTCCCCTTCTACCAGATGTCGGATGAAATCGATAAGGTGGCACAGGGGGAAGGTGATCGCATCGACGCCTATTTGCAACTCAAAACATGCCCGAGCGAAAAACTACGCGGCAAAATATTGATCGACTCCCCCGGTTTTGATGCAGATGCGCAGCGTACCTCCACATTGCGAATCACCGATCATATTATCGACCTATCGGACCTGGTGTTGGTATTTTTCGATGCACGCCATCCTGAACCCGGCGCTATGCAAGATACCCTGAGTCATCTTATCGAGCGCACCATTCATCGTAATGATACGGGTAAGTTCCTCTACATCCTGAATCAAATCGACACCACCGCCAGAGAGAATAATCCAGAAGATGTCATCGCAGCCTGGCAACGCGCCTTGGGTGAGAAGGGTCTGACCGCGGGCAGATTTTACGCCATCTATAACCCGGATGCTGCAGTACCGATAGAAGATGAAGCCTTGCGTAATCGTTATGAGACAAAACGCGACATTGACCTGAAAGAGATACACAGCCGCATGGAAGAGGTTGAAATCGAGCGTGCCTACCGGATTGTCGGTGCTTTGGAGAAGACGGCTCGTGATATTGAGGAACGCTGCATTCCCCTGGTCACTTCATCACTGCAACGCTGGAGGAAGCGAGTCCTGCTGGGCGATGCCGTGTTGATCGGCGGTTTGCTGCTGGGACTGCTGATCTTCTCGATCAATGCCGGCTATTGGCAAGGTTTCAGGTTTGCCCCTCCCTGGCTCGAATCCGGTGCCAACAGCCCACTACCATGGGCCTTACTGGGCCTTTTGGTTATTGTCATGGGAGCCATCCATTTCACTGTCAAGGCTGTCGCAGCAAGGAGCTTGCTGGGTAACATCCGAAAACAGGCTGCCACTGCCGGTCTCAAAGGGAATCCAGTAGGGTCGTTTATTCGTAGTACCAAGCCTTGGCGTTCTGTTTTTAGGAAACGCCCCGCCGGCTGGGGACGTAAATCCCGCAAACAGCTACGGGAAGTATTGCAATCAACCGATACCTATATTCAGACCCTCAATGACCAGTTCACTAACCCATCCGGGAGTGAAAAACTGCTAGCTGCAGAGTCGTCACCTCAACCAGTAGAGCAGCAGGTTGAAGAGACAGAGCAAAGTGGATAACAAAATGGTCTTGGCAGTGACGATCAAATGAGTGTTAACAGGCCCTAGTCTTTGAGATAGCACTTTCGGCTATTTCGACCTTCCCTTTTACAGTCGTACATCGCTCTGTCGGCCTGTGAATAGAGTTGGTCGAGTAACTCACTAACAGAGAACTCATGATCATAGTCAGGAGTCAATGCAGTAATACCGATACTAGCCGTTAAATTCAGGCCGACTAAATCTCGGCCTGTTTCGAGGTGCGCCAGACGCTCCTGAATACGTTGCGCCATTAAATCTGCACCGCCGGTACCTGCTTCCACAAGCATCACTACAAACTCCTCACCACCCACTCTGGCAACGAGATCACCACCCCGAGCTTCCTCTTCCAATACGCGGGCTATGGCGACCAGGACCTCGTCACCGACCACATGCCCCCATCGGTCATTAATGAGTTTAAAATAATCGATATCGATCAGTAGCATGCTGCAGTTCTGGTCATGTCGAATTGCCCGTGACAACAGTGCTTCTGCCTCGCTAAAAAAATAACGTCGATTTTTCAGTTCAGTCAACTCATCTATCATCGACAGCTGTTCATAACGCTGTCGTAGAGCATCTGCTTCATGCAAGGCATTGGTCAGTTCATGGGTACGCCGTTCGACCACATATTCCAGGTCATTCATTAACCTGTGGTTGTACAATATCTGCCCCAGACAACTGCAAAAGAGGCTCAAAGTGTGTTGTTGCCAGGGTTCAAAATACTCCGGTAGGGGATGTGAGGCATTCAGTACACCCAATACCTGATCACCCATCTTAATCGGGGCACTGATCAGGGAGCCTGGTAGCTCTCCCCCCGATTGGGTGTTCAACAAATATTCACGGCTCTGTGAGCAATCTCGGCAATACTGTAACTGGCCTGTTGCATAGGCGATACCGGCTATCCCCTCACCAGATTTGAACTGCATACTCTGACGAAAATCTTTAACTCGACCCGCCCCGGTGATCCCTGCATGGGATTCACTCATGCTGACGCCAGCAACACAGCACAGGACATCTCCCTGCATACAGAAGACAGAACAGTTTTCCACGTTCTGGTAACGCACCAATTCATCCAGTGCCTTGGTGATCAACTCCTCTTCACTGATACCGTCAAGACTGATTTGAGACAAGGCACGCAAGGCTGAAAGAGAATCGAGCAGACTAAAAAAACGCTCTCTCAAATCCATTGATGTCTGATTAAAGGAAAGATCCACCCGATACCTCAGTTACTTCTTGGCCAACATATTGGCAATAACACGAATCTCTTCTTCCTTACTGACAAATCGTGCCTTGATAGTTTCCAGCTTCTCTACTGACAATCCGCAACAATCCTTCAGCGCTGAGGGTATTTCGGCCGGCTCTGTGTCACTCACTAAACCGCGCCTTACCCATTCAGCCACACTTCCGACCAATATGATCTCCTTTTTATGTGCTGATATGCTATCTCCATCACCAGCCTGCGCGATGACCTGCACGATCAATTCCGGGAGATGCCCAAGTGAGTCTTCGATCTCGTGATGTCTTTTAGGCGTCCCAGGCCTAAAAGACACTCGATCTTTGACAACCTATTAGTGCCCCGGACGGTCCTGGTCACTGACACTACGTGATCACATCGCAAGCTCGTGACCACTCCGCCGTCAGTTCCCAAATGACTGGACGCCGTGTTCGGATGCTCGCTTTGCATCCCCTCTGGCGCAAGGCACGACGGGTCTACAGTCTCGCCTCACGCCTACCGGGGACTAACCGCCTCGGCTTTCAGCCTTCCTTGGCGCTCAGCGAACGATGGGTCAACCAAGCGCCTGCTTGGCGATGATCGATGCCTATAAGCTCCATTTCAAGGTGTAATCGGTCCTGAGAGGGTTGCTGTTTTGACAGCAACAACACCCTGGCATATTCCTCAGGAAATTCATGTACCAGAACCAGTACACCCATATCAAACAGTAATCCTGCTAAATAGACACCATCCGAATTCAATCGATGTTCGCTATCCACTGCAAGGCTGATCTGCCTGGATAGCATCGCAATCGATAGAGACTGGCTCCAATATGTCTTCAAATCAAAACTTCGGCAGCTAGACGATTCAAAAACACCACTCACAGCAATGCTGAAAGCAAGGCTTTTCACCATATTGAGTCCCAGCACACGAATAATGGCATCTTCAATGGTCAGAACAGGATTTGTCTGACCAAAATAAGCTGAGTTGGCAAGGCCGAGAATCCTTGCTGACAATCCAGGGTCCTGACCGATCACATGAGCCAGGCCATCCAGAGAAAAGCTGTCATCACCCAACATGCCAAGCAAACGGGTTGCTGTAGCCGAAAGTGGCGGCAGATGTTGCAGCTTTAGAACTCTTTGTTTCGCTTGAATGGCTGAGTGCATTTTATAATAGCTTTTGATTAAAGTGCCTTCCCTCTCAAGTTGTTAGCGGCGAATTCGGGTCAATCTTTAACCTGATTCCGACACCCAAAGTCAGTCAGAAATCACAAGTGAGTCTTCGATCTCGTGATGTCTTTTAGGCGTCCCAGGCCTAAAAGACACTCGATCTTTGACAACCTATTAGTGCCCCGGACGGTCCTGGTCACTGACACTACGTGATCACATCGCAAGCTCGTGACCACTCCGCCGTCAGTTCCCAAATGACTGGACGCCGTGTTCGGATGCTCGCTTTGCATCCCCTCTGGCGCAAGGCACGACGGGTCTACAGTCTCGCCTCACGCCTACCGGGGACTAACCGCCTCGGCTTTCAGCCTTCCTTGGCGCTCAGCGATGGAGCTTTAGTATCGCAATCGATTTAATTGCGATAGGCGGTTAATGCTGAAATAGCTCTACTCTGACATCAAAAAGTCCAATTCACCGTAATTAATTGTTCAAATTTATTTCGTGTATTTGATACACTAAGCAAAACCCTCTGTCATACACAGTAGTCATTTTTTAATCGCATCTTTTGTTTTCTACTATTCAAGTGAATCGGCACAACAGGCACTGCTACAGCTACCCTCACCCTGCGGTAACCGCAGATGTTGTGCTTTTCACGATTCAGGGGACTACATTATCCGTACTGCTGATCCAGCGCGGCAATTCACCTTATCGAGGTATGTGGGCATTGCCGGGAGGGTTTCTCGATATTGATGAAGACCTTGAAACCTGTGCAAAGCGTGAGCTGCAGGAGGAAACGGGTATAGAGGGTATCTATCTGGAACAACTTTACACCTTTGGGGATCCTCAGCGTGACCCCAGTGAGCGGGTAATCAGTATCACCTATTTTGCCTTGAGCCAGTCCGACCACCTGATGCCTAAGGCCTCCAGTGATGCGACTCAGACCGCCTGGTTCCCGATCAGCCAGTTACCTGAACTCGCTTTCGATCATGCAACCATCATTCAATTGGCTTGGAAACGTCTTCTGTCAAAGCTGGGTTACTCCACCATCGCATTTAAAATGCTGCCAAAATACTTCACCCTAAGTCAGCTGCAATCGGTCTATGAAATCCTACTTAACGAAAACCTGGATAAGCGCAATTTTCGAAAAGGCATACTGGCCCGCAATATCATCAAAGAGACGGGGGAGTACTCCCGTAACGGCAGCCATCGACCCGCCAAAATCTACCAGGTCATCAATCCATCCCAGATTGAAATCATAAAATAGATAAATGAGAGCCTCATGAGCGTGCAAACACTGAATCTACCCAACATCATCATACCCGAACACCCCCAATGGCCTGTTCTCTCTGACCAAGAGAAACGTCATATCAAGGGACGCATTGCTAAAAAACTGAAAGATCAGAATGCAGTACTGGTAGCCCACTACTACACCGACCCAGACTTGCAGGCTCTTGCTGAGGAGAGCGGTGGTTGCGTGGCAGACTCTTTGGAGATGGCTCGTTTTGGCGCAGCTCAAGAGGCAGAAACCCTGGTCGTCTGTGGGGTTCGCTTTATGGGTGAGACCTCTAAAATCCTCAATCCGGAAAAGCGTGTCATCATGCCAGACCTTGCTGCGACTTGCTCTTTGGATGAGGGTTGCCCAGCCGATCTGTTCAGTGCCTTTTGCGACGACCATCCTGACCATACCGTGGTTGTGTATGCCAATACCAGCGCCGAGGTCAAAGCACGCTCGGATTGGGTGGTCACCTCCGGTATCGCTTTACCCATCGTCAAACATCTGGCTGAACAGGGCAAGAAAATCCTGTGGGGTCCTGACCGTCACCTCGGCAGTTATGTAGCGCGAGTCACCGGTGCAGAGATGCTCATGTGGCCTGGTTCATGTGTGGTCCATGAAGAGTTCAAGGCGGTAGCACTGGAGCGCATCCGGCGCTTACATCCAGAAGCAGCTGTTCTGGTACATCCGGAGTCACCGGAAAATGTGATTCAGCAAGCGGATGTCATCGGCTCAACCACTGCCTTGATTAGAGCGGTCTCGGATATGGACAACAAGGAGTTCATCGTTGCAACCGACGGTGGCATTTTCTACAAAATGCAACAGATGGCCCCGGACAAGGTACTCATTGAAGCACCCACGGCCGGCGAAGGTGCGACCTGCGTTAGCTGCGCACACTGCCCGTGGATGGGGATGAATGCACTACAGAACCTTGAGCAGGTACTGGATTCCGGTGAGAATGAGATAATGATTGACCCTGCAATCAGAGAGCAGGCTGTAATCCCGATCCAACGTATGCTCGATTTTGCCGCTCAGCATGAGATCGGGATGAAAGACAAAGGCAATGCTTAAGGCCCTAGGATCAACGGCACTTACTTAAGAGATTCGAGCATCGTTATTAGCAGTACGCCGTTGTCTCGTTCCCACGCTCGAGCGTGGAAACAAGAAATAAGGATGTGCCTTGAGAAACCATTCGCGACAATTTGCGGTGATTGGCGTTATTTGCGGTTTTTACGCTTAGCGTAAGAGCTATTGGCCCGAAGATAGATTTACTGTGCTCTTTTTACCAAGGGGTAAAGGAGTTCATGAAATCCATCGGACGGCCCATCTGATTGATATCCCTGCTCATAAAGCCGGTATTCACAGTCATGGTACGCATTGCCTGATTCATATCAGCGACATTCCCCGTCATCAACCCTACATTCTTACTCATACCACCGATATCGAGCGTTAAAGCACCAATATTGCCATCCATTGCGGCAATATGCTGTTCCATACTGTCAACCCGTTGTACCATCACTGTAATCTGTTCAGTCATGATCTGAATATTCTGGGTTAACTGCCCCATGTGGCTCGACATCGATTGCAAATTGATCTCCATGCGCGGATCCACCTGCTTTGTCAACTGATGCATATCACGGGTAACATTATAAATCAGATAGAAACCGGACATCCCAAGCACCCCAACAACGACCAACATAGGGTAGATCATGCGTTCCCAACGGGACATGCTTTTATCGAAGTTCTTAAAGAAGTTGGTTAGGGTGATTTCGAGCTTGACCATCGCCTTCTGTTCAGGCGACAGATTCTTATACTCAGGGGAGAAGGTACGCGGATCTTTCTCAAACATAGATGTACTTCTGTCTCAATTTGATTGCCTTAGCCTCGAGACCTCCACCATGGAGGTAAAACAGACTACTGACTATTTTCCATGATATCTACACGATTATAGACCTCAGCATACCCTTTTCGGGAAAAATCTTCCTGTTGAATTGTCCAACTGGGTGGAAGACCTATCCCCTATATCGGTTACACTTGTTAAAGATCCCTTTCCTTCAGGATAATGATGTCTACAGTATTAACCAACGGCCGTGGAAGATTGATCAATGTCCTGGAGATGCCTAGTGAGTAATGATAGCTATGATGTTTACTTCTCCGGCGCCATACTGAAGGAGAACGACCCCAAAGAAGTAAAGCGCAAGATTGGCGCAATGTTCAAGCTGGATGGCGAAAAACTGGATCGGCTATTCAGTGGCAAACCGATCCCAATAAAGAAGGGCCTGGACATGGACCGGGCTATTAAATTCCGGGTCGCCTTTCGCGATGCTGGTGGATTGGTGGATATTGTACCCGCAGGCCAACCTGCACCCATCCCCAAACCATCAACACAAGCCCGAACCGGTGAAACCTCTTCGATGGTGGCGCAAAGAGGCAGCCCATCAAATACCGAAATGACATTGGCAGATGGCCCCATGGAGCCCGAGAGCGATCCGGATGTTGTGTCCATTTCTGTCCCGGACTACGCTCTATCATCCCCTCAGGGTTTCGACCTGACCGACTGTGCTCCTGAGGTGGAGGCCGCAGAAATACCCGATATCAGCTCACTGGACTTAGACAAATCTGGCAGTGATATTGATAGATCTCCCGACCCGGAACCACTTGAGATAGACACTTCAGCGTTGGCATTGGATGCACCCGGCACCACTTTGCTTGAGCAATCCCCCTCTGAACCACCGATCATCGACACCGCGGCCTTGAGCTTGTCCCCAGCCAACCAAGGTAGTCTGGAGGATTGTCAGACCCCGGTTGAACCTGTCCCGATTCCAAATCTCGATCACTTAAAAATTGACCAGCCTGACGAAAAGGATGAGATAAAAGGTAAGGCCCAGTTTAAGCTCTCTGAGGATTAAACCCGGATTCCCCAGTTGACCGCTATCCATGGAACCAAACACCATGAGAATTGTGGCCTTTTCAGTACAGAGAAACTTCACCTATTGGGTGAACAAGGCAACACCCCGAAAGGTATTCAAACGAGGATTCCAGGTTAAAAATCGAGATAAGTCTCCAGCGACTTTTGGGTTGCTTCTGAAAAACCTTCATCCTGAGCGATGATGGGGCGTCCTGTCTCAAGAATACCCTCCATGGCACCAAAGGTTCGTTCTGCATAAAAACGGAGCAACAAGCGCTTGTCATCATCACTCAGCCAGAGTTCAACCTTATCACCCTGTTTACCGCTCTTAGGGTCAATTTCCCAAAGCTTGACCCTGAACGCCGGCAGGTTCCAACCAGCCCGTACCAATCGTTCCTGGCTCACCTTCACATGAAAGGCGTTTAGTTCCTTGCCGTTATAGGTAGAGAAATCAATACGCTTACCATCCTTCAGCGGCATACTGCGCAAGCGATGAAGAAAACTCATGTAATCCAATGCTTCGGAATCGCCGATAGCGATAGACTGTGTCTGCAGCAGGTTGGACCATTGTTCATTCGATAGAGAGGTTACCTGTTGTAAATTCGCTGGTGGCGTAACAGACTCACTGGAAAGAGACTCACCCGATTGATAGTGATAGGCATTCCCAGCAGCACGATCAAACCAGAGAAGTTCTTCCTTCTCCTTTTTCGTTTTCAGTGACTTAACTGCGACTAAAGGCTGAAGCTGTTGTGCATCCAACCAACTCCGATAATTCAGCCGTACCGGATAGAGCATCTCTGCTTTCTTGAAGGGCTCAGTGGTCAGTAGCAGGTTTGTGACAAAGGCAGGAATCTCATCCACCTTCCCCATCTCCTGTTCCACATCCATGGTGAGTTTGGCGATATCCAACTCGACGAAGCCTGTCATCAGCCCACGAATGGTCAACGTGTACTCCAATCGTTCACCAAGAATCGGGGTTGTTGCTTTGGCAACACCCAACATTAGAAACAATCCCAACGACAACAATCAAGTGAGTCTTCGATCTCGTGATGTCTTTTAGGCGTCCCAGGCCTAAAAGACACTCGATCTTTGACAACCTATTAGTGCCCCGGACGGTCCTGGTCACTGACACTACGTGATCACATCGCAAGCTCGTGACCACTCCGCCGTCAGTTCCCAAATGACTGGACGCCGTGTTCGGATGCTCGCTTTGCATCCCCTCTGGCGCAAGGCACGACGGGTCTACAGTCTCGCCTCACGCCTACCGGGGACTAACCGCCTCGGCTTTCAGCCTTCCTTGGCGCTCAGCGAGGGCTTCAATTCGCAGCATCATCAGACACACTCCTTTCACACGCCACCTTGGCTATACTCTGCATGCATTTATTGGCACGTTTCTCGCAGTATGATCAATAAATGCTGAATCGCTGCTGAATGCGTCAATTTTTTGTCTCTAGAGGAGTTTGCATTATGATCAGTCCAGTTAACAGTGACAAACCCATTAGTACGACCACAGAACAGTCGGGGCGGTCAAATCGTGGTAACGAAACAGATCAAACAACGGTCAGTACAACGACTCAGGAGAGCAGAACGTCCATTGCCGACAGCTCGACACTTGAGGTAGACAATGCGCGTCAACTCTTCAATATAGAGACCAACCGCGCCAATGCCGCAAATGCTGTCATCTCGACACCTGAACAGGCCCGCTCTCTGCTTGAAAATATCCTCCAGCAGTTTGCCTCATCCCCTGAATCAGCCGCCAAATCCCAAGCAGCCAAGGTATCGACCACGTTATCATCGCTCCTTGAAAGCGCTCCTTGAAAGCGCTCCTTGAAAGCGCTCCTTGAAAGCGCTCCTTGAAAGCGCTCCTTGAAAGCGCTCCTTGAAAGCGCTCCTTGAAAGCGCTCCAGCCTAGTTTAGGACACTATAAAAGTGTAAGACAATACACTTATTTTTTAGTTTGGCGCTGTCAAAGAATAGTCAATTGAATACTTTGCGTTGATTGATATACCTACCATCCTAAGTTATCAGGTTGACGGAATACTAAATCGAGGGATCAGTAGAATTTGATGAGGGTTCCAGGGAATTATCGAAGACAGCCCGCTTTAGGCGGGTGATCTCCTGACTAGGTCCGATAACCACCAGTATATCCCCCGCATCCAAGCAGTGTGAAACGCCGCTGTTGCTGAAGATCAACTGATTCCCCAACTCCAGGTCCACAACGCCGATGGTGATCAGATTAAATCGCTTGTCCAGCTGCAAGTCACTCAATGGCGTACCGGAGAGTGTGGAGTGTTCCGGAATCTCTATCTCCGCAATATCGATATGCTTGCCGAAGACCGTATTTTCCAACATTTCTACCAGATAGGGACGGGCAATCAATTCATGTACCCGTTGGCCACTTATCTCATAGGGATCGATGACCTTGGTCGCTCCCGCCGCCATCAACCGCTCACCCGACGAGGTCGATTCACAAACGCAGACGATCTTCAGATTAGGGTCGAGAGCGCGGAATGAAAGTGTAAGAAAGAGGTTTTTTGGCTCATCGGAGAACAGACAAAAGACCGTCTTTACCCAATTGCCTATACCAATCTCGCGGAGTTTGTCATCATCCATATAGTTGACAATGGCTGCCTGCAGCCCCTTGGCCAGCAAGCCCCCAATCTCATCCAGATCATTGCTGTAAAGATAGACCTGGATACCACGCTCCGCCAACTGCATGGCCACCTCATGCCCCAAAGCACCGGATCCAAAGATCAGGGTATCGCGTCTACCCATTACAGGGTTCCCCTTTCAATACAATCCCGGAAATGAACGACACTGTACTCATGGCCGAACAGCACCAGTAAGTCATCCGCCAGGAGCGTGAAATCCTCTCTGGGATTGAAGTAGAGACACCGCCCTTGCAGACTGTAGCGTGTGCCATCTTCGCTTGACTCACAATCACCCTCGCGGATCACACCGAATGGGGTAAGCTTTCGCTGTTTGAAATTGATATCCTCCATCTTGCATCCATCCAACACACTCTCCTGTTTGACCCGCACTGCCTCAATGCCTTCGTGAGATTGACCGGTCAATAGCCCGTAAACCGCTTCAAAAGCCACCGGTTGCCCTGCATATTCAGCCGCGATAAGGCCGAGCACTTCATAGGGAGCAACACAATGGCTGGCACCAGCCCGATGGAGTTTGGTCACATTCTCTCGATGGTTTGCGCGGGATATGATTTCTATTTCCGGATTGTATTGCTTTGCTGTTAGGGTGATATAGACATTGACCACATCATCTCCTGTGAGACAAAGCAGGCGTGTGACTCGGGTATCTATTCCAAGACTCAACAACAGGTCAGTATCCACACCGTCCCCTAATACCGCAGGATAGCCCCGTTGCTTGGCAATACGTACATTCTCCTCGAGCGGATCCACCACTACGAATTGGCGCTTATCCGAAGCTAACCGTTCAGCCACCACCTGTCCGACCCGACCGAAACCGCAGATCAGTGTATCGATACGTTTTCGCTCCACCTCGGAAAAGATTCGATGGGCTCGAATCTCATGAATCTTCTCCCCGAATGCAGAGACGATGATGGAGGTGAAAAAGGAGATGACGCCCAACCCGGCAAGAATCAGTACCAGTGTGACAACCCTACCCTCCGTGGTATGTGGCGTGATGTCTCCGTAGCCGACTGTTGACATGGTCACCAATGCCCAATAGACACTATCGAAGAAACCGTTTATCTGACTATCATGCTGATCCGCCTCAAAAAAGAATATCGCGGTAGCTGCGGTGAAGGTTATAAAGGCCATGAAGATGAACAGAGTGACCAGCTCGATCCGCTTCTCGGAAAGAACTTTGACAAATTCACTGATACTGCGGGTATAGCGGAACAGCTTGAACAGCCGAAAGAGCAGGAAAATACGCAAAAAACGTAACGGACGATAGCTGGGGATGATTGCCAGGAGGTCGATGATTGCCAGAGGCTGGACAATGTATTTCAGTTTTTCCAACAACGCGTACCACAATGCAGGCCAGACTTGGAACGGTTGATTGATAAACTCCGCCCGCTCATAGCGATCAAGAATCACTTTGTGGCTATCATTGAATATCCAGAACCGTAACAGGTACTCGATAATAAAAATTCCAACGGCAACCATCTCGAACAGATCACCAAGCTGCCCCAGATCGTTTTTGACCTCATAGATCAGCATCCAGACAGTTGTCAGGACCAATAGGATCATGAAAATATCGAAATAGGGACGAATGGGTACCCTGGGATTCTCCAGTAGATTAAATACGGCCCCTTTAAGGCCCGTATAGCGCGTAGAACCCTGTATGGCGTAACACTGTTTGATGACTTGATGGGAAAAGGACATGAGACGGAGTTTAACCACCACAGATCAATATTCGGTAATTAGAGCCTGTTAACACTAATGTGTCATATCGGCAGATTTACAAAAACCTGGAGATCTGCGCAACCTTCATGGATTGCGAGCAGGAGCCGATTCCAGCTCAATACGTTCGCTATTGGCCACATTGACCTCCCTGCCATCCACAGTGATAAAGTGGCGATCCTCGACATCGGTACGCCGGGCCTGGTAGCTAACGCTCCTCCCTGTCTGGGTATCGATTACCCTGACCGTCACCACCCGGATCATCTCCTGCCACTGCATGGCCAAGTAGAGCATGCTACCGAGCAACATCACGGCTAATAAGGCATACCCTCCCCATCTGAGAAGGATATTCGGCCTCCTCTGAGCCACCAAGGCAGGCGGTTTGTCATTGGAGACATCCAGCACCCGTTGCTGTCGATTTTTTACCACCAACCAGGCAATGGCAATAACTGTGAGGGTAAGAAGAAGCTTGGTAATCATATCCGTCAAACCCTACCACGTGTATCCCATCAGGCCAATCTCTGGAAGTCTAAGCTTGCAGCCTTTGCTGCTATCGATTTACTATCCAGGCTATGCTCAATAAAAATATTCACATCACACTCATCTGCCTGCTTTCACTGACAGGTTGCAGTAAGCCTAGTGAACCGACCATCACACTCACACGTGCGGTGCAGGTTGGCGATATCGATCAACTGGAGCGCAACATCCACTGGGATGCAGATATTAATAAGCCGGGACCGGAAGGACTGACTCCGTTGCATGTGGCTGCACAGAAGGGCCGCCTGGTCATGACTAAGATCCTTGTCAAGAATGGTGCTGAGCTGGAGGTCAATGACCCTCAGGGGCATACGCCACTCCTCAAATCTCTGATTGCGCGTAATACTATTATCGCTGACTATCTGTTCAAGAGTGGCGCAAAGCTTGATCCCAATGCGGCTCTACATGAAACTGCAAAACTGGGCAGTGCAGATCGCGATGTGA
Organism: Candidatus Thiodiazotropha sp.; assembly: GCA_023838465.1. Taxonomy (GTDB): domain Bacteria; phylum Pseudomonadota; class Gammaproteobacteria; order Chromatiales; family Chromatiaceae; genus Thiodiazotropha. The sequence goes on from JAIVEQ010000034.1 coordinate 27,808, forward strand.
TTGATTTCCTGGTACGCAGGGGTGCGTCCCTAGATAATCCTGACCAGGATGGCAATACTCCTCTCCATTCAGCGATACACAATGATCAACGTGTTGCTGCGAAATATTTAATAAACCGTGGCGCAAGCCTGGATATAGTAAATAATGCGGGCCTGGGTCCATTGGACTTGGCCATTGAGCGGAAAAATCCTGATATCGAAAGAATTTTAAGACAGTTCGGTGCAACGGAAAAATCACTAAACAAATAATATCCACCATTCAATTTGGGAACTACATTTAATCATGGCATCAACACCAGAAGAACTCAGTGTAACCTACACAGAAGACGGCATCGATGTCGTCAAAGAACTGGACAAGGTCGTACTATCAAAAGGAGCATGGACAACGATCATCTATCGTTATCAGGATTGGGATAGGGCCAAGGAGCAGTATGGCGCAGACAAGTACACCATTCGCCGTTACCAAAAGCGGAGTGGTGAATATACGCAGAAAAGTAAATTTAATATATCCAGCAGGGATCAGGCTAAAGGGATCATAGATGCGCTACAAAAATGGACAGCGGATTGAGCCTATAGCGCATTGTTGAGTCGTGCGGCCTGCCGGCACCCTATGCCTTGGAAGATCTGCCACAAAACAACGCCAATCCGACCTACTGAGTGCCGATAAAAAAATTTTCCGTGCCGTAGTGGGCATTCGTCGGGATGACGTGGGTTTACAAAAGCGTGTGTTTCCAGATGGATACAAATTCGTGTTCAGTTACTCAGGTGCAATCTGTTCGGCCCAGGCCAGTAACTGAGGTATCAATGCCTGTTTTTCAACAGGCAATTGAGGATCAGCCTCCAGACGGTCCAAGGTCGTTAAGTAATCATCCAGTGTGATGCTTCCTCCACCATCCGGGTCCAGTAGCCGCGAATGACGGAATTCATGCCAGCGTTCCTGCTCCTCAGCCGTTAATGAGTCAGGCCAATTTCTTGCCCTGTAGCGATACAGCATCTCCGGTAATCGAGCATCATCGAACAGCAGTGGAAATCCTGCCAGTGCTGCAGAATCGCTGCTGATGATCTCATCCATTCGGCGCCTGTCCTCCCGGGAAAAAAAGCCTCCACTGTAAAGTGCCTGATCAGGATCGCTGATGGGGTCGAAAGTCCTCTTTTGGTGTGCCTGTTCTATCTTGTTGAAAACCTCAGTTTGAGTCAGCAACTGCTGACGATACATTTCACCCTGTTGCACATTAATGGCCCAACGCTCAGCCGCCTCGGCTGTCAATGTATTTATCGGTACAACCACCGGACACTTGTTGATGTGTACCGTCTTCAATGGAATCCGTTGTACACCCTCAGGCAAGTCGGCTGTTGGCGTAAATAATCTTTGATTGATCTCGTCGGCACTCAACGTCAATAACTGTGAAGGGTCATAACCCAAGTCATAGACAATGATTCCATTGGGATTTGTTGGATGCCTAAGCAACGGCATCACCATCGCTATACAACCTTGAGCTGCGGGATACATAGATGAGACATGCAGCACAGCCTGCTGTTGCTGTAGATTGAGACGCTCAGCAATGACCTTTTTGTTACGACTCATCAACAGATAGTCGTAGAGTCTCGGCTGACACTGTTTTATTAACCGTGCCAATCCGATAGTGGCATAGACATCGGACAGCGCATCGTGAGCAGACTCATGGATGATATCGTTGGCGGCGCTCAATGCCTCCAGGCGAAAACTGGTAACACCATTGTCATTTTGGGGCCATTCGATACCCTCTGGCCTGAGGGCATGGGTCAACCGAACCATATCGATGATATCCCAACGGGAAGAGCCATTTTGCCACTCCCTTGCATAAGGATCATAAAAATTCCGATACAAAGTATAACGGGTAACCTCATCGTCAAAACGAATACTATTGTAGCCAGCCCCACAGGTCTCAGGGGTGGAAAACTGATGATGAATCTGTTTGATGAATTCCGCTTCAATAACCCCCTCTTGGAGTGCTATTAGAGGCGTGATGCCGGTTACCATACACGCCTCCGGCTGCGGCAACATATCGTCACTTGGCTTACAGTAGATAACCAGGGGGTCACCAATTGGATTTAAGTCCGCATCGGTGCGCACACCGGCAAATTGAGACGGCCTGTCCAGGCGTGGATCGGCGCCCCAGGTTTCATAATCGTGCCAATAGAAGCTGAATACCATTTTGTTTTATTACCCGTAAATGAACGCTAATGGAGATCCATTAACACCCGGATATGTGTCTCGACACTGCGCGCAAGAGCATATGATTCATACCCCCCTTCCAACACAGAAACGATCCTCCCTTCAGCATATTTGTCGGCCAGATCCCGAATCTGTTCTGTCACCCAACGGTAGTCCGCTTCGGTCAGACTGACTCCTGACATGTCATCCTCGATGTGAGCGTCGAATCCAGCAGAGACAAAAAACATTTGCGGCTTGAAGTGATTTAAAGCCGGTAACCAGTGTGTGGTTACAGCCTCTCTGAATTCAGCACTCTTTGCCGTCGCTTTCAAGGGTGCACAGATAATATGATCAGGACTCTCTTCAATGTCTGTATAAGGATAGAAGGGGTGTTGAAATGTAGAACAGACAATGGCTCGTTTATCGTCACGAAAAATATCTTCGCTGCCATTGCCATGGTGGACATCGAAGTCGAGAATAGCGACTCGCTCCAATCCATAGACTTCCATCGCATGGGCAGCACCGATGGAAGCATTGCCATAGACACAAAACCCCATCGTTCTCATTCGTTCTGCATGATGCCCCGGTGGACGCACTGAACAAAATGCATTCAACAAATCCTCTTTCATGATCAGGTCGACTGCTTTTACTACGGCCCCAGCTGCCCTTTTTGCCGCCTGCATACTCTCTGGACTGACCACTGTATCGGGATCGAGATGAGCATGCCCGGTCTCCGGCATCAACTTTTCAACCTGATCGAGATAGGCACCATCATGACAGCGCAGTAACTGTTCTCTTGTCACCTCCGGTGCATCGTAATGACGTAAAAAATCATACAGCTGCGCCGCCATTAGTCGGTCATCGATTGCTTGTAGTCGAGCAGCGTTTTCAGGATGTCCCACACCGGTATCATGCAACAGGCAATCAGGGTGGGTAATGTAGGCAGTTTTCACACTCCAGTCCTCATTATTAACAGCTATTTATTAAACCCAATAATACTCAATATAAATCTCAAAAAAACCGTAGCTTAGGTAAAGAATTTGTCATTATATAAGAGTAAACTTCCCGCCAATCTCGCCGATAACCAGAGTAGTCTACACTGACTCTTCTTTAGCGGTGTTTTCACACAGTGTCTTAATGGATATTCACAGACATCATACTCCATAATATCTTCCGAAGTTCAATAGGCTGGAGATCATGCAATCACACTATCTAACCCCTCTCTTCTCTCCTAAAAGTATCGCCATGTTCGGCGCAAGCGAAAGGAAAAACTCTGTTGGTGAGGTGGTTTTCAGAAATCTCATTTCTTCTGGTTTCAAGGGAGAAGTTTTCCCTATCAATCCTAAGCACGACAAGGTGCAAGGACAGAAGGCATATAAGACCATAGAAGCGACCGGTAAACTCGTCGAGCTGGCTGTCGTTGCTACGCCTGCGAAAACCATTCCAGCGATTGTTGAAGCGTGTGGCCAGCATGGCGTCAAGACCATGATCATACTCTCGGCTGGATTTCGTGAATCAGGGCCAGCGGGGCGTCGCCTTGAAGACAGGATTGTGGAAGTGGCCAAAGAGTTTGGGATCCGTTTCATTGGTCCTAACTGTCTTGGATTGATCCGTCCGGATCAAGGTATAAACATCACTTTCGGCAACAACAACGCCGCTCCAGGTAATCTGGCCCTGGTTTCTCAATCAGGTGCTATCTGTACCGCGATCCTCGACTGGGCCGAAGTAAACGATATCGGTTTTTCCACAGTAATATCGACGGGCATTGCTGCCGATCTGGACTTTGGCGACTACCTCGATTACCTGGTGTCCGATCCCAAGACAGACAGCATCCTGCTCTATGTGGAAGGCATCAAGGATGCACGACGTTTCATGAGTGGATTACGGGCGGCAGCACGTATCAAACCGGTCATCGTACTCAAGGTCGGAAGGCATGCGGCCGGTGCTGAGGCCTCCATGTCACACACAGGCGCCCTGGTTGGTAGTGACGATACCTTTTCCGTTGCACTTGCTCGTTCCGGCGTATTGCGGGTAGAGACAATATCTCAACTCTTTTCCGCCGCCAAGGCACTCTCCTCCCGCTACCGTGTTTATGGCGACAGACTGGCCATCATCACCAACGGCGGAGGCCCTGGTGTCATGGCAGCAGACCGTGCCTCAGACCTGAATATCGAATTAGCCAAGTTTAGTGATGATACGATCAAAGCCCTAAACAAAGCCCTGCCGGAAGTCTGGTCCCACGGTAACCCTGTGGATATCATTGGTGAGGCTCCACCGGAACGCTATCGTGCTGCTGTCGATATCTGTCTCAATGACCCAGGCGTGGATGGCACAATTGTCATTCTGACACCCCAGGCAATGACCGAACCGGATGAGGTTGCCAAGGTCCTCATCGAACTCGCGGATCAACATAAAAAACCCATTCTCACCAGTTGGATGGGAGGAAAGCAGATTAGGAATGCCCGCAAGCTTTTTAAAGACGCAAAGCTTCCCAGCTTCCGAACCCTGGAAAACGCAGTTGATGCCTTCTCTTATCTCTCTTCTTATCAGAAAAACCAACGCTTACTGTTGCAGACACCGGCCAAGACATCTCGCCGACACGTTAAACCGGATGCCGAAGGAGCACGTCTGATCATTGAAAGTGCCCTTGCGGAACAACGCAAAGTACTGACCGAACCCGAATCCTTCGCCATACTCGGCGCATTCCGTATCAATGCGGTGCGCAATGGTATCGCCCGCTCTGCCAATGAGGCCTTGATTCTGGCTGAGTCCATTGGCTTCCCCGTAGCAATGAAGATCTACTCACCGGATATTTCCCACAAATCCGATGCTGGCGGCATTCGACTTAACATTAGTAGTGCCCAGGTAGTGCGTAGCACCTATCGGGATCTCATTGAGCAGGTCAAGGAGACACGCCCGGAGGCTACCGTCGAAGGGGTCACCGTTGAACAGATGTACCAGAGTCCCAATGGCCGGGAGTTACTGATCGGTATCGTGCGCGATCCAGTGTTTGGCCCTGTTATCAGTTTCGGTAGTGGCGGCACCACTGTAGAGGTGATGGGCGACTCTGCAATTGCCCTGCCTCCCCTCAATCGAAGCCTTGCAAGTGACCTGATCAATCGTACCAAAGCGGCGAAGATGCTGACTCAGTTTCGCCATATGCCACCTGCCAACCGGGATGCTCTCATAGAAGTCCTACTGCGTGTTTCAAGCATGGCTTGTGAACTACCCTGGATTCAAGAGATGGATATCAACCCCCTGATCGTTGATGACGAAGGCGCCGTGGCAGTGGATGCACGCATCCGGGTCGATTTTCCTCGCCCCTCTACCGACCCCTATCACCATCTGGCAATCCACCCCTATCCGGTCAGTCTTGTCAGCCACTCCCAGTTACCCAACGGCACCAATATCGTGGTACGCCCTATTCGTCCGGAAGATGCCGATCTGGAGCAGCACTTTACCCGCCAGCTCTCAGACGAAGCTAAGTACTTCCGTTTTATGAGTTCCGTTCAGGAGCTGACACCAGAGATGCTCACTCGCTTCACCCAAATCGATTATCACAACGAAATGGCGTTAATTGCGGTAACGGAAGATGGCAACCATGAAATAGAGTTGGGTGTTGTTCGCTACGTGACCAATCCCGACAAAAAGAGTTGCGAATTTGCACTGGTTGTTTCTGATCAATGGCAGCGTCAGGGTATCGGTCACAGGCTGATGCATCAGCTCATGGAAGTCGCTCGTGATCGCGGCCTGGAGAAAATGGAGGGCGAGGTCTTGAGTAATAATTTCAAGATGCTTGATCTGATGAAGTCACTCTACTTTCATATCTCCACATCACCGGAAGACAGCAGTATTAAGCAAGTAGTGATTGAATTATAGGGTGGAGGTGGGCCAGCCCCTAGGTGGTTTGTTTACAGCATTTTGTGGCTGAAGGCATCAACCCATAAACCAGAAAAGCCGCTCAGCCTTTCGACAGAGCGGCTTTTTCACAGCATCTGAAAAAGCTGAGGTTTAGATCTTCTCTTTGATACGTGCCGCCTTACCGGTGCGACCACGCAGATAGTAGAGTTTGGCGCGTCGTACGTCACCACGACGAGTCACCTTAACCGAAGCCACAGTCGGGCTGTAGGTCTGAAAGACACGTTCGACACCCTCACCGTGAGAGATCTTACGTACTGTAAAGGCTGAATTGAGGCCACGGTTACGCTTGGCGATGACGATGCCCTCGAAGGCCTGTAAACGCTCACGCTCACCTTCTCTAACCCTAACCTGAACAACTACGGTATCACCTGGGCCAAAGTCGGGAACCTCACGGCTCATCTGCTCAGCATCAAGTTCTGCGATGATATTGCTCATGGTCTATTGCTCCTGTGTCTGCTCCGCGTCTCCCGACGCAGCAATGATTTCTGCTAAAAACTTCTCTTCTTCCACCGTCATATGACGGCCCTGTAACAGATCGGGACGTCTTCTATTAGTACGCATTAAAGCCTGTTGCAAGCGCCAGCGCCGTATGGCGTCGTGGTTACCACCCTGCAGTACAGACGGTACCGACAGTCCGTCGATCTCATCCGGACGGGTATAGTGCGGACAATCCAGCAACCCATCCATAAAAGAATCCTGTTGCGCGGAATCGGCATCACCCAGAGCGCCAGGGAGTAACCGTATCACCGCATCCAAAACCACCATGGCGGCAAGTTCACCACCACTGAGTACGTAGTCACCGATTGACCACTCTTCATCCACATAGCGCTGAATAATGCGCTCATCAACACCTTCGTATCGACCTGCGATTAGCAGCAGCGACTGTCGACCGGCAGCAACAGCCTTCGCCTGGTGCTGATCAAATCTTCTTCCTTGTGGACTGAGATAGACCACTTTCGCCTGAGGCGATACAGCCTGCGCTGACTCGATGGCCTGCTGCAGCGGCTGATATTTCATGACCATGCCAGGTCCACCACCATAGGGTCGGTCATCCACCGTGCGATGCAGATCCGTTGTATAGTCGCGCGGATTCCAAAGCCCTATCTGTGCAATCTGGCGGTTAATCGCTTTTGCGACAACACCCTCTTTAGTCAGAGCATCGAACATGGCGGGCATCAGGGTGACAACATCGAAACGCATCAGAACTCAGGATCCCAGTCTACCAACAGTATTCCGGCATCCAGATCCACACTCTGAACTGCCTCTCCCGTAGTATAGGGGATCAGTCGTTCACGCTCACCCTTGACCACCATCACATCGTTGGCCCCGGTCTCAAAGAGATGGGAGACGACTCCCAGTTCCACCCCTTCGATATTCACAACCCGCAGTCCCTGCAGATCGGTCCAGTAATACTCATCAGGTTCAAGCTCGGGTAACTGCGTACGCTGGATGGCAATTTCACAATCAACCAGTTCAGCTGCCTGGTCACGATCGCTAATTCCATCCAACTGGGCGACGACCCCTTTGCCCTGACTGTGGCCTGCTGTCAGCTTGTACTGCTTCCAGTTACCACCTTGCTTAAGATACCAGGTCTTGTAGTCAACTATTCCATCTCTCGGTGAGGTATGGGAATAGATCTTAAGCCAACCCCTGATACCAAACAGGCCAGAAACCCGGCCCATTATAATCAACTCATCATGTGACATCTTCTCAGTCCGTCTAAGGGGTTCTCACCCGGGACGAGAGTGGCTGATAGAATCAGGCTGCCTGTTTAGCCGCCTGCTTCAGCAAAGTCGTAACGCGATCACTCGGCTGCGCGCCCTTTGAAACCCAGTGCTGCACACGCTCCTGATTGATACGCAGCTCCTCTTCACCACCGACAGCGCCGGGATTGAAGAAGCCAAGGCGTTCGATGTAACGACCGTCACGCGCATTGCGGCTGTCAGTGACCACGATGTGGAAGAAAGGCCGCTTTTTCGCGCCAGTTCTTGAGAGGCGTATGGTTACCATTGTGTATCCTTAGAAATTCGCAAACACACCGAAACCTGTCCGGCGGGAAACGGCGTATTATAACTAACTTTGACCTGATGTGAAGCCCTAATAAAGATCGACGTGTTGTTTTTGAATGAGATGATCCGACTAGGGATTAATTTTGAGTTGTGAAATATGAATTTTGAATAGATCGCTCACGCCTCACACACAACTTTTTTATATTAAAACAAAGGGTTGCGAACAAAATGAGCGCTGAAATTCAACATTCAAGATTCATCATTAAAAATTAAAAAGGAAGCCCTCCCCCCGGCATTCCACCACCTGGGAAGCGCCCTGCCATACCGCGCATCATCTTTTTCATACCACCGCCTTTCATCTTTTTCATCATTTTCTGCATCTGCATAAACTGCTTGAGCAGTTTATTCACGTCCTGAACCTGGGTCCCTGATCCAGTCGCGATGCGTCTTTTACGGGAACCCTTAATCACAGCCGGAAAGGAGCGCTCGTGGGGCGTCATCGAGTTGATGATGGCGATTATCTGCCCTATCTGCTTGTCATTCACCTGATTTTTCACATGATCGGGTATCTCACCCATCCCAGGCAGCTTGTCCAAAAGGCCACTCATACCGCCCATATTGGCCATTTGCAGCATCTGCTCCTTAAAATCCTCAAGATCGAAGCCTTTTCCCTTTTGCAGCTTTTTCGCAAGCTTGGCAGCCTTCTCCTGATCAACCTTGCGACTAACCTCCTCTACCAGAGAGAGCACATCGCCCATACCCAGAATGCGTGAGGCTATTCGATCAGGATGAAACGCTTCCAGGGCATCGACTTTCTCCCCTACACCGATGAATTTAATCGGTTTGCCGGTAATCTGACGTATCGAAAGTGCCGCACCACCACGGGCATCACCATCGGCCTTGGTGAGAATGATACCGGTCAGTGGCAGGGCATCATTAAAGGCTTTTGCGGTATTCGCCGCATCCTGTCCTGTCATGCTGTCGACCACAAAAAGGGTTTCGACCGGGTTGAGCGTCTGATGAAGCTGTTTAATTTCATCCATCATCGCGCCATCGATATGAAGCCGTCCGGCAGTATCCACAATCAACACATCGGCAAAATGCTTATTCGCCTCTTTGAGTGCGCGTGTTGCGATTGCTACTGGCTTCTCATCGCCGCTACTGGAAATAAAATCAGCGTTAACATCCTTCGCCAGGGTCTGTAGCTGATCAATGGCGGCAGGCCGGTAGACGTCACAACTGACCACACTGATCTTCTTTTTTCCATTCTGCTGTAGCCAACGGGAGAGCTTGGCTACACTGGTGGTCTTACCCGAGCCCTGTAAACCCGCCATTAAAATTACTGCTGGCGGCTGCGCACTCAAATCAAGGGCTTCGTTGGCCTCACCCATGACCTGAACCAGCTCGTCATTAACAATTTTGATCAGGGTCTGTCCTGGCGTGAGGCTCTTCATGACCTCCTCACCCGTCGCCTTCTGCTTGACCTGCTCAACAAACTCACGGACAACCGGTAGGGCAACATCCGCCTCCAGCAGCGCCATCCGCACTTCCCGCATCGTCTCCTTGATATTATCGTCTGTCAGGCGCCCCTGACCTCGTAGATTGGTGAGGACCTTGCCCAGTCGTTGTGTCAGATTATCGAACATGGTTTACCCGGAGAGTTGTTGTTTGAGACTACTGATTATATACCAGCCCGAGGGAAATCCGCGCTATCTCTTTCACTGTCACCAGGAAATATGCGAACATCGCGACTGATTCACTTCAGTCTATAGGATATATAGGGTCTTGATCGCCATACTCGCCATCGCCGCCTATCTTGCTGCCGGTCTGGTCATTACGCTACGACTGTTCCGCAATCAGGAAGGCTCAAAACTGCCACGCGTACTGGGGCTTGGTTTGGGTTTCATCGGTGTGGTGCTACATGCTATCCCACATTATCAGAACTTGCTTTCTGCCTCCGGTATCAACATGGGGATATTCAATGCCCTGTCCCTGATCGCCTGGACCATCACCTTGCTTTTACTGATCTCCAGCCTCAGTAAGCCGGTAGAGAATCTGGGAATCGTTATCATGCCGATTGCAGCGATCGCAATTTTTCTTGAGAGCCGCTATCAGACTGTTCATTTCCTGACCGATCAGCTCTCCAGCGGATTAACCATTCACATCCTGGTTTCCATGCTTGCCTACAGCCTCTTTACGCTGGCCAGCGTGCAGGCTGTATTACTGGCCATCCAGGACCACCACCTGCGACAGCGCCATCCCGGGGGATTCATTCGCGCCCTGCCGCCCCTTCAGACCATGGAAAGTCTACTGTTTGAGATGATCGCCGTAGGCTTTGTATTGTTGAGCCTGGCACTACTCTCAGGTTTCGCCTTCCTGGAGAATATGTTTGAGCAGCATCTTGCCCACAAGACGGTACTCTCGATCATTGCCTGGGTTGTATTCGGCACGCTGCTATGGGGCCGCTATCGTTTTGGCTGGCGGGGACAGAAGGCCCTGATCTGGACTCTGTCGGGTTTCGTGGTGCTGATGCTGGCCTATTTTGGCAGCAAGGTGGTGATTGAATTGATATTGGGTTAAGCGGTACTCCAGATTATTCATTGACTGCGTTTCCAAACGCTTGGCCTTGATAAGAAATACGCTCACTTCAGGTGAACAAACCCGTTCAAGAGTTGATGACTCCACCTATGTTGCTATCAGTGCGCCAGTTTGGCTCAACGCCAAAATCTGAGTCGATCTTTTCCCGTAAAACTGAACAAATGGATTGATATGTCAAACAACCTATCCAGAGCGAATAAAAAACTCAATCAGGGTAAACTGGCTGAAGCGTACAAGTTGCTTTCGAGGGCGCTGAAAAAAGACCCAAGTGATACTAGGGCACAATATCTGCTTGGCGATTGCCTGATACGTCAAGATCGTATCGAAGAAGCCATCAACCATCTCAAGAAAGCCACTTCAGGTGGTAACACCGAACCTTGCATCTTTTTCTTGTGTGGAGTAGCACTCCAAAAAGTCGGCCAGTTCCTAGACGCCAAGAAATCATACGATCTTGCGGAAAGGTCAGGATGCACTGAGAACCTCATGTACTACATGATTGGTAGCTACCATGCCAACATCTCAAAAGACTTCACAAATGCCGAGATCTACTTTGCACGAACCATCACAAACAACCCCAATGCATATGTAGCTTACGTGGCGCTCAGCAAACTCTATAATGATCAAGGCAGATATGAAGAAGCCATTCAGACATTGGACTACTGCTTAACGCATGATTATGAAACTGTCGAAGTCTATGTCAATCTTGGCCTTGCTCTATCCCACCAGGGCCGTCAGGAGGAGGCCTTAGCCTGTTGCAAAAAATCGGTCGAAATGGCACCTGAGAATGCCATCGCAAAACAGAATTATCTTACGCAACTATTGTTCTCGATAGATGATGAAACTGTAATCTATCCTGAAATACAGAAAATCACGAAATCACTCAATGCGCATTCAAAAATAAAATATGACGGAAAAATAAACTGCCAGGCCGACCGAAAAATCAAGCTCGGTTTTGTTTCTGCCGACTTCCGCGAACACGCCATATCCCACTATTTCTTACCTATTCTAAGAAATCTAAACAGAGATAAGTTCTCTGTGTACTTATATTACAACAATACTATTCACGACCAGATGACCGACTCATTCAATGCACTATCAGATACGTGGTGTAACTGCATCCTTTTAAAGGATAAACAGCTAGAAAACAAGATTCGCTCCGATAATATCGACATTCTAATTGATTTATCAAACAACACAGCAGGCAATCGTTTAACGGCCTTTTTGAACAAGCCAGCTCCCATGCAGGTTTCTTTGATGGGGCTGCCGATGTCGACCGGCTTAGATTGCATGGATTACGCAGTGAGGGACCAATACACCGCAGAAAAATGTCATCTCAACGAATACTCATCTGAAAAAATTCTACCCATTGAAAACAGCGCTTTCTTTGACCCGCTGATTGATCTACCACCAATCTCTGCGCCGCCTTGTATAAAAAACGGCTATATCACGTTTGGTTCATTTAACGGATTGAGGAAAATAGATAAAAATCTCATGGGGGTCTGGGCCAAGCTACTGCATTCTCTCCCTGGTTCAATGATAAAACTGATGACTGATGACTATATGAATTCATTCATGAAAGACTATTTATACGGTATTTTCGCTCAGTTTGATGTTGAAAAATCGCGTTTGATACTACAACCCAGACTGCCCATTGAAGAATTTCTGGCATCACACAATGAGGTAGACATTGCCTTGGACGCCTATCCTTGCCATGGCGAGAGCACCTCTTATCATTCATTACTCATGGGACTTCCCCTTGTTTCCCGCACCGGCAGATCCTGTACATCTAATGCCTCAAATAGAATCCTGTCTGCCATTAACAGGCAGCATTGGGTTGCCAATGACTTTGATGAGTATATCGATATAGCTTTATCACTGGCTCATGATGTAGATTCACTTATTTCCAACCGTAAAAACCTACGTACGGAAATAGAAAACTCTTCCCTGATGGATTTTAAACGGATTACTGAAAATATTGAATCTGCCTTGATGTCAGGTTGGCGCACTTTGTGTGAAAATCAGAATCAAGGGTAGTTAACGACCCTAAGAATAGTGATTTACATAGACTACTCAGCACCAGTCTTCGCTCGAATGACTTGATTGCCGGATAACATTTACACAGAGTGTAAGTTCTAAATTGTGCATGCTATGATTCGCATTGAAGAAGTAGTAGTGTTTTTAAAAGCGGACTGACTCAGAAAGTGCATGTCGTTCTTCCAATGCGATTCCCCCAACCAGTGGAATACAAGTCGTGAGCGAAACCTACGTCACCCAGCCCTCTCTCCCTCCACTTGATGAGTTTGTCACATCATTAGAGCAAATATGGTCGAGCAAGCAACTCACCAATAACGGCCCATTCCACCAGGAGTTTGAGACCGCGTTAGCTGAGTACTTGGGTGTACCCTATATTTCTTTGTTCTGCAACGGCATGACGGCCCTCCAGGTGGGGCTGCAGGCGCTGAAGATTTCCGGTGAAGTCATTACATCACCCTACACCTTTCCTGCCACAACACATGCGATCTATTGGAATCACTGCACGCCTGTCTTTTGTGATATTGATCAGGATACCTGCAACATAGATCCCGAGAAAATCGAGTCACTCATAACCCCAAAGACCACCTGTATTATACCTGTTCATGTGTATGGCATGCCTTGTAGCATCGATAAAATTCAGCGCATTGCCGACAACTATGGCCTCAAGGTTATTTACGATGCCGCACACGCGTTTGGGGCTAAGCTGAATGGTGCTTCTCTCTGCAGCTTCGGTGACCTTTCAATGGTTAGTTTCCACGCAACAAAGGTATTCAATACTATCGAGGGTGGAGCTCTTGTGACCCATGATGAGAAGTTAAAGAAGCGAGTTGACTATCTCAAGAATTTTGGGTTTGCCGATGAGAACACAATTGTTGCGCCCGGAAGCAATGGAAAGATGAACGAAGTACAGGCAGCCCTTGGCCTGCTTCAGCTGAAATATGTTGATGAAGCAATTGAAAAACGTGTTCGCCTGGCGCAGATATACAAGGAACAGCTTACTGATATTCCAGGAATCCGAATACTTGACGCCATTGATGGCAGCACACCAAATGGTGCCTATTGCCCAATCTTTGTGCAGGAACTTGCCTACGGAAAGAGTAGAGACCAGCTTTACGAAATTTTAAAAGAAGAGTCCATTCATGGACGACGTTACTTCTACCCGCTAATCAGTCAATTAGCCTACTACCGAGGATTACCCTCCTCGTCTCCAGACCGCCTTCCTCATGCCGTTGCTGCAGCAGATCAAGTAATTTGTCTTCCTCTTTATGCCAGTCTCGATCCGGAGATGGTAGAGCGAATTGCGAACATAGTCAGGAATGCAGCAGCTTCAGGGTAGGCACAGTCATATTATGAAGCGAACCCTTCTGGTTGATATAAACCGCGCTGCTGTCCCTATCTATCATGCATTACAGGATATGGGACATGAAGTGTGGGTGGTCGGGGGGAAACCAACAGAGACATTGGCTAAACTGGCATCAAATTACGTGCAACTTGATTATTCAGATGTTGAACGCCTTGCTACCTTTGTGGATGAAAAGGGCTTTGATTACCTTGTGCCCGGCTGCACGGATCTCTCCTATAAGGTCTGTGCAGAGATCAATCATGATCGTTTCCCCGGTATCGACACTCCAGCCAATACGTCGGCCATCAACATCAAGAGTGCATTCCGAGAAGTCGCCAGCGACATAGGATTGCCTGTACCACACGTTCTATCGCTAGAGCAGGCTTCTGAAGTTGAGGCTGTTATTGTAAAGCCTGTGGACTCATTTAGCGGACGAGGCATGACGGTACTGTATAGAGCGACACCCAGTGAACTTAGCAAAGCTTTCAATGATGCGCGTAAAACCTCCAAGACCGGGGAGGTGATTATTGAGGAGTACATCACGGGACAACTGTTCAGCCACTCAGCTTTTATCGGGGATGGAGATGTGGTTGCAGACTTCATTGTGCAGGAGGACTGCACGATCAATCCCTTCACTGTTGATACAAGCCGGGTAGTTGATGGGTTTTCTCAAGAAATACTTAAATCAATACGGAAGGACATACACCGGCTAATGTCTTCATTAGCACTATCTACCGGCTTGGTGCATACCCAGTTCATTGCCCGTGGAAATCGCTACTGGATCATAGAGATGACCAGGCGCTGTCCGGGAGATATCTATTCTCTACTGATAGAGTTTTCTACAGGCTACCCCTATGCGGCAAACTATGTAGCTCCATTCGTTGGTGAAGTCCCGCATCCTCAGAGGGACAGCAATCTCATAGAGAGAATCACACGTCATACCGTCACATCGAAGGCAGGAACACCCCTTTGGGGATTCCAATTCTCTGTTCCAGTCGATATTCAATTATTTGTACCCCTTGCCACATCGGGAGACTACATTGACCCTAGCCCTGACGGCAGAGCTGGGATTTTTTTCTTTCGGTCATCGTCATTTGACGAGCAAAAGAGACTCTATCAGGATATTCTAGACGGAAACCTGTATTCAGTCAGTTGAGAGTGACTTGAGGAGTCGAGAATGCCTTCTTCACCCCTTGCCTTAGGATTCATTGGTGGAGCCCTAGACTCTGCTGTCGGCTATGCCCATTTTTCAGCTTGCAGTATGGACAACCGATGGAAACTAGTCGCTGGCGCTTTTAGTCAAGATCCCCAGATAAACCAGGATACAGCCAAAGCATATGGAGTATCAGATAACCGCGTGTATGATAATTGGGCGGATATGCTAGCGAAAGAAAAGAACCATCTGGACGCTATCACTATCCTTACGCCAACACCCTCTCATTATCAAATTGTTTCGGAATGCCTAACACAAGGCATGCACGTGATATGCGAAAAGGCCCTCGCGACAACCAGTACCGAGATCCAGTTGATCCTGGAGGCTCGTAATGCCCAGAATGGTTTTCTTGCCATCACCTATAACTACTCCGGTTATCCTATGGTGCGCGAACTGCGGGCTCTTATACGAAGCGGCGTGCTAGGCAAGATTCTCCATTTTCAGGCAGAGATGCCTCAGGAAGGATATCGGAGGGTCGACGCCAAAGGGAATAAACCACATCCACAGGAATGGCGACTCCATGATGGCGATGTTCCTACTATCCATTTAGACCTGACTGTCCACTTGCATCACTTGATCCACTACTTGACTGATCAACACCCACTTGAAGTCGTTGCTGACCAATCCACATGTGGCTGGTTCAATGTTATTGATAACGTGACCTGTCTATGTCGGTATTCCGAAAGCATCTTGGGACAGATGTGGTTCAGCAAGTCAGCCCTTGGCCATCGAAATGGATTGCGAATACGTATATACGGAAGTGATGCCTCGGCAGAATGGCTTCAGGCCAACCCTGAGGAACTGCTTCTGTCTTATGCCGATGGACATAGGCAGATCTTGGATCGCGGTGTCGATTCAGAAGTAGCTGGATTGACTCGCTACTCTCGTTTTAAAGTCGGACACCCCGCAGGGTTTGTTGAGGCATTTGCCAATCTGTATACGGACATAGCAAACAACGTTCGAGAGTACAAGATGACTGGCCAATGGCAGTCAGATGAGGTGTTCAGCGCCGAGCTGGCATTGGAGGGTATGAATATGCTTGAAGCGATGGTGAGATCGATCAGTATACGCGAGTGGACGGCTGTACGGGGCACACCAAGCGAAGATGCCCGCACCAGAAAGTGAGTAAATATGTTATCGGTTGAAAAAGTCTTAGATGAGTGGAATTGTGCTCCTCAGCAACGTCACGAAACAATCGATGAGTTCGTCTCAGATAGCGCTATAGGTAGACGTTATTTACTAGGCAGAAACGAACATTCTACAGCGGTAATGCAAACGATAGAGATAGACAGTGTCATTGATGATTTCGCTGAAACAGGGGTAGAGTGGAACGGGAAGCCTGTGTTAAAAACAGAAGAGGTGCCTGGTAATGCAATAATCGTTAATTGCTCAATGTGCACAGGACCAGTTAGTGCTGGCCGCCGACTGGAAGACCTTGAAACAGCTATTACTATACCTCTAGCTGACTTATGCAGCTATCTGCCGGGACGCTTTCGGATTCCAGAGTTTGTCCGCCTAACACGTGAAGAAGTAACGAACAACCTGTCCGCTTGGATAAACATGTCAGAAGCCTTCGCCGATGATGAATCGCGTCGTACACTTGATGACTTACTGTATTTCCGTCTGACCGGTGACTATCGATCAATGCAGTTATATTCAGTAAGACCACAGGATCAGTATTTCGAAACGTTTCTTGGCCTGTCTGAAGGTGATGTTTTTGTAGATGCAGGTGGATATGATGGCGACACAACAGAACAAATCTGTAAACGTTATCCACGATACAAGCATGTGTACCTATTTGAACCGTCAGCAAAGAATCTTGCCAAAGCCCACTCCCGTCTGCAGCGTTTTGGTGATATTACATTCATTGGTGAGGGCCTCTCCGACCAAAAGGGCATACTTTCGTTCAATGCTGATGCTGGATCTGCCTGTGCAGTGGATAAGGATGGCAGTTGTCAAATTCAAGTTACCACGTTGGATGAACGGGTTGAAGAGAAGGTCACCTTTATAAAGATGGATCTTGAAGGATGGGAACTGCACGCCTTGAGAGGTGCGCGACAACACATATTGGAGGACAGGCCCTCGTTGGCCATAGCTGTCTATCATCAAGCAGCTGATTTTCGTAAGACGTTTGAGTATGTTACCGCTTTATGTTCGGACTACCGAGTGTATCTTCGCCACTATACCGAAGGATGGTCAGAAACTGTCATGTATTTTGTACCTGCAAACAAGGAAATAGTATAACGTTTCAACACAAGAGGGTATTAGTGAAAAGGAGTACTTAAGTGACGATACGTCCAATGATGAATATCTTGGCTCTTCCCATGATCGGGTGGGTAAGCCTTGTAAACCACAACAAGTCATTCCGACAGTTTATAGGATTTGTCCGCGAATGCATGTAAATAGGGATAGGGATTCCCTCTCGTGTGTCATTTTGACCGGAAGGAGAAATCTTAAACCTAGTACCATGCCATCAAGGCGATATTGAGAGCCTGTAAATAATTCTGTGTAACTGCCCTTGTTTAAACGAAGTCCTTTAATCGGTCTTCGAATTCGATCATAAAACGATTGAGTG